>NZ_KE387018.1:44411-149478 GCF_000430005.1 Desulfovibrio cuneatus DSM 11391
TTGCAATCAATGTGCTGATTTATTTGGAGAAAAATTGCAAAAAAAGACTACTTTCCCACGTGCGGAAAGTAGTCTCTTTTGCATATCCCCAAGGAGGCAGGCATGATAATTGAGGTTTCCGAAGAAGGCCGTTACATTCATGCGGAGCGCGGTTTTGTTGTGGTGCAAGAAAAAGGAACCGAGCTTGGGCGCATTCCCATTGATACCATTACAGCGTTTATTATAAGTGCACAGGGTGCCACGCTCACAAAGTCGTTTCTTTCCCGCCTTGGGGCATTAAATATTCCTGTTATTATTTGTGGCGAACAATACGCCCCCATTTCCATAGCTACCCCCATAACCGTGCATTACCAGCAGCAGGCCATAGCCCATGCCCAGGTGGGGGCTTCTGTTGCGTTAAAAAACAACCTCTGGCAAACCATTGTGCAGGCAAAGCTGCGCAACCAGGCGGCCGTGCTGCGCCAGCACGCCCCCCATGCCAGCAAGGTGGCAGAACGAATTGAGGTATTCAGCCAAAAAGTGAAGCCGGGCGACAGCGATAATTACGAAGCCAACGCCGCCCGCCTTTACTGGCCTGCCCTGCTTGGCAAGGGCTTTGTGCGTGAAGCAAGCGCGGCGGGCACCAACGCTTTTTTGAATTATGCCTATGCCGTGGTGCGGGCATGCATGGTGCGGGCCTTGTGTGCGGCGGGGCTATTACCCCTGTTTGGGGTGCACCATTGCAACAGGCTGAATGCCTTTTGCCTTGCAGACGACCTGATGGAACCCCTGCGCCCCTTTGCAGACGCACTTGTGGCACCTCTTGTGGCTGGAATAGCAGAGCCGGAACTGACCCCCAAAAACAAGCGGATACTGTGTTCCCTTACCGACCAAAAGGTGGCCATGCTGCAACGAACAAATTACTTTATTCCTGCAACGTACCTTATGGCCCAAACCCTGGCGGCTTCGTTTACCGAAGGGGCCATAAAACTTGCCCTGCCTGCTTTTCCTGCTGGACCTAAAGCCATATAGCATTACAGCGGCTAAAATAACATTAACTGCTGGTGCGTTGCCAATTCCGCTCCCTCATTTTTGGCTTTTGCCGGGCCAAAAAAGTTCTCTGTCATGCCGTATTGCCTGTCTGTAATATACAAAACAGAAACATAGCCATTGGGCACAAGGCATTTTTTTACCTTTTGGGCCAGTTGCTTGGCATTTTCCAGGTTGGCGGCATGGCGCATGTACACAGAAAACTGCTTTCTGCTAAAGCCAAGCTCCAGCAGGCTGTTTCTGAACAGGGTGGCCCGGCGCATTTCCATTTTTGTGCTCACGGGCAGGTCAAACATAACAACAACCCACATTATTTCGTAATGTCCTGGCCGTTTATGGTTTCTTGCCCATTTTCTTGCCATGCCACAACCTTGCGTGCTTGCGCGCTATCTTCCCAAACGGGGTCAACTCCACTTTGCGGGCTTGCAACTGGCAGTAATAGCTCAGTCCGTTTTCTCCAGTAGTCCACCGGGCATATGCCGGGTGTTTGGTCAACCCGGCCTGCACGGCCTGGTTTGAGCCATCCAGGGCGCGGGCGTCGTGCAGCAAGTTGCACTGCAGCCTTCCATTGCTCATTTTTTGCACCACAAAGAAGACTGGCCCCTTGGGCAGCAGTGGCCCCAGTTGTTCATGCAGGGCCGGGGTAGGCAGCACTTCCAGCACGTCGCCGTTACACAGGCCCCACAGCCGCTTGTATCCATCTTTTTTCCATTGCGGTACAAACTCGGGGTTGTTTATATCTATGCGCCGTATGCACTCCCAACCCACCTTGCCTTTACTATCCACAAAAAAGTCGGTGCGGTAGTTGTTTTTGGGTTCATAGCCAAATTGCAAGGCGCGGTTTATGCCCACTAAAGACTTGCGTGCCAAACAGGGGTACGTTGCCCCAAGCAACCCTTTTGTTTGCGCAAGCTGAATAGCCATGCTTACGGTGTTTGCTTCCTGCACCTTTGCAGGTAATGCCCGCACAGGCTTGCCATTTTCGGCAGCTTCCTGTTGTGCCCTGTGCAAGGCTTGTTCTGCCTCTGGCAAATGGTTGTTAATTACCTGCACAATGTGCAGGCATTGCTGGTAAGCTTGCTGGGCCTGTGGCGTGGCAAGGGGTATTGTTTTGGTATTAAACACAATGTTTGCAATGTCGTTATAGCTCGTAATTTTACTCAGGGCACGGCTGAAGCGTATGGTGAACTCGCCTTCTTTGGCTGGTTTTCCTTCCGGTTCTGGCAAAATACGGTATTTTGTGGCGTCGTGCAGTTGCCCTGCCATGCCGTGTTCGGCCTTGGGGGAAGGAGTAACGCACAACAAATGGTTTTGCACGTGGTGCCGAAAATGGGCGGTACTGTCACCAAACGGCTGTGGAAATTCGCTAATGCGCTGGCCAGCTTTTTCCTGCTCTACCATTTTTTTAACCATAGCCCTTGTGGTGCAGGCGGTAACCAGGGCATCCAGCGCGTGGTGGCGGTGGTCTATGCGTGGCTTTGCGGCCCATAGCGGGTTGTGGGCGGGGTAGCCAGTGGCGGGGTTTATGTGCACCTCACCTGTTTCCGGGTCCACTATGTCTTTTGTTACAGGTACGCCAAGCAATTCATATTCAAGCCCTTCCAAACCCCAGTAGCGGCGCAATGCCGCCGTGGTGCCCCCTTTTACCGGAACAATATCCGGGCACACAGCATGCAAGTACCGGGTGGCCAGTTTTGCCATGTAGCGGGTGTCTGTAAGGCGACGGTCTGTTTGTTCTTCATCCCCTGTTTCGCCAAACCGGGTAGCGGCTTCCGGCCCAAAGCGCCAGGCCTTTGCCTTGGGGAACTTGGGGTCGTGAATAATTTTACTGATTTCACTCCACTTATCTTTGGCTAGCTTTTGAATAACATCGTAAGGGAACTGTTCGCCCTTGGCCTTGTTTTCCGCATCAGGCACAAGGCACAGGTTCATGAAGGTGTTGGTACCCCCGTGTGAACGGGGAATAAGGTGCTCAATTTCGCAGGCAGCAATGTCGCTGGCTTCAATTTCCTGTAAAGTGAACAAGCTGCGCTTACCCTGCTGCAACCACAGCTTGTATTTAGTGCGGTTTCGCTTGCTCGGGGCAAGGTGCAGCTCTGCCAGTTCGCGGTGAATAGCTTCATTTTCCCGCTCATTTTTCTGCATTTCTTTAATCAACTCATCACGTTTTTTGGCGGAAAGGCCAAGTTCCCTTGCCAGTTCCACATGAATGCGCTGGGGCTTGCCATACAGGCCAATAATTTCATTCACAACTTTACGCAACTGGTTCAGCACCACATGCACCACGGGGTTGGGCACGCGCCCCTGCTCCCGTTCTTCTTCCGCTGCTGTGTGCTTGTGCCACGGGTGAATAGGGGTTACATCCTGCTGCAATATTTCTGCATAATAGGGCAACAGCGGGTAGTTGCCACCAATGGCTCGAATGCGTTCCGCTTCTGCCATAAACGCGCAGGCATCTGCCGCGGAACGGTGCGTGTGGGGCCGCCACACAAGGCATGGTGCACCAGTTTCGTCCGGCACCGCCTCTTCATACCCCTCACGCAATTTTTCAATAATTTGTCGTGTGGCGGTTATGCCAAGGTTGCTTCTGCCCTGTGGCAGCGCCGCCATAACCTGGCTTGCCACAGCTTCTGCTTGCGGCCCTTGCATCTGGAGTTTCTGGCACAAAAGTGCCAGAAGAGCATCCTCCGGGTATAGAACACTGGCGGGGTCTTGCGGGTCAATGGCGGGCTCTGCAATAAAGTCTATAATACTGTCTTGTTCCTGCTGGCTGAACGTGGCCCAGGCCGGAACATTGGCAAATGCTTTGATATGGGAAAAAGGCTGAATGCTTTTTACCTCGTCCGCAAGGTTCACCCCCAGCACTTTTTCGTTTGTCAGGGCGCTTATGGTTTTACGCAGTTCTGTTTTGGTAAGGGCAACACCCTGGTGCAGGGCCTTGGTAACCAATGCATCGCGCACGGGCTTAGTTAAAAAACGCTCCCCTTCCGGTGTGGAGTAGCGTATGTGGTTAATTTGCTCATAAATGCGGCGCGTTTCACTTAGGCGGTGCATACGGGGCAGGCGTTTTTCCCCCGGCACAAAGGTACAGTTGCCTGTGGCATACGGGGCATGGGGTGCATCTTGAAAAATGGCGTCATACACCGCTTCTTCCATGGCTGGCGTAAGGTGGGGGTAATGCTGGCGCTGGGTGGCCCACATGCGCCGGAACTCCTCCTTCACCAAAAAACGAGGTACCGCGTACTCCACTTCCTTTGTGCCTGCCAGTGCAGCGTAACCCGTTTCCGCTGTGCCATTGTTGCCTGTGCCAAGGTGAAACTTACGGCGGCGCACCGGGTTGCCATTATTGAGGCGTTGCACAAAAAAAGACGAAATGGTTTGCCCTGTGCCCCCCAGCACTTCTTCAAGCTTACGGTAGGCGCTGGCTGTTTTTTGGGTGTCTTTTTTGGGGGCAGCACCCTTTTTTGCCGTTGCGGTTACTGGTGCTGCTTCTGCGGTAAGTTCTGGTGCAGCAAGCGTATGCCCGGCTTCCATTGCTTCTTCTTGCTGGGTTAAAAAGCCAGCCCCCCGAAACTTTGCCATGTGCAGGCAGCAGCGGCCGAGCTCTGCTATATTTTCCAGTTTCCCCTGCACGGCGTTAGCCCGCAACTGGTAAGGGTTTGCCAGGGTAAGTGTGTGCATTTCTTGCTCGGCAGCAGGGAGCAAGCCCAAAGCTTGCAGTACAAGACGCACCCGGCTAAGACGCTGGCGTTTGCGCCGTGTGTGTTTACGCTCCATGCGTTTACCGCGCCTTTCAGAAGCACCATCGGGAGTGATAAAAGTACGTACCCCCATATCAAGTATTTTTAAAAATTCATTATTCGGTCCAACCAATACAAGGGCAGTGCCAGTGGATGCTATGCCAAGGTCTATGCCAAGAATATACCGATAATATTGGGGCATGTGCTTCTCCGTATAATAAAGTTGACAACACGAGATGTTCGGTGTAATTATTTTTTTATCTATACAATTAATCTCTAGCAGGATTCATTTGGTTAGGCAACTATAACAAGTGTTTTGCCCACGGGCAGAACACCGTAAGATTTGGCGGTTCCCTTCGGGGGCCGCCTCTTTTTATTCAATCGCTTCTATTTATATTCCCACCAACCCTCATTGACCAAAGTAAAAGTCATATTTGGGTCATAGACCGTACCCTGCCCCACACGCACAAAAAAAAAGGACTCCGTATTGCTACGGAATCCTTAAATTTTCTGGTGGAGCTGGAGGGAATTGAACCCACGACCTCTTGAATGCCATTCAAGCGCTCTCCCAACTGAGCTACAACCCCACGGGAACCCACATCTGGTGCAGGTAGTGTTCTGGTTGGGCATATGCCGTGCCAGAGGGCCATTGATGCCACAGGAACCCTGTTCTGTAAAGAATTTATTTTTGAGGAAACGCCATTTTCGCAGTCTGTCCTTAAGGCACATAAAAAAAATACAGCATCCCCATTCTACCTCTTGCCATGGATTTTTTTTCCGTTTAAATAAACGTGGTGCGGCCATGCCGCCTATTTTTCATCGCTTATATGGTTGGAGCAACCCTATGCGTCTTTTTTTGGTATCATTGTGTTTTTCCTGCAAAGTAGTGTTGACCGCATGCACCCTGCTTGCCTGCCTGCATACTGCCCCGGTTAATGCCGCCATGCCCCAAGGAGCAGGAAAACAGCCCACAGTTGCCGTACCTGCTGCCACAGCCAGCGCACCAGGACCTGTAGACAACGCGCCGGGTTCCGCACCTGCCGCTCCTGAAACAACCTATACGTTGCCTGCTGCAGAAGCCGCCGAAGGGGAAAGCCCTTCCCTGCTCACCCGTATCGGGCAACGTTTTTCCAACATTTGGGAAAATGGCAAATGGGACGTGTACGTGCCTGCCTACGCCTGGCACAACAGATTCATGTACCACACGGGGGAAGCGGAAAAATTCAACGAACACCCCTGGGGCGGCGGTTTTGGCAAGTCGTATTTTGATGAAGACGGCGACCAGCATTCCCTGTACACCATGGGCTTTATGGATTCCAACGACCGCTTCCAACCCATTGTAGGCTACGCCTATATAAAAAACTGGAAAGTGTTCGAAGACTTTTCCCTGGGCCTTGGCTTTACCGCAGGCATAACCGCCCGTCATGAATACCACTACATTCCCTTACCCGGTGCGCTCCCCATTGTCAGCATGCAGTACAAAAATGTGGCTATTCAGGCAACCTACATTCCTGAACGGTATAACCACGGCAACGTACTGTTTACCTGGTTTCGTTATCATTTTAATTAATCACCGGTGCCTGCACAGTACCCGGGGAAGCCTGCCACAGGCTTCCTTTTTTTGGTTTAGAAGCCCCTTCCATTCTATACAGCACCCCCCATGCTTTATACTTCCTTCGTCTGAAAAGCTATGCTATGTACATAGGAAAGCACGGAATACAACTGCGGCGTTTCTCTAAAAAAAGACCCTGCTGCACACTCCAGTTGTGCTACGCGGCCCTTGCCATTATCTTCTTACGTCTTATTTCCATACAGGCCCTCCACTGTGTCAATTATCCTTCATACCCATAGCACCCCGCAAGTTCAGGCAACACCTTGCGTAAAGGGGAGATATCCAAATGCATGTAGGCGTTGGCTACAGCGAACTTCCTGGCAGCACTGCCGCAGGTACCGAGGCTGCTGTGCAGGCCCTTGCCGGGCAAAAGAAACATGGGCCTTGCAGCCTTGTGTTGCTCTTCGCTACGGCCCGCCATAACGCTACTCATTTACGTAGTGCCGTGGCGGCTGTGGTGGGGGAAGGGGTGCCCATAATAGGGGGCAGCGCAGTTGGCATAATAACCAACACCCAGTTTGGCTATGCGGGTGAACAGGTGGGCGTGGCGGCCATTTGGTTACAGCAGGAAAAATACCAGATGTTTGTGGAAGAAAACCTCACTGCAGGGGAAACAGAAGCAGGTATGCGCCTTGGCAGGGCAATGCTGGCCCGCGGCATAACCCCCCAAACCCCCTTTTTCCTTTTCTATGATGCCCTGGTAAAAACAGACCAGGGCCTGCGCATGATTATGGCTACTTCCCTGCTGGCAGGGCTTGAACAGGGCCTGGGCTTTTTCCCCCCTCTGTTTGGGGCAGGCATGCAGGGCGACTTTATTGGCACGCCCACACAGCAATGGACAGGCAGCGGCACACAGCAACACACAGCCCTGGGGCTGGCGTTTTCCCCTGAAGTGCAGGTTGACTTTGCCATAATGCATGGGTGCCGGCCCGGAACAGGCTATTACACTGTGACCAAGGCAGAGGGACAAACCATTCTTGAAATTAACGGCCAGCCTGCCTTACCATTTTTGCGTTCCCTGCTTGGGGCTGCCATTCCCCAAGAAGCCTACCCCTTTTTCCTCCTTTTTGGGGTAGGCAGCAAAGGCAAGTGGCAAGAATTTGCGGAAGAACATTATGCAAGCCGCCTTTGTCTTGGGCTGGACTTGCAGCGCAACGGCATTGTTATGTTTGAACCAGACATGGTTGCCGGCACAGAATTTCAAATTATGTACCGTAATGGTGAAGACCATGGGTACATTCCCCCTAGAATAGAAGCTCTGTTTCAAGGGGTACAGCACCGCAAACCAGTGCTGGCCCTGTACATTAACTGTGCAGGCCGTGCCGCTGCCTATTCCGGCCTGAAACATGAAGATGCAGAAGTTGTACAACACGCTGTGGCAGGCAGAGCTCCCTTGCTGGGCCTGTATACAGGTGTTGAAATTGCCCCTATGGAAGGACGTCCACGGGGCCTTGACTGGACAGGCGTTTTCTGTCTGCTGAGTGTACCTATATGAACAAGAACAATATGATATCCATTCCCGCCCAAGAACTGGAAGAAATGCAGCAAGAGTTGCACTATTTACGCCAATGTGCACAAAGCAACATTGGCAAAATTCTTCAGCTTGATCTGCAAGCCGTTGCCCTGCGCCATGAACTGGAACAAAAACGCCGGGGCTTTCACCTAATGGCAGAACTTTCTGCCCGGCTTGGGCACAGAGCAGACCAAACAACGTTATTTGCCTCTGTGAGCGAGCGCATAAACTCCGCCCTGGACATGCAGCGCACCGTGGTGCTTACCCCCGCAAAAACACCTGGCCACTTTGAGGTGGCCATGGTGCATGGCTATGATGAAGCTGAGGCAAAGCGACTTACGGGAATGCCCCTTTCCATTGCTCCTTCATTGCTGGACAAAGCAAAACCAATGCTGGTAACCAGCCAAAGCCCTGCCAGCCTGGAAGCCCCCCTGCGCAAAGCCTTGGGGCTGCCCTACTTTATTACGGTCCCTGTGCTGGCGGAAGGCGAAATAGCTGCCCTGCTCATTACCGGAAGAATCGCCGAAGAACTGCCTTTTTTGCCGCAATTGGGCCATAGCGATGTGGAAACCGTGCAGGCAGTGAGCATTTACCTGGCTGCCATGCTTTCCAGCGTGAAGCTTATGGAAGCAGAAGAACGCACCCAAATAATGCTTGATGCAAACCCCATGTGCTGCAACTTTTGGAATGAACGGCTGGAAAACATAGACTGCAACGCAGAAGCGCCACGCCTGTTCGACCTAGCCAACAAGCAGGAATACCTTGACCGGTTTTTTGAACTCTCGCCCGAATTTCAGCCTTGCGGCAGACCTACCGCTGAGATGGCCTACGAATATATTCAAACAGCCTTTGCCAAGGGCCGGGTAACCTTTGAATGGATGCACCAAAAACTTAATGGAGACCCTGTTCCCGCAGAAATAACCCTGATAAGGGGAAAACGCAGTGAAGAAACGGTGGTACTGGGCTACACCCGCGACCTGCGGGAACTGAAAGCCATGTTGGCAGAAATGCAGAAAAAAGAGGAACAACTTCGCCTTGCCCGCGATTTGGCGGAAAAAAACGCACAGGCCAAAAGCGAATTTCTTGCCAACATGAGCCATGAAATTCGCACCCCCATGAATGCCATTTTGGGCATGACCCACATTCTTGCCGAAACCGAGCTGACAGAAAAGCAAGCCCTGTATGTACAAAAGGCCGAATATTCTGCCAAACTGTTGCTGCACATTATTAATGATATTCTGGATTTTTCCAAAATAGAAGCTGGCAAGCTTGTGCTGGAAAACACGTCGTTTTCCCTTCCAGCCATTATGGGACAAATGCAGGACATTCTATCCCAACAGGCCAAAGACAAAGACCTTTCCTTTACCACCACCATTGCCCAGGAAGTGCCCGCTAACCTTGTGGGCGACCCCCTGCGCCTGGAACAGGTACTGCTGAACCTTTCCAGCAATGCCATTAAGTTTACCCAAAACGGCAGCGTGCATGTTGCTGTTTCCCTGCACACCCCCCCCGCCACCCCGGACGAAGCCATTTGCCTGCGCTTTTCCGTACAAGACACCGGTATTGGTCTGCAACAAGAGCAAATTAATTCACTGTTTACTCCCTTTACCCAGGCCGATTCTTCCACCACCCGCAAGTATGGGGGCACAGGCCTTGGCCTGGCCATAAGCCGCAGCCTTGTGGAACTTATGGGGGGCACCATTCAGTGTGAAAGCACTGCGGGCCAGGGCAGCACTTTTTCCTTTACCGCCATGTTTACAATTGCGACAGAAAGCCCTGCTCACCAGAGTGGGCTCCTGCCTGACGCCCTGGCAGCAGCCGAGGCAACATTGCAAGGCAACACCCAAAGCCCCCCAAATGACAAGGAAAAAGACACCTTTGAAGACCTTGCCGGGCTGCGTGTGCTGCTAACAGAAGATAACGACATAAACCAGATGATTGCCCTGGATTACCTGGAAAGCAAAAGCATTCAGGCCCATGTAGCCAATAACGGGCGAGAAGCCCTGGAAGCCCTGGAAAAAGGCACATACGACCTTATTCTTATGGATATTCAAATGCCGGAAATGGATGGACTTACCGCCACACGGCACATTAGGAAGAACCCCGCCCATGCCACCTTGCCCATTATTGCCATGACAGCCCACGCCATGGTGGGCGACTATGAGGCAAGCCTGCAAAGCGGCATGAATGACCACATTACCAAGCCAATAGACCCCCAGGTACTGTTCGCAACACTACGCAAGTGGAGAAAACAGGGCTCGTAACGACATGGCCCTTCCACGAAAGTAATGCTTACCTCCACCAAGCAATTTCAAAATGAAAGTGCCTTAGCCAAACCAGTTCACACTTGCAAGAGTGGCTTACTGGCGAGCTTTGTTCGCCAGTAAGCCACTCTTTGATTCACCCCCTCTTATGGCTCTCTAAAATACATCTCAGCCTGCCAACTGCACGCATGCTCAAGGTATTTTTGGTGCATGGCCAAATCTCTAGACTTTATCTAGATAATATTTTGATTTCTTCTTGATAATATATAAAATACAACTCATTGCCGTTTATTTGCCATTCTTTTGGGTCTGTTCTATTGCACACACAACCACGACTGCAAAAATTCCTTGAAAATATATTGCTGCTCCACCACATACAAACATGTAATAAGAATCTTTCTCATATATGCATTCATTGGCTATGGCTTGTTCGGTAAAAATACGTACAGGAAATTGTAAAATAGTTCCATAATTGTTGCAAAATTAACCATTGCCTCCCAACGACTTCAGCCAATACTCATATTTGTTGAATGGATTATTTACGCAAAATCTTCGTTTGTGAATATTGCAAAATACATTTTTTTTATGTTGAATGCTCCTTAACAGACACGCAAAGTACAAGCGAGCACACTATGCAAGCAGCAAGCGTAACGTGCCTTGAAAAAACACAGTGGTGTTGCAAAAAGACTTAGCCACCACAGTGCACATGTTCAAAGCACACAGTTTGCACCAAGGCGCGGCTGGGGGGACTAACACCCCACTCAAAAAAAATCGCGCTTTTGCCTGCACTTCGAAAAAATCCTTGAAGAGCAATGCAATCATTTCATTTGGTGATTGCTCTTAAAAGGTACGGGAGGTGTTACCATGGAATGGATAATGCACCTTGAAAGTGGAGCCAAAGAGGCCATTGCCATGGTTCCCCACGTTTCACTACAGGCTGCTGTTCTTATTGGCTCTTTTGCCATGTTGCTTACCATGCGGCGTGAAGCCGTGCTTGACGCTCGCAATCATCTGATTTTGGGGAGTATTCTGGGGATTACCGGGCTTTGCTTGAACCTATTGTCCGAACATATGCAGAATGGTTCAGCCCCTATCCATGTATATACAGACTTTGTTTTCTGGTCAGGACTACTTGGTGGGTGGCGCAATGCTCTGTTATCAGTGGCTTTTCTGCTTTTGGGCCGGGTCCCCTTGCTGGGCATGGAAAACTTCCTGTTTTCCATGGCAGATTCCCTGCTCATAGCTGCAGGCAGTGTATTCCTGGGTAAATGGTTTTTACAGGGACAACCGTGCCTGCTTACCTTTCGGTTAAGCTTGCGCCTTGTGTTCCTAAGGGTCCTGGTGGTGCTGCTTCCCCCCGCTATGGTATTGCTGGCATCGGCTGGGCACAACACACTGGCCTTGGGGCTTTTCATCCGCAGGGTTATCGGCTCATTCACCTTCTCGGCCATTATTCTCTTCTGCTGTGCCTTACTCATACAACGAGAATGCAACCGAGAATGGGATACCCAAGAATATTAACAACGAGTGCAAAGTATTTACAGTTTTCTCATGAAGTGCCTCTTACTGCGGGCCTGGCCCGGAGGGAGCATCAGTCTGAAGCTAACCTTGCAGCACTGATACTACCCATGCACTTCCCCCCTGCCGCTCAAGGGCAGCATTCCCACACAGGTACTCGCACCTGTACACATGCTGCTCCGGCCTGTTCAGGTGCGGCTTCCAAGCGTCTAGCTCATATGAACTTTGAGAATATATATATTCGTAAAGTTCAAAGCGCACCTGGGCGCTCCTCAGTCCTCCCCACAGCGGGTCCTTCCCCGCATAAGGTCGCATTATTAAACGGCGGTGCGGCCTTACAGGAAATGCCGTATTACATATAGCCCACGTGTGGCACCAAGGCAGCCCTAGCCTCCAAAGGTTACCGCCTCCGCACAACCGCAATAGATATGCCTTGGTGCCACATCGGGCAACATGGTCACATGTGTTCCTGACCATCAGTACAAGATTATGTTTCGGTCTGCGCAGGCAGAGCGAAACATGATGACAAAAGCACGCAAAACGCAGTTTTGCAGTGGTCTTGTAAAAGAAGCATCCCGGTGGGGTAACCCACCGGGATGCTTCTTTTGCACTGCATTGCAGAAAAACGCTGCCTTATTCAGCGTTCTTCAAAACTATTGCTTGCCTGCCTGAGGGGCTAAAAAGCGCGACAGTACCTCCATCATCTTTTCCAGGTCAATGGGCTTTGCCAGGTGGGCATTCATGCCAATGGAAATGGCTTTATCCACATCTTCCTTGAAGGCGTTGGCTGTCATTGCCACAATGGGCACCGTAGAGGCGTCTTCTTTGCCACTTTCCCGAATTTGTTGGGTGGCAGCGTACCCATCCAGCAAAGGCATTTGCACATCCATTAAAATCAGGTCGTAATACTGCGGCGGGTGCTGCACAAATGCTTCCACCGCCTCTATGCCGTCTATTGCCTCGTCAATTTCAAGTTCCAAACTGGCAAGCTGTTCTGTTACAATAAGCCTGTTAATGTCCACGTCATCCACAAGCAGTATTCGGCGCCCTTTCACAGAAAGCTGTTCCAGGCTGGAATGTTCTTCAACGGCAATGGCCTCTGCTTCATCAAACCACACGTCAAAGCTGAATGTACTGCCCTGGCCTTCCTTGCTTTCAAGGGCAATGTCACTTCCCATAAGGTTGACAATGCGCCGGCTGATGGAAAGCCCAAGCCCTGTGCCACCGTAACTATGGGCTATGTTGGCATCTGCCTGCACAAATGGGGTGAATAACTTCTTTTGGGCGTGTTCTGAAATGCCTATCCCCGTATCCATAACAGTAAAGCGCACCAGCGCCTTGCCATTTTCCCGGATCAGTTCGGAAACCCCAAGGGTTATGGCCCCGCATTCCGGCGTAAACTTTACCGCATTGCCCAGCAAGTTAATAAGCACCTGGCGAAGGCGCAAGGCGTCATTGCTAAAGTAAGGGAGTTGCAGGGCAACATCACTTTGCAGGCGAATATTTTTTTCTGTGCAGCGCGGCTGAATAATATCCAATACACTTTGCACAAGTTTGCCCAGGTGGAACGGCTCGCGGGAGAGGACAAGCTTGCCCGCCTCTATCTTGGAAATATCCAAAATATCGTTGAGCAGCCCCAACAAGTGCTGGGAAGAAACCTCAATTTGCCGCACATGCGCCCGCAGTTCCTGCACATCATGCTGGGGGTTGGCAAGTTTTGTTTGCACAATATTGCTCATGCCAATAATGGCGTTCATGGGGGTACGAATTTCATGGCTCATACGCGCAAGAAATTCGCTTTTGGAAGCATTGGCCATTTGGGCATCTGCTGCGGTGCGTTCCAGTTCCAACTGGGTGTCGCGCAGTTGTTTCTCCACAAACACCCTGCGGGAAACGTCTCTGGCAAAGCCAATAATGCCAATAAAGTTTGATGCCCCATCAAACAGGGGAATACGCACCGAATCCAGTGTTTCTTCGTGCCCGTCGGCAAACATCACCACTTCTTCCGCATAGGTGGGCACACGGCTTTCCAGCGCTTCCATGTCGTTACGGGCAAATTCCAGCCCGCGTTCTAGGGGAAACACCTCAAAAGACCGCCGTCCAAGGGTGCCCTGGGGTTCAAGCCCGGTAAAGGAAGCAAAACGCGGGTTCACCGCAAGGTAGCGGCCTTGTGGGTCCATATACCAAATAACGTCCGGGCTTGAAGAAAAAATTGTGTCCAGAAGCATGCGCTGTTCTTCGGTTTTATGCCGCTCTTCTGCCAATTCGGTTACGTCGGTGGAAGACACAATAAAGCCGATGCGTTCCCCATGCCTGTTCAAAAAATATTCTGCCCGTGGCTTAAAGTACCTGTCTGCTGAAGCAAGATACATGGAATCCGCATCACGCCCTTCCTGCAAGGCCAAAATAGGGTCGCAGGCAGAACCCACAGGAAATATGCCGTAGTCGGCATAGGCCTTGCCAATAACCTCATCTAGCTGCTTTCCCATGTGGCGCAGGGCCACGGCATTGGCATAAATAGTGTTGCCCTCAAGGTCTGTAATAACAAGTGTGCCTTGCACGCTTTTCACAACGCTGTCGGCCATGTCATCAAACGCATTGGCAAGGGCGCCCAGTTCGTCTTTGGCCTTGGTGTGAAAACGGAATTGCCATTCCCCTGAACGGAAGCGGGCAAACCCCTTCACCAGGCGGGTTATACTGCGGGTGAACATGGAGGCCATCCACACCGCAATAAGCACCACCACCACCCCCATAAGGAGGGTGGAAACACTCAGCCGGACAGCGGTTTGCATCATGTTGCGCTGAATGGCTTTTTCCGCCTCGGCAAGCAATATGGCGGAATACAGGGTGGTTTGGCGAATGATGGTTTCAATAACATTCTTGGTTTCATTGGCAGGCCGGTGAAAGTAGTCAAGCCCTGCCCCAATGGTAACAAAGCCAAACCCGCGGGGGGAATTAGCATAACGGGAAGTATAGTAAGGAATAGCGGCAGCCGTATTAATTTTCCATAAATCGCTCCATAAAATCTGGAACGAACCAGAGCCCCCCTGGCGTGTCAAGTCCATCCACCCGGTACACTGGGCGGCAAAATTCAGGTAGCGGCAGTCCAGGCCTACTTTGCCTTGGCGCGTGAGTTCTGCAGCAGGCTTTTTGGCATTGCTCTGTTCAAGAAATTCAGGTTCATCTTGAATAAACGCCGCATACTCCTTGCCACTGGCCTGCCATGCTTCATAAAGAGAAGATTCCAGCCACGGCACTTCAGGCAGCCCGGTTTCCGGGTTGTAACCCACTATGGAAAAATGCCGGGGGTGAACAATGTTACGGCCTTTATAATCCCAAATAAAGGCATAGTTCCCCTCAGAAGCATCTGGAATTTCTGTATACCGCTGGTTGGTAGGGGTAATGCGGGCAGTGAACTCCATAATGTGGTCGTGGTCCAGGGCCAGGGTAACAAAGCCCACCACCTTTCCTTCCTGCACCACAGGTGTTGCCCAGCGCACTAACCCCTTAAAGCGCTTGCCCATGGGGTTCTCTTTCCCAGCAAAGGCTGACTGTTCCGGGGCAAAAGGCTCGCCTGCTTTGGCGGCATTTTCCGGGGTATAGCTGCCAATAACGCGTGAGCCAACATATGCCCCAACAACCTCGGAAACATATATTTCGCCTGGCTGCAACCCACGCAACTCATCAAAATACGTTTCCGCCTTAATGAACGTGTTGTGCCGGTCTGCCACGTTACGCAGTTCCTGCGTCATGCGCGGGGAAGACGTTACCTTCACCTTTTCATTGCCCTCAAGGTCAATAAACGTCATCTCCAGGTATAGCGGTCTGTTTTCACGGGTTAACGGATCTGCCGGGCGATAATGAAAGTTTGTAGCATTTTCTTCCAGGGTGGAAGTGATGTTCTGTCCTTCCGATATTGAAGTAGCGGGCTGCCAGCCAGTTTTGTCTGGCCGCAGCTCCCACTGCCCCGGCCGCACAAGCTGGGCACTTTTTCCGGCTAAAAATTGTTCATACCGTTCTTGGGAAGGAACAAGCTGGGCCGCCACCTTGATGTCGCCGTCCCGCTCATACAAAAATTGGGCAACCCTTTGGGCAGTATCTGTAGAAAGACGTTCCAGCCCTTCCCTTGCCCTGTCATCCAGCGCTTTCATGGCGTCACCTACGGAAACCGAAGCCGTTTCCATAAGCGCTTCATGGGCGGAATCTGCCAGGTCTTTTGCCTGCTGGCGCATGTCCGCCCCCAACAACAAGGCCTGGTGCCAAGCAAGCAAGGCCAACAACACAAGGGGCAATACCTTGATAACAACAAATAACAGAATCAGCTTGGCGCGCATGCCCAAACCAACCTGCCCAAGCAAGTTTTCAATAGCATAGCCAAATTTCTTCAACGGATTATTCATAGTAATTTTTCATCAGCATACTGCTGCCACCAAATGTTGCCCCCAAGCCTTTGCACACCCCATGGGCAAAAGCACATGCAGTAAAACTGCCTGATAACGGAATGGTTGCAGAAGATACCACAAAGAAACACTGAACACAATCGGGCAGAATGTTTACCCGGCTCCGTGGAAGCAACGGGCTGGTGGAGACCATAACAACACTGTATTTCGGGTACTTTTTTCGCCCGGCTCCGCTCTGGACAGGCTGAACGAAATACCCCTAACAAACCAAAAAGAGTACTTTTACTGAAAAAACGCTCGCCCTGTTCGTGCATTTTGAAGCTCCCGCTTTCTCGTAAACGACCAAAAATTCTTTTGCAATATTCTTTGATACAAAGAGATTCATGTAAAAAAATCTCAAAACGGAAAAAAACACTTGCCTCCCCCTGGCAAACGAGCTATAAGCCTTTTCTCACGCCGAGGTGGTGGAATTGGTAGACACACTATCTTGAGGGGGTAGCGGACTATGTCTGTGCGGGTTCGAGTCCCGCCCTCGGCACCAAGTGAATTTAACGCCGTTACAAGCAGTAGCTTGTAACGGCGTTTTTTTGTCCGCTGTCCGGCGCATGTTCCGGGCTAAAACAGGGCAAAACCTGCCCCCTCCCCTTCTTGTGAGCAAACAGCAGCGTAGGGCTTCCTGTACTTCCTACCTTTACCTGTAGAGAACTATTTACCATTTTGGCTGGACACAAAGTCGCTGGAATAATTGCCATTTTCATTTCACTCTATTTTGTAGCGGCTCCTTTTGTTATGCGGTATGATACTTGGTAGCATCTACGCATTTAACAGCAGACAAAACTACCATTCCAGGCACCTTTTTCTCAGGCAAGCCCTATAAAAATAGATACATATCATTATAAAATCGCCCTTGCCGTTGTTGTGCTATGCCTCCTTGCGGTTCCCTTTGTCCTTCTTCATCAGGAAACTGCCAATATCCCTGTTTTGCAAAAGAACAAGCCTGTTCCTGCCGTTTCTGAAGGAACATCCCCCCCACACACCTCATTACCAACACTCAAAGTTGCTGTTGGTGCTATGATTTCCCCCCGCGATACAGAAGTATATTACCAGCAACTTCTGCGCTACCTTGGTGAATCCATTAACGCCAATGTTGAACTTGTACAGCGCAAAACCTATGCTGAAGTAAACACCTTGCTCATAGCAGGAGAAATTGACCTCGCTTTTATCTGTTCCGGGCCCTATGTGACAGGAACTGAACAACACCCACTCCACCTGCTAAGCACCCCCCAGGTACAGGGGCAGCATACCTATAAGTCGTACCTTATTGTGCACAAGGATAGTGCCCTAAAACAGCTCAATGACTTGCAGGGGAAAACGTTTGCCTTTACCGACCCAGACTCCAACACAGGCTCCCTTGTACCCCGTTACTGGCTACAACAAAAAGGGCTTACACCTGAACATTTTTTCAAAGAGACTCTTTTTACCTACAGCCACGATAACTCCATCTTTGCTGTAGCAAAAGGTTTGGTAGACGGGGCGGCGGTTGACAGCCTTATATGGGACTTTTACCAACACAACAATTCAGAACTGACAGCTAAAACGCGCATCATTCATAAGTCTGAAGCGTATGGCATTCCTCCTGTTGTTGCCGCCTCCAGCATGCCGCAGGAACGTAGAGAAGCCATTCAACATGCCCTGCTCGCTATGCACACCTCAGCACAGGGAAAGCAGATTCTCCAAAACCTGCTTATTGACCGTTTTGTGCTTCCTCAAGACCATTGGTACAGCTCCATTCGCACCATGCAGCAAACTCTTCAGCAAGCGGAGTAACCACACGTATGCGCTCCTCCCAAAGTTTAAAGGGTAAACTATTACTGACTGTGGGCCTACTTACCTTGCTCGGGTATGTCTTTATTTGTACACACGCCGTTGCAACAATTGTCTTTCATCGCATGCGCATGGTACGAACAAGCTGGTTCAGAGTATCAGCCTGCTTTGTGAGAGTGGCAACTGTATTTGAAGAATGATGCATTGTTTCAGCTGTGTTTTCCGAAACTTCACGAGCTTGTGAGATTAAAGAGTATACTTCTTTTCCAGAGCGGGCCTGTTCTGTTGTTTCTTCAGCGATGGTCCGTACTTCCGAGGCCGACTTTTCAACAAGGACAACAATTTCTTTTAACGCATCGCCAGAGTGTGTTGCCAGTTCCGTAGCCTTTAAAACGTTACTTACAGCACAACTCACGTTTTCTCTGTTCGTTTGAGTGCTACTTTGTATGGAGGTGACAGCTTGTTCAACCTCCTTTGTTGCGCCAACGGTTTTTTCAGCCAGTTTCCGCACTTCGTCAGCAACAACGGCAAACCCTCTTCCTGCTTCACCTGCTCTGGCAGCCTCAATAGCCGCATTCAAAGCCAGCAAATTTGTTTGGTCGGCAATGTCATTGATTACACTGATTATTTTACCAATTCCGTCTGCTCTCACTTCGAGTTCTTCCATATTGACGGCAAGTGATTCCGCTTGTAATTTAATCTCAGAGATAGCGAGAATAACATTCTCAACAATAGATGCACCACCAATGGCCTTTTCCTTAGTATCATTGCAAATATCTGAAGCTTTAGTTGCAGTATGCATCATCGACTCGAGGGTTTCGGTGACCCCTTTAACGCTTTGAAGAGTATCGTTCAGACTGTTTAATTGTGATTCTGCGCCATTTGTTGAGGCGGAAATTTGCACCGCCAGGTCTCTTGCGATATCTTCTAATGTTGAACACATAGAATCTAAACTTATTGCAACATCCTGTAGTTTTTTATTTTTCTCTGACTCTGCTTGACTTGTCGCCTCAGCGGCTTGCATCGCCTGTTCTGCCTTCGCTGTCTGTTCTTCTGCCTCGTTGCTTTTTTGCAGGAGCATTTCCATATTGTGCTTTAAATTATCAGACATAGTTGCAAGGGTACGTTGCAATTGACCAGCTTCATCGGAAAATTCTGTATCAAGCTGAATTTGCATATTTCCCTTGGCAATTGAAGCAGCAGCCGAAATGGTTTGCTGAAGTGGTGTGTCAATACTGCTTGCAATGCGCCTTGCCAATAAAAGTGTCATTAACAGCATTAATGCACCTGTTCCTCCAGCCCATAAAAGAGAGTTTCTTCGGGTGGTATTGAGCTTTTGCTGAATGACAGTTTTTTGAGCCTCCACGTTGTCAATATAAATGCCAGTTCCCACCCAAAAGTCGGTACCTGGAATTAATCGTGCATATCCAAGCTTAGGATAGGCTTTGGTGTCTCCAGCTTTTTTGGGAAAATGCCATATAACAAAATTACCTCCGCTTCGAGCAGCTTTGTCAAGCTCGGCGACAAATAGCACACCGTTTTGATCTGCTGTTTTGCCAAGATCCTTTCCTTCATTTTCTGTTTTTACCGGAACAGAAATGGCCACCGTATTTTGATAAATAAAATAGTAGCCTGAATTGTCGTTTTCGAAGCGTATATCCTTTGTTAAATTTCGCAAGGTAGGTATTCTTTCTGCTTCGGGAATGCCTTGGATAGCCGCAGCTAAAGTTGTAGCTAAAGAGTCTGTAGCTGTTTTTATTTTATTTTTTTCTCCTGAAATATAGGTCTCGCTAATGCTATCAAGAGATTCTCTGGTGAGGTTGCTGAAAAATGCTAAGAGAATAGCAGAAATAGCGATGCCAACAAGCAGAGCTACGGAAATAAGCATTACCAGCCTCGTCCGAATTGAAAAAGCACGTAACATTGCATACGTTGAATTCATTAACATACCATCCTTCATTTTTTGATAGATGTTCAAGTTAGATTATTATATTGATACTTTCTTGTAGTGGTATTTATATCGGCTTGCGTTGGAGTTACTTAACCCGCAGTTTCTTTTTTTGTGAAAACGTATATAGTTTTCATCTCAATAATCTGCATGCAGTTACAATAATATCATTGTCTGTTAGCGTTAAACAAGAGTTCTTTTTGTTTTTGTAAAAAATGATTCTATTACACTAAATTAATGTAGAAAATAAACGCATGCGCAAGATTCACATAAGTAAAGCATAGAGTTATATTCCAAGACTATTTGGATGTGCATTAAGCTAGGGAAGCAGAAAGGATGTACTGGAAGCATCTAAAAAAACGAGTTATGATTATTTGTACGTAGTAGTAGACTTGATCTGACAGTCGGCTCCGTTTTGCTGGTACCTCTGTCTGATTAGTTAAGCTGTCCGACTTTTTCCTTCCAGAGAGATTTTCCATCAAGAAGAGTTTGCATTGGGGTTTCCTGTGCCTGCGGACCCCGGCTTTTTGGGGCTGGTCACCGCCCAAAGTTTTTTCGGGTTGCCGGAGTTGGGGTAGTAGATTCATTACAAGAACGGTGAAAACAGAATGAATGCGACACGCCGCCGCCATAATAACAATGAGGGAATGGGGAACGCTGTACAGTTCCCCATTCCCTTTCTGTTTCTCTACGCAGGCCAATTGAGTATTGGCAACTCTGCTAATAGCTCTTCCACACTAGGCACCGGGCGCTTACCGGAAAATGCCTCGTCCAGAACCTTGAACCCGGCTTCCCACACGGCGTCGCGGGCTGCCACCATATACTGCGCCTCCTTGGCGAAGGTGGGATTTGCCGAAGTGGCATAGCTGGCGCAGGCCATAGCGCTGTCGTAATTACGGGCGCGGGCGAAAGCATCCAGATGGGCCTGAATGGCTGTGATAAGCGTAGCCCGCTGCTCAGCTTCTGTGGGGGGAGGGGGCGTTTCCCTCCACCCTTCCGGCAAGGAACCATAGGCGGCAATGGTGAAGGGTGCACCGTTCACATAGCCTTGCTTGCCTTTATGATCTTCTGCCTGTTCCCAAGCGCTGCCGTTCCAGCAGGGCACATGCCCTTCTGTGAACACGGGCTGCACAGGGGTAGCGTTGTGGGGCAGCAGGCCGTAATCTTCCACCGGGCCTGCAAAATATCCTTCGGCTGTATATTGATAGGCTATTGCCATAATTATTCCTTTTTTGGTTTTACCTGGACAGTCCCAGATAGACACAAGCCAGTTTGCCGTATGCGCGGGGCTTGGTTGCAGAACCACAACTATAACCATAAGGGGTATTTTAAACATCGATATTGCATACCCCATTATCGATCCATTATGGGCTGTATCCCAAGTTCCCATAGACCCAAAGGGGGCAGGGGGGCCCATTAGGACCACCTGGGCGGGCAGCGATGAGCCCCCCGATATTGAGATTGTGATCCTGCATTTGATTCCCATGTACGCTTCCAACCCCCAATGCCGTTCCATCCAACTTTGGCGCCATCTACCAACGTGGCTCATGTGGCTGTGGTCGTGGCCTGCCATTCGGCTTCCGTTCTGCACAGTTTTTTGCACTTAAAGGCTGCAGGCAGCCCCAGGCATTCGGAAACACGGCAGGAGCGTTCATAGTCACCCCCCCTGTAGCAGGCTGAAAGCCGGAGCGTAAGGTGGAATGACGAAAACTATATAATTCACACAGTTCATAGCGGTCAAATTCCGGATAGAGGGATGGCATGTATTACTTCAGTAATTACCAACACAGCGGTAATGATGCCAAGCAGGAAGAAACTTTCCATCAGGCAAAACTTCCGGTGCTTTTTCCCGATCTCACCCATGTAACAACATCCCATTGAACTCTTCCGTTGCGCCAATTAAAAAACAACATAAGTCATATTGATACACAGTAGCCTTTACTCACCTCCTATGTATACGCAGCCAAGCCACCCAAAGCCTCGGGTACGGTTTTCATTTGCTGTGGGCACCTGGTTGGCAGCATTGAACTGTATATTCCAGCCGTTACCATCAGCTTGTCCGCCCAAGCCGCCTCCGACCATACGAAAAGCCCCAGTATAAGCTGATTGTGAAGAGTTATCCGCCACAAAGTTACCGGTAATATTTCTGATGGCGTCACCATGCCACTCGCCGACACCCGGCAAATAGGGGCTCCCGGCATCGCGCCCGTAGTCCCCCCGAGTATCCGGAAGCTTAATAATTTTTGTGACTGCATCCATACCAAAAAAAGGAACCCCGCCAACCCCACCTGCCTGCTTTGACAATTCATTCCAGCGGGTAATACTAATGCACTTCCACTTCCAATAAGGGTTTTGCAGCGTTACCCATAAATCAGGGTAAGTTGTATCTGCCCGGCTAATTTCCGCCCCGTTGCGCACCGCCCACCCAACAGGTGGTACTTTTTCATAAAACGTTCTAAATTCTGTAAGGTATCCGGGCTGAACAAGTGTAATAACACCCCCTGGGTCTACTTCTAAACCACCTCCCCCCCCACTGGCTAAGCGCAGCCAGTACGCGGCACCATCTCCCTGAACCGGATTCCTGGCTCCAACTCCGGCAATGTTTTTTCCGGAAGGTTTAAGGGCAATATACAGCTGGTTATCTTCACCAAACACAAAGGCTGGCAAATAATACGTTGCATCCCCGCTCCATTTGAATGAACCAAGAACGGCCTGCATCAACCCCTCTTCCACCTTGTCCAAATCGCCATCGTCCTTCACACCCGGTGTGTAGCGATTGGCAATGAACTGGGCCACCCCAGCCGCCATGTGGGCGGCCTGCCGGTTGGCCCTGTTTTGCACTTCCCGCAGGGCAATGCCGGGAATGTGTCCCCGCTTGCGCAGGGGGTGGGTTTTGTACTCATCCAGGGGCAGCAAATCCCCCGCGCCTTCCAGCCCTTCCGGGGCAAAAGGCAGAATTTCGTTCACTGCGTTGTTGTTCAGTGGCATGGAGTATTCTCCTGTGGTTAAAGCTGGTGAATGCAGACGCATTGACCAACGCGTTTCAAAATGACGATGCTCTCGCTAAAAATTTGAGGAATTGATTGTAATTTTTTAAAAATGCTCAGTTTTTCGTTTGGCAAGGCACGAGCTTTTTTTAAAGAGGGGCTGGACTCTTCTGTCCTGCCCCTCTTCAAAAAAGGCGAGTAACAAAGCGAAACGGAATAAATCAGCATTTTTATGCTTGCGGGCGTAGCACACGGGGCCAACGCCCCCCATTGCCGCTACTATCAGCCCAGCCGGAAAGCGCCGGGGAATTGCAGTTCCAGGCGAACAGCGGCCCGCCATCCGGCGTTACGGCGTACCATTGAATACGCACGCCTTCGGGCTTCAAGGGCACATACTGTTGCAGCAAAAGCTGCTCAAACACCGGGTTCATAATGCGCCCGGCAATGCCCACAATCATGCTCATGTCCTGGTTATCTTGCAGCACAATCATGCTGCCTGTATCGGCAAAAGCCACTTCCCAGGCTTCGTAAGCACCGGGGGTGGTGCCGTTCCAGGCATTGGCAGCCACCTTGGCTTTGAGCAAGGTGCGGTACACATCGTCTGGCAGTGTGGTCAGCCCGTTTTCCGCATCGTACTTGCCCTTCCACACGCCTTGCCCCCAGCCAACGCCTTCTTCATTCCAGCTAAAAAACACCCCTTCCAACGGCGTATGCAGGTAACGGGTGCGGCCCACCCGCACACCCACGGCATCAAGCTGCCTGCCTGTGGCTGTGTCCAGGTCAAAGGCCGTGCGCAATTCTTCCAGCAAGGCTTCCACTGTGTGCAGGGGAGCCAGCACGGCCTGCACTGTGGCCATAAACCGGGGGCGCTGCCTGTGCTGGGAAGGGACAAGGTTCAGGTATTCTTCCATGGCTTAATATTCCTGAAGGGTTATATCTTCCACTGCACACAGCACCACATGGTTGAATGGCACCACAAGGCTACCTGTTTGTTGCCCCTGCCCCTTTACCCCCACGCCAAGGTACAGCACGTCAAAGGTTCGCAGGCCGGGTTGCGGTTCCGCCGTGTTAATAGGAGTATAGAGCTTGGAAAGCAGCACATCGTCGCCAATGCGCAGGCTGTTCAGGTATTCCGCAATGTTGCGGCGCATGGCTTCCCCGGTAACGGAAAGGTAACCGGGCAACGGCGTTATGCGAATAGACACGGCAATGGAAAGCACCTGCGGCCGGAAAAACGAAATAATGCAAGGGGTGCCGTGCTTGTCCCGCGTGTCCACAGCAATGTCGCCAAAGGTGCCGCACCCCGGCCCTTTTTTCAGGGCAATGGTGTTGGCAATGGTTTGGGGCTCGCCCCCTTCCACCACAAAGGCAATGCTGTGCGGCGGCAGGCCGTTGGCATCTTGCACGCTTGTATCGTTTTCATAGCCCCGGCTGCGGCTTACCCCCGGCAGGCTTGCCACGGCCCCCTGGGTGCCTTCAAAAATGGAAAGCGAAGGCAAGGCCGTGCTTATGCTTTGGCGCTGGCGCAGGGCCGAATCCTGCTCCACAGGCGCGCCCGGCCGGGCGGCAATGGGGTTTGTTACGGCCTGCCAACCCCGTGTGGGGGTGGCAATGGTGTTCACTTCCCCTGGGGCGGCGCGCACTTCCCCCATGGTTTCCGCCAGGGCGTTAACCGTGGCTTCCCCTTGCAAGGGAATGACCACTTCTTCCGGCAGCAGCCAGCGCTGCCCGGCGACATCAGTAACCACCCCGCGCCGGATAACCGTGCCCGCCTGCCCGATAACCCGCACATCCACCTGGCTTCGGGAAGCGCTGGCGCGGCGTATTCCATTGGTTTTTACCACGCTGGAAAGCCCCACACCCTGCGCCGTGGCAGGGGAATAGGCGTTGTATACGGAAGCTGCCAGCGTGTAGCAGTCGTATATGCGCAGGGCAAACACCGCGCACAGTGCCCCTTCCTGGGCATCTGGCTCCAGGTACACATCCTGCCCGTAAATACCGCGAAAGTCGCTTTTCAGCGCTTCCAGCACCTCCGGGTAACTGGGCACATGCATGCCTGTTGCATCAATAAAAGCAGTTGCTGTCATGTTCTTCCCCTTTCCTGAAAAATGGCATCCCCTTACAGTATTTCCTGCACTGTGGCAGGGCCATACACCGTGTTAATGCACATGGTTATGCTCAGGCCGCGTGTTTCGCCATCCAGCCTGCTTTCGTAGCTGACAATTTCGGTAACGCCCTCTGTTTCCAACACCCGCTGGCGAATGGCAAAATCGTAACTTTGTGCCGTGTGCTTGCCCAAAATGGCGGGGGAGTAAGGGGTGCCTTCCGTTACATCCAAAAACCATTCTCCCCGTAGTAAACGCAAACGGGTAAGCACTGCCTGGGCCACTGCTTCCGGCACGTTATGCAGGTAGTCTGCATTGCCATGCCCAAGCACCATGTCGCCGTTGGTGTCCAGCTTTCTGTATTTCATGTTCTTACCGCCCGTTATCCCGCAATGGGTGGGCCGCAGGGGCCAGTGCCGCCAGCATCCCGGTGCGGGTGGTTTATTTGGCTTACGCCCCCGGCAATCTGGTCGCCTGTGCTGCGGTGGCTGCCTGTTTGGTTGATGTCCCCTGTAAACGTGGTAGCGGCCTTGCTACCGTTTTTCCCTGTAATGCTAATGCTGTCGGCCTGAATGTTCAGCTTGGGGCATACCAGATTGATTTCCTTGTCAGCCTGGGCGGTAACGGTGCCATCAGGCGTTTGCAGCACCACACAGGCCGGGTTTTGCGAACGTATGGTATAGTCTGGCATCATGGTAATGTGCGCCTTGCCATCGTCGGTGCGCAGTTGCACATTATCTGTATCCACTGCCGGGTCCAGCACCCGTGGCTGGGAACGCGGGCCTACAATGGCGAACCCGTCGGAAAGGTCGTGCATGCGTTCATCTGGCCTGCTGCCAATGCCACCCCCCTGCCACCAGCCATCAATACAGCGGCTGGCAAACACCACCAGGCACTCGTCATCTTTCTTCACCGGGTGTGTCAGGCTGAAGCCCCCGCCACAGGGGAACACCACAGGCACATCCACCAGCAGAGGCAAATTCACTTCCTGCACCTTTCCCGTTTCTTGCTGTACCCACCCTTTTATGGCAGGCTGCACAGAAACCGTCATGGCGGCAGGGTTAAAGCTATTCACAAGGCCTGGCAGAGCTGTCCACATTTCCAGTTGCCTGCCGTCCAGGGCAACGCGCATGGCTTCCACCGCGTCATGGGTTCGTTCTCTTCTGTCCATTCTCCGCTCCTGCGGCGGGGTATATGTGCAGGTGGCAAAGCCACCCGCAAAACATCCCGTCTCTTACGCTACATCCAAAGGAACCTGACTTGTGCCATCAAGAGCCACACACACCAGCTTTGCGAACCAGTCGTTGCCGCGTGTATCGCCAACGAACGTCACTTTCAAAATGCGGTACAAACCGTCGGCACTTATGGTAGGAGGGCGTTTGGCACTTTCCTTAACCTCTGTTTTTGCCCCTTCCTTGACCTCTGTTTTTGCCCCTTGCACGCTGCGGTTATCCAGCTTTATTCGCCCATTTACCCGCAGGCGGGGGTTCAGCAGGCAGTTCACGTTCAGCCCTTCATTTGTCCATGTGGGGGCACCAACAAGGCCTGTTTCATGGGTTAACACTACGGCTTCTTCAGGCAGATAGCCTGTTTTGGGCACCATGGTCAGCGCCCCATCCTGCACAGACCAACTACACCGGGTATTCACCGCCTCGTCGCGCAGCACCTTTTTGGCGCTGGCAAAAAACACCTTGCCCCTTGGCAGGCTTGTGGGGTCAAATTCCGGTAAATAGCCTGTGTTTACCCCTTTTTCTGCAAAATACTGTGCGCACAGCTTTACCCTGTCTGCCGGGGTGCTGCCCGCAGCCAGGGTGGAGTTGACCACAGCCCAGTTGTAGGCTTTGTCGCCATCAGCCGCAGTAATTGCCGTAAAGGTATCTGTGCCATTTTCCCGGCCCCGCTGTACCTTGCTGATGGTGCCATCAAAAATTGTGGTGCAATTGCCCTTATACCCGGCAGAAAGGACAACCCTGCCAAATTCTTGCTGAATACGGTTGCTGGTGCCTTCCGCCAAGTTGTACACCGTTATGTTGGCTTTATTGGGCGTTTCGGTGTCTGTTTTGGTAATGGAGAATGTTATACGCATTTCCCCCAGTTCCAGCCCTTTGCCGTCCACACCTGCCACTTGCAGCAAGCAGGCCCGCAACCACTGCGCCCCTGAATCATGCGGTGAATTTTCCTGGCTCATTGTGTGTTCCTTTCACGGCGTAGCCCGTGCCATTTATGCATAGGTGGAAAACACCACATCCACCCCACTCCCCAAATTTTCCAGGGAGGGGGGCAAATCCCCCGTTACCCACAATTCGCCGCCAAATTCCATATGGGCATATTGTTCAAGCAGGTTGCACCCAGCCACCAGCGGTATGCCTGCCAGCAATGGCGTGCCGGTGGCGGTGTCTTCCATGTCTACATGCCAGCCGCCTTCCGGGGCAGCAAACCAACGCACAACCAGTGTGTATGTTTTTCCGGCAAGCGCTATGCTGAAGCGCTGCGGTTCCGGCGTAAGCGGAACAAGATAGTCTGCCATGCTGCTTACCTTCCTGAAGGTTGAAGAGGATGCGGCATGGGGCCAGCCTTGGCCTGCCCCGCCCCCACAGTATGGGCAGGCAGGCAGGCCATTGCCTGCTTTTGCCCCTTTTCTGCCGTGGCCCCGGTTTTGGCAGGAGTGGCCTGATTTTTGCGCGGGGCAACCGAAGTGACCTGAGTTTTCACAATAATAATTTCCTGGCATACGGCAGTAACCGACAAAGCCTGTTCTGCACTGGCATTGGTTACCACTTGCAGGCTTTGTAACAACATGTTGCGGTACAAGCGTTTACCAGTAACTATATCAAAGGGTTCCCGCCTGCTTTGCAACTCCAGCAGTTTTTCATAAAATTCCTGGCTGGGGTTCTCCCCACTGGCAAGCAGGGAAGAGTCTGAAACGCCTGCTGCAAGGGTTACCTTTGTTACGGTTTTATAGGCATGGTCATTAATGTTAGCCCCCTGTTCCACGGGGTGGCTGGTAATGGTAAGTTGGTCGTCATGGGTTTCGCTCACCACCACGTCCGGGAACAAGCCGCCAATGCTCCGGCGGGGCCGAATTTCTATCATGTCGCCTGGTGCCTGGAAAAAACTCATCCTACATTCCCCCTTAAATCTCGAATGTTCTTTTCCGTTTCTTCCCTGCTGCGCTCATACACCTGGTTACCAGCCAATATGGGGTCGGCAGTTTGCATGTGTATGGTTGTGGTAGCGGTCATATTCATGTTTTGTTGCCCATGTGCTCCCAAAGCCATCATATATCCCGCCCCTGGGGTCAGGGCAGTTGTTTCCAAAGCACTTGCCGCCTGCAAGGCCGCGCCTGGTTGCCCGGCATTGCTAGTAATTCCCAGTGCTTCGTTTACAAATTCAGGAAGAATGCTCTTAATTTCCTTGAATTTATTCAGAACCCACTCAAACCCTCGGCCAAACGCACTGGTAATTACGGTAAGCTGCCTCTCTGCCCAGGCTGAAAAATCTGGAAAATTTTCCTCCACACTGGGCCACAGGGCGGTAAAGAAGGATCCAACCAGCGTACAAAAGTTCTCGATAACTGCTAGCCAGGCATCTACTGTATTCGCCAAAAGGGCAAAAAAAGTTTGTAGCGCACCGGAAAAATCGCCTGCGAAAACCTGAACAAACAGCTTGCCCAGCAATTGAAGCTGAGTAAGCACACTGCCCAGCAGGTCAGTAAACAACCCCTTAACAGGCTCCACACAGGCAATAATACCGTTGCCAATACCTTCCATTATCCCCATAACAGGGCTGAGGGCTGAGAGCACAGACTGAATAGAGTCTGCCCACGGGCTCCAGTCAAAGGAGCTTTTGCCGCCTTCCATAAAGGTAAGGTAATCGCCCACAAGGCCCACAAGGGCAACAAGGCCAGCAATAACAGCACCAAGGGGTGTGGCGACAAAACCAAGATTCAGCAATTTCCACGCGGCAAGCAGGGCCAGCGCCCCGCCCACCATATTTTTCTGGCTGCTGCCAAGGGAGTCAAACCAGCGCACCAGCCCCAGCACCCCCTGCACAACCCGCAGCACCACAGGCCCGGCAATATCGCCAAACGCCTGCAACCCCTCCGCAACAAAGCCGAGCACCCGGCGGATTGGCCCCATGTTTTCCGTAAACAGGGCCCGCAGTTTTGCAAGCCCCTGCTGCCCTTGCCCAAGCAAGGCCGTGAAGACCGAACTTGCCATGAGCTGGGCCATGGTGCGCAGCTTCTCTATTTCTGCCAGAAAACCATTGGCAGCCGCCCCCGCAGCCTCCCCATCTTTCTCTGCTCCGGCATACATTTCCTGAAATTCTTTTTTCAGTGCCGTCACATTGCCCGTAAGCGCGGCAACAAGTGAAGGGTCGATGCCCATTTTCGTGGCAAAAGCCTGGCGCTGGGTCGCGTCCATGCTGCGCATTTGTTCGCCAGCCTGTTCCAGGGCGTCGGCAACATTGCTCACCCCTGGCTGTTGGGCAAGCAGCCCTTCCAGGCTACGCACCATAACTTCAAAGCTGGAACCACCCTGCTCTGCCACATAACCAAGTTCTTGCAGCCGTTGCGAAGTAAGGCCAAGCTCCCCTGCCTGCCTGGCAAGTGTTGCCTCACCTTCTGCCAATTGCAGAAAACCGTTGTAGGCGCCCAGGGTTACCGTTTTTACCTTGTTTGCAAAGGCATCCAGTTGACTCAAGATGTTTGTCAAATCTATTTCGGTAATTCCGCCCCCTACAGCAGCAAGAAGCGTTTTCAACTCTCCCACACTCATAGTATTCATCCTTTCAGGGTGCAGGTTATGTTTCCCGTGCCTGCATAGCCCTGCGCTCATTCTCCTGCTGCACGTCCAGGGCATCGTTCATCAAGGCCACATCCGCAAGGGAAAGGGTGCTGTCCTTCAGGCTTTCAAACCGGCACATGCCTTGCAACACAGGGCGCAGCAAATAATCTTCTCCGTTTGGCAGGCTTACCCATGCAACGGCTTGCTCCCCATGCCCCCCAAGCTGCCGGGGGGCAGTTCGGTGAAAAAATCTGTCAGATTCTCCCGAAGCACATGGTAGGCAATTTGCAACATTACCGGCAGGGAAAGAGAATCAAACATGGTGCTGCCATTGGCACGCATACGTGCCCAGCCAGCCCCCTGCCGGCAGTCCGTTACTTCCAGGCAGGCATGCAGCACATACTCAACGTCATCATCACTCAGGGCAGCCATGGCATTTGCCAACGGCTCCAGCAGCTTTTCCATGCCGCCTTCCACATCCACAGGGTTGCCCTGTGCATCACGCTTCAGGCCCGGCCCTTCCCCGGCAAGGCCTGCAAGCTTGCCAAAACACGGACTAAGCCGACGGACAATATGCAACTGTTTAAAAGCATTGAGCTTGCCAATGCGGTAGGCATGCTGACCAATGGTTACTTCTTTCATGTGATTCTCCCAAAAAGAACAGGATGAGAATGTGCCTGTGGATAGCGAATGCCTACCCACATGGCCTGATTCCACGTTGCTTCAACACAAACACCAAAGAAACTGTGAGGCAGGGAAGTAACAAGGCAAAAGACACCCCTGCCTCACGAAGCACTACATATGCTCAGGCAGTTTCAGTATTTCCCTAGTAAACCAACCCAGTACCAAGCTTGGCATCTACCTTACCGCAATGGAAGGCCCAGCCAAGGCTGGCGGCCTCATTACCAAACTTGTTTTCCGGCTGCTTGGAAAAAGCGCACCCTTCACAGGTGAACACATCACCCGTGGCAATGTTCCGAATAACAATGGTGTTCTTGCCGTGGGTTTTGCCGCTTTTGGTCTGGAAGTTGAACATGTTCTGCAACTTCGCGTTAGCTTCACTGGTTTTCAGCAGTGTTACCGTGACAGAGCCGGAACGGTCGGCTTTCAGGCTGTGCATAAAGCTGCCGTCTGCCCCTACACTCATAGTGTTTTTGTCGCCTGTGGCAGTAATGCTGATGCCTTCACTCGCCACCCCGGCACCGTTCCCCAACTGGAAGCTGCCACCTGGGCCAACAATGGTGGCCTCTACATCCAAAAAACTGTATGTTACTTCCATAGTACGTTCCTTTTGCTATCGGTTCACGTCAATCTGCACATCCACAAAGTGCACTGCGCCTGCCAGCTTTACCGCCACTTGAATGGGCGGGGCCTTGCGCTGCTCACGTTCACTTTGGGGTTGCTCATCAATGGGCTGGGAGTAAATATACCAACCCTTGGGCAGGTATTCACCGCGCTCAAGCTGCCCGAAGCCATCGGCATTCCACACGCCAGGGGCAATCAGGCCGTTGTTCACGCCTTCTTCCAGCACTTTGCTGATGGTGGTGACAATCTGATTAATGCCAGCTTCCGTTTGCGGAATTTTGGTTTTGGATTGATACAGCAGGTTGTAGCACTCTGTTTGAATGGCGTTTTGCAGCCAGTCTGTGCCATGCACCTCATCAAAAAAGGCCCCGTTAGCCATAACGCCTTCTTGCAAAATGGCTGTTTCGTTATCGTATTTCACGAACACGTTGCAGTTTTTGCGGGCCAGAACAGCCGCCTGCGACTCTTTCAGGCCTTCCGCCACAACACCAGGTTCTTGCTTGAACTTCAGGGTAATGGTGCTGCGGTTGGCATTAAAGTTCACGGTAAAAGCCCGGCCCACGGCAGAACACACCGCATATTCATTGCGGCTGTACTGGGTAAAGCTGCGCTGGCGGGCAAGGGCCTTGAAGCGGGAAGCCAGGTCGTTTTCCACAGTGCTGGCAAGTACCTGGCTGTTGGTAATGGTCGTCAGGTAAATGCGGCTTTTGGCGCACGCTTCAATAAAGCCGGAAACAGCCACATGCTCGTCGTCACTCAGGGTATCGGCAAAAGTCAGGCCGTACCAATCGCCATAGGTATCTGCCAGGTCGGTTGCGCACTCCAGCGGCGTTTCCCCTGCCATACCCGGCACAAGGGGTTGGGCCAATTCGCTGGTAAGAGCCATGCGCCTTGAAAGGTCTGTGCCAGTGCCCTGGGGCACGGCAAAACCAATTTCTGCCCCGGCCCCCACGCTGCTTGAACGCAGCACAAAGTGGTCATTTTCCCACAGGCAGGTGGCCCCTTTGCTTGCCAGGGCAGCATTCACCACGCCTGCCACACCATTCATGTTGGTTTGCCCTGTAAAATCCAGGGTATTCACACTCACGGTCTGGGTGTTCACAACCATGCTGAAGCTGCCGTTGGTCACCGTATTCCAGTTGCTGGCGTCCAGGTCTGCATCTGCCACCAGGCCACCTTTCAGGTATGCCGGGGAAGAATTTTTCACCCAACGGGCAATACCCAGAATATACGGGCGCGGAGTTTGGCTGAAAAAGAGCTGGGCTGCCTTGTATTCCGGCGCATCCACGCCAAAATCTTCCACAATACCGGTAATGCCGGTGTAATAGCGAATACGCTCGGCAGGGTCGATAACATCGCTGCTGCCAGCAATGCACAACACGCCAAAGTTGCGCCGGGGCACAGCCTTGGGTTGCAGGTTTACAGAAACGCGCACAAGGCGATCTACAGATAACGCTGTTGCCATACTGATTTCTCCTTTAAAAAAACGCTGCATAAACACTCTGTTTGCAGCTTGCACAACACATGTGGTGCCCAGCCTTCCTCAAAAAACGACCTTACCCCTGCACCTGCAACGCGCATTTGCGCCTGCACGCCGCACAACCCATGCCCACGCCTGATACCGCGGGACTATCGGTAACAACGCCACCAACCACGCCCACCAGGTTACGCACTGCCACCTGCCGGGCTGTTGCCTGCCTGAATACCAGGGGCACATCCACACGCACCCGCCAGCCAGCACCCAACTCTTCCTGCACAGGTTCCAATGTGCCTGCACTGACAAAGGCAAGGCCAAGGGGGCGTAAAAGGGCACGGTTTTGGGGAACATACAGGCTGTCGCGCAATTGCTGGGCAGTGTCTGTTGCCAGCGGCCCGTACATGGAAATGAGAACTTGCACTTCATCATGCAGCACAAGGCAGCCCAGCCCCTGGCCTTCTCCTGTGTGGCGCAGTTCCGGTTGCTGGTACAGGGTGCGTGCCGTTACCCCAAATTGACACCATGTGGTGTTGGCATCGACTTCACCTGTTGCCTCTACCCCCTGTTGCCAGCGGTGAATAATGCTGCTTTCCCCCAGGCCTGCTGTTCCGGCTATAAGCGCACGCAGGGCTTGTGCCAGTGCCTGTTCCGGCAACGCTTGGGTAAGGGATAAAAATCCGCCTGTTGCACTTGTTGTTGCCATTTTCGTTACCAGCATTCCCTTTTTTGCCTTGCCCTTTTCTACCCACGCACCGCAGGGCTCATTCCCCTTGCGGTGTTCCCTCAACCTCATGGCAAGAACCTACCCGAAGAGGATAAAAAAAATCACTCTGAACTATTTCAGAGTGATTGCTTTATCCTGTAATATATAGAAAAAATGGCCAGGCCCATGCCGAAACATGTACCTGGCCCAAACGCTTTTTTATAAGCAACAACCACCAGCCAACACGATTGTCACTCCACTATTTGCAAGAAAAAGTTCCTACCTCTTGCGGTTGCCGTATTCTGCCACATGTGTTTCCAGCAAAATACCCACGTTGGCATTCAGCGCATCCACCTTGGCATCAAGGGTAGCAACAGAACCATCAATATGTTTACCCATGGTACTGATGCTGCCTTGCAGCGCCGTAAGGGCGTTATTCAGGCGGTTTATGTCTTCCGCCTTGGGCAACACATTTACAGAAAGTTCAAGCACATCAAGCTGTGCGGTAATTCGGTGTTGTGCCTGCTGCAAGGCTGCCACCCTGGCGGCCTCTCTTTCGCGCTGCACATCGCGGGCAGCCCGGCAAGCAGCACATTCTTCCTGGCGCACAAACATTTTGGCAAAGCTCCACCACAACCATGCCACAGCCCCCAAGGCGACAGGTGCCAACAAGGAAACCCACCCCGCCACCGCCATATGCCAGTCAGGGTCTTGTAACATTATTCACGCCACCCTTTTGCCAGTTCTCTCCAGGCATGTTCTTTCGCTTCCAAGCGCTGGCAACGACTTCCGTAATAGGCCATATATTCCAGCACATCTTCTTCTGTAACCATGGCACGTTGCCCTGCCCCCCTGGAGGACTCCCCTCCCCGTGGGGCTCCACTTCCTGCCGGGTTTACCCCCGGAATCCCGGTTCCAGCGGAAGCACCTGCGGTTCCGGTTCCAGCAACACTCCCGGCACTACCGGGGGCGGGCAGGGCACGGGGGGCGGAAGTAACTGCCCCTGTGAAACCGTTCCACAACCGCACAAACTCAGCGCTAAAAATATGCACACTACCAGCCGTTGCATGTTTAATTTCCCTCCGTAATGTTTGTGCCTGGCTTTCCAGGGCGTTATTTTTCACACTCAAGGCATGGGCTGTCTGTTCCGCCGCCATAACCTCCTGCTGGTAGCGGGCAAGGGTATTTGCCAGGGCCGCGCCATATGCTTCGGCTGCGGCCCGCCGTTCTTCTTCCTGCTGCACCTGCACAAGCCGCAAGGCAGCAAGCCCTTCCGCTTCTGCCTTGCCATAGCCAAGCTGGTATGCCCCAAGGCACACGGCCCCCAAGCAAAGCAACACCAGCCCCCATTTTATTGTATTACTCACACAGCACCCCCTGTGCCCATCTGTTTAAGCGCATGCCACAATATTCCAATTGACCGTTATTAGGGAGCGCTGCCCCCAGCCCCTGCAAGGGGAATCATTCACACTCGCCTTGCGGCCACCCTGCTTTTGCATACACAGGCACAAGGCTGAAAATCCGTTTAGGGTAGGCCCTGTTTTCCTTAATAGCAGCGGCGCTGCGCCCTGCATTCACCAGTTCCACCTGCCCCCAGTACTGGTTTTTGTCTTTGCCCAACCGCGGCGCCATGGCCCTGTCTTTTATCACCCAGCCAAGGCCCCCGTTATAGGCGGAAAGCACAAACGCCCAGCGGTGGGAACACGCACTTTGCTCGTTAACAGCAGCCGGAGCATTACCCGGCAACACTATTTTTTTCCACAGCCATTTGTCATACCCGCACATGGCCCGTATGGCCCACCCAGGGTTAAAAGGAGCAGGAGCAACCCCAGCTTCCTCCTCTCCTAAATGGGTAAGGGCAGGCACCACTTGCGGCAACCACCGCGCCGTAGCGGGCATAAACTGGGCAAGACCCTGTGCCCCAACAGGGGAAACAGCCCCTGCCTGCCAGGCCGATTCCGTGTGTATTTGTGCTGCCAGCAGTGCCACAGGGGCACCCAGGCCAAACTCTGCCCGCGCTGCACGAATAAGTGTTGCCTTGTGCGCCAAAGCCCTATGCGGCACGGTGCCTGGGCCAGCGGAGGCACCAGCAGCAACACTTACCCACAGCCCACACACCAGCACAGCAGCCGTGCAGGTAAGCCACAAAGGCCAATCATGCCCCCTCATTACAGCCCCAGGCTCACAGCCAAGGCCCCTGCACAAAACACCAGGGCACACCCCAGCACACAGGCACAAAACACTCCCTTGTAGCCCGCTGCAACGGGGAAGTCGGCCCCATCATGGTTGTCTGCATCCGGGGTGCAACGCCAATCATCTGCCAGGTACCGGGCCGGGTTGGCGTGGGGGACCAAAGCCACCCACACAAACAGCAACACAGCCCCGCCTAGCAACGGCAAAAGTAGCTTGTACACAAGCACAGGCAATTGCTGTGGCCCAGCCAATGCCAAAAGTACGAACAGCCCCAACGCTAAAGCGAGGCACACAAGCGGTTGCCACCGGGAAGAAAGAAATGGGTTCTGCATACAAAAATCCTCCTTTTGTATTGTAGTACGCCAGGAGGATAAAAAATATCACACTGAACTATTTCAACCAATCCACGCAGACTCAGCAAAGGGTGCACTGTACTCCTGCATGTTCATTCACCTAACGTGCATGGGCAGCAATGTGCCGTCCTTTTGCAGGCTTACGCAAACAATAACTGGCCAAGTAATACACATACCGCTCGGTAACACCACACAGTTGGGCAATTTTCCGTTTGCTCAACCCCTGTTGCAACATGTCCACAATTTGCTCTTTCTTCACCCCACCACTAGGAACAGTAATATACTCACCAGGGTAGCTTGCACACAGCGCTTCCATGCCCTGCACCCCCACGGCCCTGGCAATGTCATGCGCCATACAAGCCTGTTCTGGAATGTATATGGGAACGCCCCCAAAGGTATTGCATAACGCACCCGCCAAATGTTCCCCCATAATCTCTTGCAATGCATGCATTGAAACCCACATAGCCACCTCGCTTTTCGCATTACCGCGCTGCACCGTGCTGGCAAAAACAGCGTCACTGTCCCGTGCCTGTGCCTGCCTTACCTCTTCACAACTTCACTTGCCAGGCCACTGCCAACCGAATAACAAACACAGTGCCACTTCACGTACTCCCTTTTTCTTGCACGGCGAAAAACTCTGCCTGCCTGTCTGGCACCTGGCTCACAGGCAAAGCGCTTAATGGTTTCCACGGTTCCGGCACCAACGCCACCCGCACACGCTTCAAACGCGCACTATTTGCCAGGGTGGGATCAATGCCCTGGGCCATATCTTCACAACTAAAGCCACGTAGCTTGCGCCAGCAGTCTTCGCAGCGGTAATTAGTGGTGGGGGCACCGCAGGTGGTACACCGCCTTCTTCTTTTTGCCTTTACCTCGGGTAGGTTCTGCAACTCCCCGTTGTACCTGTTCTGCTCTTCCATACGTTCCTGTGTTGCAAACGCCCCTGCAACGCGGGATTTACAAAATGCTGCCATGTGTTCACAAACAAATTCCCCTTCCAACAAAGGTTGCACTTTCTTTTATATTTCCGGGCACACACCCTTCCGTGCGTTATGCTCAATGCCAACCAACACCTGTGTGACAACGAAACACGCCCACATTCCGGCAAACATGCGCTTTACACTTCCCTACATGCCCACGCATGTGCGTTGAGAAGTTATGGTTGCAACACCATTGACCCTTTGGGCCATGCCAGTTACAGTAAAAAACAAAACAGAAAGTTGCATCCTCATGCACCCTGTATATGCAATATTTATTGCATATAGTCAACAAAAAGTTTATATAACGATTTCAAGCACATCCAAAGTTGCAACAAGCAGTACTTACTGCCACAAGAAAGTATTTATAACCCACAGTAACAATTGCAGGTTTGCCATGAACAACTCCACCCCAGAAAAAATCCTTGAGCGTTTGATGCTTGCAACCAATGCCCGAAGCGAAGCAGCCCTGGCTGCGGCCATAGGCATTAGTCATCAGGCGGTTTACAACGCGCGCAACAAAGGGTCCGTGCCTCCGGCCTGGGTATTTGAGGTGGCAAAGCGGTTTGCCGTTTCTACAGACTGGCTGTTCTTTGGCACTGGGGAAATGCAACCAGAGGTGTACTCTCCAATACACCCTGCTCCCATTGTTCCGGCCCAGTCAGTCAACACTCTGGCTGTTATCAATTGCCACGATTGTGAAATTACCCTGGTGCCCATGGTGGAGGCGGTGCTTTCAGCCGGGGGGGGGAGCTTTGAAACAGGCGGAGTAACAGACAGGCGCTATGCCTTTAGAAGCGACTTTTTGCAGCGCAAGGGGCAAGCCAGCCAGATGGTGCTTATGCGTGTTGCAGGAGACAGCATGGAGCCAGAAATTAAGGATAGCGATGTGGTGCTTATTGACCAAAGCAACAAGCGCCTGCTGCCCAATGGTATTTATGCGGTTGCTGTGGAAGACATGGTGTACCTGAAACGCGTAAATGCCCTGCCGGGCAAAATTATTTTGACAAGTTACAATGAACTGTATGCCCCCATTGAAGTAGAAACAAACGGCGACCTGGAAGATTCTGTACGTATTATTGGCCGTGTGGTGTGGTGGTGCCGGGAAGCATAAGGGGAGGAAATCGAGGAAGGAGGGCACTCTTCCCGCAAGTGGGTTCAGGTACAGTGCCACTATCAGTCGTTATCGCAGTATCCGGTTCATTGGGTGCAGCAGACGTGCCCGGCCCTGGGTTTAGCCTCCCAGCATAAGTGGGAGGAGCACCAAAATATCGTTGTCGTACAATTGTTCCTCATACGCGCATACTTTTTTATCACGAACAACAATGATTTGCTCATGCAGTGTCGTGTCGGGAAATAGGCAGGCAAGGGCTTGGGTAATGTGCGCTTGGCCCGGAAGGGAAAGAAGGTGTGTTGCGTTGTCGCACCATTTAACGCGAACATGCACCGTAACGGTTATGGTCGGGGCAAATGACGGCTGCTGATTCTCCACCATGGTTATCTCGTATGTGTTTCAACTGGGTGCATAGGGAACAAGCCTCTTTTACGTGATGCTTATGGGATGCCCCCCCTCAAAACGGCAAAACCCGCTGCCTTGTGGGGGGACAACACGTTATTTCATGAGTTTATACACTGCCACGCAATCTTCATTGCCAAGGCCTTTGTCAGCCGCCTGGGTATACAGGCGCAAAGCTTCACTAAAGCAGGGGCACTGCACCCCGGCCTGTTCTGCCATGCCAACGCCAAGGCGAACATCCTTCAAGGCCAGGTTAACAGCAAAGCGTGGGGCAAAGTCGTTGGAAAAAATCCACGGGGCCCGCACGGTAAATTGATAGGACATGGCCCCGGTATCTTTGCAGGCACTCATAAACACCTGGGGGTCTATGCCCATTTGTTGGGCAAGCTTTACCCCTTCAGCCATCACCTGCACATTGGTCATGCCAATGAGGTTGGTTATCAGCTTAAAGGCTGTGGATTGTTCAATGTCGCCAATGTACGTTACCGGAGTGCCCATTTTTTGCAGCGTTTCCCGGTATTTTTCAAACACATCCTTGCGCCCGCCCACAAAAATGGGAGCTTCCCCGGTGTTTGCCTGGGCAGGGCCTTTCCCCAAGGGGCAGGCCAAAAATTCCAGGCCGCGTTCCTCCACTTCCTGGGCAATTTTTCTGGCACAGGCCGGGTCAATGGTGCTTACATCAATAAGCGCAGCCCCTTTTTTCATAACAGCCAAAATACCAGCCTCGCCAAGCAGCAGGCGCTCAAGGTCTTGCGGCAAAGGCAGGCTGGTGAACACCGCGTCCACGTCTAGGGCGGCCTCATGGGCAGAACGTGCGGCCTTTCCCCCCATGCCCACAAAATTGGCAACTGTTGCAGGGACGATATCATACACCTTCACATCGCCGCCATTTTTCAACAGCGTTTTACACAGCCCACCACCCATTTTCCCAAGACCAATAAATGCAAATTTCATGTGCTTTTCCTTGTTTGGTTATGCTGTTCAGGCCCGCGCTACCCCAGACTGGCGGGCGGAGTGTTCCACTGCCTCTGTTACCGCTTGGGCCAGGGCAGAAGACAGTGGGTTGGGCAAGATGTTGAGGGGAGAGAGTTCTGCCGGGGGAACAAAGTTAGCAATGGCATGTACGGCTGCCAGCTTCATGGCCTCATTCACCTTGGTGGCCCGTGCATTCAGGGTGCCGCGCACAATGCCGGGAAAGGCCAGCAGGTTGTTCACCATGTTGGGGAAGTCGCTGCGGCCTGTACCCACTATGCATGCCCCGGCGGCCAGGGCGGCATCCGGCATTATTTCCGGCACCGGGTTGGCCATGGCCAGAACAATGGCATCCCGGTTCATGGAACTGACCATGGCAGGGGTAACAACACCAGGTGCAGAAAGCCCAATAAACACGTCTGCACCGCAAAGGCTTTCCGCCAGGGTTTTGTGGCTGTGCCTGTTGGTTTGTGTTGCCAACTGGACCTTCCAGGGGTTCATGCCCTCTGTTCTTCCGGCGTAAATGGCACCAGTGCGGTCGCATAGGGTTATGTGCTGTGCCCCCAAGGCAAACAACAACTTTGCTGTGGCTATGCCGGCTGCGCCAGGGCCATTAATGACAATAGTGCTTTCCTGCAACGTTTTGTGCACCAGCTTCAGGGAGTTAATCAGCCCGGCGCACACCGCTATGGCGGTGCCGTGCTGGTCGTCGTGGAACACGGGTATATCCAGCTCTTTTTCCAGCCGTTCTTCTATTTGGAAGCAACGCGGTGCTGCGATGTCTTCAAGAAAAATCATACTGAAAGAAGGCGCCACCGCCTTGGCAGTGAGGATAATTTCTTCCGAGTTCTGGGTGGACAAACACAAAGGGAACGCATCTGCCCCGGCAAAAACCTTAAGCATGGCGGCCTTGCCTTCCATAACCACATGGGCAGCTTCCGGGCCTATGTTACCAAGGCCAAGCACAGCAGAACCGTCTGTTATAACAGCAACCTGAGAGCCGCGCGCTGTATAGCGGTATTGCAGGCTTTTGTCTTTGTGCACCCGGCGGGTAGGTTCTGCCACACCGGGTGTGTAGGCCATGGAAAGCTCGTCCATGTTCCTTATGGCAACTTTCAGGGTCACTTCCAGCTTGCCCCGGGTTTTTTCCACCAGCTCTACGGCTTTTTCGTATATTTCCTGTTCGCTCAATGCAGGGGTTGTCATTTAAATACCTCTTGCATCTCTTTTTGCGAAATATCAAACACCGCCTGGTTTGTGGGGTTCACTTCTTCATAAAAGAACTCTGGCAACGTGTCGTGTGCTTCGCTCAGCCCGGCCTTGAGGTTAAACTCCCGTTCCTGTTGCAAGGTATTGGCAGCCGCTTTTTGCACTTCTTCCAAAGAAACGCGCACCCCGTAACGGGCATGTACCAGGTCAAGCATCAGGTTCAGGTCTTTCACTGCCCCCCCAAGCATAAGGCAAAAGCCCAGGGAATCCATAAGAGTAAAACCACGCTGGGCGTTTTTGGAAGTTTCAACCTGATGGTCTTTCAAGTGCTGGGGAATGGGGGCACGGGCCGTGTTCCCTGCCGTGTGGTCTGCCCCCTGGGTGCTGGTGGCATAGGTTACGCCCAGGCCTTTTATAGACCGGGGGTCATAGGCGGGCAGGGCCTGGTTTTTCACCACAGGCACACGTAAACTGCCCAAAACAATGCCCGTTACCGCTGCCCCTGCAGCAAGCACCCGGCCAAAAACTGTGCCCTGGCGAATCTCTTCCAAGGCATTTTCTGTGGCTTGCACATCGCCAAACGGCAACACGCCAGTTTCCATGGCTATGCCAAGCGCTGCCCCAAGTTCAATGGTGTCTATGCCCAGGTCGTTGCACACGTTATTCAGGCGGGCAATGGCGTCCAGGTCGTCAATGTCCAGGTTAGAACCCATAAGGCCCATGGTCTCGTATTCCATGGGTGAACAAAGCACCTGTTTTCCATCTGCCGAGGGGTACACGTTGGAACATTTGATAAGGCAGCCTTTCATGCAGGCATGGGAAGGGCTGCCAACACCGCCGCGCTGGACAATGTTGTTGTACAGCGCGTCTGCGTTAATCTTTTCAAACCCGTTGAAAGAGCCAAGGGAAAAATTCCGGGTGGGCAGCGCACCTATGGCGTTTGTGGTGGCCATCATGGCAGAGGTGCCATACTTTCGGAAAATCTCGGCTGTTTGCGGGGTGGTGTTAATAAGCTCTGCTACCTGGCGGCTCAGGGCAGAAAAAACCTTGGCGTCGTGCAAAACTTCTTTGGTGGCCTCTTTGGCATCAAACACAATGGCAAGTATACCCTTGGAAGCCATTACAGCCCCAAGCCCACCACGGCCATTATACCGGGAAGGCATTGCGTCCGGGTCGGTGTTGGTTATACCTGCACTAGGCAAAAGGCGCTCTGCCACCGGACCAATAAGGGTAAGGCCACAGTCTTTCCCATAGCGTTCATGCAGAATTTCCGCTTTTTTGAAAACGCCAAGGCCTGCCAGGTCATTGGCCGGAATCAGGTTGGCGCACGCCGCAGTTATGTGCAGAATACGCCATTGGCCCGATGTTTGCGGCTTGTCTTCCAGCACAATGGCCCGTAGCCCCAGCCTGCCCATGAGGTAAGCAGTCACCCCGCCAGCATTGCTTTCTTTTATGCCTCCGGTGAGGGGGCTTTTTGCTCCAATGGACAAACGATTGACACTGGAAACAAGCGTGCCCCCCAGTGGGCCGCAGGCCAACACCAGCTTGTTATGTTTGCCAAGGGGGTGGCATAGGGGGGGAACTTCTTGAGCCACAATTTCGCTGGTCAGGCGGCGGCCACCCATAATAAGTGCCTTGCCTTGCAAGGGTTTGCGCTGCATAGCGCCTGTGCGCATATTGACACGAAGAATAGCAACCATAATGACTCCTGCTCAAACAGGTTAAGGGGAAAAGCTAAAACCGCGCATGCAAAAAGGGGGTTGAAGGCCTATTTATTAGGGGTACTCCCTGAGATGCTCGGCGCAAGCTGGCACAGTAGGAACACGACAAGGCATAGGGACAAGGGGCCTACCGAAGCAGCCGCGGCAACCACAAGGTCAAATCAGGCCAGTAGGAAATAACGCCAAGCCCTATCATGAGTGCGGCAAGAAACGGCAGCACAGCGCGGGAAATTTGGGTCATGCCCACATTGGCTATTGGCGCAGCAACAAACAGGTTTACCCCCACAGGCGGGGTAATCATGCCCACACAAATATTGACACACATGATAATGCCAAAATGCACAGGATGAATGCCTACCATTTTTGCCAGGGGTGCAAGAATGGGGGCCATAAGCAATACAATGGCTGCCCCTTCAAGGAACATGCCTACAATAAGCAGCAGGCAGTTAATGAGCAGCAGTACAATAATGGGGTTTGTGGTGTAGCTGAGTAAGGTTTCAGCAAACATGGCAGGCACGCGGCCCACGGAAATAATCCAGCCAAACGGGGCTGAAGCAGCCACCACCAGCATGATAATGGCGGCGGTTATCCCGCTGGAAACAGCCGTTTCAAAAATCTTTTTGAACGTGAGAGTGCGGTACACAAACAAGCCAATAACAAGTGAATACGCTACCGCAACAGCGCCACCTTCCGTAGGGGTGAACACCCCGCCCCGAATGCCCACAAGAATGATCACGGGCATGACAAGGGCCAGCGATGCGTCTTTGAAGCCAGAAACAAGCGCACTGAAGGTGAAGGGAATGTTGCTTTTGGGGTAGCCCCGTTTTTTGGCAATAATGGCCACTGTTACCATAAGCAGCAACCCCAGGAATATTCCCGGCACAATGCCCCCCATAAACAGCCCACCAACAGAAGTGCCCACGGTTGCGCCATACACAATCATGATAGTTGAAGGAGGAATGATGGGGCCAAGAACCCCGGTGGAAGCCGCCAAGGCTGCGGTAAATTCCTTGTGGTAGCCTTCTCTTTCCATGGAAGGCCCAAGAATTTTGATTGTGGCCGCAGTGTCTGCCGTGGCGGAGCCAGTTAACCCGGCAAAAATGGTACCGGTAACCACCATACTTTGGGCAAGGCCACCCCGCACCCGCTGGAGCAGTATTTTACAAAATTCTACCAGACGGTGCGTTATGCCTGATTCATTCATCAGGCTTCCTGCCAGAACAAAAAATGGAATAGCCATAAGGGGAAATGAGGCTGCGGCGGAATACATTTGCTGGCTCATAACGCTGGTGGGCAGGGAGCCGGAAAAATATAAAAACACCAGCACGCCAAACCCAAGGCACATGGCAATGGGCACACCCAGCATCAGGGTAACAGCAAAAGGAATAAGCAGGTACAGTATGTCAGAAGTCATGGCTCAGCTTTCCTTATATGTCTGGAGGTTGTGCAAATCCCCCAGGATAAAGGTGATAATATGCAGTGTCATGATTGCGCCGCCAATGGGCATGGAAAGCCTGGGGTACACCATGGGAATGCGCATGCCATCGGAAACAATGCCCGCACTGCCCATAACAAACAGGCTGCCTTCAACAAGAAGAAACAACGTAAAAGTAAGGGCCACCAGGCGGATAAGAAGCAAAAGGAATATTCTTTTTTTGCCGGAACACTTTTGCAAAAAAAAGTCCACCCCAATGTGCCCCCAGCTACGCAAGGCGACACTGGCCCCAATAAAGCTCATCCAGGCCATTAAAAACATGGTAACTTCTTCCGGCCAGGAAAGGGGACTATTAAAAAAATAACGGCTGATAACTTGCAGTAGTAATGAACCAAACATGACCAGTACAATGATGCCAAGCAAAATGGAGGCATAGTGGTCAATAATGGCACCGATTTTGTCGAACTCTTTGTAAGCACTGTTGAGCATGGTCACTCCTTTGCGGTGGAAGGTAACGTGCGGCATACCCACCACCCCCTGTGCACCAAGGCCATGAAGGGGTGTGGCTTATGGCAATGCCCACGGCGTGTACCACTTGCCCTACACAGGGCAGGTGGTACACGCGGAAGGCATGAAGCAGCCTTACTTTTGGGCAGCCAGAATGCGTTCAACCAACGCCTGGGGAACTTTGTCCTGGTACTTTTTCCACACGGGCATGGCAGCCTCGCGCCATACGTTCACTTCTTCCGGGGTCGCGGTATAAATGGTCACACCCGCATCCAGGCACGTTTTTTTCAGGCTTTCGTTCATTTTTTCCGCATTGGCAAAGTTAAACTGCTGTGCTTCGTCGGCTGCTTCCTGAAGTATTTTTTGCCATGCAGTGGGAAGTGCTTCGAATTTATTCTTATTGATCAAAGCAAGGTGCAGGGCATGCTGGCCAGGCACTTCAGTTACATACTTGATAACCTCCTGGTGCATGGCAGTAACCGCCCAGTGGTATTGCTGCATTTCACCATCAACCACTTTTTGTTCAAGGGCCATATAGGTTTCAGGCCAACTTACCGGGGTGGGGCTTGCACCAATGGCCCGCACTGTATCCATTTCCACGGGGCTTGGGGCAGAACGAAACTTCAACCCACCCATATCAGCAGGAGAACGCAATGGGCGCTTTGAGCTCATAAGGTTACGAAAGCTGCCTGGGTCTGCGTAAAAAAGGCATTTAAAATCTGAACTCTTTTCCAGCTTTTCTTTATACTCGTTGCCAATTTCGCCAGCATAGACCTTATGCACAGTGTCAATACTTTTGAAGATGAAAGGCAGATCTGCCCAAAAGAATATGTCTGTAAAAGGGGCCATGTTGTTACTGCCTGCAGAGGCGATGTCGATGGAGCCTTTCAGCACACCTTCTGCGGTGGGCACATCTCCGCCAAGCTGGCCAAGGGGGTACACTTGTACGATAATTTTTCCCCCGGACTTTTCTTCCACCTTTTTCTTGAACAGTTCGTATGTTTCAAAAATGGGTGTATGCGGAGCGGATGTGTGGGCCAGCTTCAGCACAAGAGTGTCTTGGGCGGCCATGGAGGTTGCTGGAGTAATGAATGTAAGCCCGAAAACGGCAAGAAGTGAAACAAAAATACGTGATACCCTGCACATAAGTACTCTCCATTTGCTTCTATAGTTACGGAGTGCTTCAAATGCCAATGGCCGGGGGCACTTCACGCGGGAAATGCCGGAAAAGGATTTGCCCGGACACTCTTGCAGCAAAACGGCAGGTGCAAGCTGCACACACAGAGTGTGGTGCACCTGCCGCAAACGACCACTTCAAAAGAAGGCTACCCCTGGTTGCTGTTGCCGCCATTCCCTCCTTTGTTCGGCGCGGCTGGGTTTCCCCCAGGGGCATTGCAAAACAGTTTCAATGAAACTGTCGGATGACACTTCGCGGGTGAGCGCCAAGTGTGTCGTTTATAGAATCGCGCCTGGCATAAACATTGGTAGCCAAGACGCAGATTGCGCAGAGAAAGAAAAAGAGAAAGAGAGAGAAGCTGTGGGATATATAGAAAGGCAGACAGTTACCGCATAAAACCAGGTAACGTGCCACCGGAGGAAGGACAAAGATTACGCATTATACTGGCAACAGGAGTCCCTGAAAACCAGCGGTGTTTCTACTATATGTTGCACAATACCGTGTTGTTGGGCGTGAATGCAGCGAAACAGCAACTCTGTTGAAAGCTTGCCAATTTCGTAGCCGGGAACATGCACAGTACTTAATGAAGGGGAAAGGTAGGGAGCCAGTTCAATGTCGTCAAAACCAAAAATAGAAATATCTTCAGGCACACGCAACCCTGCTTTTTTAATGGCAGAAATTGCACCTACGGCCTGTAGGTCGTTGTTACACAGCACAGCGCTTGGCCTTTGGGGAAGGGCAAGTAACTGGTGCATGGCTTCATTGCCGTCTTGAATTGAAGGACAACGCTCTGAATACAGGCTGGCAGAAATTTCCAGCCCATGTTTTTGCAACGTATCCAGGTAAGCTTCCAGGCGTTGCCTGGCCCGGTGCATAACGGAAAAAGGCCCGGCTATGGCTGCAATGCGCTTGTGCCCAAGGCTTACCAAGCATTCCACAGCGCTGCACGTTACTGTGTAGTTGTCAAAGCCAACACAGTGCAGGGGAACTTGGCTTATTTCCCACATCACTACCACGGGCAATGTTTTGGCCAGTTCAAGCACGGCGCGCTCATTTTCCGCACAGTACCCTGTAAGCAGTACCCCGGCGCAACGCTGTTCCCGTGTTTGGCGCAGTAATTCGAGTTCTTTGTGCGGGTCATAGCCTGTGCTGGAAACCACCACATTGAACATATTCTTGTAAGCATATTCCTGAATGCCCACAACAGTGCTGGAAAATACTGAACTTTGCAGAAACGGCACCAGCGTGGAAATGGTGGTGGAACTGCCCTTGGAAAAATTGGCTGCTGCGGCATTGTAGCTGTAATTGCATTCTTCCATGGCGCAGTGAATGCGGTCCAGGGTGCGCTGGCTGAGCTTGTGCGGTGCATGAATGGCACGGGAAATGGTGGCGGCGGAAAGGCCAACCTTGGCGGCAAGTTCATAAATGGTCACTTTTGTCATTGCCGTGCCTTGATGCAACAAAATGCAACCGGTTGCATTTTAGGGGAAATAAAAAAGCGAAATAAAAATGCACTTTTACACCGCTTGTGGACACCCTGAATCAAATTGCAATGCCTACTGCAATTAGTTATATGTCTATTCACAAAAATTATTTTTGTCAATAAAAAAATAAGTATTACTTTTCAAATGGATAGAACCCTTTATTCGTTACCAACACGTTGTCCTGCGCATTTTTTGGCTGAAAATACACACCCTCATGTTTCAGAATAGTCACACAAGGGCTGCTCTTCAGCCATTATTACGCCAGGGAAGGCGTGCAAACGTCTAGCCCCGGGAACTTACCCCGCAGCAGGGAAAACAGCAACATTAGGCAATTCAAGGCTGCCACCTACCGCAGTGAGCAGGCGTTGCATGCTGCACTTGCCTATAGTGCAGAAGCCATAACCAAGCGCGAACGGGCAGCAGATGGCCACAATCAACGAAAGTAATAACAGAAGAACAAATACACCCCCAAACGTTCCGCGGCTCTAAGAGTTTATCAGAAACACCAGGGAGTGACCGCCCAGACCACAGTAAGATGTGGACGTGGCCAGGAATAAGCGTTTTGGAACTGACCAGAAGGGGTGAGAGGCAGCATGAATTAATCAGCAAATACAGTATAGTGCATGATTTACATTGCAAAACAGCCAACCTTTTCAAATACGATTTATTTAATATTATAATAAAAATTTAATTTAAATAATACAAATAGAAATTAGCAACATTTTAATATTGTTGAATAATTAATTATAATTAACTTGAAATTAATTGTTTACAATATTCTGAAAGTCAATTAGCCTATCCGCAGAATCGTATAGCCTTACATGTCAGTAAATTATTTTATGCAGAAGGAGGAGACGTTCACGCTTAAAGGATTGTGCATTCATTATCATCTCTACTTAAAAGGAGAATCCTGTGCATACTCATCGCTTTAAGACCTGTATTGTGGCTTTATCTTTTTTTGTGCTGTTATTTGCTGTACCCCAATCTTTTGCTGCATATCCTGAAAAAACAATTACTATTGTGGTGCCGTTTGCCCCTGGTGGTCAAGCAGACGTGTGCGCCCGTATGCTGGGCCAAGCATTGCAGCCCTATTTCCCTAAAATTGCCATTACCAACATGGGCAGCGCCAGCGGCACCACAGGTGCTGCACATGTGTCCGTTGCCAAGCCAGACGGGTATACCCTTTTGCTTGCTTGGTTGCCCTCTGTCGCCATTGCCCCGGCCGTTATGTCCGACATTCCGTATTCATGGGACAGCTTTACCTACCTTGGCCTTATTCAGCGCCATTCATTTGCCCTGGTTGCCAACCCCAAGCAACCCATTCAAACGTTTGAGGCCTTAAAAGCTGCCCTTAAAAGCGGAAACAAGAACCTTCGTTTTGCTACGGCTGGCGTTGGCACGGTGAACTATATCGCGCCCGTTGCTATGCTTGAAGAACTCGCTATGCCGGAAGATTCCGTCAAATTTATCCCATTTAAAGGCGGCGCTGCCCAGGCTGCGCCTTCGGTAATGGGGGGGCATATGGACTTTTTATGGCAGGGGCTTGCCCCCATGACAGGAGCAATACAGGGTAAACAGCTTACTTGCTTGGCTGTGACTTCCCCTGAGCGCGACCCGGCAGTTCCTGATTGTCCCACTGTACGGGAACTTGGGTACCCAAACCTTGAGAACATTGCCTCGTGGGGGGCATTGGCTGGCCCCAAAGACTTGCCTGCTGAAGTAGTCACTGCATGGGCTGCCGTTCTTGAAAAGGTCAAAAATGACCCTGCCTGGAATGAAGCGTTACTGAAAATTGGTGCGCAACCTGCTATTATGGCACCAAATGAAACAACGCATTATGTAGGTGAACAGTTTGAATTGTTTAAGAAAACTAAAAAAGAAAACTAGAGCAGTTGCCCAAAAGCGAATGCCAAACGGTTACCATAATTGACTCTAGCAAGGAACAGATATGGCTACTTCTCCCAATATTCTCTTTATTATGGCAGACCAACTGACTGGTGCAGCCATGCCCATGAATGGACGAACGGTAGTTAAAACCCCTCATTTAACGGCTTTGGCCAATGAAGGGGTTAACTTCAGTAAAGCTTATTGTAACAACCCTATTTGCGCTCCATCCAGAGCTTCAATGCTTACCGGGCTACTTGCTTCACGCATTGGAGCATATGACAACGGCGCTTCTTTTTCCTCAGAAGTACCAACCCTTGCCCATTACCTGAGCGCCATGGGCTATTCAACGACCTTGTCGGGAAAAATGCATTTTGTTGGTCCAGACCAACTGCATGGTTATGAAGAACGGCTTACTACCGACATTTACCCTTCAGACTACGGCTGGACAGCCGACTGGACAGTGGAAGGCCACCCCTACGCGCCTTCTGTTATGTCATTGCGGGGGGTTGTGGAAGCAGGCGTATGCGCCCGTTCCATGCAGGTTGACCACGACGAAGAAGTAACAGCCACGGTTGTGCAAAAGATATATGACCTTGCCCGTGTGGAAGAGAAAAAGCCTTTTTTCCTCACCGCCAGCCTTACCCACCCGCACAACCCTTACACGGTTCCGCAAGAATTTTACGACATGTACACAGACGAAGAAATAGACATGCCCACAGTTGGCCCCATTCCACTGGAAAAAATGGACCCGTGGAGCAAGCGCTTCCATTCTCTTATTCGGGCAGACGAGCATGACGTTTCCCCGGAAAATGTGCGCAAGGCAAGGCGCTCCTACTATGCCACTGTGAGCTATATTGATAACTGTGTGGGAAGAATGTTTACTGCCTTGAAAAAGTCTGGCCTTGATGAAAATACCATCATCATTTTCACTTCCGACCATGGCGACATGCTGGGGGAACGCGGGTTGTGGTATAAATTTAACCCGTTTGAATGGTCTATTCGTATACCTATGATTATTCGAACACCAGACTGCCGCAAGGGGAGCGCCGTTACCACTCCCGTTTCCCTGCTAGACCTTACCCCTACCTTATTGGGATATGCAGAATCTAAAACTATCCCTACGCATATGGAGCAATTTGAAGGGAAAAGCTTACGCCCCCTGCTTACAGGCAAAGGTTCATTGCACCGCGAATGTGTACCTATTGAGTTTACGGCTGAAGGGGTATGCGCGCCTGCACTCATCCTTGTGGGAGAAGAATACAAATATATTTACTGTGAAACTGACCCGCCCATGATGTTCAATTTGGCAAAGGACCCCCATGAGCTTAACAACCTTGCAGGAAAAAAGGAATATGAAGCCATAGAGAACAACGTCCTGAAACAACTGCATAATTTGTGGGACCCGAAGCGCTTGCGGGAAGACATACTTACAAGCCAGGCCAGGCGGTTATTTCTACAGCGCCAGGTGCTGCAAGACAGTAACCAGCCGGAGTGGGACTACCAGGTGCGCAAAGATGCTACCCAACAGTATGTGCGCAGCAGGAAAGACCCAAGCACTGCCATGAGTAAAAGCAGGGCCAGGCTGCCATATGTTCCCCCCACACCGCCAGACAACCCACGCAACGATTAATGAGCGTTTCTGTGTGCCTGCCTGATACCAATGGGCAGGCACACAGAAAAAACAAACGCAACATCCCAACACATGGTTTACCCCGCACACTGTATATACAGGAGGGTATAATGAAAGCTCTTTTTCAAGCCGACGTATTGTGGAGTGTTCTTTTACTTCTTTTGGCAGCAATAGGACTTACTTTTCTTGTGCCAAACTACATAGCTGTTCCAACAAAACTCAACAACCCCTTCCTCTCCCCCAGGTTCTGGCCAACGCTCATTTTCTATTTAATCGGCATATTAGGGTTTTGTATGTTCTGTAAAGCCCTGTTTGCTACCTATGCAAACAAGGGTGTTCTTGCCACTGCCCAAGCACATAGCAAAAAAGTACCGGAAGAAAACACCCGTCGCACCCTCTCTGTTTTGGCGTGCATTGGGTGTATGACAGTGGGCATAGCCCTCATCAAGCCACTGGGTATGCCGCTGGCTATTACCTTATGCGTATTGGGCTTACTCTTGCTCGCCCGTAAAAAAACATCCATTGTTGGTGTTCTGTGCCTTCTTGCCTTGCCCACCATGCTGTATTTATTCTTTTTTCATGTTGCCGATGTCTCCATTCCCCTTGGTTTTTTTGAGTAACCGGAGGATATATGTTGGATGCACTCGTTTCAGCTTACGGTTTATTGATGAGTTTCAGCAATTTCGTTGCACTTTTCGTGGGGGTAATTATCGGGCTGGTTGTTGGGGCCATACCTGGCATGACAGTCGTTATGGCTGTTGCTCTTGCGCTGCCCTTCACCTTTGGCATGCCACCCTTAACCAGCCTTTTACTCCTTATTGGCATTTATAAAGGGGGCATATATGGCGGCTCCATTACAGCCATTACCATAAAAACCCCGGGCACTGCTGCCGCTGCCTGTACAATTCTTGACGGCTATGCACTTACCCAAAAAGGCCAGGCCCGCAAGGCTTTGGATATGGCACTGTATGCTTCCATTGCAGCAGATATCATTTCCAACCTTTCACTTATTTTGTTTACGGGCATGCTTGCTTCTTTGGCCCTTGATTTTGGCCCCCCTGAATATTTTACGCTGGGTATTTTTGCCCTCACTATTATTGCCGGGGTTTCCGGTGCCCGCTTGCTTAATGGCATAAGCGCCGCCGCCCTTGGCCTTTTATTTGCCACCATTGGCCTGGACTTGCTGTACGGCCAGGCCCGCCTCACTTTTGGCAACCATGAGCTTTTTAGCGGTGTGAGCTTTATTCCCCTGCTTATAGGGTTATTTGCCATGCCTGAAATAATTGGTTACTATTTCGAATCAACCGCCCAGCGCATACACAGCGCAACCCCCCAAAGCCAGGGGGAGCCGTTGCGCTTCAAGGAATTCATCACACATTGGCGCACTATTTTGCGTGGCTCAATTATTGGTGTTATTCTTGGGGCCATTCCTGGCCTTGGGGCCACACCCGCTTCGTTTCTCTCTTACAGCGAAGCCAGGCGCAAATCTTCCCACCCCGAACGCTTTGGCACCGGGGAGCTAGATGGAGTAGCGGCGGCTGAATCAGGAAACAACGGGGTTGCAGGTTCCACACTCATTCCCCTTCTTTCCCTGGGCATTCCGGGCGATGTAGTTACCGCCATCTTGCTTGGTGCGTTCATGATACATGACCTCAAGCCTGGGCCAATGCTGTTTCAAGAGCATTTAGATATTGTTTACGCCCTTTTCATAGGCATCATGCTTTCATCGCCTTTTTTGTTTATCTGCGGTAAAGTGGCAATACGTTTATTCAGCAAGGTAACGGAAGTACCCCGCCATGTGTTGTTTCCGTGTGTTTTTGCTTTTTGCTTGTATGGCACATACGCAGTAAACAGTTCTTTGTTTGATGTGGGCATTATGCTGGGTATGGGTGTTCTTGGCTACATTATGCATTTATGTGCAGTGCCTGCGGCTCCTTTTGTTATCGCCTACATTCTGGGCCCGATGATAGAAGACAGCTTCCGGCAAGCGTTAATCACCTCCGGCAATGATGTAAGCATATTTTTCTCAAGCCCTATAACCATTGTCTTTTGGCTGTTTACCCTTGCAAGTATTGTATTTGCCTGGAGGCAGTCCAAAGCGCTTCAAGGAATATGAGCAATATTACTAGGTTAACTTCTGGTTCGCAGAAAGAGCTACGCCGTGTGAATCGCAATAGGGTTTTTCGCACACTTTTTTCTGCGAGCCAGGCCATTACGCGGCAGGAAATTTGCCAAAGCACAGGGCTAAATCTGCCCCTTGTTTCCCGCATTATTACTGAACTGCTGGGAGCAGACCTATTGGAAGAAGTAATTTCTTCCTCTACCCTTGAACGCCGGGGAAGGCGCTGCACAGCGCTGCAAATTCATGCAGAAGGGGCCTATGTTATTTCCGTTGCCATTACTGCGTATTCACAAGAAATTCTTGTTGGCAACATGAAGGGGCATATACTCTACAACAAAACCCTTCCGGGTATTTTTGCCCTTCCCCCCCAGGAACTTATCACCTTTTTGGCAGATTCCATAGAAGACGCCCTTCAAGCCACGCGCATTCCTCGGGAACGGGTACTGGGAGGTTCCATGGCCTTGCCAAGGCAAATGTTGCTCCCCGGCAGCAGCGCTTCCAGCCTTTCCTTTTTGGGTTCCGCATTACGTGAAAAGTTGGAACAAAAGCTCTCTATCCCGCTTGTTTCCATACGCCTTGCGGAGGTTTTGAACCTTGCGGAGGTAACATGGGGGGCTTCGCGTGGGTATAAAAACGTAGTATGTGTGCACCTTACAAGCCTTGTAGGGGCAAGCCTGCTACATGCCGGGGCATTATTGCCCCCCCCTGATACAATAGGCAATATTAGCTGCCTGCCGATTGCCCGTGCAGGCAAGAGCATGGACCTGTTACCTCGTATTGAAAATATGGCTTCAGGCATGAGTATTTTGCAACGGCTGGGTTTTCTTTCCCCTGATTCGCAACTTTCAAACTACAGCATTGAAGACACTCTCAACCTTGCTCTTGTACATAGCAGAAGCCTTACTGGCGATAGTGCCACCATAGCAGCGTTTTCCGATGCTGGAGAATGGATGGGGCATGCGCTGGAAACACTATACCATGCATACCAGCCTGAAATTTTTATTCTCTCTGGATCGTTAATAGAAAACCCCTACTATTTGAAAGCCTTGGAAGCAGCGTGGGAAGGCCTGTATCCTTCTGGCACACCTGCTGCACTGCGCCTTGGTACTATGTCTATCGGTTCTGCGGCTATCCTTACCGCGTTAGAAATGTTTACCGCTATGCCAACGCTAGACCTTGAACCATTGCTCGGGGGAGCCGCATAATGCTGCGTAATTCTTTCCCCCTGTTAATCAAGCCTGCTTCATTCTCCTGTAATTTGCAGTGTAAACACTGTTTTTACAGCCTGAAAACCCACGGTAATGGAAGCCAAAAACAGCTTCATATGTCGGGTAAAACACTACACAGGCTTATAAAAATGTACCTTGCACTCCCCCTGGAGCGGCACGTGTTCATTTGGCAGGGGGGGGAACCCACCCTCATGGGACTGCAATTTTTTACACACGCTGTGCAGTATCAAAAGCAGTACGCCACAAAGGCGCATACCATTGAAAATTGCCTGCAAACCAACGGCACACTCATTACCAAAGATTTTTCAAAGTTCCTGGCAAGAAACCATTTTTTAGTGGGGGTAAGCATAGACGGCCCAAAACATTTACATGACTTTTACCGTACCTACCCAACAGATAAAGGGAGCTACCAAAAGGTAATGGACAATTTGGGGCTTATGCAAAAAGACGGCGTAAATGTTAACGCATTAACGTTGCTTACTGCAAATAATGTGCAACATGCCGCAGACATATTCCACCACCTCACAACCAAACATATTCTGCACCATCAGTATATTCCTTGTGTGGAATTCCAGCCGGACGGTAGCCCTGCCCCATGGGCAGTAGACCCATTGGAATGGGGGAAAGCGCTATGCAGCTTGTTTGACCTGTGGCTTGAAGCGCGAGGGCGTGTTTCTGTACGGTATTTTGATGCCCTGCTCTATACCCTTATGAGCGGCAGGCCTGGCATATGCCACATGGACAACCGGTGTGGGCAATATGCTGTGGTAGAATACGATGGCAGCATTTATCCCTGTGATTTTTTTGTTTCTCCCCAATGGAAGCTAGGCAATATTCATGAAACATCCTGGCAAGAAATATGGCAACACCCCTTGTATACTGCATTTGGTCAGGGCAAAAAAACAAATTCAGAAAAATGTTCGTCTTGCCAATGGGTTGGCTTATGTGCTGGCGACTGCCAAAAACACCGGATAGGGGCATACAGCACTGCGCACTCCCAGCACTCATGGCTTTGCAATGGTTACCGTTTATTCTTTGAGTATGCTGTTCCCATTTTACGAAGGCTGGCAGGCCCAACACGCCTACCTGAAGCGGCCCTACCCGAAGTTCCTGAAGGAAATGTCAACGCTGGGTAGAAAATATTGGCCTACAAGAATCATCAGGATATCGGCGAATATCAACAGAGTGTAAAAATGGTGGAAAAAGCTGGAAGGCACCCCTGTTGCCAGCCATGCAGGCAACAGGGGCATTTTATTTGCCCCAAAAACCATGCCGGAACACACAAAGGCAATGGCTGCAAACATGGCTGTTTTACGGATAATACTGTACCTGTCAGAATATCACTTATGAAAGAACTATCTCCACCGTATGCTCCTGCTTGTCATTACCCATGGTAATTATGGGAACTTTCTGCCCTACTCCGTCCAGCGTAACATGCACGGTGCCTGTTTTTTCAGGCCGTTGTGTCACCGTAATATGGTACATTGTTTCCTGGTGCCTGTAGTGTGCGCTAAAACCACTCCAATGGGCTGGCAGGCAGGGGTTGCATAGCAACTGGTTGCCTTCGCGCGTAAGCCCCAACAGCGACTCTGTCATCAAGCGGTATGTCCAGGCGGCTGCCCCTGTGTACCATGTCCAGCCGCCACGCCCAACATGCAATGGGGCCGCGTACACGTCCGCCGCCATGACATAGGGTTCCACTTTATACACTGCCACTTCTTCTGGTGTTCTGCCGTGGTTAACCGGATTGATTATGTGCAGCACTTCCCATGCCCGCTCCGCATCGCCTAGTTGTGCAAACGCCATGGCCGCCCATACGGCGGCATGGGTATACTGGCCGCCATTTTCCCGTACGCCGGGTACATAGCCCTTAATATAGCCAGGATTCATAGCTGAAGAATCGAACGGTGGCTCAAAAAGCTGCACAAGCCTGTGCTTTCGGTCAATCAGGTGTTTATCCAGCGAATCCATGGCCTTGCGGGCTTGTTCCATATCCCCAGCCCCGGAAAGCACAGACCAGCTCTGCGCAATGGAATCTATGCGACATTCAGGGTTCAGGAAAGAGCCAAGGGGTGAACCATCGTCAAAATAGGCGCGGCGGTACCAATCGCCCCCACACTCACCGTCCCAGGCATGCAGGGCGATATTACGCCGCAACGTAGTGGCTTCTTCCAGGCAAAGCGCTGCAAAGGGTGCATCGCCCCGCTTGGCAGCAACGCTGCTAAAGGCAGTAAGCACCGTATGCAGGAAAAAAGCCAGCCACACACTTTCTCCCTGGCCATTCCTGCCCACCAGGTCCATACCGTCGTTCCAGTCTCCAGAACCCATAAGCGGTAAACCGTGCACCCCGAAGGTAAGGCCGTTGTTTATGGCCCTGGTACAATGCTCATACAGGCTGGCGGATTGCTCGGAGCGCCCTGGCAGGTCATAGTAGGATTCTTCATCCGCCTTTAAAAGACGCCCATCAATAAAGTAGACGGGTTCATCCAGCACTCCGGTATCCCCCGTGGACACTACATAACGGCAAACCGCCAGCGGCAGCCAAAGGGAGTCGTCCGAACAATGGGTACGCACCCCCCGGTCTAAGGGAGGGTGCCACCAGTGCTGCACGTCGCCCTTGGGGAATTGATGGGCTGCGCACAAAAGCAGGTGTTCGCGTACAAGATCAGGCCGGGCATGAATAAGGGCCATGGCGTCCTGCAACTGGTCGCGAAAACCAATTGCTCCGCCGGATTGGTAGGTTGCACTGCGTCCCCAAAAGCGGCACGCCAAGGTTTGATATACCAGCCAGCCATTGGCCAGCAGGTTGAAGGCCTGGTCTGGCGTTTTCACCTGAAGAGCACCCAAAGTATATGTCCAATGTTCCCCTACCTTGTTCAGGGCGGTGTGTGCGGCTTCTGCCCCTGCGTACCGGTGAAGCAGGGCTCTGGCGTCTTCCAGGTTTTTCCCCACGCCCAATGTAAAGACAACGTCCTTTTCTTCACCATTTCCCAGGAAGAACACCACCTGAATAGCGGCACAGGGGTCCATTGCGGCCCCCACTCTACCAGAAAGTTTTGCGCGGGACATGGCAGCCGGAGCGCCCAGGGTGCCGTTGCGTCCAATAAATTCCGTCCGGTCGCCGGAAACACTCGCTATAGGAGAATCCACTCCAAAAAATGCCGTGCGGTTGGGGAATTCAGTATTATAAGGATTGTGGGCCAATATCGAACGTGTATCCGGGGCTATTTCTGTAACCACATGCATGCAATAACGTGCGCGCAAGTCGCCAAGCACCCATTCCGCATAGCCCGTGGCGGAAAGTTTGCGGGCCCGCCCTGAAACGTTGCGTATTTTTAATGAAGAAAACTTCACCGCTCCATCCAGGGCCACATAGATACGCAATTCAGAATAAATGCCGTCTTCCGTATGCTCAAAAACACTGTACCCAAAACCGTGCCGGGTTACATAGGGGCTTTTTCCTGGGCACGGCGCGGGCGTAGGCGACCAGTAGTGCCCGCTGCCTTCATCGCGCAGGTAAAAAGCTTCCCCCCGCCCATCGGTTACGGAATCATTACCCCAGGGAGTAAGGCGGAATTCATGGGCGTTTTCGCTCCATGTGTAGGCCGGGCCGCTTTCCGAAACAACTGAGCCAAAATGCGGGTTGGCCAGCACATTCACCCAAGGTGCCGGGGGCAACTGCCCCGGTGCGTTATTTGCTCCCACGGCTGTGGTAATAACATACTCCCTTCCATCCTGGGTAAAACCCCCCAGCCCGTTGTAAAACAACAGGTCAGGGCGGGCTTCTGGACGCGCTGGGGGAAATACTGCAACAGGCTTTTCCACAATAGTTAAGGCGGGAATAAGGGGCTTTTTAACCTGGTAACCTGTAATTTGTTCAGACAATGTCCCCATGGCGTCGCTTAGTATAACCCTGGCAACGGTCTGAAAAAGAATGCGGTCTTCGTCCACTATCCTATCCGCAGCTCGCACAAAAATCCCCCCTGGCCTGTCTATCAGGTTCGCGCCGTTTCCTGCGGTAATAAGCCCCATAATCTGGTCATGCAGCAACTGCCGGTACCCGACCTGGTCTTCATTCCATATCACCAAGTCTACCACCAGGCCTTTGAGCCGCCAGTATTCATGGGCTTGCAGGAGTTGGCGCACAAGGTCAATATTCTCGAGGTCTTCAATTTTCACAAGTACTATGGGTAAATCACCGGAAATGGCATACCCCCACAGGCCTGATTGCCCCCGCCTGTTTTTGATAAGTACACTTTCAGGCGCCCGAAGTGAGGCGTTAGCATAGATGATAGAACTTGCCAGACGGTTGTATAAATGGGCGTCGGCTTCCGATGCCCCCAATTGGCGCAGGAGCACCTGCCCGTGTGTCCAGGTCATACCCAAGGCTCTGTCGGCAATGTGTCTGTCGCGGTAAGTATTAATAAGGTTCACCGCTGTTTCGCGGGTTTCACCAATGCCAGTAACCATGTCTATGGTAACGGATTGTTCCGCATCCAGCGTTATGCGGGCGCGGATAGCAACAATGGGGTCAAGCACAGAACCTTCACGGCCAGAAAGGTCAGAACCCAAACCTTCTCGCGAATTTGCACCCTGGCACACGGGGTCCATGGCCTGCGGGTTTGCCGTGCTGCGCCCACGCCCAATAAACTCCTGCCGATCCGTTTCATAGCTCATTGCGTCCGCTTCAACACCATGCACTGCCATGGTGTGCAGCATCCATGGAGTTTTTTCGTTTGCCGACCTTTTGCGGCGAGAACACAAAATAGCCTGTTGCTCCGGCACAATTTGGGTTTGCACAAACAGCTTGCTGAATGCCGGGTGCAGGTCATCCGCCAGGGGCAGGGCCAGAACAACTTCCGCAAAGCTGGTAACTTCAATGGTACGGGGATGCGAAGAACGGTTGGTAATGCGAATTCGCCGCAATTCTATGTCGTCTTCCAAAGAAACAACAACTTCCATATGGGTGTCATAATCGCAATCCTGGCGATTAAATTCTGCCCGCCCTTCTGAGAATATGGCCTGAAACCGGGTGGAAGCTTTGCACAATGGCTGGTAAGGGGTAGACCAAAATTCTCCGCCTGCAACATCCTTGATGTAACAAAACATGCCCCAGTTATCGCTGGTGCTGTCTTCACACCAGCGAGTTATCGCCATATCCCGCCAGCGGCTATACCCGCCCCCGGCCTGAGTGAGCATAACATGGTAGCTGCCGTTGGAAAGCAACTGCACTTCCGGCTGCGGCGTATTGGGGGTTTCAAAAATACGCAAAGGCGTTGCCTGGGGGCCGGAAGCCCGTATACGTTCGGGGTGCACACTGGTATGGGCGTAAGAGTTGGAAACCTCCGGCACCCGTTCTTGTAGCAGCAGCATTGTTGCCTGGAACAATGGTTCTGCGGCAAAGCGCTTGAGCATGGGAGCACCGAGTAACAGGTGGGAAAACGCCAGCAGGCTCATGCCCTGGTGGTGGGCCATGAAGGAATGGACCACACTACAGGTTTGCCCCCGCGGCACACGTGAAGGTGTGTAGTCTATGGCTTCATACAGGCCGAATTGCCCTTCAAAATTTTCCGCTGCCAGGCGCTGTAAATTCATGCAGGCCTCGCCTGGGGCTACCAGCAATGCCAGGGCTGAAGCATAGGGCGCAATAACCAATTCTGCGGCCAGGCCGCGCTTTAAACCAAGGCCCGGCACACCAAATGCCCGGTACTGGTAGTTCAACGAGGCATCAAAAGCGTTGTACCCGCATTCAGAAATCCCCCAAGGCACACCTTGCAGCTTGCCATAGGCAATTTGCCGGGAAACAGCCACCTTGCACGTTTCGTCTAAAAGCGTGTGCTTAAAGCCTGGCATAATAAGGAGCGGCATCAAGTATTCAAACATAGACCCGCTCCAGGAAAGGAGAATAGGCTCACCAGCGGAACTGGTAAGAAGACGCCCCAAGGCAAACCAGCTTTCCTGTGGCAACACCCCTTGGGCAATGCCCACAAAGTTGGTTAGCCTGGCTTCAGAGGCCAACAGGTCATAGAACCCGGCATCCTGCCTGAGTTCATTAACATTATAGCCAATACTCAAAAGGCGACGTTCAACATCATACAAAAAGTCATAGTCCATTTGGGTGAACAACGTGCATTGCTGGCATACTTCGGTTATTCGTTCCCTCCTGGCATTGGCTTGCCCGCTCCCTGTTTTTATAAGTTCTTGCAGGGCAATTACCACATTGGCATTGCCCCCCGGCGTGGTGTGCCATGCCGCAAACCGTGGGGCCAAGCTGGTTTCCAACTCTGCCAATTCGCGCAAGGTAAGCAGCCTGTCCAGTTCGGGGAAAACATCCAGAAGGTGCTGTGCAACAGGCAACTGAACCCACGGGCAAAGTAACCCAAGCTCATTTTGGGCGTTGCGGCATTGCCGTTCAAAAGCCCTCACCCACCACAAAAACTCATTTTCCGTACTCTCGCCTGCTGCCACCTGTTCAGAAAGCACTTCTGCCGCAGCAGTGCCAAGCTGAGTAAGAGCAAGCTGTGTGGCACCCAGGGTGGCAGGAAGGTTTTGCACTATTGTGTTCATCTGGTGCTGCAACAGAATGAATGGAGAAGATTTTGTACCAGCTTGAAGAACCGGTTCGCGCATTTCAAGGGTGAGACTATCTTGGGCAATGTGCAGGGTGTCGCATAGGTTTGTGAAAATTTGACTTTCATGAATAGGCCGGTCGGGAATTTCCGCCAAACCAGAATGCAAGGTCAAAAGGTGCCCGGCAAGGTTACCGCTATCCACCGAAGAAACATACAAAGGCGACAAAGGCAAAAGGGATTGCGTGTCATACCAGTTATAAAAATGCCCGCGGAAACGCTCCAGGCGGTTCATGGTCTGAAACGCTTTTTCAGTACGCTCTACAAGCTCGCCTGCCGTAAGCGTCCCAAAGTCATACGCACAAAGATTGGCCAAAAGCGCAATACCCATGTTAGTTGGCGAGGTACGGTGGGCTATTCTGGCAACAGGTTGTTCCTGGTAGTTGTCGGGGGGCAGCCAGTTGTCTGCCGGACCCACAAAGGTTTCAAAAAAGCGCCAGGTTTTTCTGGCCAGTTTTCGAAGAAAAACAAGTTGTTCCGCTGTTAGTTGTTCCTGTTGCGGCACCAACGGCCGGCTTACCCACCACATAACAGCCGAGGAAACCAACCAAAGAGCCAACAGAGGCAAAACGGCAACCCTGGCCAGTTCCCCCCCAGGGTTTACAAAAAGCAGGAGTAGCGCTCCGGTTACCGCTATCACCGGGCAAATCCACATAAACTGGAAAGCGCCTCGCAAGCTGGTATCGTCATGGAGGTTGGCCCCGGCAGAAGGGCTCCACTCCAGTAAATGCTTATGGGAAGCAAGCACCCGCCACATTGTGTGGCTTATGGCTTTCACACTGAACAGGGCTTCATGGGGCAAACAAAAAAGAGAAAGCAACGCCTGAATGCAATGCCTTCCTGTCTGGCGCACAGTGGCGCTTACGTGCTGGCGCAAACTCATGTCTGCCGATTTTTGGAACAGTCTCAAGGCAGAAGAAAGCACATAGGGCAAGAAGATAAGACCCACCACCGCCAAAGACCACAACAGGGGTGAAGGTGACACGCCCCAACCAACAATCAACAGGCATATCAATGCGGGGGAGGTTAAACTGCGGCGCAGGTTGTCAAGAATTTTCCAGCGGGACAATGCAGACAGTGGGTTTTGGCATAGCTGCCCGGCAGGGGCAGGCACCGTTGGCAAAATCCAACTTGCTATCTGCCAGTCTCCACGAATCCAGCGGTACCGCCTGCTTACATCCATGCTATAGCGAGCTGGGTATTCTTCATACAGTTGTACGTCGCTTACCAGCCCAGACCGGGCGTAGCAGCCTTCCAAAAGGTCATGGCTTAAAATTCTGTTCGCGGGCAAACGTTCACCCAGGGCCTGTTCAAAAATGGCAACATCGTAAATACCCTTGCCAATAAACGAACCTTCTGCGAACAGGTCTTGGTAGGTATCCGACGATGCCCCGGTATAGGGGTCTATTCCTGTCTCGTTTGAGCATAGTTGAGCGTAACGTGAACGAGTGCTCCCCGGCAGGCCGGCTGCCACCCTGGGCTGTAAAATACCATAGCCCGCCACAACACGTTTCAGGCTTTTGTCGTAGCGGGCCTGGTTAAGCGGGTGCGCCATGGTGCCAATAAATTGCCGTGCTGAATCACGGGCCAATTGGGTGTCGGCATCAAGGGTAATTACATACTTTACCGCAGAAAGTACCGTTGTGTCCCCTGTGATATGAGAAAATTTGTCCCGCTTTCCACTGAGTAAAAAACTGTTTAAATCGGCTAACTTCCCGCGTTTTCTTTCATAGCCCATCCACAGTGATTCCTGAAAATTCCAAAGACGCGGGCGGTGAAAAAGAAAAAATGAATCACCAGATTTCCCTGTGTACTTACGATTCAAGGCATCAATCCTGGCATGAGCGGCTTCCAGCAAGGGTGTGTCTGCCGGGGTGCTTTGCGCGTGAGCATCGGCAAAATCTGTAAGCAACGCAAATTGCAGGTGCTTGTCACGGTTGGCTAAGAAGTAAACTTCCAGGTCCGTGACCAATTTTTCGACATTTTGGGCACTTAACAGCATGGTGGGAACAACCACAAGAGTTCGCAATTCTTCTGGTATTCCTTGCGAAAAATCAAGACGCGGCAAGGGCCGTGGTGTAACGAACAGGGCTGTTAGCCTGTTCACCAAAGCACACGCCACATGGCCCCCGCCCATCCAGGAAAGCAACCCAATGGCATATAGTGGCCACCCAGTTACGCCTTGGCGTGCGGCTAACGCAACAAAACAAGCCGCCACAAGGCCGGTAAGCAGTAAAATTCCCCCGCTATACCACAGCAAAGGGAACGTTTGGCAAACCCGCAGCAAACTTTTGCCAAAGGGCAAAGCAATTCCTGCGCTTTGCTCCAGCAACGGCAAGCCTTCGCCAATAATATAATAGCCCACATGCCAGGTGCGTTTGTCACATCCTGGCCCAGGTGCGGGCAAGCCGTTATGGCGTTCTGCGCCTACCTGGGCCAATTCAACCGCCTTACGGGCCACGTCGTTTTCAGAATACGGGCTTGCTTTCGCCAATTTTTCCAACACATGACGGTAAAGGTCGCGGGTGGCGAAATCCATATCACCGTAAGCTCCGGCTGGGTCTTCTTTCAGGGTTTGTTCCACATAGCTCAGGCCTTCAACAAAGTCCTGCCAATTCGTGGAATCCAGAATACGCAGGCTGCCTATGCAATTGCTCATGGAAACTTGGTTAGTAGACTGGAGCTGGTTTTCCAGGCGCACCAACTGTTCTGTGGTAAGCCCTTTTTCCGCAAGGCGCTGTTCAACCCAGGTTAAAGGAAGAGCAAGTGCAGGGCCAAGCCCGCGCAAACGGCGTACAAGTTCAGCAACAAACGAACTTGAAAGGGATGGGGTTGAACGAGCCATATCGGCAATGGAAAGAATCAGGTTCTTCGGTTTTTTCTCGGCCACTGTTATCATTTGATCAGCCCATGTATTGGCGCTGATACATTCCAGCCTGCTTTCGGCTATTCTGCTGGCCACTTCCCGCAGTTTATCAACTAAGGCTAACCGCAACATAATGGGAATAGCCCAAAGCTCACCCAGGTTCAGTATAGTTACCGACTGGTACGCGGCCACCATATTACGCAGGCTGTCTGGGTCCATACGGCCGTCACCATGCGATATAGCCGCAAGGCTAATAGCATAAACACGGGGAAGCCCCGCCGAAGATGTGTTTAAAAGATGTGGCAATTCCTGGCTGTATCCTTTAGGCAGGTGCCGCCGAGCGGTGCGAATTTGTTCTTCAATCACATAAAAATTATCCAGCAGCCATTCCCCGGCGGGCGTAATGCGCTGCCCAGCGTCAATATCTTTAACCAGCAGGGCATGGGCACCAAAAAGCACGCGTTCATTGTCATCAAGTCGCGTAAGAAGGCGGCTACGGGAACGCCCAGGCTTCAGTATGTGCGTGGAGGCAAGAATTTTGCTCTGCTGCGCTTGTTGTTCGGCATTCCGCAGTTCCAAGCGGAACGGCGGTTCACTTGGTGCAGCTTCGCCTGGGTCGACTGATGAAGAAAACAGGGCCATGATACGGGTAGGTATTGTGCTGACGTATGCAAGAGTGAAATTCATAACGGCGACCTCCTTGTTCTGTGTAATTCGAATTCCTCAGCAAAATTACGAGGATTCGGATGGAACGGCCGCGCCTTGGAATAACGGGGGTTGTATTGGATGCAAGTCAGAAAAGGCCAGTTGTGCAGCCTTTTGTGGGCCAGGCAGAATGAAATAGCTGTCCATACCCTTGAGCTAGCGTACTATAGCCGCATTCATAAAATCTATCTGTGCGCTAAAACACTTATGGATAAATAGTAGGCACGTAAGTTGATACTGGCGTATAATTATAAATGAAAAACAAAAGACTTCGCGGGTTCAACTTCAAAGTGCAACACCCGCTGTTTGACGGTTAGCGTAATCCCAAAAGGTTGTATAGGGGGGGTGAACCCCAGACACGTTCTTGGCCTCCAGTTCAAGCGGCACATTGCCTCGACAGTTCTGTTCTTGGTAACATCTGTCAATACTCCCGTATTCCTTGTCACCAAAATGTCATGGCTCTGCCACCGCACCAAGTCATACAGCGTAGGCTTTTTAGTATTCCTTGTCACCAAAATGTCATGGCTCTGCCACTGTTTGTTCACATGGAATTTGTACAAGTGCAGCAGCAACCAATGCGGTTGCCCGAAGTGTGCACTTTACACCGTTAAGAGCGTCACCAGCGTTACGCACAAGGAGTATTCCATGATTCAGGGAAGAAAATACCTTCAACAAACTGCGGCCTTGCTTGCAGGGCTTGCACTACTCTGCACTGCCACCGCAGGGCTGGCCAGTGGCATTCCTCAGGCCGAAAACACATGGAATGGGCCAAAGCCCAAGTATGTGTTTATGCTTATTGCGGATGGTCTTGGGCTGCAACAGGTTGCCTCAGCAGAAGCGTTTCTTGCCAGCCAACGCGGCAACGCAGCCCCCGGCATTGTCAAGCTTGATCTTTCCCAACTGCCGGAACAGGGCTTAAGCACAACCTATTCTGCCAACTCGTTTATTACGGACTCAGCCCCGGCAGGCACTGCCCTTGCCACCGGGTATAAAACAGATAACGGCGTTATTGGTGTAGACCCTTCCAAAACCCAGCGTTTTACCACCATTGCCGAAGCCGCCAAACAGGCTGGCATGAAGGTGGGGGTTGTTTCTTCCGTTTCCATTAACCACGCCACCCCAGGTTCCTATTACGCCCACATGCCTTCACGCAACAGCTACTATGAAATTGGGGAACAGCTTATTGCCAGCGGGTTTGATTATTTTGGCGGCGGCGGGCTGCACAAGTACAACGCAAAAGATGCCGCAGGCACCCCCCGCAAAAGCCTGTATGCCATTGCTGCGGAAAAAGGCATGCGTGTACTGCGCGACAAAAATGCCATTCTGGCAGCAAAGCCGGGCAGCCCTGTGCTGGCAGTAAACCCTGTGCTGGATGCAAGCAATGCTATGCCCTATGCCCTGGATAAAACAGAGAACGAACTGAGCCTTGCAGAATTTACCGCCAAGGGCATTGAACTACTGGATAACCCCAAAGGCTTTTTCCTTGCTGTTGAGGGCGGGAAAATTGACTGGGCCTGCCACGCCAACGACGCCGCCGCAAGCATTCACGACACCCTGGCCTTTGATAGCGCCGTACAGGTTGCCCTGGACTTTGCCCAAAAGCACCCCACAGAAACCCTGGTGGTTATTACGGGCGACCATGAAACTGGTGGCATGAGCCTTGGCTTTGCGGGCACAGAATACGCCACCTTCTTTGAAAAAATAGCCAAGCAGAACCAATCATACGAAGGGTTTGACAAAAAAATTGCCGACCTGCGCAAAGAAAAGGGCACCGCTGCCACCCTTGCAGACATCAAAGGCGCCATAACCACTTCTTTTGGCTTGCAATTTGCCACGCCCGAAGCATTCACTGCCCTTGTGGAAAGCGCAAAAACCGACAAAGCCGCCAAAACACAGCTTGGTCTTACCCTCACCGCCACAGAACAGGCCATGGTAGAAAGTGCCCTTGCCCTGAGCATGAAGGGGGGCTGGGCAGAAAAGCCAGGTAGCCAGGAATATTTGCTTTATGGCGGGTATGACCCATTAAGCGTGCAGCTTACCCACATTCTGAACAACAAGGCGGGCATTGGCTGGACATCCTACGCCCACACAGGCATTCCTGTGCCCGTATTTGCCCAGGGGCCTGGAAGTGAACTGTTCCGCGGCTATTACGACAACACAGACATTGCTAAAAAGCTGTTCAGCATCATGGGCTTAGCCTTTCCTGCTCCTACAGCCTACAACGCTTCTAAATAACAGGTTTATACCATGAAAATGCCACAATGCCGTGTTACGCGCGACACCCTGTTTGTTCTGGCAGTATTTGCCGCCACCGTATTTCTGTTCTTTCTGCCCACAGGGTTTGAACGCCCTTTAAGCGGCGAGGCAGTAAAAGCAACGGTACTCACCACAGACAATTCCGGGGTGCGCCAACACGGCATTGTGCGCACAGGCGACCAGGCTTTGCTCCTGCACATTGAAAGCGGCGAGCGTGCCGGGCAAAAGGCCCAGGCAGTGAACCACCTGTTTGGCAAGCTTGAACTGGATAAAATGTTCACCCCAGGCGATTCCGTGCTGGCGCTTATGGATGCCACCACAGAGCACGTGCTGAAAATAACCGTACAAGACAGATACCGCCTGCATGTGGAAGCCATGTTGTTCGGCCTGTTTGCCCTGCTCCTGCTTTGGTATGCCGGGGCAACCGGGGCACGCACCCTGCTTTCCTTCGTCTTCACGGCGGTGGCGGTGTGGAAGGTACTGCTGCCAGGGTTGCTGAAGGGGTGGAACCCCCTGCTTGCTTCCCTGGGCATCACTTCCGTGCTGTGCTTTGTCATTATCTTTCTGGTGAGCGGGTTCGACCGCAAAGGCTTTGCTGCATATGGCGGTGCCCTGGCAGGTCTGCTTTTTACCGGGGTTCTTTCCGTAGTGTTCGGGCACTTTTTTGCCATTCACGGGGCTGTGCGCCCGTTTTCCGAAACATTACTCTACAGCGGGTTCGGGCACCTGGACCTGACCGGATTTTTCCTGGGGGGCATTTTCCTGGCTTCTTCTGGGGCGGTTATGGACCTTTCCATGGACATTGCCGCTGCCATGCACGAATTGCAGCAGAAAACCCCCCATATTTCCCGCCTGGAGCTTATGCGTTCCGGCAACAGCATTGGCCGCATGGTGGTGGGCACCATGACCACAACCCTGCTGCTGGCCTACACAGGCAGTTTTACTTCCATGCTCATGGTGTTTGTGGCACAGGGCACACCCATTTCTTCCATGCTGAACCTGCAATATGTGGCGGCAGAACTGCTACACACCCTTGTGGGCAGCTTTGGCCTTGTTACTGTAGCCCCGTTTACCGCCTTGCTTGGGTCCTGGGTTCTTACCCGCCCGCAGTCAAAGCAACGCTGACAATTTCCGTTTGGCGGCGTTCTTTACTTGCTCTCCTGCTTTTTACCTGGCTCCACCGTGGTAGTATAAGCCTTATCCACCTGCAAATAGGTGCGGGCAAGGCGCTGCACATCGGCTGCCGTAATTTTACGGGCAGCTTCCAGGTGTTTGCGTGGTTCATCCAGGGGCAGCCCCAGCATGTGCAATGAAGCCGCTTCCCCACTACGTGAAGCAAGGGTCTGGTGTTCTCGGTAATAGTCGCCTTCCATCTGGTTCTTGGCCCGTTCCAGTTCGCCTTCCGGCAGCAGTGTGTTGTGCAGGTTGTCAATTACCCGCACAAACCCATCCTTAGCCTGTTCCAACTTCTCTGGTGCAGTGCCAATATAAAACGCCAGCATCCCGGCTTTTTCCGCCTTCCAGGGTATGGCAGCCACGGTATAGCCAAGGCCTTCCTTGTCGCGCAGGTCGGAAAACAGCAAGCCGCTTTGCCCGGAAAGAACGTTTTGCAGCACATCCAGGCCCGCTTCATCCGGGTGGCCTATGCCCACCGTGGGGAAGGCCAGAATATAGTGGGCCTGTTCCCGGCCCGGCAGGGTAAGGGCCAACTTCTTCTTATTGCCCCACTGGGGCACGTTTACCACCGGTGCAGTCAAGGCAGGCACTGGCAAGCGCTTTGCCGCAGCAATAATAGCTTCACGGTCATACTCACCGCTTACTGAAAGGGTCCAGGGCATTTGGCGCTGTTTGTCCCAAAAAGCGGCAGCATCTTTTTCCGTAAACCTGGTAACCCGCTCTTTTTCCCCCAGTTGCATATAGCCGTAGCTGTGGGTGGGGAAAAGCAACGGGAACAAACGCCTAAAGGCAAGCCCTGTGGGCTGGTCTTCACGCATGGTAATGGCCGCAATTTGCTGTTCACGCACGCGGCTTGCTTCTTCCGGCAACAGGGCGGGGTGTTCCACCACGTCACGCATAAGGCTAAGCATGTCTGTAAGAAAACGTTCCGGCGCAGTAAACCCAAGGGCCATGCTTTGCCTGCTGGCGGAAACCGCAAGGCCGGAAGCTTTATCTGCCTGAAAATCTTCCATCTGGTTAGCAGTAAGGGAGGTAGTTCCTTTTTGCAGGAGCGCTGCGGTAAAGGTTGCTAACCCTTCCTGCTGTTTATCCAGCAAGGCGTTGCCACCATGAAACACCAAATTCACTGCCGTGTAGGGCAGCGTGGCATCTGGCTGTAAAATAAGGGTTCTGCCACCACCAAGGTTCACTATTTCCGCATCTTCCACGGAAGCAACAGGCCCGGTGGCCTTGTCTTCCGCCACGTTACCAGCCAAGGTGGTGTAATGCTGCCATGTGGGGAACGGGGTGGTGTTCAACCAGTCTGTTTTGGTCTGCACGGGGGTAAAGCGTGCTTGCAGTTCTTTACCAAGCCACGCTTCCATGCTTTCCGCCCCCTTGGGGGCTGCGGTATTTTCCGGCAGCAGCACCACACTGGCCATGCGTGAAGGCACAAGCACTTCCCCGGCAAGGGCAGTCAATTCTGCGGCGGTGGTTTGGCGCACAGCGCTCAGGTAGTTGGCTTCGCTATAGTTTTCATCGCCAAAAAACTGGAAATAACCCAGCTTGGAAGCGTTGCCAGCCACTGTTTCCTTGGAGCGGTACAAATCATCTTCAATATTCAGCTTGGCCCGTGCCAGTTCTTTTTCCGTTACCACAAGGGAACCAAGGGTTGCCAGGTCAGTGGTAAAGGCTTCCCAGAACGCAGGCAGTTTTTCAGCATCCAGGGTGGCGGTAATGTACAGCACCCCGACATCTTCAAAGGAGTAGTTAGCCACGGCAATGGAATCCACCAGACGCTTTTCATACTTATAGGTACGGTATAAGCGCGAAGTGGCGTCGCCCCCCAGCAGGTGGGCCAGCACGTCCAGCTTGGCGGAACGCGGGTCGCTTTGCGGGGTAACAGGCAAGGCAAAGGCCAGGTGTACCTTGTTCCATGGGCCACGCTCCACATGAGTGGGCACCTGCGGGGTGGGCTCGCGCATGGCTAGGGCCACAGCAGGAGCACCCACCTGATTCTGCATGAGGGAACCAAAGTCTTTTTCAATGGCCAGCAGGGTTTCCTGCGGGTCTACATTGCCATACACCAAAAGCAGCATAGATTCCGGCTGGTAATGCTTGGCAATATACGCATGAATGGCTTCTTTAGTAATGCCCCGAATGGTTTTTTCAAACCCGATAATGGGCACCGCATAGGGGGTGCCGTGCAGGGCCCGTTGCTGGGTAAGACGGAACAGACGGCTTTGGGGGGAATCTTCCCCGCGCTTCAATTCTGCCAGCACCACTTCCTTTTCCGAGGCAAGTTCCTCCGCATCAATGGTGGGGAAAAAAGCCATATCCCGCAGCACGTCCAACCCTTCACGCCAGCGTGCGGCAGGCATATCTGCCAGATAGACGGTATAGTCATAGCTGGTGGCGGCGTTTACATACCCGCCAAACTTTTCAATATCTCCGGCCACGGCCCCTTTGGGCCTGTGTTCCGTGCCCTTGAACACCATGTGTTCCAACAAGTGGCTAATGCCTGCCTGGTCTGGCGTTTCAAACACCGAGCCCGTATGCACATACAGGCGCAGGGAAACCAGGGGGAAGCGGTCGTCGCGCTGAATAAGCACCTTCATGCCATTGGAAAGCCGGGAAAGGAGCGGCGCTTGCTGCGTTACCGGGGCAGGCTGGGCTGCGCTGGCAAGGGAAGCATTGCCCATGGCCAGGGCAGCACCAAGGCACAAGGTTGAGAAGGTAAAAAGAGAAAAACGTATCATGGCGTCTCCGTAACTGCGGGGAATAATAGTATTGGCCCCGCAGGAGTATCGTATTGTCATCTTGTGGTACAGGGAAAAAATAAGCCGTGCCACGCAATCAGCCAGTCGAAAAAACGGTCAGTGCATAAAGTAAGCATTTTGGGCCACAAGGGAAGACCAACATGGGCACAATGTGGACTATCCCTTACACTTCCCCTTGCAGGGCAGTGCGCAGTTTTGTCAGACGAATGGTTTCTGGCCCTGCCGGAAAACCCACCGCACCCAACGCTGCCATGCAAAGCGCCTGGGGGGAAACATAGCCCGCCTGCTGCCAGTCTAATGCCAGCACCACTGTGCCATCTGGCTCCGGGGAAATGGTAGTGAAATATCCCCGTGCATCCAGTTCACGCAGGCCTTTTTTTGTTTCCCGCTGCCATGGCAACGTTTCGGCTGCCAAAATGGCCTGCCAGGCTGTTATAAACGCCGCAGTCTGTTCCGGTTTGGCAAGGGCCACGCGGTATACTTCCCACGGGCCGTCTGCTCCTTTTTTTTGCAGGGCCAATTGCTCCACAGCAACAATGGCAAGGCCCTGGGGCAAACCCTGGTTCAGGGCTTCCTGCACGTCTTCCGGTTTGCGTTCCTCTGTAATGTACAGGGAAAACCACTCGCATTCACTGGCAACCCCTACAGGCAACGCCCGCCCAAAGGAAAGTAGCGGCAAGGGATGGAAGCCCTGGCTGAAAGCCAGCGGCAGCCGTGCCCGGCGCAAGGCCCGCTCGAAAATACTTTGCAGTTCCAGTTGGCTTATGTACACGGCGTTGCCAGAGCAGCGGTACCACACCCGCAGTTGCATGGCCTTGCGGGTAAGGTGGTCTGCCAGTTCTTGCGGCCTGCGCTTGCCTTCCACTTTCACTTCCTGGAACCGGGGCACCACCCTGCCGCGTTCATCCAGCACCACGGAATGCGACTCCTGGTCGCGCTGGGCCACATTAAGCTGGTTGGCAATGGCTGGCCCCAGGCTGGCATTGTCCCCGGCTTCACGCAGCAAGGAAGGCCGGCCAGGGGTGTCGCACGCGCCGCACTGGTGGCACTGCCCGTAGCGGCAGTCGTCCGTTACCTTACCAGCCAGGGCGCGGGCCCGTTCCTGCCGCAAAAAGCGCTTGTCCACCCCGCTATGCAGGTGGTCCCAGGCAAGGGGGCCGTCTTCATCACGCGGGCCAGTAAATTCTTCCGGCGTAAAGCCGTGTTCCTGCATGGCCTCAAGCCACGGGGTCAGGGTAAAATGCTCCATCCAGCTTGGGAACACAGCCCCCTTGCGGAACGCCGTTTCCACCACTGGGGCAAGGCGTCTGTCTGCGCGGGAAAATATCCCTTCCAAAAAGCTGTTTTCCGGGTCATGCCAGCGCAGTTTAATGCGCTTTTCCCCTTTCACAGCGTGCAGCAACAGCCCCACCCGGCGGTGAATTTCCTCGCGGGGAACCTGCGCATCCCACTGGAACGGGGTGTGGGGTTTGGGCACAAAGGGGGAAAGAGCCGCGGTAATTTGCAGCCCCTTTACACCAGGGCCTGCGGCGTCCCGCGCTTTTTTGCACAGGTCAAGAATAGCCAGCACGTCTTCATCCGTTTCCGTGGGCAGGCCCAGCATAAAATACAGCTTAACCTGCTGCCAGCCGTGTTCATACAGCTTTTGAATGTGCAGAATCACGCCTTCTTCTGTCACACCCTTGTTGATAACGTCGCGCAGGCGCTGGCTACCCGCTTCCGGTGCCAGTGTTGCCCCGGTGCGGCGAATGCCCGCCATGCGCTCCATAATGCCGTCATCAATGGACCCCACCCGCAAGGAAGGCAGGGACACAGAAACCTGTTCCTGGGCGCAACGGTCTACGGTGCTGAAAAACAGGTGCTTCAAGGCGGAAAAATCGCCTGTACTCAGGGAGAGGAAGGACACATCATCGAACCCGGTACTGGCAAGGCAGGTATCCAAAAGCGATTGCAGGTTAGGAACGCTGCGTTCACGAGCAGGACGGTACACAATGCCTGCCTGGCAAAAACGGCACCCACGGGTGCAGCCCCGCCCAATTTCCAGGGCCAGGCGGTTATGCACTGCGCCAAAAGGAATGGTCTGGCGACCAGGGTACGGCGCATCGTCCATGTTCACCACAATTTGCCGCCGAATCACCGTATGGTGGGGGTACAAGGGGGTAAGCACCCCGGTGGCTTCATCCATGCTGAAAAATTCCGGCACATACACGCCGGGAATATGGCTAAGGCGCAGCAGCAGTTCCTGCCTGTCTACCTTTTCCTGCCGGGCTGCTTCCAGGCATTGCAGCACAGTAATGGTGCATTCCTCGCCTTCCCCAAGAATCATAATGTCCACAAACGGGGCAAGCGGTTCGGCAGCAAGGGCGCAGCCGCCCCCGGCAATAATCAGGGGCCACGGTGTGCCCTGGGGGCCAAGGCCTGTGCGCTGGCTGGTATGCAGGGGAATGCCCGCAAGCTCCAGCATATACAAAATGTTGGTATAGCACATTTCATGCGTTACGCTAAAGCCAATGGCATCCATTGCCACCAGGGGCGTGTCGGATTCCAGCGTGCACAGGGGGGCATTGTGGGCCTGCAAAATTTTGGCAGCGTCCAGGCACGGGGCAAACACCCGTTCCGCCCACCAGTGTTCATGCCCGTTAATAATATCGGCAAGAATTTTATGCCCCAGGTAGGACATACCCACCTCGTACATATCAGGAAAGGCAAGGGCAATGTGCAAAGTGATGGCGCTTTTGTCTTTAAATACAGCGCCTTCTTCAATGCCAATATAACGGCTGGGCCGGGGAAGAATGGAAAATAGGTCACGCATGGCAGTGCTTGTGGGGGGGGGCAAAAAGGAAGCGGCAATGCAGGCAAAAACACACACGGGGCACGGCCCCGCAGCGCTGTTACCAGTTGTTCGCCAATTGAATGAATATGAATTTGGGAAGGCTCTGCCTCCCCAACCCCTGCCTTTTCCGTTCGGGCTTCGTGGAGATGTGCTGCCAGCAAAGCTGCCCGCACCCTCCACCCTTACTCCACGGCTCGCTACGCTCGCGACTGCCGCTGGCTGTTAGGGCATGATGCCCTTGGCCCCCCCATTTGCATTCAGTTTTTCGCTACACGAAAAGTGAATGCAAATGGGGGTCAAGGGGCGTCACGTCCCTTGCAGGGGGAATGGGGGACAGCGTCCCCCAATAAATCGTCAAATACTATTTATACTACAAAGCCGCGCCATGCAAATGCAGGGCGCGGCAACAAAATGCGTGGCGCGAACCAGGTGCTATTTCAGCAACAGGCTGGAAGCGCCTGCGGCGGCAGATTCCCCTTTCAAGTCCAGGCCGCCAAGCCCGCCGGAAGAAAGGGTGAGGTTGGAACATGCTTCCATATATTTTGTTTGCAAATCTGCCGGGCAGCTTTTGTAGGTATACAGCACGTGCTTGCCGTCAATGGTACCACAGAAGTCGGCATCAAACGGATAGCCATAGGGCATCAGCATCATCTGCACCCCTTGCTGGGTAGGAATAGTTTGCAGCACGGCAGGGTCTTTCAGCCCGCCAGTGGCAGCGTCTGCCTTGCCAATCACTGTTTCGCCTGTCACCAGTTTCACCATTGTTACATCGTAAGCCATACTTGCTCCTGTTCCGTTCGGGCGGCTGCCAAGTACGGCGTTCAACCCGGTTAGATTCGTTCATAAGGGAGGGGAATGAATCCGCTCCATGGATTAGGTAGGTGTCTTGGGCGGTTGTGTCAAGGGGAAAGGGGACAAACAGAATAAAGGCAGGATTTTGGCACAGTCAGGAGAGCAACATTAGCCCACCAGCCCTTCCCGCGTAAGGCAGGAAAGCACCAGGGAGGTGGGCCGTACTGTGGGTTCATGCGCCACCTGCCCCCTCCCTTCCTGTGGGCGCACAATGCTGGCAGTATAAGGCAGCATTGCTTTTTTCTGAAAGCCGAGGTCATACACAAAGTGCAGGGCATGGCGAAACGGCGCAGGGGTGAGGCCGTACAAAGCGTTCAGGCAATAGCCCCCAGGCCCGTACTGTGCTTCCTGGGTGTGCCTATAGTCCTGCACCGCATGGGGAGTGCCCCAACATACATCGAGGGGCACAGGTACACCGGGCCGGGCAAGTAACATAGCCCGCACCACAAAACGCCCCAAAACCGGGGCAAGGGGCACAGCGTAGCGGAAAATACAAAAGTGGATGCAGCAGGCGCTGCCCATAAACCCATTGAGCCACCAGAATCCAAGGGGAACACGCCCACGCACCAGGGGCAGCTGTTGCCAGTCTGTATCAGGTGCCTGTTCACCCTGCCCGCGCAACACCGTGGCGGCCTGATCCGGCAATACACCCATGGTGTAAAAGCTACAGTTATCTTCCCTCATCATACTGGCAAACTGGGCCCCATTGGTAACTACCCCATCATAAAACAGGGTGGTGTGCTGCCCCTGGGCCTGAAGAATGGCATAAAGTGTTGCCAGTTCTTCCCGGTTCAGGTTGTTACTGCCCTGGGGCACATGGGTGGCCAAGGCAAAGGCCTGCTGCCACCCGCTTGTGGTGTGCTTTGGCTGTGTTGTGTGCATTATTTGCCTCCTCCAAATATCGAACCATTGCAAAACTGCGTTTTGGAGCGTCTTCCCTGTGGGACCCGCTAGAAGACTATTTTCCAATAGTATTGAACATATCGTATTCCATAATGGCTTCCCCGGCGGCAAGGTCTGCCCCAAAGGCCGCAGGAAAGTGCGCCTCTAGCTTGGGGTCCAGGATGCGCGCCAAACAGTCCAGTGCGTCATCATGGTTGCACACAGGGTACGACAAAAACTCTTCCACAATGTCTTTTGTCAGGTCACGCCACGTGCCTTCCGCCCCCACAAAGGGGCAGCGGGCTGGCAAATAAATACGCCCCTGTTCAAAGTAAGGGGCCAGGGCCAGAATCCGGTCGCGCTTAGGAATGTTGCCCCCCAGGGGAATAATCGGGAACCGGTAGTTCAGCCGTTCCTGTTCCGTAAGGATATACTCAATATCTGCCTGCATACCGTACTGTTCATACCCCACTGCCAGGGGACTATGCTTGCGGTGCAGGCGAAACAATGTTTCCGCCCGTTCCTTCAGCCCCAGGTGGGAGCGCACGCCGTCTGCCACATACCAGTTGTGGTCCTGCCCCAGGCACAGCACCAGCATAACGGTATAGTCACTTCCTTTTTTGCGGGAGTTTGCCGGGTCAACCACAATATAGCGGTTCATGCCCCCGCACGCACCTTCCGGGTTCCAGTAACGTAGCCACGCTTCACGAAAGCCGCGGGCAAGGTCTGCCCGTGGGTTCAAAAGCATTTGGCAGCCAAACACGTGCACTCCCATACTTTTACGCTTTTCCGCCAGGGCTGTGGCAGAAAGCAACACCGGGGGGCCGTCGGCATGGCCGTTTTCCGTGGCAGGGTAAATGCGCGCCGTAGCGGCCCCGCGCTCCAGCATGGTCTGGTACGTATCGTTACGGTGGTAGCGGGTGCCAATGTAGCGCCGCCTGCCCCCCCGCGCCCCCAGGTTCAGGGAAAGGGCCCAGGCATCCGTTACCTTGGCAATCATTTCCGGGGTGGAAACCGACTCCCGCGTGACCACATCATCGTACACCATAAGGGAAAAGTGCTTGCCTGTGGGCTGCCCGTCCACAAGGCCCCAGGCTTCCACCGTGGCCTCCTTAGGGTTGCCCTTGCGCTTCACCACAATGCCTTTATCCAGCGACCACACAGGCGCTTCCCGGCGTGGTTTTTCCCACAGCACTTCCGGGTAGCAACGCTGCAACAGGCTGTTCTGCTCAAATTCATACTTTATTTGCCCCAGAAAATCCTTGGCCACTGGCCGGGTGTGGGAAAAAATGCCCACCGTCACTTCCGGGTGCAGCAAAATATCGCGTATAGTTTGCCCAAAAGTTATTAGGGACGACTTGCCGTGCTCCCGCGCCCATAAATCCAGGTAGCCATCAGGCCCTGCCTGTACTTCCCGGCAGCGGGCAAACAGCCACGGGTGGTTCAAGTCTTTTCGGCGCAGTAAGCGGGTGAGCAGAAAAAATAAATCACACTTGCCTAGGGTGGCCAACAGGGCCATAACTGCGCCCTTCCCGCCCAAATCCTGCGCTTCTTTCTCCATACGGGCATATTCTGCCTGCATAAGGATATAATCATTCCAGGGCGTTGGTGGTTCCGCCGTGGTGGGGTGATGTTCTTCCTGCACCTTGTTCTCTCCTTGCCAGGTCATACGGTTGCGCAGGGAAGGGGCAAACAGCACAGCCAGCGCACGCCCGTGACCCCATGCCACCAGCGCTGCACAGAGCAGGAGGTATACTCTGCCGCCATTGCCTGTGCCCACTGCCCACTCCCTGCGCCTGCACCCTAGCGCGGTGAAATATGCCCTTATGCCCACACACCCTTGCCAGCACCTTCAGCGCACGGTGCAAAGCCTGCCTGAGCACCATAGACACCATGGGCACATATAACCGCCTTCCTAAGCGTGCATGCCCATAACCTTGGCAGATATACCCACCATAAACAGAAAAAAATGCACCTCGTTTCACAATACTACTTGAGAAAAAATCTAGATTTTGCTAGGGAAGCAATGATTAACTGGCATTTGGGAAACGCTCAGTTATTTCGTTTGGCAAGGAACAAGTTTTTTTTGAAGCAGGAGTAACAATTCCGCAGGAAAGCGGAATTGGAAACTGCCCGCAGGGCGGGAGCCGAAGGCCGAGGCCCAGGACGGGCCGAGTCAACTCTTCCGTCCTCGACTGTTTCAAAAAAAGCGAAGTAACACAGCCAAATGGAATAAATCAGCATTTCCCTCAGGCCAATGCACTTGCAGGCAACGCACAGTATGTGTGCTTAAGCCTGCCATTTTTTTCAGGCTGCTTGCCACAATTTTGTCCGCACCTTTTTCCCCCTCTGGTTCCCCATGCACTGCTCCCTGCCTGCCACGCGCACCTGCTTTCTAGCTTCCGTAGTCCTGTTTCTCTTCTTTTTACTGGCAGTATTGCAGCCTGCCCCGGCCCTGGCCCAAAACCAGCCGCCCAAACAGGCCCCCATTCCCGCAGGCATTCATCTGCCTGGCCCCAATGCCACGCCCGAACAAATTCTGGAAAGCCTTGTGGGCATTCCCTACCGCATAGACGGCACCACCGACGAGTTTGGCAACTACACCCTGTTTGCCCAGCCCAATGAGCGCTTTGCCAGCCCTGGCCTGAATTGCAGCGGCCTTGTGCTAACTGCCTCACGGCTGTTGCTGCGCACCAATTTTACCCTGCATGAAGTAATGGTGGACCGCCTGAACGACAGCTACCAGGGCGCCCCCCTTGGGCATGACTGGGACTTTGGCTGGGACCTGATTATGAACATTTCAGAGCGGTTCCCGCGTACTTTGCTGCTGCCCGGCAACAAAACCATGGACCCAGCCAAAACCACTGGCAGCACCCCCCACGGCTTTGACCTTGCCAAAAAAGAAACGTGGCACGAACTCATGCCACGTTTTAAGACCAACCATTTGTACCTTGTAAGCTGGAAGCAACAGGTGAAAAACCCCGGCTATGACTGGGCCCACTACCATGTGGGGCTTATTCACAAAAACAGCAAAGGGGAAGTGTGGCTGTACCAAACCACCAGGCAGGGCAAAACAGCCAACCGCCGCAACCTTGCCTCGGCTGAGGGTATGCAGTCCTTCATGAAGTCCTTTGCCCGGCCAAGCATACCGCGCTACCTGACCATTATTGAAGTGACACTTCCCAAAACCGGGCAGTAATACCAACGCAAAAACACAGGCCACCGAATCATCCCCCGGTGGTCTGTGTTTTTACCCAGCACTTTCTACACGAATTCCCAGTGTCCTTGCGCTTATTATACCCGCCCGCCTTGCTTTTTCCGGAAGGCATCCACAATGGCAATAAACCGTTGCCTCTTGGCCAGCAGGGAAGGGTCAAGCAATTCCTCTGCCTCATTAGAAGAGAGCAGACCCACTGCAAGGGCTGCCTGCTTGATGGTGCAACCGTGTTCTGCCGCATGATGCGCCACCTGCACACCTTGCTTGTAGCCAAACACTTCCGCAATAACGGTCGCCAAAGCCAGAGAAGAAGCTGCATGCTCTTCACACACCGAAGTGTTCACCCGCACGCCCACAAGGCATTTCTCCACAAACAGCCGGGTGGCATTACACAGCATTTGGGCAGAGTTGGTAATGCCATGCAGGAACACGGCCTCCCACACATTCAGGTCAATATCGCTGCCCTCTGCTGCCATGGTTATGGCTGTGTCGTTTCCGCATACCAAGTATGCCACCTGGTTCACCAGTTCTGGAATGATGGGGTTGATTTTACCCGGCATAATGGAAGAGCCTGGCTGCACGGCGGGCAGCACAATTTCCCCAAACCCGCAGCGAGGGCCAGAATTCATCATGCGTAAATCGCGGGCCATAGAAGAAAGCCCCGCCGCATAGTTTTTAAGCGCGCCTGAAATATCTGTATACAAATCAGCATGCTGGAGTACATCAAAATAGTTCGGTGTGCAACAAAAAGCTGCCCCGGTTTCTTCTTGCAGCGCAGTAAAAAACGCTTCAAGAAAACCGGGGGCAATGCCAATGCCCGTTCCCATGCCCCCAGCCCCCATGCCCAATTCAAGGCACTGCATAGTCAACAAGCGAAATGCAGCCCGCCGCTTGCCCACAAAATGCAAATACCCGGAAATCTGCTGCCCAAGGGTCATGGGCAATGCATCCATAAGGCAGGTGCGGCCCAGCTTTACGGTGCTTCCGTGCTGTTCTTCCAGCATATGCAAGGCGCTTTCCAACAGAGCCAGGCATCCATCCAGTTCTTGCAGCCATTGCCAAAATGCAATGTGCATGGCGCTGTGCACCAGGTCGTTGGTGGAATGGCACATGTTTACGTCGTCGTTGGGGTGTATCCGACCTGTGCCTGGGCCACCGCCAAGCAATACTTCAGCCCGAATAGCAAGCACCTCGTTAATATTCATATTCATGCCCACACCCCCGCCGCCCTGGATGCGGTCCACCGGGAAGGCATGGTCCCATAGCCCTGCCACCACTTCTACCGCGGCCTTGGCAATGGCGTTTCCTTTTTCCGGCGGCATAAGGCCAATGTGCATGTTGGCCTTTACCGCACACAATTTCACCAGCCCCATAGCCCGTACGAACCGAACATTATGATGTATGGCAATACCCTCTATGGCTGCATTCTGACGGCTGCGTTCCGTTTGCGCCCCAAAGGGAGCATTCCAGGCAAGGGTCACTGCCCCCAGGGAATCATACTCTTCACGCTGGCCTGTGGCCCCAAGCCCAAGGGCATGCATACCCGGCCCCAGGGGCTGCTGCACCAGCCCGGCTTGCATGGCCCCCTGCGGTGAGGCACAACAACTGGTGTACCACTGGGTAATTTCTTGCTGCAACAAGGAAAGTGCCCCATGCGGAAACTGTTGTAGCAACCTTGCTTGCAGTACCCCCAGCAGCACTTCCTGTGCGGGCAAACTGTGCATACTGCTTATATCCTGCACCAGCCCCAGAAGGGTACCAAGGGTGTGTAACCCCTGCATGGCAGGGGGCACTGCCCCTTCGCCCACAGTGCCTGAAGCGACCCCATGTACAGCATTGTGCAAACACAGGGCGTAAGTGCAATAGCTGGCAAGCTGGGCGCTTTCCGCTCCCATCAGGGCAAAGGCTTTGCCATACAGGGCATCTTGCGTTTTTTGCACATCAACGACATTACGAAAGATTCCATAGCCGGGGCTGTGCAGCGCACACAAGGGGCTGTGGGCCATACCGTGCTCCAGCAAAGCGGCTTCCGCCTGCCCGCTAAACGCCACAAACGGTCCCGCACCCCACAAAGAAAGCACTGTGGCAATGCGGTTTCCCACAACAGCAATGGCCTGCTGCGGGCATTGTACAGTAAGTGCCCCACCGAGGGGGGCGACCCCCACAGCCTGGGAAGCCAGTGCCAGTTGCCATGCCCTGTGCAAACTCATTGCAGCAAGGCTCCGCTCCTGTTGCCCTGCACTGTGCGCCTGTTCCGCAGGCGGTGCGCACCAGCCCAGCACCCCTGTGGGAATACGGGTTTGCACACCATAACTTCCTGTTACTACAGCAGGGGCTACTACAGCCAGTACTGCGTGTGCCGCTTCCTGTGGCAAAGAAAACGTAAAAAGCAGCGCCTGCGGCCCTTTTGCCCCCAAGCCCTGCTCAAGAGCTGGCACAAGCGGCTGCTGGCGCACCACAATGTTTACCCCGTCAACTGAAAGCGTTATGTCCTGCCCCGCAGTAGGCAACGGTTCTGACAAAGAACAGAGCAAAGGAAAGTGCAATGGCACGCCCCCTGCCTCCAAGTCAACTTTCTGGGCATGGGCAGGGTGCAGCAAACGGCCTGCAACAGAACACTGAACAGAGTGCGCTGGTGTAGAATACTGCAAGGCAACTGAAGCAAACGGAGCATAAAAGACCCGTTCTTGAAGGCGGGAACAATCCAGGGCAATAGTGGAGCAAACGTTCATGGTGCCTCCTTCAGGCGTGGGTATGGTACATGAAAACCTTTTATTCATATGCCCGTCAGGAGAAAGAGAGCAACCCCTCACAGCACGCCATTTTCGCATATCCAGTATGCATACATAGCAATATATTTTTTCCCTATTCTTTCGTATTCATTTAGACAGCAAAGGCGTCCTTTACCCCTAATCTATTTATGTTATTGGAGGTATTTTATGGAATATGTCAATCTTGGCAACTCTGGCCTGCGTGTTTCCCGCCTGTGCCTAGGCACTATGAACATGGGCAGCAAGCAGTGGAAGCCTTGGATTTATGACGAAAAAGAGAGCGAACCCATTATCGCCCATGCCTTTGAAAGCGGCGTAAACTTTATTGACCTGGCTGATTTTTATTCCAGCGGCGAAAACGAAGCTGTTTGCGCCAACGTACTGCGCCGCATTGCCAAGCGCGATGAAATTGTTGTTGCCACCAAAGTAGGTTACCCTTTTGGCGGCGGGCAAAACAACCAAGGTCATTCACGCCTGCACCTTGAAAAAGCCCTGGATGGCAGCCTGAAGCGCATGAAAATGGACTATGTAGACATTTACATGCTGCACTATTACGACCTCACCACCCCTGTGGAAGAGTTCTGGGAAACCATGGATTCATTTGTGCGCAAGGGCAAAGTGCGCTACCTTGCCTGTTCCACCATGATGTCCTGGCAATTTGCCAAAATTTACTACACGGCGGAAAAAAACGGCTGGCAAAAGCCTGTGAACATGCAGCTGCAACTGAGCGCCGCCTACCGTGAAGAAGAACGGGAAATGATTCCCTTCTGCCGCGATGCACGGGTGGGCATTTCAGCGTTCAGTCCGCTGGCACGGGGCATTCTTTCCTGCGACTTTTCCTCCAACCGCAATACCACCGACTTTTTCACCCATGAAATGTTTGGTGATGCCGTTTCCAAAGAAATTGCCCTTTCCGTAAACCGGGTTGCCAAGCGTTACGGTGTGCAACCTGCCCAAATAGCCCAGGCCTGGGTGCTGCAACACAGCGGTGTTGACGTTATGCTGGTTGGGGCAGACACCAAAGACCAGTTCAACACGGCCCTTGCCGCCCTGGAAATGCCCAAGCTTACCCCGGAAGACCTCTACGAAATTGAGCGCAATTACACCCCGCGCGACCATATTAACGACTACAACGCAGACTGCCGTATTCCGCGCAACACGCGCCCGGCAAAAGCTCCTTACGACAAGTAATTCCCCCTTCTGTTCCCTTGCGGAACCGAATGCCCCGGCTTTGCACCTGCTGCCTGTTATTGGCAACGCCACCCAGGCAGCGGGATACTATCCGTATAAATTTCTTTACGTTTTGTCACTTTTGCAGAATGATGCCAAGGCCCGTTCTGCACCATGTGCAAGGAGACCCCCAATGCAAGTTCCTCCAGAATTGCTTCAACGCGTGCAAAAATGGCTACGGCAAGAGAAAAAAAGCTACATCAACGGGCAGTGGGTACGTGGTGAAGGCAAGGGCATTACCCTGTATAACCCCGCCACAGAAGAAGTGCTGTGTGAATATGCAGGCCTGAGTGAGGCCCAGTTGAACGACGCCATTGAAGCTGCCGATACAGAATTCAAAAAGCAGACGTTTGGCAACCTGCCCGCCCGCGACCGCGCCGTATTGCTGCGTAAAATGGGCGACATTGTGCGCCGCAACACGCAGGAACTGGCCCTTATAGAAACTCTGCAAAACGGCAAAACCTTTGTGGAGTCGCTTGGCGACGACCTGCCCGATTCTGCCGATGTGTTTGACTACTACGCAGGCTGGACCGACAAATTTTATGGCGAAGTCAGCCCCACAGGCGCAGGCACGCTGAACTATATTCTGCGTGAACCCCTTGGGGTGTGCGGCCTGATTGTGCCGTGGAACTTCCCCCTGCTGCTGACCATGTGGAAGCTGGCCCCGGCCCTTGCCACCAACAACACCGTGGTGGTTAAGCCCAGCAGTTACACACCGTTAAGCTTCATTCGCTTTATGGAACTGCTGGATGCAGAACTGCAACTGCCCCCCGGCCTTATCAACATGGTACTTGGGCAAGGCAGCCTGGTGGGTAATGCCCTTACAGCTTCGCCTAAAGTTGCCAAAATCTCCTTCACTGGCAGCACGGAAGTGGGCAAAAAAATCATGGAAGGCAGTGGAAAAAACCACCTGCGCCCCCTTTCCCTGGAGCTTGGGGGCAAGTCGCCCTGCATTTTCTTTGAAGACACGCCTAATCTGGATGCCGCCATTGCCCGTGCCTACCAGGTTATGTTCTCCCAAAAAGGAGAAAAGTGTTCTGAGCCTACCCGTTTCATCATTCACCGCTCCATTTACAAAAAAGTGGCAGACGCCCTGGTGGAGCGGGCCAAAGCCTACCGCCTTGGCAACCCGCTTGACCCCAACACCCAGCAAGGTGCCCAGTGCCACAAGCAACACTTTGCATCTATTTGCAACTACCTGGAAGAAGGGGAACGCATCGGCCTAAAACGGTTATGCGGTGGGTTGCCAGCTAAAGCAGGTGATTTGGCAAAAGGCTATTACGTGCTGCCCACCATTTATGACAACGTAGACCCCAATTGCCGCCTGGCTCAGGAAGAAATATTCGGCCCACTCTTGTGCCTGTTTCCCTTTGAAACGGATGAAGAAGCCATTGCCCTTGCCAACAATACCCCTTATGGGCTTGCTGCCGGGCTTTACACAGCAAACATTTCACGGGCCCATACCCTGGCGCGTGAACTGCAAGCCGGGCAAATTTTCATTAACAAATACGGCCAGTACGACTTTGCAGCCCCCTTTGGCGGCACCAAGCAAAGCGGCCTTGGCCGGGAAATGGGCGTCCATAGCATTGAAGCCTTTACCCAGGTAAAAAGCGTGCTCATCCAGTTGTAACAGGGCATAGCAGGTAAGGCTGTGTTTCCACCAGGGGTGCCCAGGGAGTAGTTACATGAGTTCCATTTATTTCTTTGCTGGGCAAAGAGTAAAACGGCATCTCATACAGGCACTCTCCACGAACCCCTGCACCCCTGGCGGAGGATACAACTTGGGTGCAATGCGCCTGAACACAGCCCCCCCGGCAACGTTACAAAGGAGCCCCACATGCCCCAGTTACCCAATGCAAAACTGTTGCAAGCGTTTGAAGCAACGGCACGGCATCACAGCATAACGGAAGCTTCCAAAGAACTGTACGTTACCCAAAGCGCCTTAAGCAGGCAGCTTAAATCGCTTGAGCAACTGCTGGATGTAACCCTTTTTACTCGTAAAAAAAATAAACTGGCCTTAACCGATGCCGGGCTCATTTTGTATGCAGTGCTGAACAAAAACCTGCCGGAAATTATTTCCTGCATTAACGGCATTCAGCGCGGCGGCATGCGGCGCCTGTATATAAAAGCACCCCCTTCCTTTGCCAGCCGCTGGCTTGCCCCGCGCTTGCCCAGGTTTTACGCCCTGCACAAAGTGCCCATAACCCTGCATATTGATTCTGTTGCCTTGCCCCCCATACCACAGCCTTATGACTGTGAAATTATTTTTGGGCACAGCAACGCCCCCTTTGCCCACGCAAAGCTGATTTTTGAAGAACAGATACAACCAGCCTGCGCGCCTTCCATTTTGCACAGGCTGCATACGGAAGGCATAGATTCGCTCCCTGTTTTGCACACCCTTTCCGGCAGAACACCATTGCCTTACTGGGACTTCTGGATGCAGGCAAACCCGGGGAGCCCTTATGCCCCAAGCCAGGCTTCCCTTGTTTCCGGCATGGCCTTCAGTACGCAAGAACAGGCTATTGGCGCTGCTGTGGAAGGCCTTGGGGTTGCCATTGTAGACACAAACATTGCTTCCATTGTGTTGAAGCGCAAAGAACTTATTGCCCTTGCAGAACCCGTGGTCACCCCGTTTCGCTACTGGCTTGTGGCCAACAAGTCGCTGCGCCAAGACGACCCAACACGCCTGTTCTGCAACTGGCTGGAGCAAGAATCGCTGCTTTGCCACGTATAATTCCATTTTTTACCAGCGCACGAGGAACCCATGAGTCAATTTACCGCACAACAAGCTCTGGATTACCACGCAAGCCCACGGGCTGGAAAAGTAGAAGTTGTTCCCACAAAACCCTGTGCCAACCAGCACGACCTTTCCCTGGCCTATTCCCCTGGTGTTGCTGAAGCATGCCGGGCCATTCACGCCACCCCGGAACTAGTTAATACTTACACTAACAAGGGTAACCTTGTAGGGGTTATTTCCAACGGTACCGCTGTGCTTGGCCTTGGCAACATAGGGCCGGAAGCAGGCAAGCCCGTTATGGAAGGCAAAGGCATTTTATTCAAAATGTTTGCGGATATTGACGTGTTCGACCTGGAACTCGCCCACACCGACCCAGACGCACTTATTGCTACGGTAAAAAATCTGGAGCCAACCTTTGGCGGCATTAACCTGGAAGACATCAAGGCTCCTGAATGCTTTTACATTGAAGAAACGCTTAAAGCCTGCATGGGCATTCCCGTGTTTCACGACGACCAGCACGGCACAGCCGTTATTTCCGGTGCAGCCTTGCTCAATGCAGTAGAAATTGCTGGCAAAAACATTGAAGACTGTAAGGTGGTGGTAGTGGGCGCTGGGGCCGCAGGCATTGCCTGTTCCAAGTTTTACCTTGCCCTAGGCATTGCGCCTGAAAACCTCTACCTGTTCGACACCAAAGGCCTGATTCATGCTGGCAGAAAAGACCTGAACCCTTACAAGGCCGCGCTGGCTCAAAAAAAGGACGCAGGCAGCCTTGCCCAGGTGCTGCAAGGGGCAGACATGTTTTTGGGGCTTTCCAGCAAAGACTTGCTGCACCCGGACATGGTCAAAACAATGAGTGCCAAACACCCCATTATTCTAGCCTGCGCCAACCCAGACCCCGAAATACGCTATGAAGTAGCCAAGCAAGTGCGCCCAGACTGCATTATGGGCACAGGCCGTTCTGACTACCCCAATCAGGTAAACAACGTTTCTGGCTTCCCCTTTATTTTCCGCGGGGCGCTCGACACCGCTGCAACCCAAATCAACGAGGCCATGAAAATGGCGGCGGCCAAAGCCCTGGCCCAACTGGCAAAAGAGCCCGTTCCCCAGGAAGTATGTGACCTTTATGAGGGCAAGCAATTTTCCTACGGCCTGGATTACGTTATTCCCAAACCACTGGACCCGCGCCTGCTCACCAGAATAACCCCCGCAGTGGCACAGGCCGCCATGGAAACCGGGGTGGCCCGGAAGCACATTGCCAACATGGAAGCATATACAATTGGCCTTGAGCACCGCATTCACGCTTCCCACAACCGCCTGAACGCCTTTGTCGCTTCGTATGCTGGCACAGGGGCCGTGTAACGGCACCTTGTAATCACTCTCACGGGCACTGACTATAGCCTTTCAGGCCACAAGCCAGCGAAAACGGCTTAACACCTGCCACAGTGCCCCATGGCATCACCCCCTCCCTTGCCGTGTTTTCTCAGGGACGCCTTTGCTACCCTTTTTACGGCCCACGCGTGTGCAGCACGTCCACTGTAAAAAGTTGTCCTTGCAGCAACACACCAAACGGGGAACAGAGTGCCGTATTCTTTTCTCTTCTTGGTTGTATTTTTGTTGTGCCATTGCAAACAGCACCTGTGGCAGCGGAATCTTTACTGCTGCCTGCTTTGGGGCATTGCCCCTGCTGTTTGCAACAATGCGGCGTCCATCCGTTTCCTTGCCCTTAGGCAAGAGCATTTCAATAATGAATGGCTCTGGTAACTGCAAAAGTAGCTGCCCGCTACCAAAAGGAAACTGCCGCATGGCGCTCCACACAGGTTTTGAGGGTTCGTTCCTCAAAGCCACAACTATATGGAGTTAGTATGCATCAACAAAAAATTCGTCTCGACGACCTTCCACTTTCGCCCTTCCATTTTAAAATTACCGCGCTTACTTTTGGAGCGCACCTGACCGACGGCTACATTCTTGGCCTTATTGGCATAGCTCTTACTCAAATTACCCCGCTTATGGGGCTAAATTCCTTCTGGCAAGGGTTTATCGGCTCTTCTGCCCTTATTGGCCTGTTTCTGGGCAGCCTGTTTTTTGGCATGGTGGCAGATTCTTTGGGCCGCCAAAAAATATTTCTCATCAGCTTTGTGGTTATTGCCCTTGGTTCCCTTGGCCAGTTTTTTGTGACCACCCCCCTGCAACTTGCCCTGTGCCGCATTGCCATTGGCATTGGCCTTGGCGGGGACTACAGCGTGGGCCACGCCCTGCTGGCAGAGTTTTGCCCCAAAAAATACCGCGGCCCCATTCTTGGTTCATTCAGTGTTATCTGGACAGTGGGTTATGTTGCGGCAACCTTTGTAGGCTCCTTTGCCATGAAGGAAGGGAACCCTGAAGCATGGCGCTGGATGCTGGCTTCTTCTACCCTGCCCGCCGTTATTATTCTTATTGCCCGTATGGGCGCGCCAGAATCTCCCCGCTGGCTGGCAAACCAGGGCCGCCTAGAAGAAGCCAACGCCATTCTGGCAAGACTGTTTGGCCCCAATGTTATTCTGGGGGATGAAGCCCCTGCCACCACAGGGGGCGGTTTTATGGCACTTTTTGCCCCGCAGTACATCAAGCGCACCATCTTTAACTGTATGTTTTTTGTGTGCATCGTTATGCCCTACTTTGCCATTTACACCTTCCTGCCCATGATTTTGGGCATAATGGGCCTTTCGGAAGGGTTTATCACAGAAATGCTGCTCAACATGCTCCTTATTCTTGGCGCATTCATTGGTATCTGGTGCACTATTCGGTTTACCCGCCGCGGTTTTCTCATCAACTCCTTCATTATCATTACCACTGCCCTCTTCCTGTTGGGGCTGCTGCCTGATACACAAAACGCCCTGCTTATTGGCGTGTTTGCCTTGTTTACCGTAACCCTTTCGGCCATGAGCAACCTTGTGGGCGTTTTCCCGGCGGAAAGCTTCCCTACGGAAATCCGCTCCAGCGGCATTGGGCTTGCTACGGCCTTCAGCCGTTTTGGTTCTGCCATTTCCACATTCCTTTTGCCCCTGTGCATTGTCCACTTTGGCATTCACACCACCATGCTCATTCTTGGTGGCGTTGCCCTGGTGGGTACAGTCATTTCCATACTGTGGGCACCGGAAACAAAGTACCTATCCCTTGCCCAGGCAGCCAAAAATTCTGTTGCAAATGAAAATGAGGCCAGCCTGCTGAACAAGTCTGCACAAGAAGCATAAGCCTGAACACCCCCACATTGTAAGCAAAGCCCCCTTTCCTCAACAGGAAAGGGGGCTTTTATACCGCCTGTACAGGGCTACTTGAGTCGGCACTTAACCGTATTTCCACTTTGTGCTCAATACGGGCTACGCAAGCTGCAAAATAGCCATACCCGCAATAAGCATAGCCATGCCCAGCCAGGCCACAGGCTTCAAGCGTTGGCCAAACAGCATGGCACCACCAATGCCGGTGCCCACCACACCAATGCCGCCCCACAGGGCATAGGCAATGGCAAGGTCCATGCCCTGCACGGCATAGGCAAGGCAGGTAAAGGCCAGGGCAACAAATACCAGTGCCCCCAAGGCATAGGTTTTGCGCACAAATCCTTCCGACTTTGCCAGCAATATGTTGGCATATACTTCAAGGCCGGCAGCCACCACAACAGCCACAAAAAAAGTCCAGGCAGGAGCATTGGCAAACATGGTTAGCCCTCCTGCCCTTGTTGTTTCGGTTGCAGCGGCTGCTGCGGCCCGTCTTCCGTGCCATGGTGCACCAAGAGTGTCCCCACAAGCACCAGGCCAAGGGCAGCAAGGCGCGTAGCATCCATGCGTTCTTGCAGCACCCACACGCTGACCATGCTTATGGCCACAAGCCCCAGCCCTTCCCAAAAGGCATAAGCTACACCCAGGGGAATACGCATAACGGCCCGTGCCAGAAAATAATAGGAAAGGCCCAGCATGGCGTACATAACCAGCATGCCAACCACAGCCCAGGAGCCCTGGGAAACCTTCATGACGCTTGTACCTGCCACTTCAAAAAAAATGGAGCCCAGCAGGCACAACCAGCAGTACAGGGCAGAAACAGAGGGTGTATGTTCACGACCCATAAAGACTCCTTGGGAAAATACATACAGATGACCCTACATACGCCATACAAAGCCATATGGCAATAAAGAGCGCTACATGCGGGCATATATTCACATAGCCATTCTCCTTTGCCACGGCTCTGTACCAAAGTGATGTATGTATTATTCTGGCTTTACTTTACGGAAGGTAAGGCGGTGCAGCCTGCACGGGCCATGGGCCGAAATGGCCGCAATATGCGCCTTTGTGCCATACCCCTTATGGGCAGCAAGCCCATATACAGGAAACCGTTCTGCCAGCCGGGCCATGAGCGCATCACGTACTGTTTTGGCAAGAATGGAAGCCGCGGCAATAGGCACAAACCGAGCGTCGCCATCCACATAGGCAGCCTGCACAGGCAGCGGCAGAGCACTGCATGCCCGCCAATGTGGGGCAGCAATGGTTTTGTTGCCGTCAATGGCAAGGGGAAGGGTGTGAGCTGATGGCAATACCGTACCAGCACTGCCTTGGTGAAATGCAGGAGACTGGTGCCTCACCTGAGCATACAGGGCAAGGCAGGCACGGCTCATGGCCCGGAAGGTGGCATTAAGAATATTCACGGCATCAATTTCCCGGGGCCAGGAGTACCCTACCCCAAAGGCCAAAGCATGTTGGCGAATGGCAAGGGCCAGATCCCTGCGCAGGGGTTCGGCAATTTTTTTAGAATCATCCACCCGGGCAAGCTCTGGGGGCAGTGTAGCTGGCAGCCACACGCAAGCAGCCACCACAGGCCCGGCAAGGCACCCGCGCCCGGCTTCATCCACCCCAATACAAAGCGTAGCCGGGCCTTGGGCCAGCTCCTGCGGAGAAAGTAAAGGAAGAGGTGATGTGCTCATAGGTTCCTTGAAACACCAAAAGCTCCCGCCATTGCAGGGGAGCTTTTGGTATGAGTAGCGTATGAAACGCGCAGTTATTTCGTTTGGCAACGCGAAGTAGCGCCGCCAAACGGAAAAAGTGGGCGTTTCCTAGTAAGCGTTCTTAGGCTTAATACGAGCAGATTTACCCTTAAGCGCACGCAGGTAGTACAGACGGCTGCGACGTACGCGGCCTTCGGTAATCAGTTCCACTTTTTCAATAAAAGGGGAATGCATGGGGAAAATACGCTCAACACCAACACCGTCGGAAATTTTACGCACGGTAAAGGTTGCGTCCACTGTGCCACGGCTAATGCGAATTACGTTGCCCTGGAACACCTGGATGCGTTCTTTTTCACCTTCAACAATACGCATGTGCACTTTCACGTTATCGCCAGAGCGGAACGTGGGCAGGTCCATACGCAAGTGTTCTTGTTCAATCTTCTTAATAATATCCATATTGCTCTCCCTTGGCCCAACGGTGGTGTACTCAAAAAAAATTGTGGGGGCCGCGCTTACGCTGTTAGCACCAGTCGCCCAAAATGCGGTCCATCATAATAGCGGCAGCGGCGCGCACCGAAAGGTGGTTGTAACGCCCATGCCAGCGAAACGGCGGCAGAAACTTTTCGCACAAGCCGCATGCTTCCGGCGCAAGGCCATGGCCTGTGCCCAGCAAAAGCAGAACGGGCCTTTCTTCCAGCACTTCACGTACCCCCAAAAAACCTATGGCTTTCTGGCTTTCCGCTTCTGCCCGTGCGGAAGAACCCACCACAAGGGGGGCTGCACCACATTGGCTGGTAATGTCCTGAATGGCCTCTTCCAGCGATGCCACCCCTGTAACAAGGCTTAAGGCCTCATCCCTGTGGGGGTTGCTTTGCTTGCCTGCCCCTTCATGCCAATGGCGCAAAAGGGATTCCAGCAAGCGTTGCTGGTCTTGGATGGGGGTAACCACGTAGTAGCCCCCAAGCCCGAACGTGCACGAACTGCGGGATATATCGTGAATGTCAAGATTTGTCAAAGAAACAGCGACAGAATTTTTCCATTTATCCAACACAGGGTAATGCACCAGGGCACAATACAAGTTTTTCCCTATGCGCTGCAAGGGTTTTTCTTGCAAAAAGGCATAATCTTCTGCCCCCAGGGGAGCTTCGCCTATAATGTCCGGGCGCACAGCCAAAGTGGTTTCCAAGGCCCGCTCACGCCGCCAGCGGGCTACCTTGCCATGGTCACCGCCGCGCAGCACTTCTGGCACGGAAAGCCCGTAAAATTCCACAGGCCGGGTGTAGTGCGGGTATTCCAAAAGGCCGGAGGAAAAACTTTCTTCCGTGCCGGATTCTTCGTCACCCATATACCCCGGTACCAGCCGTGCCACAGACTCCATAAAGCACAGGGCTGCGGCTTCCCCACCGTTCAACACAAAGTCACCTACAGAAACACATTCCACCGCAAAAAGGTCTTCAATGCGGGCGTCAATGCCCTCATAGCGCCCACACACCAGGGTAATATCCTTGGCAGCAGTCAGCTTACGGGCCAGGGCCTGGCTAAGGGGCTTGCCTTTAGGGGAAAGGTACACCAAAGGCCGGGCAGGGCTTGGCAGGGGGCGCGGGGCCCCGGCTTCCCGCACAGGGTGCCCAAGGTGCAACAGCACGTCAGCAAGGGGCTGGGGCAGCATTACCATGCCTGGGCCACCGCCATAAGGCCTGTCGTCCACCTTGTTGTGCTTGTCTGTGGAAAAGTCGCGCGGGTTATGCACAGCATACGAAACAAGGCCAGCCTCAATGGCACGGCCCATTAACCCCTGCTGCATGGGGCTGGCAAAAAATTCAGAAAACAAACTGACAAGGGAAAAATGCATGGCCAAACCTTTCAGAGCAGTTACGAAAAAAGCCGATGCTACTGCTAAGGGAAACGCTCAGTTTTTCGTTTGGCAAGGCACAAGCGTTTCTTGAAGCAGGGTGACAATTCCGCAGGAAAGCGGAATTGGGCACCGCCCGCAGGGCGGGAGCCGAAGGCCGAGGCCCAGGACGGGCCGAGTCAACTCTTCTGTCCTCGACTGTTTCAAGAAACGTAAAGTAACGCAGCCAAACGGAATAAATCAGCGTTTCCCTAAATACAAATCGAGCAGGCCAGGCGGGGGCGCAATAACCGCTATTTCAGCGGTAAGGTCGATATCCAGCACAAACTCCGGCACAGCAGGCAAAAGCACCTCTTCACCAGTGGGAGTGGTAATGGTCCACAGTTCCTGCCCGGCAGGGGCAGCCACACCGGTAATAACCCCAATTTCACGGGGGGCGCGGCCTTCTTCTTCCGCCACCACCCTAAGGCCCATAATATCGGTTATGTAGGCTTCTTCTTCACTCAGTTCCGGCAATTCTTCCCGCGTGGCAAGCAGGTAAAGGCCACGCAGGGCTTCCGCCATAGTGCGGTCTTCCACCCCGGCAAAGCGCAACAACACTTGTTGGTGGTGCATGCGGGAGGTTTCCACCTTCATGGTGCCAGTGGGGGGGCCTTCGTCACAGCGGCTCACCGCCACGTCGCCTCGCAGCAATTCGGACGTTTCCGCAAAAAGCTGTACAGCCACTTCACCGCGCACACCATGGGGCTTGCTTACGCGGCCAAGGGCAACATAAATTTGTTTGTTTTTTTTATCAGACACGACAGATGAGAGGGAAGCACCGCTGTGCAGCCTGCCCTGGGTAGCTTGCCCTGAACGTAGGATTATTCAAGAATTTCGAGAACAGAACGCTTTTTCAGCTTTGTGGAGGCAGCACCAAGCACGGTGCGGATAGCACGGGCAGTACGCCCCTGTTTACCTATTACCTTGCCCAGGTCTTCTTTGGCAACGCGCAGCTCATACACTACGGTCTGCTCGCCGCCTACTTCTGTCACATGCACCTGGTCAGGGTTATCAACAAGAGACTTAGCAATAAATTCTATAAGTTCTTTCAGCATGTTCACCCTCGCTTTGGCTTGGGGGAGTGCCCTGCCATAGTAAACCTGATGTGTGCGAATGCACGGTGAAAAAGCACAAGCCGGCCCGGCGCACCCGCGCCGGCTTAATGTGCAAAATCAAGGTGTTCCAGCTAGAAAGCCGGACACTCTTAATGCAAAATGAAGTTACTTATTCTTCATCAGGCTGCGCACTGTGTCGCTTACATCAGCGCCAAGGCTAACCCATTTGTCGAACTTTTCTTTGTCAATGCTCACTTGAGCAGGCTGGGTCATGGGGTTGTAGAACCCAAGGAACTCGAGAGGACGCCCATCGCGGCGGCTTTGAATGTTGGTTGCAACAATGCGGTAAAAAGGACGTTTTTTGTTGCCAGTACGTGTAAGTCTGATTTTTGTAGCCATTGTGTATTCTCCCTGATGCGTTGATTGTAAAGCGTGTTGCAAGAAAGTGCAAGGCGCTCGTTGTTTTCCTGTTTGCCCCCAGCACCCACTTACAACCTGCGGGGTGCGGTGCCCCCTACGGTAAAGGGGTGTGGAAGGGGATCCTTCCACAAAATTTGTTTTCTTCCTCCGCTCCTTCGGCAGGGGAGATGCTTCGGCGGCATAGCCACTCACACCCTCTGCCCTCACTCCACGGCTTGCTATTACCGTCGACGTTAAGAAAGCGGTATCACCACTAATAAGTTCTTTCTGTGGCACACAGAAAGCGCTCAATTTTTTTCGTTTGGCAAGGCGCAATTTCTTTTTGCAGGAGGGGTGGGCTCTTTGGCCCTGCCCTCTTGCAAAAAGAATGAAGCAACGCCGCCAAACAAAAAAAGGGAGTGCTTTCTAGCGGTTCTTCTTTTTGCGCTGCCGCTCCGCCTTCCTCTTCGCCCGAAGCTTTTTATGCTCATCCTCGGAAAGGTCGCCGCCGCGCCCACCCATGCCGGGCATTCCGGGAAAACCGGGCATTCCAGGCATTCCGGGCACCCCCCCCATGGGCATGCCACCCATGCCAGGCAACCCTGCCGGGCCAGCACCGCCACCAGGCAGCGTGGGCATGCCACCGGGCACCTTGCCACCACCACCAGTCATTTTTTTCATCATGGTACGCATGGTTTCAAACTGCTTGAGCAGCTTGTTCACATCCGCCACGGTGGTGCCGCTGCCCTTGGCAATGCGCTGCTTGCGACTGGGGTTAATAATAACCGGGTTGATGCGCTCTTTGGCTGTCATGGAGTTAATCATAGCCTCCACTTTTGCCATTTCCTTTTCAGGCACGCTCATGTCACCCAGTTTCTTGGTTAACCCGCCAAGGCCCGGAATAAGCTTTAAAATACTTTCCAGCGAACCTATAGACTTCATGCGGCGCATCTGGGTGCGGAAATCTTCAAAGTTGAACTCGGCCCGCTGCATTTTACGGGCAAGGGCCTCCGCCTCTTCTTCATTGAACTCAGCCTGGGCTTTTTCAATAAGGGTAAGCATATCGCCCATGCCAAGAATACGGCCTGCAATACGCTCGGGGTGGAAAGGCTCCAGCTCAGAAATTTTTTCGCCAACACCAACAAACTTAACGCTTTGCCCGGTAACGGCCTTAATGGAAAGGGCTGCACCGCCGCGGGCGTCGCCATCCATTTTGGTCAGCACTACACCAGTAATGCCAAGGGCTGCATTAAAGGCCTCAGCAACAGTCACCGCGTCCTGGCCTGTCATGGCGTCTGCCACAAACAAAATCTCGCACGGGGCAACCCTGCCCTTAATGCTCACCAGTTCCTGCATCAAGGTTTCATCAATATGCAAGCGCCCGGCGGTGTCCAGCAGCACCACGTCGCACCCGGCCTGTTCGGCCTGGGCCACGGCGGCAGCGGCAATGTCCACCGGGTTCATCATGGTGGTGGAAGGGTACACAGGCAGGCCAAGCTGCCTGCCAAGGGTGGCCAACTGCTCAATGGCGGCAGGGCGGTAAACGTCTGCCGGGGTCAGGTAGGGCTTGTGCCCCTGGGAACGCAGCCAGTTGGCTATTTTCCCGGTGGAGGTGGTTTTACCGGAACCCTGCAAACCCACCATCATAATAATATGGGGCTTTTTGCCTTTCAGGTTCAGCCCGGTGTGTTCGCCCCCCAGCAGGGCTACCAGCTCGTCGTGAACAATTTTCACCACTTGCTGGGTGGGGTTCAAGTTGCCCCCCACTTCCAGGCCAAGGCACTGCTCTTTTACCCGTTCAATGAAGTCTTTAACAACCTTGAAGTTAACATCCGCCTCAAGCAAGGCAAGGCGTACCTCGCGCAGGCCTTCCTGAATGGTGGCTTCATCCAGTTGTTTGCGCCCGCCAAATTTGCGGAACACACCACTGAGCTTTTCTGAAAGGGAATCAAACATACCCGGCACCTGTTGCAGTTTGCGGCACACCACATGGCACCGCCCCGCAGGCAAAAGTCCGAAAAAAGAACACGCCACCCGGCGCGCCATGTTTTTGCACACGCTTTCTTGTTTGCAATACAGGGCAAATGCCTACTACCGCAATGTTACGCAGACATGCTACGCACCATCAAAAAACAAAGAAAGACGCATAGTATTATGCGAGAAAATCTACAGCGTCAAGCAATTTTACACGCCACCAAAGGAATAGAGCACGTTTCCCCGTGGCCTGTTAGCACTCTAAAAGTTCAGGAAGCAAGCTATACACCTCACCCAACATATATAATGAGCCACACACCAGCAGCGGGTGCTTGCCACCTTCTTCCGTAAACGCTTCTGGCATGCGCTGGTGCATATGTTCCGCTGCGCGGCACAACGCTTCTTCAACACTGGTACAGGCAAACGCATTCAAGCCAATGGCGCTGGCCAGCGCCGCCGGAGCCATGCTGCGCGGGTTATCCGCAATGGGCGGCACAAAAATGGCACCCGGGCTCATGGCCCGCACATGGGCCACCATGGCCGCAACATTCTTGTCTTCCAGGCAAGCAAACACGGTGGCAAGCGGGGCAACCCCTTGCTTCGCCAAGGAAAGGCCTAGGGCTGCAAGGCCGTGGGGGTTGTGCCCGCCGTCCAGCACCATGGGGGGCACCCCGTAAGGCGCTTCAAGCGCGCCCAGTGTGCGCGGGCCCAGCAACCTCGCGGTGCGCTGCATGCGGCCTGGAATCCAGGCCGTGGCAAGGCCATGGGCTTCGGCTGTGGCATTGCCTGGCGTACCTATACATACGCTGGCAGCGGTTCCGCTTAAGGCCGGGGCACCTACGGTGGGATTGGCCTGGAACACGCGCCACCCGGCCAGGGCCAAGGCTGCATTGCCAAGCTGATGCGCCCCCCCAAGCCCAAGGGCAACAGGCGGTTCAGGCAAAATCGTTTCTTGTGGGCCACAAAACAGCAAAGAGGCACCTACGCGCTGCGCCACTTCTTGCAACACCGCAACCACGCTGCCATGCTGCGGGCCGGAAAGAGCCTGCTTGCCGTGGCGCATGGCCCCGGCTTTATCGGTTGCCACCGCGGCCAGGGTTTCCCCAAGAATGGCGGTGTGGTCCAGGTCGATGGGGGCAAACAGCACCATGTCGGCTTCCAGGGCAGTGGTAGCATCAAACGTACCCCCAAGGCCTGTTTCCATTACGGCAAAGGCCACATTGTGCTGGGCAAACAGCAACACGGCCAGGCAGGTGATAAGCTCAAAATAAGTCAGGCGCACGCCCTGCCCCTGTTGCATAAGCACATTGGCAGCCTGTACCCATTCTGCTTCCGGCAGCATGGCCCCATTAATGCGAATGCGTTCCCGCACGGAAACAAAGTGCGGTGACGTGTGCAGCCCCACCGTAAGGCCATGGGCCGCTGCCAGGGAGGCAAGAAAGGTGCTGGTGGAGCCTTTGCCGTTGGTACCCACCACTTGGGCCACAAAAAAGGGAGGTCGCTGCAAGCCCAGCAGCCGCAAGCTTTCACGCATACGGTCAAGGCCCAGCTCCATACGAAAAAGCCCCCTGCCTGCCAGGTACTGCTCAAATTCGGCGTACTCTGAAAAAACAGGGGGAGAAATGGCGGGGGAACAATTGTCTGTCAACGAGCTATCCTTTGCCAGTTCCAACAACGCCACCTGCCAGAGCAAAAAGCCCAGCGGGTGGTGCCCAACAACATATTATTGCCGCTTCTCCTGGCATGCATGGCACACCCCAACAAATTCAATATCCACGGACAAAACGTCAAATCCCGGCGCATTGGGTTTTGTACAAGCGGGCAGTTCCACGGGGGGAAAAATATCGCCCACCATGCCGCACCCCTGGCAACGAATATGCTGGTGCGGTGCCATATTGCCATCAAAGCGCATTTGTTGCCCAGCCCGCTCAAGGCGGCGAATGGTGCCGGAACTGGAAAGATATTCCAGGTTTCTGTACACAGTGCCTAAGCTAATATGGGGCAGCTTGTTGCGCACCATAGAATAGACCTCGTCTGCAGTGGGGTGGCTAGTAACGTGACGCAATGCGTCCAAAATTACTGCCCGTTGTTTTGTCATGCGCGTTTGAATCATGGTCACCTCAACTTGCAATTTCCCTATTCCTTAATGATAGCTGTTCTCCTTGTCAAGCCTCAACCCTCTGGTATTGCCTATTTTGTTACTTTTTCCGTCGCAGTGTAGGCTATTTGCATTCGTGGGTGAACAAAGGTATGCTAATACGCAGTGGGCCAAAGCGGCCATGCTCCGTAACACCTTTTCCAGTGGTTATAACCACACACATATGCCCTTCTCCACCAAGGATGCCCCATGATACGCACCCCTCTTTTTTCCCGCTGGCTTTCCATGCTTCTTGTATGCTTGGCAGCACTTGCCCTTTCCGGCTGCATGGGCATGGAAGATACGCAAACAAAGCCGCGTAAAGTAGCCCCCCCGGTAAAAACCATGTCCCCCCTGGAAGAAGCCCGCACAGCCCTTATGCGGGGCGACCATGCCCGCGCCGAAATGCTGGCCCAGCGCCTTGTGGACGACCCCACAACCCCCCAACGGGACCTGACAGAAGCGCTGGGCGTTTACGCCCGTGCCGCCAGTGCCAACCACCACCCCAACGCCGCCCTGACTGCCCTTGACCAATGGCAAGCCGTTGCCCCGGGGGCAGACGCCACCCTTGGCTGGCAAACCCTGTGGAGTGAAAGCATTGGCCAGCTTTCCGACAAGGAAGGCCAAACCCGGGCCGAAGGCATTTTGGCAGACGCCAACCGCAGCCTTGCTGCCCATAACCTGGCCCTTTCCTATAGCGTTGTGCGCGGCTGGGAAAAAGGCGACGCTTCCGGCTTTGACCTGCTGGAAAAGGCCTATGGCGCTTCCACCCCCAAGGAAAAAGGGCTGTTTGAACATGCCCTTGCCCGCACTTTACGCGGGGCTTCCCCTGCGGCCTTAACCCTGGTGCTGCCCCTGGTTACCCCGGAAAACCAGAAATCATTCCCCAACAACATCATTCTTATTGCCCAGGCCCAGCGCGAAGCCTTAAGCCCCAATACCCGCGCCGCAGCAGAAGCTACCCTGGCCGGCTTTGTGAAGCAGTTCCCCCTTGCAGATGCCACCGTTATTACCGACTTTTTGCCCAAGCAGCAGGTTGTAAGCAAAGGTGCTGGCACAGGCAAACCCGTGGTGCTGGCCCTGCCCCTTTCCGGCCAATACGGGGCCGTAGCCGCCAAAATTATGGCCGGGGCTGAAGTGGCCGCCGGGGAAATGGGGGCATCCCTTACCGTTATTGACACCGACCAGCCAGACTGGACAGCTAAAATTGCCAGCCTGCCTGCTGATGTCCGTTTGGTGGGGGGGCCTTTGCGCAGCGCAGACTATACCACAGCCAAGGCCAAAGGCCTGCTGGCCAGCAAGGCATTTTTCACCTTCCTGCCCAGCCTGGAAGGAAACGATGAAGGCCGCGTTGCCTGGCGTTTTTTCACTGCCCCGCAAGACCAAACCCGTACCCTGGTGGAGCTTGGCACACGCCTTGGCATAAAAGGCTATGCCATTATTTACCCGCAGGAAACTTACGGGCAGCGCATGGCCAGCCTGTTTGAACAAACAGTGCAGGCCGCAGGTGGCACCGTGGCAGGAAGGGCGGCCTACGACCCCTCTTCCCCTTCTACCTGGATGAGCAGCCTTAGCAGCTTGCTGGCAAAACCCGCTAGCCTGCTGCCAGCAGATACAGCCCCCTACCGCGCTGTGTTCCTGCCAGACACCTGGAAAAGCATGGAAGTGCTTGTGCCTGCCATGATGTCCTATGGCGAAACACGCCAGCTCTTGCTGGGTTCCAGCCTGTGGGAACAGGAACTCACCGCACGCCCCCCGGCAGACGTGAAAAACTTTGGGCTGGCGGTGTTCCCTAGTGCCTGGAAAGCGCAGGGCGGTAGCCAGGAAGCTTCCCGGCTGCAAGCGGGCATAAGCCGCATGGGCAAGGGCAATGCTGAATTCTGGCATGGCCTTGGTTACGATTTTGTCCGCTTCGCAACCCGGTTTGAGGCACCTGCCACCACGGAAGCGGCTACCATTAACAGCCAGTTGCAAAGCATACGCGGCTCCTGGGCTATGGCACCCCTGTATTGGGATGGTTCCGGCAAGGCCAGCCAGGCTTTGTTCCTGTTTACCCCCATTGCAGGCGGCTTTGCCCCGCTGGATGAGCCTACGCTGAGTACTGCCTTCCAAAACGCCTGGGCCCTGTAAGGAAACGCTGAGTCAGGGCAAGCTGCTTGCTCTTTGTTTTGTTTGGTTTTGGGCGTGGCACGTTGGTAAAACTAACCTTTTTCGCGCAGACTTCGTTGGCGGCGAATTTTCCGTCAGGGCAGACCATGAGGTCAGCCCCTAAGAAAATCCGCCGCCGCCTTGCCTGCACAAAAAATGTTATCTTTTCACCAACGCCTCGCCCAAGCACAGCCCGAGCGGAGCAAACCTGGGCATTGATAGCTCTTGCTTATTTAAGCGGTTTGTGCCATACGGAGACAGGAATGCAGGGTGGTTTAAAGGCAAGCTTTCCCCCACCAAAGCGGGGCACAGCCCCATAGAACTGCAAGCATTTCCAGTGTACCCACGGCATATGTTGCACGGGCAGGTGCTTGCATGCACCTGCACACAATGGCACGCCCGGCGCAGCAGAACAGGCAAACGACCTTTATCTTACTGTGTACCAGCTATGTCTAATCAGGAAGCAAAAACATTTCAGGGGTATATTCAGGTTCTTCCACGTCAAGCCGAAAAAAAGGAAGACTGCGCCAAAGTTGCCCTTATTGCAGACGACGGAACGGAATATCCCATTTTGCACAAAGGCGTTGGCATGGACTTGACCCAACATGTCAATGCCCATGCGCGAGTTGTGGGGGTATTATGCCCCTGTGGTGAAGGCAACGCACTCACGGTGCGCCAGTTTACCGTAACAGACGGCTTTGAAGACGAATGGTACGACGACCCGGACAAATAGCGTCCCCCGCGCCGCAAGCGCTTTACATTTAGGAAACGCTGTTTTATTCCGGGGAAGTTTTGCAAGTATCCTTGCAAAATCATTCGTAGCAAGTTGCTACTCCCATGCGCTTGGGCAACGCATTGGCGGAACAAGCTGCCAAGGCATGTCTTTTAGTTGGTACGTAAAAAGTGCCTGCTGGCTCCGCTTGCCACAGTATGCATTTTGTTCCCCAACCGCCGTACTCTGGTGCGCTGTAACCCGCCCGCTTGGGCATCGAAAACCCATGTCTTTTTCCTCTCCCTCCCAAAATGAACCCTCCCCAAAGGTTGCGGCCTTTACCACCCAACTCCAGGGAAACACCTTGGCCATTACCTTAACGGGCGAATGGGTGGTGAGCAGCCTGTGCGGTGTGGAAGAAGCGTTGAACACCAAAGCTCTTGGGCACACAGGCCCGTTAAAGGTACTGCTGGACAACATAACCAGGCTGGACACTGCCGGGGCCCTGTGCCTGAACATTCTTGCCCTTGTCAAAAAACAGCAGGGCCAGCCCCTGGAATTACTGACACAGCACCAGAACTACCAGCAACTTCTGGTTGCTTCCCAGCCAGTGGAAGAGGAAAGTAAAGACAGTAAATCCCCTTCGCGCTTTCCGGCTCTGGAAAATTTGGGCAAGCTGGTGTCTTCCACCCTATGGGTATTTGGACACCAGCTTGCTTTTTTTGGGCACTTTTGCACCACCTTTGTTCACCTTATCGCCAACCCGCGGCGAATGCGCCTTACCCCCCTTGTGTTCCACATGGAGCAAACAGGCCTTCGCACCGTGCCCATCGTGGCATTGCTCACTTTTCTTATTGGCATGGTAGTGGCTTACATGGGGGCGGAAGAACTGGCCCGCTTCGGGGCACAGGTGTTTGCTGTTAACCTGCTGGAAGTGACGGTTATGCGGGAAATGGGGGTGCTTATTACCTCCATTGTTGTGGCCGGGCGCTCCAGCTCTTCTTTTACCGCCCAAATTGGGGCCATGGTTTCCAATGAAGAAGTGGCCGCCCTTCGTTCCATGGGGCTGGACCCCATGGAGCTTCTGGTTGCTCCACGGGTTATTGCCCTGCTCATTACCCTGCCCCTGCTGGTGTTTATTGCCAACATCATGGCCCTTGCTGGTGGGGCGCTTGCCATTTGGTATTCCATGGATTTAAGCTTCATGGCCTTTGTTGACCGCTTCCATAGCATTGCCCAAATCAAAAACTTTTTTGTAGGCATGGTCAAATCGCCCTTTTTTGCCATTATCATCGGCATTGTGGGCTGTTACCAGGGGCTTAACGCCAGCCGCAGCGCTGAATCCGTAGGGTTTCTCACCACCAAGTCGGTGGTGGAATCCATTTTCCTTGTCATTGTGCTTGATGCCATGTTTGCCATCTTTTTCACTACCATAGGAATTTAATACATGGCAGCTTCCACCATTGAACAACCCACTGCCAACAACGTGCTGGTGCGCCTGCGGGGCATAACCAACCGCTTTGGCCGCAACACAGTGCATGAAAACCTGGACCTGGATATTCGCAAAGGAGAAATTCTGGGCCTTATTGGTGGTTCTGGCACAGGCAAGTCTGTATTGCTGCGCACCATTATTGGGCTGAACAAGCAGCAGAATGGCAGCATTGAAATTATGGGCGTAAACATGGACACCGCTACAGAAGCCACCAAGGCCAAAGTGCGCAATTCATGGGGAGTGCTGTTTCAAGATGGGGCCCTGTTCTCTTCCCTTTCTGTTCTGGATAACATCCAGTTCCCCCTGCGCGAATTTACCCATATTTCCCCTGCCCTGCGTGAAAGCATTGCCCGCATGAAGCTGCATATGGTGGGCCTGCCGCAAGACGCAGCCCCCAAGTTTCCCGGCGACCTTTCCGGTGGTATGCGCAAAAGGGTGGGCCTTGCCAGAGCCCTGGTTATGGACCCGTTCCTGCTGCTTCTGGACGAACCCACGGCAGGGCTGGACCCCGTGGGGGCAGCGGCCTTTGACCAATTGGTGCTCACCTTGCGCAACAGCCTTGGGCTGACCGTGTGCATGGTAACCCACGACCTGGATTCCCTGTATGCCATTTGCGACAGGGTGGCTGTGCTGGCTGACAAGAAAATTTTGGCGGTGGATACCATTCCCAAACTGCTGGATAACCCGTACCCCTGGATTCAGGAATACTTTAAAGGACCCCGGGGCCGTGCTGCGGCCTTTGGCAAGGGAGTCGCATAATGGAAATTCGTGCCAATTACGCCCTTATTGGCGCATTCACCTTACTGGTGCTTGTGGGGGGGCTTATTTTTACCATGTGGGTGGTGGACCTTGACAGAGCCCCCACCATGGAATTTGATATTTATTACGAAGAACGGGTTTCCGGCCTGGCTGTGAACAGCGATGTACTGTTCAACGGTATCCGGGTTGGCTCTGTCACGCAGCTCAAACTCGACCCAAACAACCCAAGTGCCGTGCGCGCCCGCATTTCCATTGCGGCAGACACCCCTGTGCGGGAAGATTCTGAAGCAACCCTGGAAAACAAGGGGGTAACCGGGCTTGTGGTTATTTCCATTGCCGGTGGCTCTGCCAGTTCCCCCCTGAACATTCCCAAACCGGGCAAAGTAGGCACCATTCGTTACCGCCCCTCAGCCCTTGCTGCCGTAATGAATTCCGTGCCTGCCACGCTGGAAGCTGCTAACCGCCTGCTGGGCAGCATCAACGACATGTTTTCAGAACAGAACAAGGCCAACCTTACGACAGTTATGCAGGGGTTTGGCAGTGTAGGTGCTGTACTGGAAAGACGCGCAAGCACACTGGACGCCACCCTGGGCAACCTGGAAAACATCACCGCTGAATTAGACAGCATGGTTAAAAGCCTGAACATTATGGTACACAGGGATGGCGGAAATGCCGCCAAGGCCGTAAGCGATGCCGCACAGCAGATACAAAAAACAGTAAAGGCCCTGGACCCTGCCTTGCAGCGTTTTTCACGCGAGGGGCTGCTGGAATTGCGCCTGTTCTTTAGCGATGCCCGCCGGCTGGCAGATGTGCTTGCCCGCCTGGGGGAAAACCTTGAAAACGACCCCCGCCGCTACCTTTTCGGCGAACCTGTGAAGGAGTTTAAAGCCCCATGATGCAAGCGCTTCGCCCCATTTATGTACGCGCCCTGTTGCTGGCTGCGGCAACAGCCTTGCTGGGTGGCTGCATTACGCTTATAGACACCGGCCCAGCCCCTGTGCGCATGCAACTGAACCCACCCATGCCCACGGCCACCGCGCAGGCAAAACCCCTGGCTACGCAACTTATGGTTATGCGCCCCACTGCCAGCGCCACCATTAACCGCGACGCCATTGCCCTGCTCTTTAACAACCGGGAAGTGCGCTACCTTGCCAATGTACGCTGGGAAAGTACTGCCCCGCAACTTGTTCAACAGGCGTTGGTACAAGCCTTTGAAAGCGCCAACGTGTTCCGCGGGGTTGCCCCGGACGGCTCCGGCATTGCCGACGATGTGCGCCTGACAACAGACATTCGCCAATTTGTACTGCGCTATGCAGAAGAAAAGGGCATTCCCACAGCCGTGTTTGCCGCCCAGTTCCAACTGGTAGACACAGGCACAGGTGCCGTGCTTAACTCCCTTACGGTGGAAACCACCGCCCCGGCTGCCGGGCGTGACCCCCATGCCCTGGTAGCTGCCTGCGAAGCAGCCCTCGGTAAAGCCCTGGCACAGGTTGTGCCCTGGGCTGCCAAAACAGCGCCCAAAGCCAAGGGTAGATAGCCTGGCATATTCGCCTTACAACAAAAGCCCCCGCACTGCATGCAGTACGGGGGCTTTTGTATTACGCCAATAAGCTCTTGCAGGTCTTACTTGCTCAGTACGCTTTGCGTTGCGCGGGCAATGGCCAATTCTTCATTGGTGGGCACCACCAACACAGGTACGCGGGCGTCTTTGGGGCTCAGGGAACGGATATCACCGGAGCGCTTGTGGTTCACTTCCGGCAGAATGCTGATGCCAAAGCTGCCGAGATATTTGCACACTTCTTCGCGCAGCAGGTCGTCGTTTTCACCAATGCCTGCGGTGAACACCAGGGCATCCACACGGCCCAGCACAGCAAAGTAGGCACCAATGCACTTGCGAATGGAGTAGCAGAACATTTCAAAAGCCAGTTGGGCTTTTTCGTCGCCACTTTCACGTGCGGTGTGAATGTCGCGCATATCGTTCATGCCACAAATACCTTTCAGACCGCTTTTTTTGTTCAGCATGTCGTCCAGTTGTGCGGAGGTCATGTTCTTGTGCTTGGCAAGGTAGCCAAGAATGGCGGGGTCAATGTCACCACTGCGGGTGCCCATCATAACACCAGCCAGGGGAGTCATGCCCATGCTGGTGTCTACGCACTTGCCATTTTCCACCGCAGCCAGGGAACAACCGTTGCCCAGGTGGCAGGTAATAACATTAAAGCTGTCATGCGGCTTGTTCAGGAACGTGGCAGCAGCTTCAGCCACAAAGCGGTGGGAAGTGCCGTGGAAGCCATAACGGCGTACGCTGTTTTCCTTATACAGTTCATAAGGCACAGCATACAAGAACGCCTTGGGCGGCATGGTGGCATGGAATTCGGTATCAAACACCACCACAGAAGGCGCATTGGGCAACAACTTTTGTGCCACTTCAATGCCTTGCAGGTGGGCTGGGTTGTGGAGCGGCGCAAGGGGGGCCACTTCCTCAATACCTGCTTTCACGGCATCAGTCACCACACAGGCGGCCTGAAACTTTTCAGCGCCCTGCACAATACGGTGACCCACGGCGTTAATTTCATCCAGACTTGTAATAACACCCACTTCTGGGTCTACCAGCAGGGCCATTACAGCCTGCATGCCCGCGGTGTGGTTTGGGAACGGTTGCTCTTTGGCAACCTTTTTTTCATGATCAGTACCTGGGGCAGCTTTGTACACAAGGTTGCCCATGCTTTCCCCAATACGTTCCACAAGGCCGGAACACAGTGCCGCTTCCGTTGCCATGTCTATAAGCTGATACTTAAAAGAAGAACTGCCACAGTTAATAACCAGAACTTTCATAGATACCTCTAAAAATCAGGCGCAGTATACACGCCCATGTATGTTGGGGGCAAAGGGAAAGCCTTTGCCCCTGTGTGTAACAAACCACTCAATTTCCTTTCGCTCAGGCGTCGTGGAGATGCTTCGGCGGCATAGCCGCCTACGCCCTCCGCCCTCGCT
>NZ_KE387018.1:149588-185728 GCF_000430005.1 Desulfovibrio cuneatus DSM 11391
TCCTTCCGCTCCTGCGGCGGGGTATATGCTTCGGCGGCATAGCCGCCTACGCCCTCCGCCCTCGCTTCACGGCTCGCTAACGCTCGCGACTGCCGTCGGCTTTAGGGTAGACTCTATCCTTGCCGCGAAACAGAACAACTCAACGCTTGCCTTGTATTTCGGAAACGCTCAGTTTTTTGTTTGGCAAGGCGTAAGCGTTTTCCACAGGGGGGGTGGGCTCTTTGGCCCTGCCCCCTTGTGGAAAACGTGAAACAACGCAGCCAAACGGAAAACTCAAAGTTTCCATCATATTTCCCTTGCGTTTCGGAAACGCTCAGTTTTTCGTTTGGCAAGGCGTAAGCGTTTTCCACAGGGGGGGTGGGCTCTTTGGCCCTGCCCCCCTGTGGAAAACGTGAAACAACGCAGCCAAACGGAAAACTCAGCGTTTCCTAAGAAAGACCCTTTTCAGCTTGGGCTTGTATAGCAGTAATAGCCACTGTGTTCACAATGTCTGCCACAGTGCACCCACGGGAAAGGTCGTTAACAGGTTTGTTCAAGCCTTGCAACACCGGGCCAATGGCCACAGCATCCGCAGCACGCTGCACGGCTTTGTATGTGTTGTTACCTGTGTTCAGGTCAGGGAAAATGAACACAGTGGCGCGGCCTGCCACCTTGCTGTTGGGCAGTTTGGTTTTGGCAACGTCCATATCAATGGCGGCATCGTATTGCAGCGGGCCTTCAAGCAACAGTTCCGGGGCTTTTTCTTGGGCAATGCGGGTGGCTTCCACCACCACGTCCACGTCTGCCCCTTTGCCGGAGCTGCCTGTGGAGTAGGAAAGCATGGCAACACGCGGTTCAATGCCAAAAAGTTTCGCCGTTTGGGCAGAACTGATGGCAATGTCGGCCAGTTGTTCCGAAGAAGGGTTGGGGTTAACAGCGCAGTCGCCAAACACCAGCACCCGGTCTTTCAGGCACATAAGGAACACGGAAGATACAATGGAAGAGCCGGGCCTTGTTTTAATAAATTCAAAGGCTGGGCGCAAGGTGTGGGCTGTGGTGTTCAGCGCGCCGGAAACCATGCCGTCCGCATGGCCCATGTGCACCATCATGGTACCAAAATAGGTGGCGTCGCACATGCTGTCGTGCGCTTGCTCCATGCTGATGCCTTTTTTGGCACGCAAGGTGTGGTACGTACTTACATAGTCCGAAAACTTGGGGTACAGGTCTGGCTTAATAATGGGCACATCCAGGTCAAGGCCAAGGGCAGAAATCTTGGCCCCCACCACGGAAGGATCACCCAGCAGCACAATGTCTGCCACATTGCGACGCACCAAAATATCTGCCGCAGAAAGAATGCGCTCGTCATGGCCTTCAGGCAGTACAATACGCATTTTGTGCTTGGCAGCCCGCTCCAGCAGGTTAAACTCAAACATTTTCGGGGTAATCTTGGTAGATTTCATGCTGCCAAGACGGTTGGAAATTTCCTGAGTGTCCACACACGACTCAAAGTGCCCCAGGGCTGTGTTGATTTTTTTGGCGTCTCCCGGCTCAATTTTCCCGTAGCGGTTAGCCAGGGTTTGCACCGTTCTGAAGGTGTGGTCCTGTACCGCAAGAATGGGCACGGGCACACCAGTCCACCCTTCAATAAGCCGGTGAATGGTATTGGGCATTTCAATACCGCCTGTAAGCACCATGGCGGAAATATCTTCATAAGAAGAAGAGAAACGCGAAGCAAGGCTGGCCAGAATAATGTCTGAACGGTCGCCAGGGGTAATAATAAGACTTCCTTTGCCAATATAATCAAGGAAGTTACCCACCTGCATGGCCGCAATCAGGTAGTCGTCCACCAGGGAATCAAGCCGCCCGTGCCCGTAAAGCACCTGGGCATTAAGCCATTCCTTCACGTCGCGCACGGTGGGCCGCCCAAGGGAAGACTCTTCCGGCAACACATAAGTGAGCAGGTTACCACTGGTGCCCCGCGATTCAAGGGCAGCAGCAATTTCGCTTTCTTCCTTCTCAGTTACCGAAGCGCGGTTTACCAGGCAGGCCATAACTTCCACATTCTTTTCCGCCAGCAGGTCCAGCGTCATTTGGGTGGAAGCAATAATTTCATTGGTTTTTTTGCCTTCGGCATTGGCTACCACCATAACGGGGCAACCAATGTTGGCTGCAATGTCGGCGTTCAGGTCAAACTCAAAAGCGGCGTCTTTGCCACTAAAATCAGTCCCTTCACACAGCACAAAGTCATACTTTGCTTCAAGCTTCTTGTACTTTTTCAGAATGGTGTCCAAAAGCAGCTCATGCTGGCCCTGGTAAATAATATTGCGCGCCTCTGCCAGGGTGTAGGCAAAGGTGTCTTCATAAGGAATGTCCAGCTCAAAATGCTTGAGCATAAGGTTGATGTCATGGTCTCGTTGCAGCTTGTCCACAGGCTCATTGATAATGGGCCGGAAAAAAGCCACGGAACGCATGTTCCGCAACAAAAGCTGCATCATGCCAAGGACAATGGCAGACTTCCCGCTCTTTGACTCCGTAGCAGTAATATATAGATTTTTAGTCATTGCTCCTCCCAAAGAGCTGTGGCAGTGTAAAAGACACTCCCTAAAATTGATTGAGATTGTTATTCTTACCACAAATAATGGCAAGGCTCAAACAATAACATACGTGCTGGGCATCCGCCCCCCGAACGGCTTCCTTCCGCTTGGGCAAGGAAGGCTTGCCCAAGAAACGCTGCGTTTTTTCGTTTGGCCAGGTGCAAGCGTTTTTAAAGCGGCAAACGAGTTATTACTGAGGATTTTTGCTTTCTGCCAAGAAAGGCGCGTGCCGGGCGGAGCGCGGTGTATAGGGACATACATAAGCTGCGCACGGGGCACACCTGACGCAGGCAGAAAGCAAAAAGACCAGTAATAAAACGAAAAAAATCAGCGTTTCGGATATTGGTGGGCAAACCAGCTAATTATAATCGCCCCCGCCTGCGCCACATTGAGCGAATCAAACGCACGCAGCATGGGAATATGCAGCAAGGTGTCGGCCCGTTTCCCCACATGGGTGCGCACGCCGCTATCCTCGCCCCCCAGAATGAGCAGGGCTGGCAAACGCGGTGTGCAGCCATACAGCGGGGTATATTCTGTACTTTCAGCAATGGCTCCCTCTTTGCCCTGGCTGCTGCCTTCGGGGGCACAGCCAGTGCCATACACCACAAACCCCAGTTTTTTGGCGGCATCCACGGCCTGGCTCACGTTGCCCACCTTGGCAACGGGCAGCTTTTGCAGTGCCCCGGCAGCCGCCTTGGCAGCGGCACCACCTAAAAATACGCCGTTGTGCCGGGGCACCACAAGGCCAGCACCGCCAAGGGCGTACAAGGTGCGGGCCAAGGTGCCTGCATTGCCGGGGTCTTGCACTTGGTCCAGCAACACAATCAGGGGCAGGGGTGCATCCATGGCAGAATCAAGCAAGGTTTCATATTCCACAAACCCTGCTCCAAACACGCGGGCCACAACGCCCTGGCACCTGCCAGTATATATTTTTTCAAACGAAGGAACTTCCAGCAGGGAAAACCGCACTTTGTTCTGGCGGCACAGGTCAATAACCCTATCGGCCTCTGCCCCGTGCCGGCCCTTGCGAATGAACACGCAGTCCACACGGGTTGGGTCACTTTCCAAAAGCTCCAGCACGGGCTTCAGGCCTGGCACAAAGGCGCTTTCCTCTGCTTTGGCTTCCGCCGGGCCTGCACTGGATTTTATGCTTTGAACAGCCTCTTGGCGTGGGCGTTCCGCCGGGCGTGGTGGACGGTAATCCTTGAGTGGAGCCTTCCGTTCCCGTTCCGGCCTGGGGGTTTGGCCCCCCTCTTCCTGCCCACGGGGTTTACGGTCCTGCCAGCCACCAGGGCGGGGGGCGCGCTGTTCCTGCCTGGGGCCCTGTTCACCACGCCCGGAGCCGGGGCCACGGCCGCGTGTATCGCCGCCGCGTGTATCGCCGCCGCGTGTATCGCCGCCGCGTGTATCACGGCCGCGTGTATCACCACTACGGGTGGTGCCACCGCGTGTGCTGCCCCCACGGCCTGCATTACCACGTGTTGCGCCTTCCTGACCACGCCCTGGTTGGGAATATCCCTGCCCTGGCGTTTTTCCATTTCGTGTATTTCTGTTCATGTTGTATACCAATAGCCTGACCAGGGAATAAATACTGGCGGCTGTGTTTATAAAAGGGTTCATCTGCAGGCCCACAGTGAGCCTGGTTCAAGCATCTTGGCGCATGGACCTTGCAGAAAAAACACACGCACAATCAACCCGGCCCGGCAGCCAAGGCGCGCAGCTTCCTGGTAAAATCTTCACAAAAGTCAGGCGTGCACTATAACAACGGGCCATATCTTTAGAAAGTTTTACAAAATTGTCCTGAGTGTGTTAAGAGTCTTTTGTTGCCTCACACGGCGACTTAGGGTATGAAAAAAATGCTTTTACGCATCCAACGCCCTGTCACTCTTTCTGCGAACCTCTTTCCGTACCGTTCTCCTCGGCAGAAAGCAAGCATTTTCCCCACAGAATATTTGCATAAATTTGCTAGTTTATTGAGGATGTTATGTTCCACTTCCCTTCTCATTCCCGTTTTGCCCTACAGCTTGCCTGCCTTGCCCTGCTTGTAATTACAGCCGGGTGCGCCGGCAAACAAAAAATACAAGAACCTGACGATGACGCAGGCATGCGTTCTTACACCCCCCGTAACGACGGCCGCCCCCTTTCCCCTGCGGAACTAAAAGCCTTCAATTCCCATGGCGACATGGACACAAACCTGGGGCAGGAAGAAAAACGCATAGTAGAAACACACTTCAAGTATTTTATACACGAGCGCCGCGGCACATTTGAGCGCTTCCTGGTCCGTTCTGCCACGTATTTACCCCATGCCAAAAAAATATTCCAGCAACGGGGCCTGCCCCCGGAACTGGTGTACCTGTTCATGGTGGAAAGTGGCGGCAACCCCAAAGCCATTTCCCCAGCGGGGGCAGCCGGGCTTTGGCAGTTCATGCCCTACACCGGGAAAAAATATGGCCTTTCCCAAGACAAATGGGTGGATGAACGCCTGGACCCCTATAAAGCCACTTTTGCCGCTTCCGACTACCTGCTGAAGCTGTTTGGCGATTTTCGCAACTGGCACCTTGCGGCTGCGGCCTATAACGCCGGGGAAGGCAAAATTGGCAGAGCCATTGGCGGCACCAGGGCCACAGACTTTTTTGAACTGCTCCGCACAGACTGTAACCTTGAAGAAGGCATGCGCCTGAAAGAAGAAACACGCCAGTACGTGCCGCGTATTTTAGCTGTGGCCAAAATTATGCGCAACCTGAAGCTTTTGGGCTTTCAGGAGCCAAGCCCCCAGGCCGCCCCTGCTGTAACCGCTGTTACCCTGCCCCCAAGCACCAACTTGAAGCGCCTGGCCAGCACCCTTGGCATGAGCTGGGATGAATTTCGCACCTCTAACCCGGCGTTTCGGCGCAACACCAGCCACCCCAACGCTTCCAACCTAGCCTATGTGCCCACCGTACAGGTGGCAACGGTGCAAAACTGGCTGGCAACGCCAGACGCACGCATGTACGCCGGAGGCAAGGAACACACCGTCAAAAAGCGTGAAACCCTTGCTGCCATCAGCAAAAAATACAAAGTGTCCGCTGCAACCATTCAGGACGCCAACGACTTTACCCAACTGCCCAAGCCCGGCACGGTTATTTTTATTCCTGGCAAAGAAACCGCTGTGGCCCAGTCCAAAACGCCCCCGGTTAACGCTAAGGCCAGTGGCCCTGTTGTGGCTGTGGCACCTGCAACCCCGTATATTCCGCCAGTAGCCATGTCTGCCAGCGCACCTGTGCAAACTGGCAGTGCTGCCAGTACCAGGGCTCCTAACGGCGGTACGTACACTGTGCGCCAGGGTGACGCCTTATTCTCTCTTGCCAAGTCTTGGGGCACGGATATGGGCACAGTCATGCGGGTGAACAACCTTTCTTCCCCCATTATTCAGGCAGGACAACGCTTGACAATTCCACAAGGGACAAGCGGCAGCCAAATGGCCCAGGCAAAAACCAGCCAACCTGCCCCTGCGGCTTCCCCGGAATATGCGCCGCAAACCAAACCCCAAGCTATGCCCCAGGCTATGCCCCAGGCTATGCCCCAGGCTATGCCCCAGGCCATAGCGGCTGCCCCGCAAAGCCGCCCGGCAGCCGCGCCACAAGCCACTGCCCCGCTTGAAGAAGCCCCCGTAGTGGAAGAACCTGAAACCCGCACAGCAACAACGCATAAAGTGGGCAAGGGCGACACCCTGTATAGCATTGCAAAGCGCTACAATATGTCGGTGGAGCAACTACGGGCATTGAACAACATGGGTGGCAAGGGCAATATTCAGGCAGGGCAAACCCTGACTACCGCAGCAGGTTCCGGCAGCATTGCCTCCGCCCCAAGGGCACGGGCAGTGCAAACTGCACCAAAAGCTATGGCACCCACCCGCGTTGCCCAGGGGAATGCGGGCAAACCCACATCTGCCAAGCCTGCAAGGGGCAAGGCAGCCGTGGTGGTAAAACCAGGGGACACCCTGTTCTCCATTGCCAAGCGCCACAACGTTTCTGTGGACACCTTGCGTAAAGCCAATAACATTTCCCCAAAAAATGCCATTAAGCAAGGGCAAAAACTACTCATTCCGTAGTAGCCCCAAGCCAGGAAATCAACCAGTAATGATACGCTGTGCAACGTACACCTGCCCCACATCCGCGAGGCTATTTTGTGAAAAAGTCTGCTCTCTGTTACACACTTGTTTTTTTTGCCCTGATGCTGATTGTTGGCAGTTTTTTTATTATGCGTGCTGTAAAGGAAATGAATGGCGATGCGCACACGGTAAACTATAGCGGCCTGGTACGCGGGGCAACGCAACGGCTTGTGAAACAAGAACTGATGAAAAGCCCCAACAATGCGTTGGTTGTGCGCATTAGCGGGTACCTGGACGGGCTTGACAGCAGGAAAAATGTCCCTGGCAACATCTACATGAATGACAAAACATTCCAAGATTTTGTTGCCCAATTGCAAACCATTTGGCACGATTTGCAAGACAGCATTGAGGGCTTTAGGAAAGGGACTGTCAGCCCTGAAGCATTGCTGGCGTTGAGCGAGAAACACTTTCAAATAGCAGATGAGGCCGTTCATGCGGCGGAAGAATACTCCGCCCAAAAACTGTTCGCACTGAACATCATTTTGAATTTGGGCATTGCCCTGACCACCTTGATGGTCGTTATTGTTTTTAGCCTGGCCCTTATTACCAGAAGCACCGACAAAAAACAGTATGCAGTGCTGTTTGAAAGCAACAGGCAACTGGAAAAAGCTATTACCCTGGCAGACCAGGCCAGCAAAGCAAAAAGCAATTTCTTGTCCAATATGTCGCATGACATCCGAACACCCCTTAATGGTATTATGGGCATGACAACCATTGCCGAAGGGTCCATTCATGACCCGCAAAAACTGCGCTCATGCCTGAAAAAAATACATACGTCTTCCAGGCATTTGCTGCACTTGATCAACGATGTTCTGGATATGTCACGCATTGAAAGTGGCAGCGTTACACTGCATAATGTGGTGTTTACCTTGCCCCGCTTTGTGGAGGAACTGCTCGGCATAGTCCAAACCCACGTGGCTGCCAAACAGCAACACCTGGAAATTGCTGTGCAGAACATAACCCACGAACAACTCCTGGGGGACCCCCTGCGCCTGAGCCAGGTGCTCATTAATATTTTGAGCAACGCCGTGAAGTTTACCCCCGCAGGTGGCACCATAAGCCTGGTTATTACAGAACTGCCCCCCCGCAAGCTTGGGTATGCGCATTTCCAGTTTGTCTGCTCAGATACGGGCATAGGCATGGAAAAAGAATACCTTTCCAAAATTTTTGAATCGTTTTCCAGGGAACGCGATTCACGCATCGACGCCATTGAAGGTTCCGGCCTTGGCATGTCCATTGTGAAAAGCATTGTGGACCTTATGGATGGCACCATAACGGTAACAAGCCAAAAAGGGCATGGCACCACCTTTACTGTGCAAGTAGACATTGCCATTGACGAGCAACCCCAGGGCACGAACACGGCAACACCCCCAGACCCCACAACGTATGCTGGCTTGCGGGTTCTTCTTGTGGACGACGACTCCCTTACCCTTGAAAGCGCCAGCGCTGTGCTTGTTTCCCTGGGTATGCATGTAGACGCCGTGAACAACCCTGTGGCTGCCCTGGAACAGGTTGCAAAAGCCAGGGCAGGCTGCCAGCCTTACCAGCTTATGATTGTAGACTGGAAAATGCCTGAAATGACCGGCCTGGAACTGACTCTTAAAATTCGGGCAATGGGCGACACCGAAACTCCCATTTTTGTAAGTTCCGCTTACAACTGGGTGGACATTGAAGAAAAAGCACACGACGCGGCCATCACCGGCATTATTTCCAAACCCTTGTTCAAGTCTGGCATCCAGCAAACCCTTTCCCGCCTTGCATCTGCCCAGCATTCAGGCAACAAACCCGTTGCGGCAAATGCCAACCAGTGTATGCCCTTGCAAGGCATACGCATACTGCTGGTGGATGATAATGAACTTAACCTGGAAATAGCCAACGAACTGCTCATTGCAGCAGGTGCCGAAGCAGACCTTGCCACTGATGGCCAAAAAGCCCTGGAGATGTTTGCAGCCTCACCAGAAGGGTTCTATGATACCATTTTAATGGATGTGCAAATGCCTATTATGAATGGCTACCAAGCTACCAAGGCAATACGCGCCCTTACCCAACGGAACGACGCGCAGCACATTCCCATTATTGCCCTTACCGCCAATGCCTTTGACACAGACATTCAAGAAACCCTTGCCTGTGGCATGAATTTGCACATTGCCAAACCCATAGATGTGACCGTGCTTTACACCACTATCACAAAACTGCTGCAACAAAAACCCACGGCTACACCGACCCTTTCCCCACAAGCGAAAGAGTGAACCACTGAATACAGTACCTTGTAGCAACTTTTCTTTGAAGGGGACACTGTGCCCCAACCAACAATCTTCCACTCTGGCTTCGTAAAGACAGGCGGGGAGCGAAACTGCCCGTATCTCCTTCCCGCGCTTCACGGCCCGCTGCCCTCGCGGCAGCCGTTTTTTGTCACTCCCTCAAAATAGCTCTTCACGTGGCAGGAACTCTTCAAACAAATTGGGGGGGCCACATGGCCCAAATCCCCTTGGTTTTTTTGTGGATGAAATGACACCCAGATTGGCAATAATATCTTTTTATATCAATATATTACAAAAAACCGGGTATCGCCATGCAGAACACAGTTCGATACCCGGTGAAATACCCGTAAAACATTTGGATTGACTTGGATTTGGCTGAATTCGGGGATTTTAATTACTCCCGAAAAACAAAGAGCGGCAAGGCTTTTTAGACCTTACCGTTCTTAATGATACCAAAATTTGGCGTCCCCAAGGGGATTTGAACCCCTGTCGACGCCGTGAAAGGGCGTTTAATTCAAGTCTCGCATTATGCAATTAGTAGACCAGTCATTATAATTATTGTATTTTTAATTTTTCTGTTTGCTGTAATTTGACAAAATTTGCGCCAGTGGTTAGCATAATGGTTAGCACAAATGGCAGCCTGTAAAAAAATACAGATGCAAACCATCAAGAACCGGGGAAAGCAAGTTATGGCACAAAAGCGCAATAAAACCAACTATACTGGCGTTTATGCTCGTGAACACGAAAGCCGTCGGCACAAGGGCAAGCCAGACATTTGCTATGACATTTGCTACCGTCTGCCCGGTGACCGCAAGCTTATATGGGAAAAAGTCGGATGGACAAGTGAAAAGGTGAGCGCGGCCATGGCTTCTAATGTGCGTGCTGAACGCCTCAAGCAAGCCCGCGTGGGAAGTCTCCCTTCAGAATTGGCCCATCTGACGCTTGATGACATTTTTGAACGCTTTCGCACGGACTATCTTGAAGTTTCACGCAAATACCCACAAGATGCTATGAGCATTTATAAAAATCGGATTCAACCGCACCTTGGCCATTTGCCTCTTCTGAGCATTACCACAGTGGAAGTGGACGCACTGAAAAAAGCACAAGGCAAGCTCACTGCCGAATCCACAAAAAAGACACTCTCGCTGTTAGGCCAAATATTTCGCCAAGCCCAGCGCTGGGGAATGTATGAAGGCCCCATTCCCACCGATAACGTAAAAATTCCCCAAAGCGATAGCCGGCGAATGCGGTTTTTAACCAAGGCGGAAGCCAAAACATTACTGGATAGCCTGCAACGCCGAAGCATGAATTTGTGGCGCATGGCCCTGGTGTCTCTGTATACTGGTTTACGGGCGGGTGAAGTGTTTACCCTGCGGTGGGAGCATGTCAATTTTGCATGTGGCACCATAACGGTTATGGATTCCAAGAATACAGAAAACCGTGTGGTACACATGCCTGAACAGGTGCAGCAGGCTTTGCAGCAATGGCAAGAAGAATCCAAGGGAAAAGCGGGCTATCTTGTGTTTCCCAAACAATTTACCCGCAATACCCCCCGTACTGAGATTGGGTCTAATTTCAAAGCTATTATTAACGATTGTGGCCTCAATCAAGGTATTGCCGACCGCCGTAACTGTATTGTTTACCACTCGCTGCGGCATACCTATGCTTCATGGTTGGTGCAAGCCGGCGTCCCGTTGTACACTGTCCAAAAACTTTTGGGACATAAATCAGTGACCATGACACAACGCTACGCCCACCTTGCCCCAGACCAAGGTGCAGAAGCCGCAAGGGTACTCTCAGCGGTGGTATTGGAATAAAAAAAAGCGTACTTCTCCACAATGTATTGTGAGGTACGCATCCATAAGATAATCTGCCGGATTGACATAAAAAATGCTTCTGAAAATATGTCGTCTTGGGGGCGTGTTACCGCCTTATTTTCACCTCATTGGCGGCAATCCATTTTTCAATTTGCGCACTTGTGTAGAAAATTGAACCTTCTAGCTTGGTGTAATTTGGCCCCTTGGCGCGGGAACGCCAAGTGGATAATGTGGATACAGGAATATGATACAATTCTGAAACGTCATCAGGAGTAAGCAACGGTTGCTTGCGTAACGCCTCAAGGCGTGCAGCCTTTTGCAGGTGCGCAGCCACATCAGCACCACCCACTGTGGCAAGCAGGTTACCAAGCGCCCCTTGAATAGCTTCAATGATTGCGGTTTCAATATTCATGCTGCCATTAAAACTGATAGTAAACGCTTTTTCCAACGCAAACATTTGCCACTTGGTGATTTATGACTGAAAATACACGCAAATTATTTCATAGAATAAGCCTGCTATCCGACGTTGACGCATTTCCCCTTACGGTCAAACTCCTTGCTGATGAGCTTAAAAATATAGATGCACAAAGTGCGCAAATGCTTACAGCAGATCAACGTCCTGTATTTACAGTCCGTCATTGGGACCACCTAATGCACTCGGTTGCCCTTGCGCTAACCCCTGATTACCTTACCCTTGCAGGGGAAATGTATTCAGATGATTCATTGGCACCCACACAGGCCACCCCTTCTCGCTATATGTACAAGCTATACAATTTTTGCCGAGAACGACAAAAACGGCTTGACCATATTGCCCTCACTGTTACACCGAAAGCAATGCGGTATGTGCCACAACTCACCAATATTGACATTACCTCACTTCCCTCGGTCCTCAGAAACTATGCAAAACAGCATAACATTACAGATGGCTGCAAAAAATTTCCCGAGGTAAAATCTGCTTCACAAGTGCTCCAATATGTCAGCCAAATGCGTGAGCATATTATTCAGCGAGACATGGGGGCAGCCTTCAACGACAAATCAGTTATGGCACAGCTCGATGAACTTGAGGCGTTGTACGGTGTTTTATTATACTATTTTAACGACGTACAAAAACGAGAATTGCGAGTCTCCCCTTCATTATGGGCATTTCCCCATTACGTCTATTGCGAAAAGTGCTGGCACCTGATCCCTGAAAGCTATGTAAACAGACACAGCCAGCGGTGTGATGCCCATAGCCTGTGCATGGCTCCATCGACCGCTACCCGTAAAGCAAAAATAGTACATGATGCACTTACGGCAAGTAATCCTGTATTTTCCCGAGATGTCGAAAAAAAGCTGGCTGCATTGAATGATGCGTGGAAACCACAATTCGGCAATACTTCTCATGATGGATGGCTTGTAGCACTGGAAACATTGCAAAGTAATAATTTGCCCAATGTGACATACGACCTTACACAAGTTTGGGAGACCTGCCCCCATACACGGGATTATCTGCTGAAAAAAGGCGTTTGCATTACAGACGTGGATTCCGTTCTCATGGCACTTTCTCCATCCCTTGCCGGGGAGACTCAAGAGGAAAGACAGCAACGCAAAGCCTTGCACGCTATTCTTTGTAAGAATTTTTGGTTATTCCGTATAGACCTTGCCTTAGCAGAAACATGGCTCTCTCATTATCAACAACAGTATGGCAACCGCACCCACGGCGGAGCAAGGGCAAATACTGGTGGAAAACGTATTGGGGCTGGTCGCCCGCGCAAAGCAAAATAATCGTTCTTGGTAGTAAATCATCAAGTGGCAATTATTCTCGATAGTGGCACCTTTCCCTTTCCTCCGGCTGTCTTTGTGAAATTCGGTTGTTCCCCTGAGTAAGCGTAATTACAAAAAAATATTCGCTGCTAACCATCAAGATAATCGGCTTAATTGTGGCGGCTCGTTTGGGTGTCCATACTCACTAGGACAGGCACGCTTCGCTCTGCCTGTCCCCGTTCGGCAGGGTGGCTTCGCCCCCGCTGCACCCCCCAATACACTCGGCAATAGCTAATACCTATCCTAATTGCAGGAAACAAATTGGCATGGACAGTATTTACCCTCAGTTTTCAAAATCCGGCATACGAAGAATTAAAAAACTTAACACCAACACCATCTGAGAACATTCAGCCAGTGGCAATTTTGAGACCTGCCACATTTTGTGTAAAATTCAGCAGGTGGCAATTTTATGGGTTGACGGGCTGTGTGCATTATTCATCAAGTAATAAATATTCTTGCTCAAATCGCCGCACTCATACCATATCATCGTGTGCAATAAAGGCCATAAGCCAGCCTACCCCATGTACGTACATTTGCTTCGCATCTGTCCGTAGCATGGGGGCTGGCGAGGGGCTCCCGCCCCTTCGAACCCCTTTGTGAAGGCCCTGATGTGATGCGTACCATTCATGTTTGGTACAAGCCACATTACCTCTGCAAAACTATAAACCACTAGGAGCAGGGCAACCACAGCTAATGCGCTTGTGCGTTTCTACCTTCAACCCCCGAAGGCCCAAAAGGCCTAAGGGCGCACTTATGCATTCTGCGAATGCCGTGCGCCAAGGGGCTTTGCCCCTTCGGTAACCCTGTAAGCCAGATGTGCGGAGGTGCGCCTGCGGCGGATATTCTGAAATGCAGATACGCCGGAGGAGAAGGGAAAGGACAAATGCACCCCCGGCATGGCACAAGGTGGATTGGCTGGTACTATGAGTCATAAATTTAGGTTGTTGTAAAAAATGTAGCGTTACAATTGTTCTGAATAGCATAATCATGCAATCTCTACGAAATTTTAAAAACAAAATTTATGGAAAATGCAGTGTGGAAAATATTAGAATCTTAATATTTACTCAAACTATCCGTATTCTGGAACGAACATTTCGTATTCTGCCTGCACACGCCCCGGCGGGGCATAACACAGGAGGACGATTATGAGTAAATTCTGGTACTTTATGGGTGGTGTCGCTACGGGAGCAATTGCTATTATTGGCACTGCCGCTCTGTGCAGCACCTTATCCGATGGCACTGCCAGCTCTGGCAGCCTTGGGTGCAGCCATGATGACGACGATGAGGCCGATGCTGATGGCAACGACGCCACTTTCGCCCGCGCTTCATCCACTGAAACCGCTGAAGAAGCATCGGCAGGCGACCCATTCACCGCAGGCACCGCCACTGCAACGGCATAGGGAGGCCTTATGCACAAGTTACTGTGGTTTCTGGCTGGGGCTGTGGCTTCCTATATTGCATCCGGCTATGTGGAAGGCTTGGTGGAAGATGATTCCAAGGAAGAGCCACGCCAAGCCCAAGGTAAGGAAAAAGCTCAAGGGGCAAAGGCATGATAGGCTTTCCCAAAAGCCCGCTGCCTCCAATTGTTGTGCCAGAGCCTGAAACCCTTGCCAAGTACGGCGTGCTTACCATGCGTTTGCTGCGCATGGCCCGGCGCAAGGCCAAGGAAAAAGGCCGCGAGCACAAAAAACGTATGGTGTTGTGAGTAAAGAGTACTGTGGTAGGGCGGAGCCATGCAACAATTACCCGTTGTGTGGCTCCGCAAAATTGATTTTTCACTTGCCATAGAATGCGCAGTAGCCTATTCTATAAGCATATTTTCTACAAAGGAACACATATGCCACCGAAGCATGACCCAGACAGTTCCCGCAGTATAAAGGTTCTTCGTTTATTTCGTAAGCTCATGCTGGAGGGCAAACGTCATTTTCAAACTGACCTAGCAGAAGAATTTCAGTGTTCCCCCCAAAGCATTATGCGCATGATGGCTGATATTGAAGCCGTTGTGGGCATAAACCTTGAGTCTGGCCTGGAAAAACGGCGCAGGTGGTACCAAATTCGTACCATAAGCCGCAATTGCCTTGGCCTAGATTTTGAGGAACTTCGCTACCTTTCCATTTGCCGCGACCTGGCCACAAGCACCCTGCCAGAGCCAGTGGCCAAGCGAGTAGATGATACAATTTTAAACCTTTCCGTGCTTATGGCGGACCAAGACTATGCCTTGCGTGACAAGCTGCAACAACCGCAGCTTTCTTTTTTTAGCAAGGGTCGCATAGACTACACCCCGCATTTGCAACACATTGAAGCGCTGAACAAGGCCATTGAAGGCAAGCTGGCCTGCCTTGTGCAGTACCGCGCCTCCGGCAAAACGGAATGCAAGGAACACCGCTTCGCCCCGGCCCGAATTGTGAGCATGAGCGGCGCGCTGTATGTGCTGGGTGCCGGACTGACCGAAAATTTTTCTGAACAACGCCACCTGACCAACCTAGCCATTCATCGCATACACGATGTTGTGCTGCTGGAACGCCGCCACCGCCTGAACCTGCCGGAAGCAGACCCACAGGAGTTCGGCCTGCCGTGGCATGAACCACGCACTTTTGCCATAACCTTTAAGGCGGGCAAAGCAGCAGATTACGTGCGTGAACGCACCTGGGCCGACAACCAACGCCTGGAAGAACTGGAAAACGGCGACCTGCTGCTGGAAATCACCACCCGAAGCGAACCAGAACTGATGGCCTGGGTTCGGAGTTTTGGGGATGAGATAATAGAAAAGGCGTGACAGTTAACATATTTAAAATATAAGCACACTAAGGAAAATAAACATGAACAATCATTTATTACTTGCAGACTTTATATATCAACTAAATACAATCGAATGGTTCCGAAAAAGCTCTAGCTTATGGTCTAGTCCTATGGTTGAATTTTACTGTTCAGAATGCAAGAGCATTGAAGAGCAACGTCCTAAATTTATCAGTAAATTAAAGGAAAAAAAAATTATAAGAGAAGATTTATGCACCCTCATTTGCATTCTTTGCGACTGGGATGTGGTTGCAGAAGGTATTTTCTTCACCTCAAAAGCAATTTATGTATCCAGCCCCAAGAATAAAACAAAAAACTTCCGAATTCGATATGATGACATCACAAAAATGACGTTATTTAAATCCTCAAACGAACTTATAGTTAACGACTATAGGGATAAAAGTTATACCATAAACAGCAAGCTGTGGAATGCTCATGCAATTCATCTTTTCTTAGAATTTGCCTCACAAAACTACGCCTACGATGAGCAAGATAAGAAGCGTATTTCTGATTTAACATTAGAAAACTGCAACTCAAAGTCGGTTGGCGAAATTATAGCTGGTGATATTTATGGAAACGTAAGTTCTGGAGCCACAATTTATGGGGAGACAAAGTTCCACAGTTCACGTGGACACGGCTTCGCCGCTGAACGCGCCAACTGCCTTTTAGACAAGGTTCTCTTTGATGAATCAATAATTGTAGGTGATGATAATATAAAAAATGGTCCCGACAGACAAGTAAACAACGTCAAAATCCAGTCTAAATACTGCAAAACTGGAAGCAAATGCATATCTGATTGTTTTACAGATGGTAAATTTAGATATATTAATCCGGATGGAACTCCCATGCAAATAGAAGTTCCTTCTGACAAGTATGATGCAGCTCTTGCAGCTATGAAAAATAGAATCCAAAAAGGGCAAATACCCGGAGTCACCGACCCAGATGATGCTATACTTATTGTCAGAAAAGGGCATTTTACTTATGAGCAAGTTCGAAATATTGCCAAAGCTGGCACCATTGAATCCATCTGTTACGATGCTGTTAATGGCGCAATTATAGCCTCATGTGCTTTTGGCATAACAGCAACCATTTCTTTTGCCACTTCCCTTTGGAATGGTGAAAAACTAGATACTGCATTAAAAAACTCAGCAATGAATGGACTAAAAGTTGGTGGAACGACGTTTGCTACGGCGATTTTCGCAGGACAACTAACTAAAGCAGGTATGAATAGTTTGCTCGTGGGCAGTACAGATGCTGTTATTAAATTCATTGGGCCAAAGGGAGCTGCTATTTTAGCAAATGCATTTAGAAGTGGAACTAGCATTTATGGTGCTGCTGCAATGAAGAGTGCCTCAAAAATGTTGAGGGGGAATGTAATAACAGCTACAGTATCTGCAGTAATTCTATCTACCGGTGATGTCATAGATATTTTTAGGGGAAGAATCTCTGGCCCACAACTAGTTAAAAATGTAGCTTCAACTTGTTCTTCTGTAGCAGGAGGAACTGCAGGATGGATTGGAGGGGCAGCTGCTGGGGCCGCACTAGGAACAGTCGTTCCAGTAATAGGAAACGCCGTAGGCGCAACAGTTGGTGGAGTAATAGGAGCATTTTGTGGAGGAACCGCTGCCGGGAGTGCAAGTAGTGCGGCCATGAACTTAATAATTGAGGACGATTCAAAGGAAATTATTTTAATTATTGAACAAAGCTTCCTAGACCTTGCTAATGAACATCTTCTTACGCAACGGGAAGTTGAACACACTGTTGACCATCTTGGGGAAGCTCTTACAAATGAGGACTTAAAAAAAATATTTGCAAGTACTAACAGAGAGGCCTTGGCAAAGCAATTAATCATACCACATGTACAACGAGAACTATCAAGAAGAAGAGTTATTACCACACCAAATGACCAAGCATTACTGTACGGCCTTTCATTATGGATAAATGAACAGGCTGAGTATAGTGAAGAGGCAACACCACAATTTTGCTAATGCATAATTTATAAAGTGTATAAATAAAAATGAAATGCCTTGTGTAGCAGTTTTTCTGCTACACAAGGCATTTCATTTCAATCGAGCTCAAACTACCCGTTACGGATTTTTTCTTTCATTTCCTCATCGGAATAGCCTCGCACGCAGTACGCAGAAAATGGCAATTTTTTCCTGCATGGAGCTAGTGCTTTGCAGCTGAACAAGGAATGCTAATTTCCCCTGCCCAGCGAGCTAAATGCCCCGGTGGCACTTTCTATGCTGTGCGGGGGATCTCTTAACGGACATTGGCAAGCCGATATTAACCACGTTACCCCAACTGAATCTCGTAAATATCTACCCCTGTCTTATGTCCAAAAAGGTTATCCTTATTTGCAATAAATCTCACTAATTTGTTCCCTTCCAGTGCAAGAAAAGAACCATCAGAGTTGGCTTTTCCAGCCTTAAAAGGTGCTTCTATTCGCTGCCAAGATTGTGCATCAGTGGAGAGGAAGAGGGCATTATTCACACCAGTATAACAAAGCAGCCCATACTCGGGAAAGGCTGTAAAGTAGTCACCATCTTGCTCGATATCTAGATTGGTTTCTATTTTTGTAAATACCCCTGTTTCAAAAGAGAATTCAAACAAACCTCTTTTAGGATAGGGAAACAAAAAGCTATTTCCATCGGAAAAAAGAAGCCTGTCCTTAAAAACAATCATTTTATCATAGCAAGACAAGTCATATTCTTCTCCATTCACAATACTTATCAATGGATATTTTTTCCATATTTGCCCGTCTGAAGAAAGGGCAAGCAATCTTTGCTCCCCACTCTCTTCATCTAACAGCACTAGAATATTCCCCTGACATGTTGCTTGTTCCCCCACATTAAACATTGGAAAATCTTGAGTAAAACAGTACGGAGTTAACGTATCCAAACTGTTACCTGTAAATAGCACGGCGGAATAATAACTACTTGTTTCCTTTGAATCAGAAAAAAAACCCGATTTTGTATATGAATATGAAATATCCAACTTGCCTGAAACAACCCATCGGTTACCATCATTAAGGATGGTATCATACCGTATTTTTTCTCCGGAAAATTCATTACGCAAGGGAAGCGCTCCCCCAGTGGCCAAATCAATAATAGGCTCAGCACGCAATATGCCATTCGGCACTGCAAACAATTTTCTACTTTCCTCTACCAACCGATAGCCATGCCCTAAGTCAACATCCTGTTCTTCCGTCCATTTATCAAGATCATTTGAGACCAAGAGGCTATCATCTGACAGCATATGCCATTTATCATTAAAAAAACGTAGTCCATATAAATAAAAAAGGCCACTTTTACTTGTATAATTATGCACCTTCCACGGGCTTACCCGCAAGTTGGCAAGGTCCAGCACGGGCACATCAGGCGTTTGGGCAGTGCCAAGCTCTTCCTGCCCGTGTTGTGCTGTGTTAATTTCTTCAACCCGTTCATTATCTGACTGTGGAGCCACCTGCTCGTTTGAGGTAGAAGGTTCGCCTTGCAACCGTTCCGCAAGGCGCATACACCCCAGCACCTCAATGGCGGTTTCTGCTAGGGGGAACTCATAATTCAGGTTCACATTCAAGCCAGTAATACTGCGGCGCAACAAGCGCTTTAGGGCTTCTCCTGCGGAAATGTTCATCTCGTCTTGCAGTTCTTCCACAATATCCAACCTGTCTACAAACTGAATTTTCAGCCCGTGCAGGGTGGTAAACACTGGGGAAGAAATATTATCGATGGCATAGCGGCTATAATTTGCCACACCTTGCGGTGTAAACTGGCAAATAGCTTCTGCGTAGGCAGGGAAACCCACGCAGTCTTGCTGAATTTCATCCACAAGGCTGTCTATGAAGCAATCCAAAGAAATCTTTTTCTTGGGGTCAATTCCTACGGTACGCAGGGCTTTACGCATAAACAGAATGTCATTGTAGTTCCAATCATCATTCTTAATACCATAGAAATCGTTAATGACCCGAAACATGCGCATAAATTCCGTAGGGAATTTTTCGTCATAGTCCCTGTCTTCAAGGGTATACAGCCATGTTTGTAAGTTACTTGAAACTTCAAGCTTGTCTACCCTATTTTCCAGCTTTTCAAAGCGCTCAAGGGTTCTACCCGCAAGCAAGGCTATAAGCTGGCGCGTTTCTTCTTCCTTCACCGCAAGGGAAAGCAGGTTGTTTTTCAGGCTGAGCATGGAATGGGCCATAAGCAACTGCTGCTCTTGCAGCATGTTCAAATAACGCAAGGAAACCTTTTGCATTTGAATAAGGTCCCCAGTGTTTGCCCTTTCAGCCGAAGCCGCATCTCCATTAAAGCGTGACCAGCACCGGGTAAAGAACCCCTGCCGCGAAAGCCTATCTACCCTATCTGTGGTGCATGAAAGCAAACGGGAGGCATCCATGGCAAGCTGTTCCGCTTCATGCTTCCGAGTTTGTGCCCAGGACAGCATACCTTCAAGATTTTTATCAATAGCGGCTTCTTCAGCAGAAGAAAGAGCAAGAGAGGACATAGAACTTCCTTAAATTTTCATTATGGCGGTTAATGCGTCTGTACCAGCACGGTCTACCTGAGCCATTTGCGCCTGAAATTGCTTTTCAAGCTGCCAATTCTGTTCCACAAATTTGGTAAAGCACACCTGCCCCATGAACATGGCTTGGGAAACCTGTTCCAACACCTTAGCAGAATCTTGCAAGTTGCGTGTGTTTTGAACCAGTTCTCGGTATGGTTTCTCTATGCCGTTTTCAATGGCCAGTGTCATGGCGAGGCCCGCAATAAGGCCACCAGCCAAGCCACCCGTCAGCATCAGGGCGTTTCCCGCAAGGCCTGTTACCCCCCAGCTAGCAGCAAGGCTGCTGGCAGCGGTAAAGCCAAGGCCACCACCCATAACACCTGCCGATGTATTCAGTACGTTTTTTCCTTGCCGCTCATAAAACTCATCGGCTGTAAGCTTACCAGAACCCAGGGCTACCAGGTCTTTCACGGCATCTACGGCACACACAACCCCTGCGGTAATGGCACCCGTGCGCATCATGGCCCCCATGCCTTGCTTGGCAAGGGCATTTATCACCACTTTTTCAGCACCATAGCGCACCATAAGGCTTTGCACGCCAACGTTTGCCCCGGCTTTCACTGCACTGTCAGCTGCGGAACAAACGGTTTCCGTAACAATTTTGCACACAGCCTCGTCGCTTGAAATTTCGCCACAATTTACTTGCCGCATATATCTGGTTATGTTTACGGCACCACACACTACAGCAGACATGGCTGCCGCCCCGGTGGCGGCTTTTCCCATTTGCTGGAACGTGGAGCGGGTTTGAAACTCGTTCTGCACCTTTTCAAGTTGCTTGGTGTTCCCTTTGCCAAGCTCATTGGCTTCTTGCTTTGTCAGGGGCCGGGAAGATACATCCCCATCCTTGAGCGTGCCTGAAATTTTATCGTGAGTTTGCTGATAGGCTTCTCTCTGCACAGGGTTGCCATTACGCTCGGTATTCTTTTGAATGTTATTTAACGATTGCTGCTTGATTCCCCCTACCTGCTCAGAGGGGCCAATGAAGGTGTCATTATTCTCATACTTGACTGTATTATCTTTTACTTGCGACATTTGCCCCGCAGTCGAAGCCGCATCTTTATTGTACTTTAGCTGGGCGCTTTGCGTTACCTTGCCGTTTGTGGAAACAATCACGTCTGGGTTGGCATTCTTGCCTAGCAGCTGCCCATTCCATTCGTGTTCATACCAATCCGCCCGTCTGTCAGTAAATGCACGGGTGTCACTGTCTTTCAGAATGGCATCAAGGTTAAAGGAGTGGGCATGGAATTCTTCGGCCATGTTGCCACCCTTAATAAAATACGACTGATTTGTAGAAAGCACGGGGCCAGCAGCATTGTTGGTTGTCAATATTTCTTCAACCATTTTAGCCATCTGCTCTTTGGCAAACAACGGAAACACCGGGTTCCCACCAGTGGCCTGGGCAAAAACCCGTTCATACTGTTTTTCAAGCGCCTCATCAGTTTTCTTCATACACACCCCACCTATAGTTAACTAGGACAATAAACAAGAAATACGGTATCAAGCATACCAACCTTTCCAGAAAAAAGGAAGGGGGAAACAGCTATGCACTGCCCCCCATTTCCTACACACGATAGGCCTTGTATGCACCCTGCTGTAAAAAACAGATGTGCAGCCATGCACTACCCGTTACGCATTCTTTCTTTCATATCCTCATCAGAATAGCCACGCCCGCGCAACACACTGAAAATGGCGGTTCGTTCCTGCATAGAGCTGGTGCTTCGCAGGGCGCTGAGCAATGAAGAGTCACCATACGACTCATACTTTTCACGAAGGCGGGCATTTTCCGCATTGTACTCGCCAACCTTCTTGCCCGCTGCCTTTCCGGCTCCCACGGCAATTTTTGCCAGGCTATCAAAGAATCCCATAACAAATCCTCCTGCTTGATGTGAGTGCAATTTGCAGGCACAGCTGCCCGCGTTCCTTAACCTTGTGGTGCCATACTACACAGCTCAGTTTCCAGATTCTGGAGAGATGCGTAAAAATGTATCGACAATCGAAAATTTATTCGCCCTACTCATCCCTGCGCTTACTATCAAACAGCACAGCCTTAATACCCCGGAAGATGAGCCACCAGAGCACCAGCCCTGCCCCCACCACCAGCAAGGGACCAAGCAAGCGCCATACAATGGGGTTTGCCACTGCCAGAAAAAGAACAATTACCAACAGTACTTTTGAACCATCCATAATAGGTCCCCTTGCAAACGTTACAGCATGAGAATGGGATAGAATGATCGCACAACAGCACCGGCAGCCTGCTAGCTGCACGGCTGAGCTATGTGTGCACTTCAGGGCAATAGCGGGTATTTTTGCTGCCACACTGCGGGCAACGGGGAGCTATGATGCGGTGGAACAGACTCAAGATGCTACTCCCAAGGCCCGCTTTTATGGTAGGGGTATAGGGGAAGGGCCTGCTTTGTTTCGCATGACAAAGAATAGATGGTTGCAGTCATTACAACGAAATGCCACATGATACCCAGAAGCCATATGCACCTCCTGATTCAAAACATCCGTAACAGCTCAAGCCTGGGGCATGGAAAGAACATACAATATTCATATTCCAAATTATGGAAAGTTTGTACACTGTGATGAAATTAAAAAACCGGACGAACCAATAATATTTGGAGGGTCTAAGGGCAACGCCCTTTGCCGGAACCCGATTCCGTCTGATGAGCGAAGCGAAGAATGACGGATGACGACCGCAGGGAGGAAAGGGTAGCACTGTCAATGGAAAACGCAGTTTTCCAGTAGACTGGTGCGCTCCGGCCACTCTTTACTTTTGCCCACATAAACCACAGTTATTATCAAGTTTCGATAAAAACCATACACTTACAGGTAAAAGTGGGTAAAAATCAGTTATTCTTAGGTAAAACCGGGTAAAAGTAGGTCACTCTTAGGTAAAACTCATACAGAATAATTTGAAATTATTTCTCAATTAGTTGAAATGAGTTAACAGACAGCATTTTTTTGGCATAATGACATGCATTTTTTAAGGGTATATTAGGTATTTCAAACTATTGCAAAAAGCTATCGTTAATTTAGCGGAAATAATACTCCCCGAAAAGTGCATTAAATAGCAAACCTATTAGATTTCCATTGGTCATCTGTCTATGCTGTTGTGGTATACTTGGCCTTTCCCTTCCCCTTTCCTTTGGCACTGGGTTTTAATGAGTTATGTCGCGAGAGCGGCTAACGAGGTAGCCCATGATTGAAACAATGCACACTGCAAACAGATTGATTCAAATATCCAGGCTGATTCTGTGCTAACCCTGTGCTAACCAAAGCCTTCTTCCCACCATCTACCCGTCCTGGCCCCACAAAATTCATTCACACATCATTTACGCAAGTGGTTAGCAATAGGTTAGCACAGCACGAAAAAAGGCACCTACGTTTTTACACGTAAGTGCCTGAATTTACTATTGGCGTCCCCAAGGGGATTTGAACCCCTGTCGACGCCGTGAAAGGGCGTTGTCCTGGGCCAGCTAGACGATGGGGACGCATGGCAGCGCGTTGCTGCGAAAAGGGTATTTACATGACACGGCCGAGAAGGTCAATACCTGAGGCGAAAAAACATTTTTTCACATGGTAATTCCTGCCTGGATAAGTTCATTTGGTGCCGTCCATTAGCGAAAAACGCCTCATCTTATAAGTGTCATTGTATGTTTTTCTTCCTTCTGCTACTCTTTTCAGGCAAGTTCTTTGTATTTACACTATGCGCAGAGACAACGTGTTCTACCGAAAGGAAATACTATGGAAGAGAGTAATAGTTTCCCAACAGTTCGCGAGGCATTTTGGGTTTGGTTACGCATTGGCCTGTTAAGCTTTGGGGGGCCTGCCGGGCAAATTGCCTTGATGCATAAAACCCTTGTGGAAGAAAAGCGCTGGATAAGCAACGACCATTTTCTCCATGCCTTGAATTATTGTCATTTTTTACCAGGGCCGGAAGCCCAGCAGTTAGCCACCTATGTAGGCTGGTTATTGCACCGCACCCTTGGCGGTATTATGGCTGGCACCCTGTTTATTCTTCCTGGATTTTTTGTTGTACTCGCCCTGAGTTTTCTGTATGCCGCATACCGCCAAATTCCTGCGGTGGATGCCCTGTTTTACGGTTTGAAGCCTGCGGTTCTGGCCATTGTACTCGGGGCAGTGGTTCGCATTGGGGGAAAGTCGCTTAAAAACGCCTTTTCTGTAGGGCTTGCGGCAGTGGCATTTCTGTGCCTGTTTGCCTTCAACGTACCGTTCCCCTACGTAATTTTTGGTGCGGCGTTGCTCGGCTGGGGCCATGCCCGCCTTTACCCACAACAGGGCACCGCAACTGCTCCAGTGGAAACCGACCTTGTTTCACAGCGCAAAAACCACTACGCTTCTGGCTACAGCCTGCGCGTTCTTGCCACCTGGATTCCGTTGTGGCTGGGGCCGGTGCTGGCCTTGGGCCTGCTGCGCGGGTGGGACGACATCTATACCCGCATGGGTATATTTTTCAGCAAAATGGCGATGGTCACGTTTGGCGGGGCCTATGCCGTGCTTGCCTATGTCACCCAGGAAGCGGTTGCCACGTATGGCTGGCTCACCACAACAGATATGATAAGCGGGCTGGCCCTGGCAGAAAGTACCCCTGGCCCACTTATTCTTGTATTGCAGTATGTGGGTTTTATGGGGGCCTACAGCGCACCCGGCACCCTTTCCCCTGTATTGGCTGGCACCCTTGCCGCAATTCTGGTGGTGTGGGTTACATTTACCCCGTGCTTTCTCTGGATTTTTCTGGGCGCCCCGTATGTGGAACGCATGCGGAACAACAAAAACCTCTCTGCGGCCCTTGCAGGCATTACCGCTGCAGTGGTGGGCGTTGTTCTGAATCTTTCCGTATGGTTTGGCTTGCATGCATTGTTTGCCAGCGTTACCCAATGGCACGGCCCTGTGGGTATAACACTTCCCTTGCCAAATGTGGCAACCCTGGACCTATTTGCCTTGCTGCTGAGTGTGGCGGCCTTTATTGCCATGACCAAATTCAAGCTGGGCATGGGCCGTGTGCTGGTGGCCTGCGCTTTAGTGGGCTGGCTAGGGAAAACACTGGTGCTGTAGCCAAAGCATCACTTCCCGGCATGGTTCTTTCCGGTAACGAATAACCGCTCTTCCTGTACGCCCATGGCATTCGTCATTTTGGTCTGCCTGCTTCCCCTTGCACCACGCGGGTAACAGGGTACGCAAAGGCTATGTTCCGGCTGCTGAATGCCTGCATAATGCCAAAAAAAAGCATTTGCTGGGCCGTAAGGCACACGTTGGAGTCTCCGGAGTTTTCCGTGATGCTCCCTTCAAAATCAAAGCCTGTCGGGCCAAAGCCCACCATGTGTATTCTGTTCAATTGCATACCTGCAATGTTGCCAGCCAACTCCTGAATAATACCAGGCACCGCCTGCACTGTGGCATACGGTGTTTCATAAGGAACGCTCAAGCGGAACACACGAATGCGGGTGATGGCTTTTTGCTGGTTGCCCACCTGCTTTTTGGTCATATCGCTATTGGGGTACACCAGCATTTCCCCGGTGGCAGCGCGAATACGTGTTGTTTTTATGCCAATGCGCTCCACCGTGCCTGTTACGCCGTCCACGGTAATGCTGTCGCCAAGCTCAAAGGGTTTATCCAGCAATATCACTATATAGTTGAAAAAATCTGCTAAAATGGCTTGCCCGGCCAGGCCAACAGCCACACCCATGATGCCAAGACCAGCCACAATGGTGGAAATTTGGAACCCCAGGTTATCTAGCAAAAAGGTAACGCCCAAGGCCCACACCACGGTGCGCACAATGGGCAAAAGTGCACCAATGCCCACCTGCGCGGCATGCCCGGTGCGGCTGCCCCGCAGCACGGCATCCAGCAAAAAGCACATAAGGTTTGCCAACAGGCGCACCACCGCCAAGGTAAACAACACCATAAAGCTTACGTCAATAAAGCGTGAAAGCCCCGCCCCGAACGACAGGGAACGCAACCCCCAAAACACAGGAGCCAAGGGTAATATACCCAGCAGGGAACGGGTAACGTTCACCAAAATTTTCCGGTTAATACCAGGAAGGGCCGAAGGCGCTTTGGACCAGCGCTGCAAGCGAACAAGTACAATACGCTGGGCAAGATACACAACGGTCAGGCCTCCCGCAGCAATGAGCAACGCGGTTACATAGGCACCCAAGCTATTACGAAGTAGTTCCTGCACAAAAAAATCGTGCACAGCATTCTGCATATCTGTCACTGTGGTCATTTCTATTCCTCTCTTCCTGCCCTGGCGCACCAAAGCATATTCATATTGCGCTTGAACCGCTAAAATTGCACAATTTCAAGGCATTCTCAAGGGTGAACCAATGCAGTCAAACAGAATGCATCCGCGTTTCCCTAAAACAAATGACCTTTGAGGATATCAGTCCCAAAGGTCATTTATCGTGGGTGCAATGCCTTAGGGGCGTTACTGCCCTACCAGCGCAAAGTGGCCTTAAAGGCTTCCGCCAGTTCTTCCACGTCAAGGCGCAGAACTTCATTATCACCATGGGCCACCACAAGGGTACCTGTGTTGGCCACGTTGCCAATAAGGGCGGCATCAAAGCCCATGTGGGTGCCCATAAGCTGCTGGAAGGCAGCCAGGTGTTCACGCCGCACCGTTACCAGCAGGCGGCTGGCAGATTCGCTATAAAGCAGGGCAGCAACGCCAAGGCCTTTTTCCGCAAGAACGCGGGCCAAATTTACCCGCGCGCCCAGCCTGCCCCCCAGGGCCATTTCAGCCAGGGCCACGGCAAGGCCACCATCGGAAAGGTCGTGGCATGCGCTAATAAGCCCCTGCTGCATGGCCTGGTGTACCAGGGCATAGCGTGTTTTGGCAGCCAGCAAATCCACTTGCGGCACTGCCCCGCCAGCTAGGCCTAGGGCTTCTGCCGCTTCACTGCCAGCCAGCTCATTGGCGGTACGGCCCAGCAGGAAAATGGCTTCGCCTTCTGTTTTAAAGTCGGAAGTAACGGCCTTGTTCACGTTGTGGATATTGCCCAGCACAGAAAACAGCACGGTGGGCGGAATGGAGATTTTCTCCCCGCCGCCCATGAAGTCGTTTTTCATGGAGTCTTTACCGGAAACGCACGGCACCCCAAACCCAAGGCAGTATTGTTCCAGCGCCTTGTTGGCCCGCACCAGTTGGGCCAGTTTGTATTTACCGTCCGGCGTTTTTTCCGACTGCACCGGGTCGCACCAGCAAAAGTTGTCTACCCCCGCCAGGGTGGTTGGGTCTGCCCCCACCGCCACAGCGTTACGCACGGCCTCGTCAATGGCATTGGCCATCATCCAGTAGGTGTCTGCGTCGCTGAACTTGGGGCATATGCCATGGGAAAGCACAAGGCCTGCCTCACTGTCCAGCAGTGGGCGCACCACAGCGGCGTCTGCCGGGCCGTCGCGCATAACACCCACCAGGGGCTTTACCACGCTGCCGCCCTTTACTTCATGGTCATACTGGCGAATAAGGTATTCCTTGCTGCAAATATTCAGCGTGCCCATCATGTCCAGCAGGAACCCGCCATGCCCGCCAGTGTGCTGCCCCACAGCGTCTTCAAACTGGCACGGGACGTTGTTCTTGAGCAACACATCATTGCCTTGCGGGAACGCAGCGGGGCGCACCCACTCTGCTTCCAGTTGCATCTGGGGCACACCGTCGTGCAAAAATTCCATGGGCAACAGGGCCACATTTTTACCGGCATAGGTTACGTGGAAAAAGCCTGAATCCGTATAATGCCCAAGGGACGTGGCTTCCACATCCATTTCTTTGGCAAGGGCCAAAAAGGCTGCCAAGTTTTCCTGGGGCACCGCCAGGGTCATACGTTCCTGCGCTTCGGAAAGCAGAATCTCCCAAGGCTTCATACCGTCATACTTCAGCGGTGCTTTGGCAAGGTCCAGTTCACACCCGCCAGTATCTTCGGCCATTTCCCCCACAGAAGAAGAAAGCCCCCCTGCCCCGTTATCCGTAATGGCAGAATACAAGCCCAGGTTGCGGGCCCGAATGACGCAGTCATACATTTTGCGCTGGGTAATGGGGTCGCCAATTTGCACGGCTGTTACCGGGGAACCTTCGTGCAGTTCCTCGGAAGAAAAAGTAGCCCCGTGAATGCCGTCTTTGCCAATGCGCCCCCCCACCATAACAATGGCGTCGCCGGGGTTGGCCTTTTTTTCATGCCCTGGCTTGCCATGCAGCATGCGGGGCAGCATACCCACAGTACCACAATACACCAGGGGCTTGCCCAAAAAGCGCTCATGGAACACAACGGAACCGTTCACCGTGGGCACGCCAGACTTGTTACCGCCATGCTCCACCCCTTCGCGCACACCTTCCATAACCCGGCGGGGGTGCAACAGGCGCGGGGGCAGCTCGCCTTCATAAAAAGGCGAAGCAAAGCAGAACACATCCATATTACACACAAGCTCAGCCCCCATGCCTGTGCCCATGGGGTCGCGGTTTACCCCCACAATGCCGGTAAGGGCACCGCCGTATGGGTCCAGGGCGGAAGGGCTGTTGTGGGTTTCCACCTTAATGCACACGTCGTGTGAATCGGTAAAGGCCACCACCCCGGCGTTGTCTTTAAACACAGAGCGGCAGTAGTCCTTTTCACCCATTTGCTTGCGCATCATGGCTGTGGGCCGTTGAATGCAGGTTTTATACAGGCTGTTTATGGCTTCGCGCCGTCCTGTTTCCTTGTTTTCATATTGAATGGCGGCAGAGAAAATTTTATGTTTGCAGTGCTCAGACCACGTTTGGGCCAGCACTTCAATTTCTGCATCCGTGGGGTCTTCCGGCAGGCCCATGCTCCGCCGTGTTGCCTGCACTTCCGGCTGGGCGTAATGAGCCCGCACAGCGTGCATTTCTTCCAGGGAAAGGGCCAGGGTGTTTGCCTTGCTGAAGTCTTCCATGGCGCTGTCACTCATGGATGCAAGGGGAATAACCGCCACTTCGTTGCTGGCGGCCCCGGTAACACGCGCTGCCACCGGGGCAAACCCCGGTTCTGCCTGCCATTCGGCCTTGCTTTTTATGCTGTACCGCTGAATAAGGGCGTTGGCCAACAAGTCCGCAGCAATATGTTCCACAGCGGCCCGGCCTGCACTGGTGGTAAAATGGTATTGCAGGGCAGTGTACACCTGAATGGATTCTTTGCCCCCCAGCACCAGCCCCAGTGTTTCCCGTGCGGTGCGGGCCACGTTGTCTGTAACGCCAGGGCGAAAACCCACTTCCAGCACATAATCTGCCTGAGAAGGAGGCGGTGTTAAAAACGCATCGTGCAGCACCGGGTCGTGCAGCACGCCTTCGGCCACGGCCCGTTCTACCCCGGCTGTATCCAGCCCTTCCACGGTAAATACCTGGGCAACATGCGTTTCATGCACATGAATACCAAGGGCTTCCTGAATTTTGTGGGTAATATTTCGCCCAACACAGTCATCAAGGTGCGGCTTTGGGCATACGGTTATGTTAAAAAGCATGGTTACTCCTCATCGTCTGTTGCTGTTTGCCAGTGTGCTTACAGGCTTAACTCCCCGCTGGCAAGTGCTGTTGCCCCTTATGGAAGAGCCAAGACAGGCTGTGGAAACGCTAATTCGTCAATGGTCCCTTCTGTTCATAACGGGAAATGGCAGGTAAAAGCTGGTGGGCAGCCGCCATTTCTTACTTATGCCGTGCTTGCCATGAACGTGCGGCTAGGCTCACCCGCCGCACGGGCGCAAGCACTTTTAGCCCGAATTATCTGGTCCCGCACGTGTACCCCAGGTTGCAACGCTAAAAGCCCCACATTCACCCGGAGAATACCCATACTCCGGGCGGCGAGTTCTTCATGCAGCAGGGAAGCCATGGTGTGCATGTTCTCTTCACTGGTGTTGTGCAAAAGCAGAGCAAAATCGTCGCCCCCCAGGCGGAAGGGCTGCCCCTGGTCCGGGGGACAAATGGTAAGCAGGCAGGCACCAATGCGCCGCAGCACAGCGTCCCCTGCCTGGTAGCCATGCTTTTCATTCAAGGATGCCATGCCCACAACGTCGCACACCAAAAGCCCTGGCTGGCTCCCCTGGGTTTGCATTTTTTCCAATGCCTGGCCAATGCCAATGCAGCATTGGCTATAGCCCAAAAGCCCGGTAACGGCATCAGCCTGCATGGGGGCTGTATTTTCAGCTTCTGCCCCTTCGCATTGGGAAACTGTCAGCAAATAATTGCGATGATGCCCAGTTATCAGGGGGGAAAGCAGACACTTTTTTTCCACCAGCTTGCCGTTTTCCAAAAAATGCAGCACTACGCGGGTTACTCCTTGCTGGCTTTTGAGCCACGTGGCATTCCATTCTAGCGTATTGCCGGAGGCCGCCCGGGAAAAGGCAAACATGCATTTCCCCTGGGCAACGCTATTGCCGGCGCTGGCCCAAAGCACCAACCCCGTATCGTCCAAAAGATAACTTTCCATCATGCCAGCACCAGCAAACGCATCTAACAACTGCGGGTTGGCCACGTGCACCCCAAAAGCAGGGGCCACACCAGGAACAGGCACACACTGCACCACCCCCCCGGCTGGAATGCGCACATGGGTTATGCACATGGGTATTGTGCGGCCTGGGCTGGTTGCCTCTTTGGAGGGCACGGCAACGGCCTCCAGCCATGCTTGCGGCGCAAAAGTGCCTTGCGGTTCTGCCTTGGCCCAGCCTGACAGTTGCACCCCAAGTCTGGTGCGCAAAAGCCCCACAGCTTCTGTGTGTTCAGGAATAAAGGGAATGCGCAGTATGCCCAGCATAGCCTTGTTGGCGGCCTGTACAATACCGCTGGCATCCAGGGTAAGGGTTGGCAGCATTTCTGCCAGGGTATTATTGGCGCTTTCCTTACCTGCCTGCTCCAGAAGGCGCTCCCCAAGGCCAATACCCAACACATGCATAAACAGAGAAAGAGGCGTTTCCCGCAACAATTTTGCAGACTGTTTGGCAAGGGCAAGAAAACCAATGTCCCCCCCCCTGAACATCAGCGGAATGCGTTCCGGCCTAGCCGTTTTCAGCACTTCTTCCCGGCTTATACGTTGTACTGGGGCAAGGCGGCCTGCTTCACATTTCAGGAGATACCCTTCTGTATTGGGGGAAATCTGCATAAAAAAATCCCAGGAAGCCACATGCCAGAATGCACTGAGTTGCTGCTGCAACATTTTACCGAAATAGGCCAGAGAAAATTCCCCTCGCCCGCCCAGTGTTTCCAGGGCAAGAAAATAATAATGCTCCAACGTTACCAGCGAATTATGATGAAAGTCGTGGCTGAACGCTTCCGGCACAATGCCCAGTTGCTCCATAAGCCTGTCGAAGCGCACCGCGCACTCTTCCTTAATGCGGGCTACCTGCTCCTTGCCGCCTTCCACAACCCTGGCAAGGCGTAGTTCAAAGGCAATAAGTTCTGCGGCTTCCGCCTGGGGGGAAAGCAGCAATTCTGCCCAGCGTGTGGCATAAATAACGGCTTGGCTCAAGGGAATTTTTGTATCTGCACTGGCAAGTTCATGGTGCTCATGCACGGCTACGGCCAGTTCCGGGGGGAGTCCCCAAAAAAGCAGAATACTGCCGGAAAGGTCCGGGTGGGAAACGCCCCAGAACTGTTCTTCCTGGGTAAACTGTGCCTGGCTTGGCAGTGTCCCCAGGGGAACTTCCTTAAGCAAAAAATCAGGCAGTGTTTCACGGCAAAGAGCCAAAAACAGGGGCAGGTCTTTGAGAATACCCGCGAGGTAAGCAAGGTTTTTCTGGTCCGGGCACCATTTTTCGGCCAGGCCTTCAGCTGCCAGGGCAGACCACATAGCCATGCGCCAGTCGCCAAAAAGCATTTTACGGGCACGGGAAGTTTTTGGCTGCAAACGCTGCTGCATGGAAAGGGAAATAACAAGGCGAAATAGTTCGTTAGAACCAATGGCAATGGCGGCTCGCTCAATGTCTGCTATTTTACTTTCAAACCCATAGTTTGGCGCGTTTACAATATGCAGCACACGGCTGGTAAGCATGGGGTCCATGCGCAAAAAGTTTGCAATAATGGGAAAGGAGGGGGAGGGGTTGACCAGGGCCTGTAACAGCCGAACCAGCACCGGGGGAAAGGCCAGGTGCAAGCTTTGCCGGAAGGCTTCATCAAGGCTGGTTTCAGACTGAAAAGGCATACCTGTTCTCGCTTTGCTGGTGCCCCATGAAGCCCCAGGGCATGGCACGTTTTACCGGGGCATACGCCAAAGGCCTTGCTCACCATGGTATGGAGTTGCGGTACAGGACCAAAGAGCCAATAAAAAGAATGCGCTCCGGGGAGTGTTCACGCCTTAATGCCCACGTGCACGCACATAGTGCGTCATTTGCTGTAAGATCTCTTTTTCCCTGCCAGCAGGGAAAACATGAAGGCTGGCCAGGGCTTTTTCCAGGTAAGCATCACTTAACGCCAAGGCGGCATCGCAGTGTCCACCCTGTTCAATGGCATCGCACAGATGATTTACATACGATTCTGGCAGCGCCTCCTGTTGCAAGGCGGTGTGTACGGTATCGCGCTCCGCGGGGGAAAGGGAGTTCAGGTAATACAATAATGGTGGGGTGACCTTACCTTCGCGAATGTCGCCTCCCCTTGGTTTACCCGTTTGCTGGGAAGGGGCAAAATCCAGCACATCATCCACAATTTGAAAGGCAATGCCAAGGCTAAGGCCAAATTCCACGGCAGCCGCCACAGCGGCAGCATGGGCACCAGCCCGCAGGGCACCAAGTTCACAGGCAGCCCGCAGCATCCAGGCAGTTTTGCCTGTAATAATTTCCAGGTACGCTTCCTGGCCAATGCCGAAGTTGCGTACATTGGCAATTTCTGCCACTTCCCCGGCAGCGGTATACATGACTGCTTCAGAAATGCAGCCGGTAAGGCGAGCATCGCCAAGGGCAGAAACAGTCAACAGGGCTTTGGCGAGAAGAGCATCCCCCGCCAACACAGCCTGGGGTGCGCCAAACACGGTGTGGGCGGCAGGTGTGCCCCGGCGGGTATCGGCATTATCCAAAATATCATCATGCAGCAAGGTGGCAGCATGCAGCATTTCCACGGAGGCCCCAAGACGCAACAGATCTTCATGGTCAAGCCCGCAAAGCCGACCAAACACCACACACAGCACAGGACGCAGCCGCTTGCCCCCGGCAAACAAAATGTGGTGGGCCATGGGGCGCACCAGGGCTGGCAGTTCCCCTGTTAGTGTTTCCAGAACAGCGTGAATGCGTGGTTGTTCCGCGGCAACACAATCCTTCAGTTCGCGCATGGCTGCACCTCATAGCTAGGAAAACGCTGATTTATTCCGTTTGGCTGCGTTACTTCGCTTTTTTTGAAACAGTCGAGGACGAAAGAGTCCACTCCTGCTTCAAAAAAAAGCTTGTGCCTTGCCAAACGAAATAACTGCGCGTTTTCCAAATACCATTTCATCAGTGTTTCCCTAGTATTCTTCACTGTACCCTGCCAAACCCCTGTTCCCATGCGGAACATAAAAATTGCCTGCAAAAACACCGTTCCCTTACAGCCGCCAATAGGCAAAACCAGCCTTACTGGCCTGTTCTGTATTCCACAGGCCTTTCACGTCCAGCAGCACAGCGGCTTCCGGCCGGGTAAAGCGGTTTTTCAAAGCATCCAGGTCCATATGCACAAAGCATTCATGCCCAACGGCCATAATCATGGCGTCCAGGTTGCGCATATCGCCCAGGGGCACAAGGTCTATGCCGTATTCGTGGCGGGCGTCTGCCGGGTCTGCCAGGGGGTCGTGCACCAGCACTTTCACCCCGTATTCCGCCAGTTCATGGCAAATGTCCACCACCCGCGTATTGCGCAGGTCTGGTACATTTTCCTTAAAGGTCAGGCCAAAAATGCCCACCCTGGCCGCCTGAATGCGGTAGCCGTTGGCAATAAGCAGCTTTACTGTTTTTTCTGCCACAAACTTGCCCATGCCGTCGTTAATGCGGCGGCCCGCAAGAATAACCTGGGGATGGTAGCCAAGTGATTCCGCCTTGTGCGTGAGGTAGTAGGGGTCAACCCCAATGCAGTGCCCCCCAACAAGGCCGGGGCGAAAAGGCAAAAAGTTCCATTTGGTGCCTGCGGCCGCAAGCACGTCCAGGGTATCAATGCCCATGCGGTCAAAGATCAGGGCCAGTTCGTTCATCAAGGCAATGTTCAGGTCGCGCTGGGTGTTTTCAATAACCTTGGCCGCTTCTGCCACCTTAATGGACGCGGCACGGTGAATGCCCGCAGGAATAATGGCACCGTAAACCGATTCCAGCAAGGCCGCGGTTTCAGGCGTACAGCCTGCCACAACCTTCACAATTTTATCCACGGTATGCACTTTGTCACCGGGGTTTATGCGCTCTGGGGAGTAACCAATGAAAAAGTCTTCCCCCATGCGCATGCCGGATTCACATTCCAGCACAGGGGCGCATTCCTCTTCCGTCACCCCTGGGTACACGGTAGATTCATACACAACCACACAGCCCTTGCCCATGTGCTTGCCCACCAGACGGGAAGCGGAAAATACCGGGGTCAGGTCCGGCTGCCTATGCTTTGTAACCGGGGTAGGCACAGCCACAATAATAATGGCCGCCTCGCCCAGGTCTTCCGGGTTGGCAGAATAGGTAATTTGGGCTGCAACCAGATTTTCCGTAGTCACTTCCCCGGTTTTGTCCACCCCGCCCCGGAGTTGGGCAACACGTTCATGGGAAATATCAAACCCGATAACGGAAAAATGCCGGGCCAATGCTACAGCCAGGGGCAACCCCACATAGCCAAGCCCCACAACAGCAATGGGCTTTTCCCGCCGCGTCAAGGCATCAAATGCAATCATATTGTTTCCTTCGCTCGTATCCGTCTATCGTTATGTTCCTGATGAATATTCTCTCAACAATGATCTGCCCAAAGCACTTCAGCGCAGTACATTACGGAAGAAAGGCACAACAGGCAAAATATTTTCCCTCCCAGACACACAGTGTCCACAGGGAGCAAACAAAACAACCCCACGCAGCCCGGCTAACAACCGGGGCAACATGGGGCATGTTTCATTCCTTCATGCAGGCACACAATGCCAGCCGTCATGCGACTGAAAGTAACCTGGCAAAAGCCAGCGGCTTCCATTTCCTCTTTCACGGCATGGGCCGGGGGAAACGCAGCTATACTTTCGGCAAGATACCGATAAGCGCCTTTGCGTCGAAAAAAGGCCTTTGCCACAGCAGGCATAATTCTTTCCAGGTACATATTGTATATACCCAGCATAATTCGTTCTTGCGTACTGCCAAGTTCCAGCACACACAGCTTGCCCCCTGGCTTGAGCACACGAAACATTTCGTGAAGCGCTTCTTGCCTGGGGCGCATGTTGCGCAGCCCAAAAGCCACGGTAATGGCATGCACGCTATTGTCTGCCAGGGGCAGGGCCAGGGCGTCTGCCACGGCAGGCAAAAAGATATGTTGTGGCCCAAGGCCGCCGCCAGCAAGGCCTTTTTCCAGCATGGGCCGGCAAAAGTCCATGGCCAGCACCTTTGTTTCCGGGTACATGACCCGGAGCACTGCACTTACTTTTAACGTGCCCGCAGCCACATCCAGCACACAATCACCGGGGCGAGCCGCAACAGCACGGGCCAAGCGTTTGCGCCACAGCGAATCTATTCCCAAACTGAATACTGTGTTCAACCCATCGTACATGGGAACAATATCAGCAAACATTTTGGCAACAAAGCGGCCATGGGCCTGGTGGGAAGGTGCGTGCATTACTTGCCTGCTTCCTTTACGGAAGAAGTGCCTTCAGGCATGACACATGGCTGCGTGATGGTTTGCAGCACAACAAGGTACACAGCAGGAAATACTTCAGCAAAATTTGCGGGTGAAATACGACCCGTTTCAATAAATTTCACAACTATCTCTTTGGCAACTTGCAAGGCTTCTTTTGTGGTCTTTTCCATACGTGTTCCATGTAAACACCTAGAGCAGTTTACCTTTGAAAAAGGACATCAAACTGCTATAAAGTGCGTAAACTTTTCCAGGTATAACAGTGTTATAATAAGACTATTGCAAAATAGTCTTAAAGCGGCTTCCCACAGGGAAGACGCTCCAAAAAACACGAATAAGGGAAATTACTTTTCCCGTAAAATGAGTGTTTTTTGTGACTTAGGCCATGTTTTGCTCTGC
>NZ_KE387019.1:0-53562 GCF_000430005.1 Desulfovibrio cuneatus DSM 11391
TATTATTGGCAACATCAAGGGCTATGCCGCTGCCAACAAGGGCAACACGGTGGTGGACCTGGGGGCCGGGGATGATGCATTGAACATCACCTCCAGTGGCACCACGGCTGCCGTGCAGTTTGCCACGGTGCTGGGCGGCGCGGGGAATGACAGCATGCGCATAACGTCTGGCGGGGCCATGACTGGCTCTGCCATTAGCGGCGGGGACGGTAACGACACCATTGAATACACAGGCAGCCTTGCCGCAGCTTCCACCACTGCCAACACCATTACAGGCGATGCTGGGAACGACTCCATTCGCATCAACACTGGTGTGGCCATGTCCTACACAGACATTGACGGTGGCACGGGCACCGACATTGTGCGCTTGGAAAGTTCTGTGCTGAAACTGACAGTCATGAGCTCCCAAGCATTTCTGGAAGGAGGCACGGACGCCGCTGGCGACCTCATAGACCGCCCGGCAGGAGATGGCACCACCCACCAGATTGGCGACATGTTGAGCCTGGACCGCAACCTTTCGGTAGATTCCAACGGTACGGCTACGGCTTCCAGCGGCACAGGCACCTTCGCCCTTGGGGGCATCACCACCACCAATACCACCGGGTTTGAAGCCCTGCACCTGGACTACACAGGCGGCACAGGCATGGACTTGATAGATATTGATAAAGTACTGGCTGGCTTTGATACCAAGAACTTTGAAGGCGTTATGAAGTCGCTAGTGTTTACCGGGGATAGTAACGACAAGTTCGCCTTGCCCGCAGGTTTTACTAAGGTGAGTGAAAACATACAACTGAATGGCTTTACTGAGCCGTTTGCCTGCTACAAAGGCATGGTGAATGGGCAGGAAACCTTTATTTACCTGGAAACTGGAGCCAATGCCCCAAGCATAGTGCAGGCTGACGACCGCTTTGTTATGTACACAGGCAGCACCGCCGCCAACATCAATGGCAAGGTCATTAAGGGGGATGTGAAGCATAACGATGCCGATTTTGCCAGAATGGTGAGCGCGGGCAGCGTGGCTACCCTGTACGGCACAGCCACCATTAATGCGGATGGCACCATTACCTATGTGCTGGCCGCCAACGCCGCCACCCTTATGGGCACAGGCACCACACGAGTATTGGATTACATTACGTATGAGTATGAAGACAGCCATGGTATAACCCACCAGAAAACCGTTGAAGTGGTTGTGGTGAGGGATGCCGCAGGCAAGTGGACTTCCCCGGACGACATAGACGGCGAAACGCACCAAACGTATGTGGCGTTTACGGGCGCAGACCAAAGCGCTTCCAGCGACACAGACGGCGTTGGCCCCATAGCTGGTAACGACACCGTGCGCATAGATTACAACCTGACCAACAGCAGCGTGAACCTGAAGAGCGGTAATGATGACCTGACCTTGAAGGGCACGCTCACCTCCAGTGCTGCTGCCTCCATAAGTAAAATTGATGCTGGCGACGGCAACGACCTGCTCACTATTATTGGCAACATCAAGGGCTATGCCGCTGCCAATAAAGCCAATACGGTGGTGGACCTGGGGGCGGGGGATGATGCATTGAACATCACCTCCAGTGGCACCACGGCTGCCGTGCAGTTTGCCACGCTGCTGGGTGGCGCGGGGAATGACAGCATACGCATAACGTCTGCCGGGGCCATGACAGGCTCTACCATTAGCGGCGGGGCAGATAACGACACCATTGAATACACAGGCAGCCTTGCCGCAGCTTCCACCACCGTCAACAGTATTACAGGCGATGCCGGGAACGATTCCATCCGCATCAATACTGGCGTGGCCATGGCCTACACCAGTATAGACGGTGGCACGGGCACCGACATTGTGCGCCTGGAAAGTTCTGTGCTGAAACTGGCAGCAGTTGGTGCAGGCACTACCCTGAACGGCGGCACAGACGCCGCAGGCGACCTTATTGACCGCCCGGCAGGCGATGGCACCGCCCACCAGATTGGCGACATGCTGAGCCTGGACCGCAATCTTTCGGTAGATTCCAACGGCACTGCCGCAATTTCAGGCGGCACAGGTACCTTCGCTTTTGGGGGTATAACCTCCACCAATACGACGCAGTTTGAAGCCCTGCACCTGGACTACACAGGCGGCACGAGCATGGACCTGATAGACATTGCCAACGTGCTGCGGGACTTTGATACCAAGAACTTTGAAGGTGTTATGAAGTCGTTGGTGTTTACAGGCGACAAAGCCGACATGTTTGCCTTGCCCGCAGGCTTTACTAAGGTGAGCGAAAACATACAACTGAATGGCTTTACTGAACCGTTTGCTTGCTACAAGGGCATGGTGAATGGGCAGGAAACCTTTATTTACCTGGAAACCGGGCCAAATGCCCCGGTTATAGTACAGGCTGACGACCGCTTTGTTATGTACACAGGCAGCACCGCCGCCAACATCAACAGCAAGGTCATCAAGGGCGATGTGAAGCACAACGATGCCGACTATGCCCGCATGGTGAGTACGGGTACGGTGAACACCCTATACGGCAAGGCAACGTTTAATGCAGATGGCACCATTACCTATGTGCTGGCAGCCAACGCCGCCACCCTTATGGGCACAGGCACTGCCCCGGTGAAGGATTATATAACCTATGAATATGAAGACAGCCTTGGCATAACTCACCAGAAAACCGTGGAAGTTGTGGTGGTGCGCGACCCGCAAGGCAAGTGGATTTCCCCGGACAATGTGGATGGCGAAACGCACCAGACGTATGTGGATATTGACTCTGGTGGTTCAAGTTTGGTGGCCCAGGAAGCAAGCAAGGGGAATGATATTTTTACCAGCAACTCCACTTTGGCAAATGCCAAAGTGGCACTTGGCGAAGGTGATGATACTTTCAGTTCAACCGCACCATTGGCTGGGGTCGTTCTTGACATGGGGGATGGAGATAATTTGGTAACTATTAGGGGTACTACCCATGCTGAAGGTGTGGTAAAGAACGGCAATATACTTACCGGTAGCGGAGATGATGTTATAGACCTTTCTGGATTTGGCGGCACTTACGGGAATGTTGCATTCAACGGAGGAAATATTTTTACAGGGGCTGGAAATGATAGTGTGGGGCTGCATGGGGAGGGAATAAGGGCTTATACTCTTAGCTCATATAACGGTGATAGCTTGATTAATCTTGGCGACGGTGATGATACCCTTTCCATAACCAGTACATATCAGCCGTACACTGCTAATGTTGCTTTGGGCGTTATGGCGGGCTATGGGAACGATGTCACGATACAAGGGGGAAGTGGAAATGACCTTATCCAAATTAGTTCGTCTAATATCGCACTTACGGCATACTACATGGCTTTTGGGAAGATAGTCATTGATGGGGGAAGCGGGAATGATACGCTGGAGCTAACGGCAGGGACGGCATTTTCTGGATCATGTGGTTCTTATGCTCAGCTTGGGAGTACGAACACCAAAAGTTATGTCTTCCTTGATGGTGGCACGGGTGAAGATCTGTTGCATTTACACTTGGATAAATTAGCTGCCGGAGAAATGGACTCCTTGGGGCGATTGTATACCAATGCCACTGTCACTAACTTCGAGAATATCCTCTTAGACATGGAAGGCAGTACCAAAAACTCTCTTACCCTTACCCAGGCTATGCTGGACAACCTTGCCAAGTCTTCCTGGGCAACGGCCAGTGCTTCCGGCGGGGCAAGTGACGCCAATTTGTACGTACGTGGCGATTCCAACGATACCTTGAACCTGAAAGCTACAGGCGTTACCTGGAACCAAAGTGGCACGGTAACGGAAGATGGCAGAATATACGAACACTGGCAGGATAATAAAGGCCATGACCTGTTTGTTGAACAGCAAGTTATTCTGATTACTTCTTAAGGCGAAAAACAAGGCGGCACAGGGGAACGTATGCCTGTGCCGCTTGCCCTGCCTTTTTAATTGCCGCCCCTGGTGCCAGCTGCCGGGGGCGGTTTTGTGTGTGTGGGGGAAGGGTGATGGCGTTGGAGAAAAGGCAAAAGGCATGAATACTGGTTCCCTGCCTACGCAGGGAAGACGGAGTGGGAGGCGCGTAGGGGAGTGGTGGTGGCGTAGGGGAGTGGGTGCGTGCGTGGGCGCGTAGGGGGAATGACGGCGTAGGGGAGTGGTATGGGGAGGCCTGAGCCTCCCCAATTATGCGTTATTTCGCTTACAGGGCAGCAGTTACCAGCTCGCCGAACTCTTTGCAGCCCACGGTTATTGCCCCGGCCATTTGGCGGGCCAGGTCTTGGGTGACAGTGCCTGCGGCAATGGCCCCTTCCACGGCGCGGGTAATGCGCGTGGCGGCCTCATTCCAGCCCAGGTGTTCCAGCAGCATGGCCCCGCACAAAATAAGGCTGCCGGGGTTTGCCATGTCTTTGCCGGCAATGGCCGGTGCCGTGCCGTGGGTGGCTTCGTAAAACGCCAGGGAGTCCGACATGTTCACGCCGGGGGCAAGGCCAAGGCCGCCCACCTGGGCAGCAATGGCGTCGGAAAGGTAGTCGCCATTCAGGTTAGGGGTGGCAAGCACGTGGTAGCGTTCCGGGTTCAGCAGGGCTTCCTGGAACATGGCATCGGCAATGCGGTCGTTTACCACAAGCTTGCCTGCCTGGGGGGCTTCTTCGGTGCAGGTGGTTTCGGCAAATTCTGCGGCAGCCAGTTCATAGCCCCAGCGGCGAAAGCCGCCTTCCGTAAACTTCATGATGTTGCCTTTGTGCACCAGGGTAAGGCCGGGCAAGCCCTGGGCCAGGGCAAAGCGCAGGGCGCGGCGCACAAGGCGCTTGCTGCCAAACTCTGTCATGGGCTTCACGCCCACTGCGGCATCGTCGCTTATTTTAGCGCCAAATTCTTCACGCAGAAAGGCCACCAGCTTTTTGGCTTCCGGGGTTTTGGCGTCGTACTCAATGCCAGCATACACGTCTTCCGTATTTTCCCGGAAAATGGTCATGTTTACGCGCTCCGGGTGCTTTACCGGGCTGGGTACACCTGTGAAGTGGCGAATGGGGCGAATGCAGGCATACAGGTCCAGGGTTTGGCGCAGGGCCACGTTGAGGCTGCGAATGCCGCCCCCCACCGGGGTGCCCAGCGGGCCTTTCATGGCCAGTTCAGCCCCTTGCAGGGTGCGCAGGGTGGCTTCTGGCAGGGGGGTGCCCTCGGCTTCATAGGCCTTGTTGCCAGCCAGGAGTTCCTGCCAAACCAAGCGGCGCTCCGTGCCATAGGTTTTGGCAATGGCGGTTTCAATTACCGGGCGGGCAGCCTGCCACACTTCAGGGCCAATGCCGTCGCCTTCAATCCAGTATACGGTTTTTTCCATGGGGGTGGGCATGGGTTATTCCTCTTCTTCAATCTGGTTTTCGTATTGCAGGGCATCGGCACGGCGCAGCAGTTCCTGAAGTTGTATGTCTGCCCCTACAACCCCCACAATGGCGTCATTTTGGTCAGTAATGGCGCAGGAAACCGTAATAATAAGCTGCTTGGTATGGAACGATTGGTACACATCCATAATGTGCAGGTCGCCAGTGCGCATGGGCACCTTGTACCATTCGCGGTCGGAGTAGTCGTGAGCGGGCTGAATGCCTGTGTAATGGGTGGCATAGGCCGGGTCTGCAAAGGAGAAGCACACCAGCTTGCCGCTAACATCCACCGCGTACAGGTACTGGATGAAGGGGTATTCGCCCACAAACTGATCCAGGCTGGTACAGTGCCCGTTTTTGGCCTGCATCAAGCCTGTGTCCTGGGCCAGACGGCGCAGCACGCTGGCGGAAAGCTGCCCGGCAAATGCCTTCATGCGTTCAAATTCGGTGGTGAACAGTTCGGGCATGGCGCGGCGCACAAGGGTTGTCATTTCCTTGTTGGAGAAAGACGTGTTGCGCCCCTTGGCGTAGGCTTCCATAATTTCGTCATAAATTTTGCCCACAGCAGGGTGCTTTTTGGAAACAGCCTTGTCCCCTTCCAGGCGCAGGGTGTTGTTCACCCAGTAAGCAACGCCGGAACGGCCGGATTTGTCTGTAATAATAATGGGCACAGGGCGGCCGAGCAAGGCGGTGGTGTCGAAAATGTTGTAGATTTCCTCGTTCTTGGAAAGGCCATCCACATGCACGCCAGCGCTGGTGGCGTTAAAGTCTTTGCCCACAAAGGGGTAGTTGTCGGGAATGCGGTAGTCCAGTTCGGTTTCAAAATATTCCCCGATCTGGTTGATAACCGTGGTGTCTGCCGCGCTGTCGTCCCCGGTAAGGGAAATGTATTCCACCACAAGGGCTTCCAGGGGGGTGTTCCCCGTGCGTTCCCCAAAGCCAAGCAGGGTGCCGTTTACTGCGCCGCAGCCGGAAAGCCAGGCCGTGACCCCGTTTACCAGGGCTTTGTGGAAGTCGTTGTGCCCGTGCCATTCAAGCCATGCACCGGGTACACCTGCGTCGGCAGTGAAGGCATTAACAATGCGCTGCACCGAGCGTGGCAGCGCGGCACCAGGGTAGGGCATGCCGTAGCCCATGGTGTCGCACAGGCGAATTTTAACGGGCATGGCGCTTTGCTTGGCCAGTTCCATAAGGCGCTGGGCAAGGGGAATGCAAAAGCCGTAAATGTCGGCCCGTGTGATATCTTCAAAGTGGCAGCGCGGCACAATACCCCATTCCAGGGCTTGGGCGGCAAGGCGGAAATATTCATCCGCTGCCTGTTCGCGTGTTTTGCCCAGCTTCAGGAAGATGTGGTAGTCGGAAACGCTGGTGAGCATGCCCACTTCATCAAATTCCATGGAACGGGCAAGTTGCAGGTCGTCTATGTGGGCCCGAATCCACCCGGTAATGCGCGGGAAGCGGTACCCACGGGAGCGGCATACCTCAATGGCCTTGCGGTCTTTTTCCGAATACATGAAAAATTCCGTGGCATGAATCAGCCCGGTTTTGCCCCCAAGTTTGTGCATCAGGTCAAAAATTCTGGCAATTTGCTTTACTGAATAGGGGGGGCGGGCCTGTTGACCGTCACGGAAGGTGGTGTCGGTAATATGAAGTTCTTCTGCCGGGCTTGGGGCCAGAATCACGTTGTCAAAGTTGCTTCGGCAAATGCTGGAGTAGGGGAACAGGTCGCGGTACAGTTCAGGCGTGTCCGGTGTTTCCAGCGAAAACTTTTTCAATGCTCTGGTATGAGGCAGAATGGGCATGACGGCTCCAAAGCGGGGTGTTAAAGGGTTTCTGCGTTGCTGTGAACAGGAAAGATGATAGAAGGCTCGGTGGTGAGTGTCAAGAAGTTAGGGCTTCTCTCCCCCTTTATTTCCCGGCAATATACGGCTATACTCTTCTTGTTATGATACGCGCCCGCCTTGCCCCAAGCCCCACCGGAAACCTGCACCTTGGCAACGCCTGGGCCTTTTTGCTGGCCTGGCTTTTTGCCCGGCAGGCAGGGGGCACCCTTGTGTTGCGTATGGAAGATATTGACCCTGCACGGTCCCGCCCGGAATTTGTGCAAGGCATTTTGCACGACCTTGCCTGGCTTGGGCTGGACTGGGATGAAGGCCCGGATAACGGTGGCCCCTATGCCCCCTACACGCAAAGCCAGCGCCTTGCCCGTTATGCGGCAGCCCTGGAAGCCTTGGCAGCCCAAGGGCACACCTACCCATGTTACTGCACGCGCAAAGAATTGCGCAGCCTTGCCGGGGCACCCCATGCCGGGGAACTGGGGCCGCCATACCCCGGGCTATGCCGGGGGCTTTCCCCGGCTGCGTGCCTTGCCCATGAAGCGGCAGGCAGGCGGGCTGCTGTGCGCGTTGCCATTCCCCCCCAGTATGCCACCATGGCGTTTGAAGACGGCATTCTTGGGCCGCAGGAGTTTTCCTTGCATGAAGAGGGAGGCGACTTCGCCGTGCGCCGTTCCGACGGGGTATATGCCTACCAGCTTGCGGTGGTGGTGGACGACCTTGCCATGAATATTACCCAGGTGGTGCGGGGCAGCGACCTGCTTTCCAGCACTCCCCGGCAGATGTTGCTGGCCCATTTATTGGGGGGGCACCCCCCGGCTTACTTGCATGTGCCCCTGTTGGTGAATGAGGCAGGAGAGCGCCTTGCTAAAAGGCATGATTCCCTTGCCCTGTGTGCCTTGCGGGAGGCCGGGGCTTGCCCCCGTGCTGTAGTGGGGTGGCTGGCTTTTTGGGGTGGACTGGTGGAGCGCCCAACCCCCATGGCACCGCAGGAACTGGTGGGCACGGCCCACATGGCGGCCTTGCAACGCCAAGTGGTGCGCCTGCCATATGATTGTGGCAGTTTACTTTCAGGAAAATAGCCGCTGGTTTTTTCCTCGCCACGCCTTGCTTTTTTCTATGGGTTGTGTAGTGTAGAACCAGCAATTGGCAATAATTCACAATTCTATTATACCGAAAGGAGTTTCATATGAAGTCTTTGAAAGGTACCCAAACCGAAAAAAATATCCTCACCGCTTTTGCCGGGGAATCTCAGGCTCGTAACCGCTACGACTTTTTTAGCAGTGCGGCCAAGAATGAAGGCTTTGTGAAAGCGGCTGAAATTTTTACCATTACCGCTGCTCAGGAAAAGGAACATGCCAAGCGCTTGTTCAAATTTTTGGAAGGGGGCGATGTTGAAATTGTAGCCGCCTACCCAGCGGGTATTATTAGCTGCACAGAAAATAACCTTGTGGCTGCTGCCGCTGGTGAGAATCACGAACATACTGAAATGTACCCCTCTTTTGCCGCTGTGGCTGAAAAAGAAGGCTTTGGGGAAGTGGCTGCTACCATGCGTTCCATTGCTGTGGCAGAAGCCATGCATGAAAAGCGTTTTCTTGATTTTGCCAAGAACATTAAAGAAGGCCGGGTATTTGTACGCGAAGCACCGGTTACATGGTACTGCATTAACTGCGGCTATGTGGTGGATGGCAAGAGCGCCCCGGAAAAGTGCCCTGCATGCGCCCATGCCAAAGCCTATTTCACTGTTACCTGCTCCAAGTAAGCAAAGAGTAGCGGAACAGATCTCAAAAAGAAGCAGGCGGGTTGCACCCGCCTGCTTCTTTTTGAGGCCGTACTCTGTGTTGTACGGCAAAACAGTGTTGTCTCAATAGTCCCGCTATAGCTTTGCCCCGGAAAAGTCACAGTCTTCTGGCTTCTTTTTGGTGTGCTTGGCGTTAAACGTGTCTGTTACGTCAAACCAATATTCACGGTGCACCTGGCGGGAAATGGCGCGGGAAGCAGAGGTGGCTCTTTCGTGCAGGTTTTTCTTGGAAAGCTCTGCATATAGGGCCGGGGCGGTGCGTTCTGCAATAACGTGCATGTGCGCGCGCCATACAGCGTACATTTTCCCATTACGGGTACACACCGTGCGGGCAACCCTGCCGTGGTCAACCACCAGCAGGCGTTCTCCTTTGGCCGGAGTTTGGGAAAACTCCACTTCATTGCGCAGGCGTACCAGCTTGCTTTCAAGAGGAATAGTGTTGTGGTACTGCTGTTTTGGCTTCCCGCGGGGTACTGCAAGAACAATGGCAGTTGACTGCCCGTAGCCCCAGCCGCCAGCAATGGCATAGCCGGTGCCCCCTGGTACGGAAGAAGCTTGTGGGCCTTTGCTTTTTTGCATGGTGGCATGGGGCTTTTCAGGAAAGCTTGGCACCACCGGGGTTGGCTTTTTCTTTTCGGCGCAGCCGCTGGCAATTGCCAGGCACAAGAGAAGGGTAAGCAGAATGGAGCGTTGTTTCATATAAGATGGTGCAGGGTAAGCGGTTGCAAAAAATGATGTGGAAAATGCCAGCAGAAGAAAGCGGCACTCTGCCGTGCGTGGTTATTCCGACTGCAATGCACAGAGCCGTTCAATGAGAAGGTCCAGGTTGTTGGGGGTGCCTTTAACGTGGGTGTCTGGGTAGAGCAGGGCAAACATATAAAAGTGTGAGCCAAGGCCCAGGGCTGCTTCTGCTGAAGTAGAAAACTGCTTGATGGCATTCATGGCAATAACCGATTCTTCCGGGGCAAGGGCCTGCCCAAGGGGGCAAGCGTTGTCTGCCAGTTCTGCCAGCATTGTGGCTTTTTCTTCCATCAGGTCGCGGAAGGTGGTGCTGCTATGCGCCTGCAAGGCAACTTCTGCCTTTGCTTCAATGGAGCGTATGCTGGCGGCCGTGTTTCGCAGCAGTTGAATAAGCGCACTCAGGGCGGGGGTGGACATGGTTCCTCCAGACATAAACGGGTTGCACAGGCGTGTGGCATGTTGCCGCAGTAAATGCCTACACAAGAGTGCAGTATACGCGGAAAATTACAATTCTCAACGAAAAGTTGCGGCTGCCGTGAATACTCCACACCAGTCCACACATAAAATAAACCGGGGTACAAGGCGTTGCCCCGTACCCCGGTATTGTGGACTATTTATTCATGGAGTTCAAGAAGTCGTTGTTGTTTTTTGTGGATTTCATTTTTTCCAGCAAAAACTCCATACTGTCTATGGGGTTCATGGGAGAAAGAATTTTACGTAAAATCCACACCCGTTTCAGAATATCTTCGGAAAGGAGTAACTCTTCTTTGCGTGTACCGCTCTTGTTAATGTCCATGGCAGGGAAGACACGTTTTTCGGAAAGGTGGCGGTCCAGGTAAATTTCCATGTTCCCGGTGCCCTTGAATTCTTCAAAAATCACTTCGTCCATGCGTGAACCTGTGTCAATAAGGGCTGTGGCAATAATGGTCAGGCTGCCACCTTCCTCAATATTTCTGGCGGCACCAAAAAAGCGCTTGGGGCGTTGCAGGGCGTTGGCGTCTAGGCCACCTGTAAGCACCCGGCCGGAAGAGGGCGTTACGGCGTTGTACGCACGACCAAGGCGGGTAATGGAGTCCAGCAGTATAACTACGTCGCGTTTGCGTTCCACCAGGCGTTTTGCTTTTTCCAGAACCATTTCACACACTTGTACGTGGCGCTGAGGTGGTTCGTCAAAGGTGGAAGAAATAACCTCGGCATTTTTTACGGTGCGTTCCATGTCGGTTACTTCTTCGGGGCGTTCGTCAATAAGCAGTACAATAAGGTAAATGTCTGGGCGGTTGGCATTAATGGCATTCGCCATGTTTTGCAGCAGAATGGTTTTGCCTGTGCGGGGGGGGGCAACAATAATACCGCGCTGCCCGCAGCCAATGGGGGCCATAAGGTCAATAACCCTGCCAGCATTGGAAGAATTGCCATTTTCAATGGGAATGCGACGCTCAGGGTAAATGGGCGTGAGGTTATCGAAAAGGACAAGGTTTTTGGCGTTGGCAGGTGGTTCAAAGCTGATTTCGTTGACCTTGAGCAGGGCAAAGTAGCGTTCGCCTTCTTTGGGGGGGCGAATTTGTCCGGAAACAATGTCGCCTTTGCGCAGGCTGAAACGCCGAATTTGGGAGGGGGAAACATAGATATCGTCAGGCCCAGGCATATAGCTGCACAAAGGGGAGCGCAAAAAGCCAAAACCGTCAGGTAAGATTTCCAACACGCCATCGCCAAAAATAGCCCCGTTTTGTGAGGCGCAATTTTGCAGCAGGGCAAAAATAAGCTCCTGCTTACGCATGCTGCTGGCATTTTCTACATTATAGGCCTCGGCTAGGGCCATGAGGTCTATCATGCTCTTTGTTTTCAGTTCAGAAAGATTCATGCCTTGTTCATCTGTTTCCATGGCGGGTGTGGCGCTTTTCTTTTTACGCATAATGGATATAAGGGTTAGTTTGTTCGGCGAAAGGAGAAGCCAGACGGGGCCGCATTCCACAAATGGGGAAAACGGGTAAAGACACACATGATTGTTGCATAGTTATATAATAAGCATGGGCAAACATGCGTGAACTTGCAGTTGCTTTATCCGGAAAAGGGTTGTGTCATTAGGTAAGGCATACGGTTCAAAACAGTGTCAGAAGTGTGAATAGAATGGTCCTTTCCCCAAGGGGAAACTTATACCCATGGCAAAACGTAACACCAATGTGTTATGCCGAGCTGCACTATGGAGTAAAACAGACGAATTGAATAAGATGGATGCGTATACCTGCTATCATTGTGGCAGCAATAATGCAGAAACGATTTCTCGCTACCTAACGTAACTTCTTCCTGTTGGCAAGGACTTATTCTTTTTTTTCCAGAATATCTGCAAAATACGCTTCGATATCGGCTTTTATTGTCTCAACAGAGCGCTCAAGCACCATGCTGAGCTCTGAAACCACAAGCCCCATGGCTTGTTCCAGCAGGCGGCGTTCTCCGAAGGAAAGATCTTTTTCCCCACTAATGAGCAACAGGTCTTTAACTACATAGCATACATCCACCAGAGCAGCACTTTTCAGCCGTTCGGTATATTCACGGTAGCGGCGGTTCCAGTTTTGCCCGGTGTAGCCGGTGAAGCCGGTGCGGTTTTCAAATGAGGTCAACACGGCGGCTGCTTCAGTGGGAGAGCATAAAGTACGCAGGCCTACGGCAGTTGCATTAGCCACAGGCACCATGGCGGTTACGTTGTTAGTAATTATTTCAATAATGTAGAAGGCAACTTCTTGCCCGCCAACATTTTTGTGTTCAATTCGAAGCACTTTACCCACCCCTTGGGTTGGGTATACTATAAGCTGTTCAGGGGTAAACACGAAAGGCTCCTGGTCATAAATCCCGTGCTTCACTGTGCGCGGGAATGCCCGGTTTGGCAAAATGGCCAAAAAGAGAAGGAAGGGCGTTGGCTATACATGGGGGAGGGAAAAGATGAGTACGCTCTTTTTTAGAACATACGCTACGAACCAGGTTTCGTCTAGGGGCAAGGGCGGGAATAAACATTTCCGTGGCAGGAGCCCGCAGGATTTGAACTTGCCAGCGCGAAACCCGGAAGCGGAGCGCCCATGGCGAGAGCGATACTGAATGAAATGAGTTAAGTGTGCAATAGTCTATGGAGTCACAGCAGGCAGGGCAAAGGAATTACAGCGGGTTTGGGCTTCGCGTTCTTTCCCTTGCATGTGCAAATACAGCACATCACACGCCTCTGTCATAAGTGTGGGCAGGTGGGCACGTTCTTCTGCACTAAAGCGCCCCAGCACGTAGGAAGAGGTATCAAAGCCCAGCGGCTTGCCAACACCCAGGCGAATGCGGTGAAAGTTGGGGGTGCCCAGGTGCTGCTGGAGCGATTTGAGCCCGTTATGGCCTGCATTGCCGCCGCCGCATTTCATTTTCATGCGGCCAAAGGGAATGTCAACCTCGTCGTGAAGGGCCACAACGGTTTCGGGCTGCACTTTATAATAATGCAGTATGTGGGCAACGGCTTCACCACTTTTATTCATATAGGTTAGTGGCTTGGCAAAAAGCCATACACCGCTAGCCACTTTGGTTCGCCAGAGCTCATACGGGGCTTTTTTGGCAGCAATGGTGTCTGCGCTGTTGGCAAGACCTGCCAAAAAAGCATCCACAACCATAAAACCAAAGTTGTGGCGCGTTAGCTCGTATTCTTTGCCTGGGTTGCCAAGCCCAACGATGAGTCCGGAAATTTCCATATAATTGTAGGGGTAAAGGTTTGCAGCAAGGCAGCAATATAGCGTATTAGCTGCAAGCGGTAAAGGCGGAAGTGAGTACGCGAAGGGAAAAAACAGTTGCCGCCACAGTGCAAAAGCGCTGTGGCGGCAAAGTGCATACACCTGGAAGGTGCAGACGTGGCTGCGCGTTACCCCCTGTTTGCCAGGTTCAACCGGGTAACTGCGCGGGTCAGGGCTGCTTCCGCACGCAGGTTGTTAGTGTTCTCGTTTTTTGCCGTAAGGCGTGCTTCCGCACGCTTTCTGGCTTCATCGGCGCGGGCGGTGTCAATGCATTCTGCTTCTTCTGCTGATTCTGCCAAGATGGTTACCTTGTTATCGGAAACCTCGGCAAAGCCACCGGAAATGAAGACAAAACGGGTTTTGCCTTCAGCTTTGTAATGCAAACCGCCAATGGCCAGAGCGCTAAGGAAGGGAATGTGACTGGCCATAATGCCAAATTCACCTTCCACGCCTGGCGCACCCACATAGTCCACTTCCTTGCTCAGCACAAGGTGGTCTGGGGTGACTATTTCAAGCTGGAGTGATGCCATGACCCCTCCTATTGTTCCGCCGTGCGCTTCTTATACTTTTCTTCAGCCATCTCAATGCCGCCTACCATGTAGAAGTCTGCTTCACCAAGGTGGTCGTACGTTCCTTCAAGAATGGCTTTGAAGGCTTTAATGGTATCATCAATCTTAACGTATTCCCCTGGAGTGCCTGTAAACACTTCCGCCACGTGGAATGGCTGAGAGAGGAAACGCTGAATGCGGCGTGCGCGTGCCACCACAAGCTTATCTTCGTCGGAAAGTTCATCCATACCAAGAATAGCAATGATGTCCTGCAAATCTTTATACTTTTGCAGAATTTGCTGTACAGAGCGAGCCACTGCGTAGTGTTCAGCTCCTACAACCTGGGGGTCAAGAATACGTGAGGTGGAGTCCAGCGGATCCACAGCCGGATAAATGCCCAATTCTGCAATTTGACGTGAAAGCACGAGTGTTCCGTCAAGGTGCGAGAAGGTGGTGGCAGGGGCAGGGTCTGTCAAGTCGTCAGCAGGTACGTAAACGGCCTGCACGGAAGTGATGGACCCTTTGTTGGTGGAGGTAATGCGTTCTTCCAGGCCGCCAAGGTCGGTGCCAAGGGTAGGTTGGTAACCCACGGCAGAAGGCATGCGCCCGAGCAGAGCAGATACTTCAGAACCAGCCTGAGTAAAGCGGAAGATGTTGTCAATGAACAACAGCACGTCCTGACCTTCTTCATCACGGAAGTATTCCGCAACGGTAAGGGCAGTCAGGGCCACGCGTGCGCGTGCTCCTGGAGGTTCATTCATCTGGCCATACACCAGGGCAGCTTTTTCAAGAATGCCAGCATCCTTGAATTCGTGGTACAAATCGTTCCCTTCACGGGTACGCTCACCAACACCTGCAAACACGGAAAGACCGCCGTGTTGCTTGGCAATGTTGTTGATCATTTCCATGAGAATAACGGTTTTGCCAACGCCTGCACCACCAAAGAGACCGATTTTGCCACCCTTGGGGAAGGGAATAAGCAAGTCAACCACTTTAATGCCGGTTTCCAGCAGTTCCACCTTGGTGTTCTGTTCAACGAATGCTGGAGCAGAACGGTGAATGGGCATGTACTGCGTTGCTTCAACTGGGCCCATTTCGTCCACAGGACGGCCCACAACGTTAATGATGCGGCCGAGAGGCGCTTTGCCCACAGGGGCCATAATGGGCTTGCCTGTGTCGGTAACGGGCATGCCACGTACAAGGCCTTCTGTTGCGTCCATGGCAATGGTACGAACAATATTGTCGCCCAAGTGTTGTGCCACTTCGCAAATAAGGTCTGGTGCGTTGGGGTTGTTTTGGTTTTTGATTTCAAGCGCAGTGAAGATGTTGGGCAGTTTTCCAGCGGAAAACTCAACGTCCACAACCGCGCCAATAACCTGCACGATTTTGCCGATATTAGCACTCATATCTGTTACGCTCCCTTGTTAGCCGTTGAGCGCCTCAGCGCCGCCCACGATATCCATAAGGTCTCTGGTAATGGCAGCCTGCCTTGTTTTGTTAAACAAAAGCGTGAGAGCAGCTGTCATGTCGTCACAACTACGTGTTGCATTATCCATGGCAGCCATTCTTGCGGCATGCTCGCTGGCAGAGGTGTCCAGTAGTCCCCTGTAAATCTGCACCTTAATAAAGCGGGGCAGAAGTTCCGCCAACAACCCGTTCACCTCGGGTTCGTAGATATACTCTTTGGTTACCCCGGTTTTTTCTTCAATGCTTTCTGCTGGGGCAATGGGCAACAGTTGCAACGTGGTGGGTGTTTGCCGGGCAAGGCTGACAAACTGGCCATAAATCAGGAATACTTCATCCAAATCCGCGGAAAGGAAATGGTCAATTACCTGTAGCCCCACCTTGTTAGCCAGGGTAAAGTCGAACTGGTTCATTTGGCCTGTAAGCTGCATGGGTAGTTCGTACCCTGTTTTTGAAACGGCATCGCGGGCTTTTTTGCCCACACAGTAAAATGCCACTTGTTTGCCTTCTGCTTTTTTCGTGGCAGCAAGCTTGAGGGCCGCGTTGATGATGTTGACGTTAAAGCTACCACACAGGCCTCGGTCTGAGGTTGCAATGATAATTCCTGTCTTTTTCACGTCATCACGGGCCGCAAGCAGCGGGTGGGCTGTTTCGTCGGTTTTTCCGGCAAGGTCTGTGAGCATGCCGTAAAACTTTTCCGCGTAGGGACGAAACCGCTCAATTCGCGTTTGGGCTCCACGTAATTTAGCAGAGGCGACCATGTTCATGGCCTTGGTGATCTGCTTGGTTTTTTTAACCCCGCCGATCTTACTTTTGACATCCTTTAGAGAAGCCATTTATGCCTCCGAATTATGCCTTGAAGCCCTTTTTGAATTCATCTATCGCTGCCCCGAGCTTTGCTTCAATCTCTTTGTCCAGCGCTTGTTTTGTTTTGATCTCTTCAACAAGAGCAGCCTTGCTGCTACGCAGGTCATCAAGCAACCCTTTTTCAAAGGCTCTCACATCACTCACAGGAATATCATCCATAAAGCCTTTGGTGGCTGCATAAATGGAAATAACCTGTTCGTGGGCTGGCATGGGTTCGTATTGTGGCTGCTTTAACAGTTCCACAAGGCGGGCACCACGGTTCAGCTTTTGCTGTGTGCCTTTGTCAAGGTCAGAACCGAACTGGGCAAATGCTGCCAGTTCACGGTACTGGGCAAGGTCAAGGCGCAGAGTGCCTGCCACTTGCTTCATAGCTTTAATTTGGGCTGCACCACCCACGCGGGAAACGGAAAGCCCCACGTTTACGGCAGGACGAATGCCCGAGTTAAAGAGGTTCGGCTCCAGGTACACCTGCCCATCGGTAATGGAAATTACGTTGGTGGGGATGTAAGCGGAAACGTCGCCAGCCTGTGTTTCAATAATGGGCAGGGCTGTAAGGGAACCTGCACCCTGGGCGTCTGACATTTTGGCAGAACGCTCCAGAAGGCGTGAGTGCAAGTAGAAAACGTCGCCGGGGAATGCTTCGCGGCCTGGGGGGCGGCGCAGCAACAGGGACATTTGCCGGTAGGCAACAGCCTGCTTGGAAAGGTCATCGTAAATGATAAGGGCGTGTTTGCCATTATCCCGGTAAAACTCTGCCATAGCTGTGCCAGAGTAAGCGGAAATGAACTGCAATGGTGCGGGTTCAGAAGCGGTGGAGCAAATGATGGTGGTGTATTCCAAGGCGCCGTATTTGCGCAAGGTGTCTGCCACCAGGGCCACAGTGGACTTCTTTTGCCCAATGGCAACGTAGAAGCAGTGAATGCCGGTTTCTTTTTGTGCCAGAATGGCATCAATACAAACGGCAGTTTTTCCGGTTTGGCGGTCACCAATAATAAGTTCGCGCTGCCCACGACCAATGGGGGTCATGGCGTCGATGGCCTTAATACCGGTGGGCATGGGTTGATGCACTGATTTACGTGCAATAATACCAGGTGCTTTTAGTTCCACCGGGCGAAATTCTGTGGCAGCCACAGGTCCAAGCCCGTCAATAGGTTCCCCAAGCGGGTTGAGTACACGGCCCATAACGGCGTCGCCCACTGGCACGGAAAAGATTTTCCCCGTACGTTTGACGATGTCGCCTTCTTTAATGGAGGTGTCTTCACCCAGTAGCGCTACCCCTACGTTGTCTGCTTCGAGGTTTAGCACCATCCCCATGAGACCACCTGGGAACTCCAGCAGCTCCATGGCCATGGCGTTACTCACACCGTACACGCGGGCAATACCATCGCCCACAGACAATACGATGCCTGTTTCGCTCATTTCCACGCGCTGATCGAAGTTTTGGATTTGCCCTTCGATGATTTTACTGATTTCTTCCACTTTAATCTGCATGGCCCTACTCACCCCTCTTGATGGTGTCTTTGAGGATGGAAAGTTGTGCACGCAGGCTTGCGTCCATAACTTGGTCGCCTACCTTAAGCACAACGCCCCCAAGAATTTCCGGGGAAACGCCGAAATTGAGAAGTAATGTCCGTTTTGCCTGTTTTTCCAGCTTTGCCACAAGAGCTTTCTTGTGTTCCTCATCAAGGGTTACTGCTGTAAGAAGCTGGCCACGCATAACGCCTTTTTCAGCGTCAAGCAGGCCATTGTATTCTTCTGCAATGCCTTCAATGCTGGAAAGTCGCTTTTTTTCTGCTAGCAGCAGGCAAAAGTTGAGAATGGTGCCCCCAAACTTGAGCTTTTTCGCAAGCGCTTTGATGATGGCGGTTTTATCCCCCACCGAAAAAATAGGGCTGCGAAATACCTGGGCAAGGTCAGGTGATGCGGCAACAGCAGTCCTGATGGACTCCAGCGCTGCGGCATTATTTTCAAGCTCTTGCAGGCTTGTTCTTTTGCCCAGTGTAAAAAGCGCTCTGGCGTACCTGCGCGCTACAATGTTGCTGGTCAATTGAGCACCACCTTTGTTAGATATTTATCGATGAGCTTGCTATGCTCTTCTGCGGAAAGCTTCTCTTGCAGGAGCTTTTCCGTGGCCTCCACAATTTTTTCTGCCATTTCAGCGCGCATGGCTGTAATAGCAGTATCAATTTCATAGTTGGCAGTTTTTTGGGCCTGTTCAGCCATTTGCCGGGCTGTTTTTTCAGCCTGGGCAACAATTTCTGCTTTAATGGCTTCGCCCTGTGCGCGGTAGTCGCGCAGAATGGTCTGGCGCTCAGCTTCAAGGTTGGCTATGCGCTTTTCCACATCAGCCAGGTTTTGCTGTGCTACAACCTTGCGGTTTTCAAGGGAGCTTATTTCAGCCGCAATGCTGTCTGTTCTGGCTTTGAAAAAGGCTTTGATTTTGGCACCAAAAAAATAGGTAAGAATACCTACAAAACCAGCAGCGGTAATGATGCGGTAAAGGAAGTTGCCCCAGGGCAGGGCGTGCTGTTCAGCGGAAGCAAAAGCAACCTGGGTGGACATGAGCAGAATGGCGATGGAAAACAAGGTAAGTTTGAGCGAGCGCACGCAAAACCTCCTCAACGCACTCACGGCGTAGCTTAAAAGACTGTTAGCCAAAAATTTTGTTCATTGCCTTGGCCGCAAAATCATCCACACGGGAAAGCAGAACCTGTGTTGCCTGCTGCGATTCTTTTGCAACACGCTGGCGCGATTGTGCAACAAAGGCCTGTGCTTCAGCCTGGGCTTGGGCAATAATTTTGTGTTCTTCGGTAATGGCTTCTGCCTTCACGGCTTCACGGGCTTGAATAGCATTGCTGCGCGCTTGGGTAAGGGCAGCTTCATAGGAGGCAATTTTTTGGTTGGCACTTTCGGTGAAAGTAGCAATTTCGTTGGCGTAGCCTGTAATAAGTTTATTTCGAGTTCCAATTTGTTCACGCACCGGCTTAATAAGCAAGTAGTTAAGAAAGACAATGGTGACAACAAAGTTAATGAACTGAATAACTATTGTACTGTCGATCTTAATCATATCTTCCATTACAGAGTCTCGCTTGTCAGAAGGTTGTGAAAAAAAACGCGACTAAGAAAGGTTAACGGATAAGAGGACTTATGTAAAGCGTTTTTTCTTCTCCGAGTATTACTGCTCAATGCTTTTGGCGGTAAAGTCTTGTGATTCTTGCTCAAGAGGGAGCGTGGCAGTTACGCTGGTTGTACTGTCTTTGTGCATGTCCAGTGTGCCTTGCAAAATGGCACCTTCCTCCATTTCCAGGCGTGGTGTGGTAACCGAGCCAAATACCTCTGCTTCTTTATGCAGAATGATAATTTTTGTGGCGACAACCTGGGCATGTATGGAACCGTTCACCATGAGTTCCCCCACCTGTACTTTGCCATGAATGGTGGCTCCCTTGCCCACAATCAAGCGGCCTTCCGAGATAATTTCTCCTATAAACACGCCATCAATACGCACGGTGCCCATGAAGCTCAGCTTTCCGTTATATTCTGTGCCTGCGCCCAACAGGGCGGTAAATCCATCTTTTCCCATATGTGTATCCTTTGTTTCTTCGTTCACAGTAAAGCCCAAAATCATTCGGTGTGCAGAATTCTGGTATGGCAAACAATAAAGGGCTGTGTATAACGTTATTGTGATTTAAACATGAAGCGGCGCATGGAAACATTGAGTACTAAGCCCAGCAAAATGCCGTTCACGATCATGGCTGTGCCGCCATAGCTGATAAAAGGCAGTGGAATGCCCACCACGGGCATAAGGCCCACAACCATGCCAATATTAATAAGAATTTGCCAGAAAAAGTAAAAGAAAACCCCTGCACATAAGGTGCTGCCAAGGCGGTCTTTGGCATCTCTTGTTGTTACTATAATGGAAAGCAGAAAAAGGCAAAACAGGGTCATTAAGGTAATTGTGCCTACAAAGCCCCATTCTTCCCCAAACACGGCAATGGCAAAGTCTGTGTGTTTTTCCGGCAGAAAGCGCAGCTTGCTTTGGGTGCCTTCAAGGAAAGAGTTGCCCCACATGCGACCAGAGCCAATGGTGATTTTAGACTGGCTGATGTGGTAAATGGCCTTTGCCGAAGCTTTGGCCGGATTAATGAAAGAATATACCCGTTCCTTCTGGTAGTCCAGCAGGGTAAACCACCCGATGTAAGCAAGAATTGGAAACCCTATGAGGCAGGGAATGAACACAGACATGCGGATGCCTGTAAACAAAATCATACCCCCCACCAGCAGGAGCAGGTTCAGCGTTGTGCCAAGGTCGGGCTGGCTAAGAATGAGCATGCAAGGAACGCTGCAAATAAGTAAAATGCTAATAAAAGAGCCCCACCCCAGTGGTTTGGAATGCTTAGAAAGCATTACCGCAGCCATCAGCAAAACGCTGATTTTGGCAATTTCACTGGGTTGCAGGTTGAAAAAACCAAAGGAAAGCCAGCGCTTGGCATTGTTTACCACAACGCCAAACGGGGGAACCAGGGCAAGCAACACAACGGAAATAAGGAAAAAGGGCAAAGCAAGCGTTTTAATATGACGGTAGTCAAAACTCGCGCACACCAGCATGCAGGTAAGCCCGGCAAAAGCCCAAATAATCTGCTTTTCAAAAAAAGGAAGAATTTGGTAGCCGTCTTCGGTGCGCACGCTACTGGCGGAATAAAGGTTCACAATGCCCACGGTGAACAGCAATAGGGTACACCCTACAAGCCCCCAGTTTGCATGGGCAATAAGGCGTCTGTCCATAGCGCTCATAAGTGTTCACCTGCATCCTGGTTGCCAGGCAATGGCCTTTGTTTTTTCAGGCTGGCATCACGCTGGGCAGGTGGGGCAGGTTGTTGTGCCCCTTCGGGAGTCTCTTCTTTTTTGGATGGGGCCACGTAGCCTGGGGGCGGACCAAACAAGGCACGGTACACTGTGGCAGCCACCGGGCCAGCCGTGGAGCTGCCCCCACCGCCGTGTTCCACCATGACCACCACCACATAGGTTTTTCCATCTTTCTTTCCGTAAGAAGCAAGCCAGGCATGGTCGCGGTGGTAGTAGGCCATCTCTTCTTTCTTCAGCCGCCGGTCGCCAATGCGCACAACCTGTGCGGTTCCTGTTTTGCCGCCCATTACAGCATCCGTACGCCGAATAACCCGTGCAGTGCCAGTTTCCGCCGTAATGCGCATGCCTTCCAAAATCAGGTCGCGGTGTGCCTGGGGAATGGGGATAACCCCGCGCACGTCCATTGCCTCATCTTCCAGCAGGCTGGGTTTGACCAGTTTTCCTTCATTGAGCAAAGCGCTCATGAAGGAAGCCATTTGAATGGGAGTAACCAGGGTAAACCCCTGGCCAATGGAAACGTTGAGGGTTTCCCCGCGTTGCCAAGCTTCTTTCAGGCGGCTGGCCAGTTTCCAGGCTTTGCCGGGCACAAGGCCGGAGCGTTCATGGGGCAAATCAACCCCTGTGGGGCTGCCAAAGCCACAGGCCTTGGCAAAACGTTCAATATTATCAATGCCTATCTTCAGGCCCATTTCGTAATAATACACGTCGCACGATTCCACCAGGGAGCGCAGCATGTCCACCGTGCCGTGCCCCCCCTGCTTCCAGCAGCGGAACACGCGGTTGCCCAGGGAGACGCTGCCAGAGCAGAATACTGTGGTGCTGGGGTTGATTTTTTGCTCCAGAAAAAGGCCTGCCATCATGAGCTTCCATACAGAGCCGGGGGGGTAGACGCTTTGAATGGAGCGGTTCTGCATGGGGTGGCGGGGGTCTTCGCGCAGGGTTGCCCAGTCTTTGGCCGAAAGCTTGGCTGTAAACAGGTTGTTGTCAAAGGCAGGCTGGCTTACCAGGGCACGAAGTTTGCCAGTTGCTGGCTCCATAATGATAACGGCTCCGGCTTCATTGCCCAGCGCTTCCGTGGCGGCTTTTTGCAGTTCCGCATCCAGGGAAAGGGTAATGTTTTCCCCCGCTATGGGAGGCTCTTCCTGGATTTTGCCAAGTTGCCTGCCCAGGGCGTCCACCTCGATGATATTTTTGCCTTTGGTGCCGCGCAGGCGGTCTTCCAGGGTCAGCTCCAGCCCCAGCTTGCCTATGCGGTCGCCCAGGGCAATGTGCTTGTCGGCGTTAATTTCCGAAGAGTTTGCCTCAGCCACATAGCCAAGAATGTGGGCAAACAGGGGACCGTCCGGGTAAAAGCGACGCTGGCGGGTAACAATGGAAAGCCCCGGCCAGTGGTACAGTTCCTTTTCAATGGCAATAACCTGCTCAAAGGGAATATCGGTGGTGAGCAGTTGCGGTTCAAAGGGCTGCACGTCTTTTTTATCTTGCTGGAACTTGGCCTGCAAGGCTTCCAGGGGAACGTTTGTCCATTGGCTTACCTGGGCCAGGGTGGCGGGAATGTCTGGGCAGTCTTCGCGCGTTATGGCAATGCAGTAGGCGGCGCGGTTTTCCGCCAGCAATTTGCCGTGCAAATCCAGAATGATACCTCTGGTGGCGTATATCTGCTGGGTGCGGGTACGGTTGGCAAATGCCTGGCGGGAAAATTCTTCACCCTTGAGCAGTTGCAGGTACCAAAAACGCAGCACAAAAAGCAGGAACAGGAATACCACTAGCCCATACAGAATATACAGGCCGCTTCGCGGAGTGGGGGAAACTTCGGTTTTTACTTCAATTGACATGGCGCATGGCGGCGGGGCGCAGCAGGTAGGCCAGGCCCCAGATGAGAGGGATAGTCACGGAATGTTGGATGCCTTGTTCGACAAGTTCCATGTAGCTTATGGCAATGTCTTGCACGCTACACATAAGCCAGGTGAGAAAAATATGGTACAGCCCCATGCTTGCGGAAAGCATCATAACAAACAGTAGGTTATCTGCTACGAACAGCTTGGCACTAAGGTGAAACAGCAATATGGTGCCGCCATACCACAGCATGGCAGTGCCAAACATAAGGCTTCCTGCCCCTTCCTGAATGATGCAAAACACAAGGAACAGCCAGGCCGTTTGCCACGGCTTGCCCTGCTGCAAGGCCAGTAAAAAGCCAGGCGCCAGAGCGTCCAGCCCAGGCACTTGTTGCTGTAACACCATGGCGCACAGCACATACAGGCACCACCAGATGAAAAGCCAAATATTCATGCCAGCCCTTTAATGACCATTGCAAAACTGCGCTTTGCGTGCTTTTTCCGTCATGTTCCCTCTCTCCCTGGGCAGTGGAGAACATGGCTAAGTCACAAAAAACACTCATTGTACAGAAAAAATGGATTGTTCTTATTCGTGCCTTTGGGAGCGTCTTGCTTGTGGCAAGTCGCGTAACGACTATTTTGCAATGGTTTTTTTATGGAAAAACAATGCTTGTGGCCAGGAAGTCGCAGGGAAAAGTCCGGTTCAGGCTCTCGGGAAGGGTGTTGCCAGGGTGCCTTATGGGGTAACTCTGCCCTGGGGGGCAGGGGGGGACTGGGTGCGACGCGGTGTTCTTGCAGAACCCGTGGTGGCGTTTTGGTTTTCACGCCTTGGCCTTTCCATGCGGGAGTCTTGCCCCGTGCCATTGGCAACCACAGCATTGGCTGTGCCTGGCTTTGTGCTTGTGGCATTGAAAGTGCCTGCCATTGGAGCTGTGGCAGTGGCATTGGTAGCGCCCAATGCATTTGTGGGGTTGGCAGGTGCCACAAGGGGCGGCAGGCCATCACCTGGGTGCAGCACCACCACCTCTTCTAGGTGGTCAAAGGAAACAACGGGCTTTGCATGCACCTGCAAAAATAGCGTTTCATGCCCCGGCTGTACGGCGGTAACCACCCCCACAGGAATGCCTTTGGGGAAGCCACCGTCAAGGCCAGCGGTTATGAGCAGTTCACCTTCTACTATTTTAGCATTCTGGGCCACATAGGTCACTTCCAAAAGGTCCGGGTTGCCAGCCACGCCGCGCACAATGCCTGGGGTGCGTGTTTCCTGGCTAAGTACCCCAAGGCGGAAGCCGGGGTCATTAAGCAGCAGTACCGTAGCAGCATGGGGTGCGGCACGGTGTATGCGCCCTACCACGCCGCCAGGGGCAATAACAGGGGTGCCTGCAATGGCTCCATCGGCCAGGCCTTTGTTAATAGTGATGGTGTTGAGCACGGCCTGGGGGCCAAAGCGCATGGCAATTACCCGCGCCCCGGAACCGTTCACTTCATGCAGGGCGTCCATTTGCAACAATTTTTGCAGCCGGGCCAGTTCTGTGCGTTCTTCCAGGGTAAGGGTAATGAGCCGCTCTGCTTTTTTCAATTCATCTCGCAGGCGATTATTTTCTTCGGCAATATCCACAAGGGCCAGGTAGCGTGTCCACCAGCCTTTCACCAGATCTTTGGTAAAAACCACAGGGGAAAGGGCCAGGGAAACGATTTCAAGCCCGGAACGCTCCGCCAGGGTATCCAGGTATCCTGTGCGTGCGTTCCAGGCGAAAAGGCCGAGGTAGCAGAAAAATGTAAAGATGAGAACCGCAGTAAAGCGGTTGGCAGTGGGCGTGTTAATCTACGCACACCTCCTTCAAAATATGGATGTTGTCCAGCGCTCTGCCAGTACCAACAACCACTGTGGAAAGCGGGTCTTCCACCACGGTAATGGGAAGTGAAGTTTCCTCGCGCAGGAGCTGGTCCAGCCCTTTGAGCAGGGCACCGCCGCCTGTCAGTACAATGCCGCGGTCCACAATATCAGCCGCCAGTTCAGGCGGAGTTTGTTCCAGCGCTACGCGCACCGCCAGCACAATGGCGTCTACCTGCTCGGAAATGGCTTTGCGCACTTCTTCAGAGGTAATGATAATATTTTGGGGAATGCCTGTTACCAGGTCGCGCCCTTTTACTTCCATTTCCTGCTCTGGCTGCATGGGGTAGGCCGAAGCAATGGTCATTTTGATTTCTTCAGCGGAAGATTCACCAATGAGCATGTTATACTTGCGTTTTACGTGCGTCATAATGGCTTCATCCATTTTGTCGCCACCAACGCGCACAGACTTGGAGTATACAATACCCGAAAGGGAGATAACAGCCACTTCTGTGGTGCCGCCGCCAATGTCTACCACCATGTTGGAAGTAGGTTCCTGAATGGGCAGGTTGGCCCCAATGGCCGCGGCCATGGGTTCTTCAATCAGGTACACTTCACGCGCACCTGCGCTTTGGGCAGATTCTTTGACTGCGCGCTTTTCCACCTGGGTAATGCCGGTGGGCACGCAAATCATGATGCGCGGGCGCACAAGCCGCCGCGAATTGTGTACCTTGGAAATAAAGTGGCGCAGCATGGCCTCAGTTACTTCAAAGTCGGCAATAACCCCATCTTTCATGGGGCGAATGGCCTGAATGTTGCCGGGCGTACGCCCCAGCATGCGCTTGGCGTCATGCCCAACGGCAAGCACCTGGGTGTTGCCACGTGAATCTTTTTTAACAGCGACCACGGAAGGTTCGCGCAACACAATGCCCTGTCCCTTAACATAAACGCATGTGTTGGCGGTGCCAAGGTCAATGGCCAGATCGCTGGAGAACATTCCTAATAACGAATCCATTATTTTCGACATGGTGTCTTGCGCCTCATCCTGAAGTTACGCCCGCGCGCCTGTGCAGACGGCTAACTGTGTACCCGTGGCAAAACACGGCGTGTTTTGCGTTCCTGGGCAGCGTTGGACGTGTGTCCGTATGTAATTTTTTGTTCTACTTTCGCTTTGTGCCCTGCCCCAAAAGGAACTTGGCTCATGGCACTGTGTGCCAGCGAAAGGGCTGGTGCATTTGTTTTGGGGTACAGCATGCATGGAAAGCCTGTGCTCATTAGATCTGCTCCTGTGCCCTACCAAGCAGGTGACCTTATCTCATTTTTCAAAACATTTCCATAAAAAGACGAGGGGTAAAAAAACTTGTATTTTTCTTATACTGCAAGTGTGCCACCCCCTGGCAGGGCACCCCTATGCCCTGCCACACACCTTGGCAAGGGCCTGGTCCAGGTCTGGGCCAGGGGTAACGGTGTAGCGCGGGGAAAGCTCCATCAGGCACCATGCTTGCGGCAGTTGCAGCATAAGCTGCACAGGCACGTTGCCCTTGAACTGTTGCAGCACTTCTTGTAGTTCAGCAATCTGCTCTTCCAGCTCTTCCGGGCTGGCTTCTTGTGCCGCAAGGGAAACACACAGGGGGGAAGCGTTGGCAGCGCAGGCTTCGCTCAGCGGTGTCAGCTTGTCGCACGTCAGCTTTATTTCCCTGGGCGGTGGGTCTTCTCCTTCCGGGGTGTCCATTTGCTCGTCTTCACGCGCCCGGCTGAGTTTTCCTTCAATATACAAGGGAAAGTCAGATTCAATGAGTTCAGCGTATTTTTCATAGGCGTCGCTAAAGCAGAACAGCGTGCCCGAGGCCGTGAGGTCTTCCACCTGCAACAGCGCCCACTTGCGGTTGCGTTTGTCCATAAAATAGCGCTTTCCGGTAATGAGTATGGCGCTTTTGAATTCCTGCTCCGGGTTCATTTCCCGGCAGTCTTCCAGCGGGCTAAGGCCAATGCGGCGCATTTCCCGGCGGAAGGGCAGCAGGGGGTGGTTGCGGAAAAAGAATCCAAGGGCTTCTTTTTCAAACCGGGAAATAAGCTCGCTTCCCCATTCCGGCATGGTCTGCTCCGGGCAGTCAAACCCAATGCCGGGGTTGCAGGGCATTTCCTGTTCCGGCACCATGCTGAACAGGGAAATCTGGTTGGAGTCTTTGTCCTTGGCTTTTTTCTGCGCTTTTAAGACCACTGTTTCCAAGGCAGCTAACAGCCCTGCGCGGCTCACGCCAAAGCAGTCGCATGCCCCCGCCTTGATAAGGCTTTCCAGCACCCGCTTGGTCACCTTGCGCAGGTTCACCCGGCAGCACAAATCCAGCAGGGAAGTAAAGGGGCCCCCTTCTTCCACGGCGTTCATAATGTCGCGCACACCTTCAAATCCTACGTTTTTCACGCCGCCCAGGCCGTAAATAATGGCGCCATTCTGCACGGTGAACTTCCAGTGGCTTTTTTGCACCGTAGGAGCTTCTACAGGAATGTCCATATCTTTGCAGGCAGCAATGTACTTCAGCAGCTTGTCGTGGTCGCCCATTTCAGAAGAAAGCAGGGCGGCCATGAATTCGGTTTTGAAGTGGGTTTTGAGAAAGGCCGTTTGGTAGGAAATAAGGGCATAGGCTGCGGAGTGGGATTTGTTGAACCCGTACTCCGCAAATTTTTCCATAAGGTCAAAAATTTCATTGGCCTTATCCAGGTCTACGTTGCGCTCCACCGCGCCTTCTACAAACTTGGAACGCTCCTTGGCCATGGCTTCGGGGTCTTTTTTCCCCATGGCCCGGCGCAACAGGTCGGCCCCGCCCAGGGTATAGCCTGCTACAATCTGGGCAATTTGCATAACCTGTTCCTGGTACACAATAACGCCGTAGGTATCCTTCAGGCAGTTTTCCAGGCTGGGCAGGGGGTAGCTTACCTCAATTTGCCCGTGCTTGCGCTTGATGAATTCCAGCACCATGCCCGATTTCAGCGGCCCCGGGCGGTACAGGGCCAGCATGGCGATGATGTCTTCAAACACGGTGGGGCGCAGCATGCGTAAATACTGGCGCATACCGGAACTTTCCACCTGGAAAATGCCGTCTGTTTCCCCGCTGGAGTACAGCTTGTAGGTGTCTACATCGTCCAGGGGCAGGCGGTCCAGGTCTGGCGGGGTTTTGCCTTGCAAGGCAATGTTGTTTAAGGCATCGCTAATAACTGTCATGTTACGCAGGCCCAAAAAGTCGAACTTTACCAGCCCGACCTTTTCCACCATTTTCATATCAAACTGGGTAACAATATCGTTTTCCCGTTTGCCCCGGTACAGCGGCAGGTACTCCATCATGGGCTTGTCGGAAATAACCAGCCCTGCGGCGTGAATGGAAGCGTGGCGTGAAAGCCCTTCCAGGCGCATGGACGTATCCAGCAGCTTGCGAATGAGGGGGTCGGCGGTATACAGGGCCATGAGGTCCGGTTCCATGTCCATGGCCTTGCGGATGGTCATTTTCACGTCTGCCGGAATAAGCTTGGCAATGCGGTCTGTTTCCTGAAAACTCATGCCCAGGGTGCGGCCCACGTCACGCACCACGCCTTTGGCCATCATCTTACCAAAGGTGGTGATTTGGGCTACAGAATCGGCCCCGTATTTTTGCCCCACATATTCAATAACGCGCTGGCGGTTGTCTTCGCAAAAGTCCACGTCAATGTCGGGCATGCTGACGCGCTCATTGTTCAGGAAGCGTTCAAACAGCAGGTTGTAAGGAATGGGGTCGAGGTTGGTAATGCGTAAGGCGTAGGCCACAAGGGAACCCGCGGCAGAACCACGCCCCGGCCCCACAGGTACGCCGTTGTTCTTGGCCCAGTTGATGAAGTCCTGCACAATAAGGAAGTAGCCGGGGAACTGCATTTCGCAAATAACGTCCAGTTCATATTGCAACCGCTTGCGGTACAGTTCGCTGTCTACCTTGTAAGGCAACGTTTCCAGGCGGCGTTCCAGCCCTTTTTCGGCAAGGGAGCGGAACTCTGTTTCCAGGGTCATGCCTTCTGGCAGTTCATAAATAGGGAAGTGGTAGGTTTTAAAGTCGAAGTTGTAGTCTTCGCACATGTCTGCAATGCGCCCGGCATTTTCCAGGGCTTCCGGCACATGGGCAAAGTCTGCCTGCATTTCTTCCGGGCTTTTGTAGTACAGCTCTTTGGTTTCAAAGCGCATACGCTTTTCGTCTGTTACTTTGGCCTGGGTTTGAATGCACAGCAGCACGTCGTGGGCTTCCACGTCGGTTTTGTTCAGGTAGTGGCAGTCGTTGGTGGCCACCAGGGGCAGGTTTGCCTGCTTGGCAATTTCCAGCAGGTGCCCGTTGGCAAGGGTTTGTTCGTGCAGGCCGTTTTCCTGTATTTCCAGAAAAAAGCGGTCCGGGAAAATTTCAGCATATTCTTTGGCCACGGCCAGGCCAGCCTCAAACCCTTCACGCAGGGCTTTGCGGGGCACTTCCCCGGCAAGGCAGGCGGAAAGGGCAATAATCCCTTCGGAATGCTGGCGCAGCAGTTCTTTGTCTACCCGTGGGCGGGTGTAAAAACCGTGCAGCGCCCCGTGGGAAACAAGCTTGCACAGGTTGTGGTAGCCCGCAAGGTTTTGGGCCAGCAGCACAAGGTGGTAACGTTCCTTGCCCCGTTCCGCGGTTTTTTCCCTGTGGTCCGGGCACACGTACACTTCACACCCAATAATGGGCTTAATGCCTACCTTTTTGGCGGCAAGATAAAAGGTAAGGGCACCGTAAAGGTTGCCGTGGTCGGTAATGGCAACGGCAGGCATACCAAAATCTTTGGCTTTGGTGCACAAATCACTAATGCGGATGGCCCCGTCAAGCAGGCTGTATTCGGTATGACAATGGAGGTGAACAAAATCAGAGGCCATGGGGATTCTTCTGGGGGGTAAGAGGTATGCAGGGAGAGCAACGGAACAGGCGGCAGGGTACGGTAAAAACGTGGAGCCAAAGCATAGCAGAAAGGGAAGCAGGGCACAACGCACAAGAGCACGGTAGCCGACGATTGTAGCCTACCCCCCTGAACTGATTTTATTTTTCTGCCGGGTTTGACCTTGGCTGGCCCCTGGAGTATGATGCAATATCATTTTCCTGCTTTGCCTGGTTCACCGCCTGGCTCACAGTCAGGTTCTGGAACCAATTACCAAGGTTTTTGTATGTCTTTCCTTGCTTCATTCAAGAAACGGTACTACGGCCCACAGGGCTATGCCGAAATATTACGGGTAGGGTTGCCGCTGGTTGCCAGCATGGGTTCTTCCACCGTAATGCAATTTACCGACAGGCTGTTCCTGGCCCATTACTCTGTTGATGCCATTGCCGCGGCCCTGCCTGCTGCCTTGGTATCCCTTACCCTTATGCTGTTCCTTATGGGCATTTGTGGCTATGCCACGGTGCTTATTGCCCAGTACGTGGGCTCTTCCGCCCCACACCGGGTAGGGTGTGCCTTATGGCAAGGCATTTGGAGCGCCGTTGCCGGGGCCCTTATTTCAGCGGCCATGTGGTGGGTGGCAGAACCCCTGTTTGCCCTTGGCGGGCACGACCCGGCCATTCAGGTCCTGGAAGTGGATTATTTTCGCGTTCTCACAGTGGGTTCCGGGTTTGCCTTGCTGAATAGCGCCGTGGGGGCCTTTTTTTCCGGGCGCGGGCAAAACCGCATTGTGATGCTGGCCAACGTGGTGGCTGCGGTGGTGAACGTGCCCCTGGACTACCTGCTTATTTTTGGCGGGCTTGGTTTGCCTGCCATGGGTGTGGTGGGGGCAGGGCTGGCCACTTCCTTTGGCTGGTTTTTATGTACCGCCATTCTTGCGGTTTTTGTGTTTACCAAAGAGCATGAGCAGGAATACGCCGTGCTTTCTTCCTGGCGGCTGGAATGGCCTATGTTCCGGCGGCTGCTCCGTTACGGCCTGCCCAGCGGGGTGAACCTGTTTATTGAGCTTATGGCTGTTACCTGGTTTGTGTTTGAAATTGGCAACCTTGGGCGCACCCCCCTGGCCGCAAGTAATATTGCTTTTTCCATTAACAGCTTGGTGTTTACCCCCATGCTGGGGTTGAACATGGCTATTTCCGCCCTGGTGGGGCAAAGCATGGGAAGTGGCAAGCCGTTGCAGGCGGAACGCTATACCTACAACACCCTGCACCTTGGCTTTGCCTACATGATTCCCTGGTGTGTGCTGTTTGTACTGTTTCCCGGTTGGCTTATTGGCCTGTTCATTCCGGGGGATATGCAGCCGGAAGAAGTTGCTGCCCTCACTGATGTGGGCACGGTGCTGTTGTATTACATTGCCCTGTACAGCCTTGTGGATGCCAGCGGCATTATTTTTTCCGGGGCGCTGAAAGGCGCTGGCGACACCTTTGGCCTGATGATGCTGATTATTGGAGGTATGGTGGGAGTTCTGCTGGTGCCCGTGTATACCATGAAATATTTTGAGGTGATAACCCTGCACGGCTATTGGGTGTGCTTTACTGCCTACGTCATGTTCTTTTCAGGCGGGGCTTACCTGCGCTTTAAGCGGCGGGGCTGGCACAGCATAAAGGTTGTGGAAACAGTGGAGTAGGGGGGGCTGAGTGTTGTGCAGATGATTGAGAAGAAGTAGGAACATTGCGGGTTTTGCGGCGTTCCGCCGCCTGAACTTGTGGTTTCTTGTTTTGTTTACCTCTCCGTTGGGGGCAGGCTGAGTCAAGGGCGTTTTGTGTGCGCTATTACTCATGCACTTGCCTCACTCAACGCATTTTTGCACTTGCCAACTTTTGCAGATTCCAGTAAACGCATGGAACACGTTGTAAACGTGTGGGCCAACTTAGCTCAGATGGTAGAGCAACTGATTCGTAATCAGTAGGTCGGGAGTTCAATTCTCCCAGTTGGCTCCATGAAAATTTGAAGGCACTTACAGGAATAACCTGTAAGTGCCTATTTTTTGGGGTAACCTTCTGTGTAAGGCCTTATTTTTCGATTAACTTGAGACCATTGCACAGTGTGGTTCTTGTAATAGAAACCTTCAAGGACAATCATTTTTTAATAAAGGAAACAACAGCGCTGCTATGAAACAAATCGTGTCTGCTATTCTCTTCTGGTTGTCATTCATTCCCTTTGCCATTGGTAATGGTATGTTTCGGGAATTAGTTTTGTTGCCCCGCTTGGGCGTATATGCTTTGCCTGTAAGCGGGGTGTTTTTTATTGTGTATATTTTTGCCGTGACTTTCGTGTTCCTCCCCAGGCTTACTTTGCGCAGCAGGTGGCATGCCGTGGGAATAGGTTTGTTGTGGGTGGGGTTAACCATTACCTTTGAATGCGTGTTTGGCTGGTTTATGGGGCAAAGCATGCTGACGCTTTTGAAGCAATATGATATAACAACAGGCAATTTATGGGCATTCATCGTGCTGGCAATGGGGGTTGCCCCGTGGCTGGTGTGGGTATGTACAAGTCATGCGGCACCACCATGTGCTGGCTCAACGCATTAACATGCGAGTGAATGAAGCGGGTTCCCGCTGCCAAACAACATTCCTCCGTACCCTTTCGCTACCCCACCCTGCGCCACAGCAGGGCCAAGGCAATGGCGAGCAGCATTAGGCCTGCCAGCCCTTCAATGGCGGGAATGAACCGGCACACAAGCCGTTGCACGCGGGGCAGGGCAATGCATGCGGCAACGCCTGCATCCCACACAAACACAACAGTTGCCATCCACACCCCGGCAAACACGTGTTGGGTAATGGTAGTTTCCGGGCCCATAATCACTGCCATGAGGCTGAGATAAAATACCGCATTTTTGGGGTTCAGTAAGGCAGAAGCCAGCCCAAGGCCCAGTTGGGGCAGGGGGGGCAACGCCCTGGCTGATTCTGTTTGCAAATTAAAAGGGGCTTTGGCCGCGCGTAAAAGCCGCCCCCCAACCCACAGCAGGTAAACAACGCCTGCCAGTTCAAAGCCCAGGTATATGGCTGGGTGTTCTTTTATGGCAGACCACCCAGCAATAGCCAGGACAATATAGAGGGCATTGCCAAGAGCTATGCCCAGGCAAATTAACAGGGCACCGGGCAAGCGGTTGCGCACTGCGTGCCCCACGATAAGGAAAAAGTCTGGCCCAGGGCTGAGAAGGGCCAAAAAATGAGCCAGGGCCAGGGCTGGAAAGGCCGGGGCCATGAACGTGTGCAACCATTGGGTCATAACGGCACCTTGAGGGAGTGTTTGCAAAGAGCACAGGAGCAACCCTGCGTAATCCTCAAGGAGTATCCTGAAAAGCCAGGTGGTGTATTGAATGAATGTGACCGTATACAACAAAAGCCGCCCCATGGGGCGGCTTTTGTTGTTACATAAACAGAGAGAGTGCTTGCTACAGTACCTTGAACTCGCGGCGTTCGTTGGTTACCGGGTCGATAACGTGAATGGCACAGGCAAGGCATGGGTCAAAGGAGTGTACTGTACGCAAGATTTCCACGGGGCGCTTGGGGTCGGCAACGGGTGTGCCAATAAGCGCTTCTTCCACTGGCCCAAGGTAGCCATTGGCACACCGGGGGGCAATGTTCCAGGTGGTGGGCACCACAAGCTGGAAGTTGGCAATCTTTTTGTTTTCAATACGAATCCAGTGGCTCAGCATACCACGGGGGGCATTCACGTAGCCAACGCCTTCAGCTTCATTGGGCATTTCCCAGGGTACGTTAATAACAGCCTTGCTGCCTTCTTTAGCAATGGCCCCTTTGTATTCATCAATCCAGCCAAGCAGCTGGTTGGCAATGGTCATGGTTTCAATACCGCGTGCTGCTGTGCGCCCAAGGGTAGAGAACAACGCCTCTGGCCCAACGCCCAGTGTTTTGAGTACGGCATTGACGTTGCTCACGATTTCCTTGTGCCCCTGTGCATAGTTTACCAGCACGGTGGCCAGGGGGCCTGTTTCCATGGAAAGGGTATCGTAGCGGGGGGCCTTGGACCAGGAGTAGCGGTCGTCGCCGTGCAGGTCGGTAAAGGCTGGGTCTGTAACACCCACGGAGGGGTGCAATGCCTCTGCCCCTTTATACCAGCTATGGCGCACGTGTTCTGCCACTTTCTTCTGGTCGTAGGGTTCCACTTTTTTCAGGTCGCGGTTACGAATAACACCGGGCTTGTAAAAGCCTGTGGTCATGTCGTTGGGGTCTTTGCAGAATTCACCGGCGGCAAGAAAGTTAGTGGTGCCACCGTAGGTAGCTACATCTTTATATTCTCCTGCAAAGGTCAGCAGGTCGGGAATGTAGACGTTGTTAATAAACGCTATTGTTTCCGTTACCAGGTCGGTGAATTCCTTGATACGAGCTGGGGTAAGGGATTCATAGCTGGTTACGCCCCCTACAATGGTGAATTGCGGGTGCGGGTGCTTGCCGCCAAAGGCTGCCACAGCGCGGGAAGCTTTTACCTGCATGTGCAGTGCGTCCAGGTAGTGGGCAGTACCAATAAGGTCAAGCTCTGGGGTGAGGCGGTAGGCAGGGTGCGGTTCGCCCAGGAACATGGCGTTGGTGAAGGGGCCAATTTGCCCGCTTCCTATAAACTTTTTCAGGCGGGCCTGCACCGCTTCCATTTTTTTGGTAATTTCGGCTTCGGAAGTGGTGTTGTTGGGGCGCATGGCCAAAAGCTTGGCTGCCGCAGCAGGCTTGGCATTCAGGGCATTGGCCACGTTTACAAAATCAAGGGCGTGCAGGTGGTAAAAGTGCACCATGTGGTCGTGCATGAAGTGGGCGGCCAGCACCAGGTTGCGAATGCTCACAGCCAGGGGGGGCAGTTGCACTTTCACGGCATTATCTACTGCACGGGTCGAAGCCAGGGCGTGGGTGTAGGTACACACGCCGCAGGCACGCTGGGTAATGTGCTGGGCGTCGCGCGGGTCGCGGCCCACAAGAATATTTTCAAGACCACGGAACAGGGTGCCGCAGCTATAGGCATTTTTTACCTTGCCGTTTTCCACCTCAACTTCAATGCGCAAGTGGCCTTCAAGCCGGGTGAGGGGATCTATTACTATGGGGCCGGTGAAATTGCTCATCGCCGGCGTATTGGACGCTGCCATAGGGCTTTCCTCCTGGTAGTATAATGTGCAAACGGAACGTGGCACAGTGAACGCTTGAAGCAGGCGGCAGTAGTTACTGCTTGCCCTGCTTCATGGCAGGGGTTGCTGCATGCTCTTTACAGAGCATTTCAGGGGTGCAACACCTTAGCCGTAGAACGGGGACATTTGGTCCCAGAAGTCGGGTTCACTGCAACCAATGCAGGGGTGCCCGGCAGCCACAGGCCAGCTTGTGCCGTTAAACTTCACTTTGGGGCAGTTGTTGTAGGTCATGGGGCCTTTGCAACCAAGGTTATACAGGCACCAGCCTTTGCGGGCTTCTTCGGAATTAAAGGATTCCGCGAATTCACCCGCCTCAAAGTGGGGCAACCGTTCGCACAGTTCATGTACCGATTGTCCATAAAACAGTTCTGGTCGGTTCTTGTCGTCCAGCTTGGGAATTGCGCCGTTGTTTTGCAGGTAGTAAACAATGGTGCCCACAAGGTTGATGGGGTTGGGGGGGCAGCCAGGAATGTTGATGGTTTTGGGGGCAAGCTTGGGGAATACCTGTAAAATGCCTTTCGCTTCCGTGGGGTTTGGCTTTGCAGCCTGCACGCCACCAAAAGCGGCGCATGTTCCGTAGGAAATAACAGCCTTACAGTTGGCGTGGTTCAGCACTTCGTTGTTAATTTCCAGCATGGTGCGGTTGCCCACTTTACCAAAAATGCCTTTTTGGGCGGTGGGAATGGCCCCTTCCACAATGCATACAAACCCGTTGGGGTCTGCAATGGCCTTGTGCAGTACTTCTTCAGCGGCGTGGCCTGCGGCAGCCATGATGGTTTCCTGGTATTCCAGAGAAATGGCATCAAACAGAAGAACATCAAGGAACGGGTCGGAGGTACGCAGCAAAGCTTCCGTACAGCCAGTACATTCAGCATTATGCAAATACACAACAGTAGTGCGCCTGCCCGTTGTGAGGGCACGGGCGATTTCAGGGGCAAAGGAAGGGCCAAGCCCCATGGCTGCGGCAACCACACCGCAGTATTTCAGGAAGTCGCGGCGGCTTAACCCGTGCGCTTCCAGGCGTTCTTCCACATTGTCCTTTGCGAGACCTACGGCAAATCGCATCTTCTAGCCTCCTTGTCTCTGTGTGCGTAACGCGCGTGTTTGCGCCAGGCAGCCAGGAAATACCCCATGATATTTCCCGCAGTATTTCCTGAAGCGTGGCAGTACACGCCTTCAGGGCATAAGTGGCACAACCGCACAGGCAACCATTTTGCTTGCACGTTGAAATATTGTGCATGAAATATAGCAAATCAAGCCACAAAAATATAGTAAATTTTCATGGTTGGTTAAAACAAATTTTCCCAAAAAGGGCTGGGCAAGTAAATTTATGCTCGTATGCAGATGAAATTCACACAGTTACTTTTTATATTATAATAAGGAGACTATTGCCTAATTCAAAATATCAATACAAAAGGTGGGAAATTAGTGTGTTTATCTATGCAAAAAAGCAAAGGCCCTGCACGGGGCAGGGCCTTTGGTGTGTTAAGGGAACTTTACGTTATTCTGCTTCTTTTGCTTTGGGAATGCACTGCAAAACAAGCTTGCCTTCCTCTTCCTTCACCACAATGGTGGTGCCTTCCAGCACTTCGCCTGCAATAAGTTTGCGGGCCAGGGGTGTTTCCACATGCTGTTGCAAGTAGCGGCGCAGGGGGCGGGCACCATACACGGGGTCGTATGCGGCATTGGCAATAAAGGCCTTGCCGGAATCTTCCAATTGCAGGGTAATGTTGCGTTCTGCCAGGCGCTTTTCCAGGCGCTGCATAAGCAGGGTTACAATGCCCTCAATCTGTTTTTGCATAAGCGGTTTAAACAGTACCGTTTCATCAACCCGGTTCAAAAATTCCGGGCGGAAATGGCGGCGCAGGTCGGCAAACACGGCTTCATGCACGCCTTCGCTGAATTCCCCTTCCGGGGTAATGCCTTCCAGCATGTGGGCCGAGCCAATGTTGGACGTCATAATGATGATGGTGTTACGAAAATCCACCGTGCGGCCCTGGTTGTCTGTCAGCCTGCCATCGTCCAGAATTTGCAGCAGGGTGTTGAACACATCCGGGTGGGCCTTTTCGATTTCATCAAACAGCACCACGCAATAGGGCTTGCGGCGCACAGCTTCAGTCAGTTGCCCGCCTTCATCATAGCCCACATAGCCGGGAGGCGCCCCAATAAGGCGCGCCACCGCATGCTTTTCCATATACTCGCTCATGTCCAGGCGCACCATGTTGTCTTGCGAATCGAACAGGGCGGCGGCCAGCGTTTTGCACAACTCTGTTTTCCCTACGCCTGTGGGGCCCAGGAAAATGAAGGAGCCAATGGGCCTGCCTTCATCTGAAAGGCCAGCGCGGGAACGCAGCACCGCTTCGGCAACGGCTTCAACCGCTTCATCTTGCCCAATAACCCGGCGGTGTAATTCTTCCGGCAGGCGGAGCAGTTTTTCCCGTTCCGATTCCAGCATGCGGGTGACAGGAATGCCTGTCCAGCGGGCCACAACTTCCGCCACGTCTTCCGGCTGTACTTCTTCTTTCAGCAAGCGGGCGCTCTCTGGCCCATCCTGGGCCTGTTGGGCCTGGGCTTCTGCTTCTGCCAGTTCTTTTTCCAGGCGTTGCAGGGTGCCATATTTCAGCTCTGCGGCCTTGTTCAGGTCGTAGGTGCGTTCCGCTTCTTCCATTTGCCGGTGCGTATTTTCAATTTCCTCTTTCAGGGTACGCAGGCGGTTAATGCCACCCTTTTCCCGCTGCCACTGGGCGCGCAGGGCATGTTCTTTTTCCTTGAGGTCTGCCAGTTCTTTTTCCAGGCGGGCCAGGCGCTCCTTGGATGCGGTATCGGTTTCACGGCGCAGGGCTTCCCGTTCAATTTCCAACTGCATGATTTTGCGGCTGGCTTCGTCCAGGTCGGCAGGCTGGGTGTCAATTTCCGTACGAATCATGGCGGCAGCTTCGTCAATAAGGTCAATGGCCTTATCGGGCAGTTGCCTGTCGCTGATATACCGGGTGGAAAGTACTACGGCTTCCACAATGGCGGCATCGGCAATGCGCACGCCGTGGTGCACCTCGAACCGGGATTTTAAGCCGCGCAAAATGGAAATGGCATCTTCCTTGCTGGGTTCTTCCACCAGTAATGGCTGGAAGCGGCGCTCCAGGGCCGGGTCTTTTTCAATATACTTGCGGTATTCATCCAGGGTGGTGGCCCCAATGCAGTGCAGTTCACCCCTTGCCAGCATGGGTTTAAGCAGGTTGCCCGCGTCCATGGCCCCGTCTGTTTTGCCCGCCCCTACAATGGTGTGCAGTTCGTCAATAAACAGAATAATGCGCCCTTCGGAAGATTCAACTTCTTTGAGCACAGCCTTTAAGCGTTCCTCAAATTCCCCGCGGTATTTGGCCCCGGCAATAAGGGCGCCAAGGTCCAGGGAATAGAGCATTTTGTCTTTTAACCCTTCAGGCACGTCACCTTTGAGAATGCGGTGGGCCAGCCCTTCCACAATGGCAGTTTTGCCAACGCCCGCTTCCCCAATGAGCACGGGGTTGTTCTTGGTGCGGCGGGAAAGAATACGCACGGTGCGGCGAATTTCCGCATCGCGCCCAATAACGGGGTCCAGTTTGCCTTTGCGGGCTTCTTCCACCAAGTCGCGCCCAAATTTGGACAGGGCTTCATAGGTGTCTTCCGGGTTCTGGCTGGTAACGCGCTGGGAACCGCGCACTGCGTTCATGGCTTCCAGCATGCGGTTTTTGGTAATGTTCATGGCCTTGTTTACCCGGCCCACTTCGGTGCTGGCGGGTTCGTTTGCCACTTCACACAGAATATGCTCCACGCTCACATATTCGTCGCGCATGCGCACGGCGCTTTCATGGGCATTCATCAGCAAGCGGTTCAGGCGCTGGGTAATGCCCATTTGACTGGAATCTACCCCCGGCCCGCTTACGGAAGGGCGCTTTTTCAGTTCTGTGGTAATGGCTTCATCATATGCCTTGGGGGAGACCCCCATTTTTTCCAGCAGGCGCGGGGCAAGGCCCCCTTCCTGACGGAGCAGGGCCAGGGTCAGGTGTTCCACGTCAACACTTTGATGGCCCATATCAGCGGCAAGGCTTTGGGCGTCTACCACAGCCTGTTGTGATTTTTCTGTAAATTTACGCAAGTCCATAATGGTATTTCCCCTTCATATTTTTCTATGCCGCCTGGCTATTGGCATACGCCCATTGGTTAATGGGAAGTGCGTTTGCGCTGTGCAGGCGGTGCCGTTGCGCTCCGGTGGGTGGCAGGGGGGCGCATGGCAGTCATGTAACGTATTCACTAGGGAAACGCTGATTTATTCCGTCTGGCAGCGTTACTCGTTTTTTTTGAGGCGGGGCAGGACCGAAGAGTCCAGCGCCCGCCTCAAAAAAACTCGTGCCTTGCCAAACGAAAAACTGAGCGTTTCCCAAAATGCCATTTATTCAGTGGTCATGAATAAAGGTAGGCATGTTTTTTATGCTTGCAAGGGGTGTTAGCTGTTTCTGTATAAAAAAGGGCCAGGTGTTACCGCCTGGCCCAGAAGGGACAATGCTTTCCCGTTGCAGCGGGGTATGCATTGTTGCTGTGCTAAGGAAACGCTGATTTATGCTGTTCCCCTAGGAAAAACGGTGCAAACTGCCCTGGGGCAAGCCCGTGCTTGCATTCTGCTGTATCAGCACATAGCCTCCCCCGTCCAGGGGGCCAGGGTTCAGCACATGGGTGGTGCCCAGGTAGTCCTGCCCGCGTGCTTCATGAATATGCCCGCACAGGCACAGGGCCGGCTGGTGGCGTTCAATAAAAGCCCGCACCGCATGGCTGCCCACAGGGGTGCCGTTGTTCAGCCTGTCGCACGCTGTTCCAAAAGGTGGCGCATGGGAAACAAGCACCAGATGCGGCCCCACAGGGCCAGTTGCGCCGCTTTGCTCCAGCAGGGTGCAGGCATGCTTCATGGCGCGTTCCAAAATGGTGGTCAGGGTGTCTTCCGGCAGTTCACCCGGTGTGGCAAAAGGCGTTGGCGGGGAATACCCCAGCCCCAGGGCCACAACACCGGGGAACAGCTCGCGGGCGCAGCCATGCAGGCTCCAGCCTTTTTCTTCCAGCCATTGGCCCACCACTATTTTATCCATGTTGCCCGGCAGGGCCGCAAGTTGCTTGCCCCCTGCCGTGAGTGGGGCAAGCACTTGTTCTGCCTGCATTTTGCCGCCCAACATGGTAATGTCGCCACTCACCAGTACGCCCGTTGCCCCCACCAGCGCAGGAAGCGAGAGGAAGGCACCCGGTTTGTCGTGAATATCGGTGACCCCAATCCAGTAAGGGGTAGTCATATGGAAGTCTCCTTGAGCATGTCCCAAATGTGGGCAACCGTCTGCTTTTGTGTCTGTTCTGTGTAGCGCAACGCGGTGTGCTGCCCCGCCTGGGCAAGGGCCTGGTGGGCTGCGGGTTGGCGCATGGCAAGAAGTACCGCCGCCGCAAGGGCCATGCCCCCGGCAAGGGTGTCGCCATCTGCCGTAAAGAAGCCGTTGGCAGGTTCCAGGGGCAGGGGGTAGGGGGGCACCGCCGGGCACACGTCTTCCAAAAAGGGAACCGTGAAGGTGCCGGGCTGCACAGGCCGCATAAATTCCCAGCCGCCAAAGCCCGTGCAGCCTACAGGCACACAGCCACAGGCCATGGCTTCCGCCGGGGGCAGGCCAAACCCTTCGGGAAATCCTGTGGAAAGGTAGATGTGGCAACTGGCAAGGGTGGTTGCTACGGCTTCTTGTGGCATGTTATGCAGGGTAACCCATTCCAGAGGAATGCGCCCATGCCGGGCAAGGCAGGCTTCTGCCACGTCGCGCATTTGGCGGGCCATGGCTGGGTTTTTGCGGGGCATGGTGGCTATGCGAATGTGCCCTGGCCGGGCCGCCGGGGCAGCAAAAAAGCAGGGGGCAATTACGGGGGGTAGTTCTGCAATGGGCCTAACGCCCAATGTTTTTTGCATAAACCAGCTTACCGGGCGGGAAACGGAAAGGAAGGAAACAGGCAGGTTGCCCCACTGTACTCCTTGGGGCAGACCTGTTAACATATAGTACCAGTTTTGCACGTACACCACAGTGCGTGCGCCCCCTTCCACGCCTTTGGCAATGGCATTTGGGTGGCTTTCCGGCACAAGCCAAATATCGTTTGGGGAAAGCTGCAAGGAGGCAAAATCCATAAAGGGTATGCCTTGCGCTGTCAGTTCTTCCAGGCCGGGTATATTGGGCCGCATGGCGGTAGTGGCAACAGAGTGCCCCAACCCGGCAAGTGTGGCTGCCAGGCGATACAGGGTTGCCAGCCCGCCACTTAGCCATGTAAGAGAAGGAATAAAAAGAACGGTACGCATGCATGCTCCTTGAATAACATATCATAGCATAAATATGAGGAAATGCAATTGTTGCCTGGGGCGGCACACACAGGCTATACAAAATTTCATCAATTGGTTTGTTCCATAATAACGACCTGTTGGCGAGAGCATCCTGAATTTTGTATTCGCCTATATATATTTGATGACTATTCCAAAATAGTCTTTTGGCGTTTTTTTTAAGCATAAAGGCAGGAGAGTTTGTGCCTATGGCTTGGCAGAATAAAGAAGTATCAATAGCTGCGCCAGACGCAACCCGGCACGCTGCCCACAAGGCTGCCCTGCGCCAGGAAATGTTGCGCCGCCGCCGCATGTTGGCACCGGAACAATGCGCCGCGCTTTCCCTGCGGGCCGCTGGCCTGTTGCTGGAATCTGCCCTGTGGCGCAGGGCAGAGGTTGTGGGCGTGTACGTTGCTGTGCGCGGGGAAGCGGAAACAGTGGCCCTTTTGGAAGAAGCCTGGGGCGCAGGGCGCAAGGTGTTGTTGCCCCGCTGTGTGCCGCAAGAAGAAGGGCACATGGAGTTTGCCTTGTGTGCAGGCTGGGAAGACTTGCAACGCGGGGCTTTTGGTGTGCTGGAACCAAAGCCGGAGCATTGCCCTGCAATGTTTTCCCCGTATAGCAACACATGCCTGCTACGGCCCACATGCCTTGTGGTACCTGGGGTGGCCTTTGACAGGCTTGGGGTACGCCTTGGTATGGGCGGCGGGTATTACGACAGGTTTTTGCCCTGGGCAGTGGGGCAGGGCGTGCAGTGCGTTGGTTTTGCCTTCCACCAGCAGCTTGTACCGCAGTTGCCCCATGACGCGTGGGATGTGCCCATGCATGCTGTATGCACTGAAGAGGAGCTTTTATGGATACCACAATAATTTCCCCCCATACGCAAGCACAAATCCAGGCCTGTGGAACTTCCGAAAAAGCTCTTCCCACAGGGGTGTTGCCGTTTCGCTTCCCGCATGTTGGCGGGGTGCGCTGTTTGTTCACCGGAGCGGTGTTTGGCGACATGGTATTGCACAATGCGGCAGGCGCATTGCAGGAAGCGGCAGTGGCCCGGCGGCGTACTCTTATGGCCTGTGCCGGGGCAACACGCTGGGCAGAATTGTATCAGGTACATGGCACAGAGTTGTGCCTTCCTGCCCATAGCATGGACCTAGCCCAGCACGGAATTTTTGCTGCCCCCCTGCCCAGGGCAGATGGCCACGCCACGGCAGAACGGGGGGTGGCCCTGTGTATAAAAACGGCAGACTGCCAGCCTGTGCTGCTGGCAGAGCGGCACGGGCGTTTTGTGGCTGCCCTGCATGTGGGGTGGCGGGGCAATGCGGCAGGGTTTATGGAAAGTGCTGTGGCCCGGTTATGCACTTGTTATGGCTGCCAGCCGCAAGACTTGCTGGCGGTGCGCGGGCCAAGCCTTGGGCCGGGGCATGCGGAGTTTGTTCATTTTGCCAAAGAATGGCCCCAAAGGTTTGCCCCCTGGTTTGCCAGTGACACCAAAACCATGAACTTGTGGGCGCTGAGCAAGGCACAACTGGTGCAGGCCGGGTTGCTGGAAGAGAATATTTACGCCCTGGATATGTGCACCTATGCCCTGCACCCCAGTTTCTATTCTCACCGCCGCGGCGATGCGGGCAGGCAGGTTGCACTTATATCTTTAGTAGAGACCATTGTATGATTAATTTTATTGACTTTTATTGGGGGACGCTGTCCCCCAACCCCCTGCAAGGGGAATGATTCCCCTTGACCCCCCATTTTCGTTCACGTTCCCGCAAAGCGGGAAAGTGAACGCTGATGCGGGTTCCAAGGGCATTATGCCCTTGGCGGAGGGGGATGGGGAGGCAGAGCCTCCCCAAGTAAAGTGCAATAATTTCTAGTAAGGAATTAAGGGGGGGGGATGAATCAGGAAACAACATCCGGCATGGTGGTAACGCCGCACTGGCAGGCTTCGCAGGTGGGGCAGGCTGTGTTGCAGGAAGGCGGCAACGCGGTGGAAGCCACTGTGGCTGCCGCGGCTGCCCTGTGTGCTTTGTACCCCCATATGACTGGCCTTGGGGGCGACGGCTTTTGGCTTGTGCTGGAAGGCGGGGCAAGTGACCCGGTGTTTATTGATGCCTGCGGGCGTTCAGGCCATGCGGTGGAGGCAGATTATTGCGCACGCAACGGCCTTGGTAGCCTGCCTATGCGTGGCCCGCACGCGGCCCTGACGGTGGCTGGGGCGGTTTCCGGCTGGGAAGCAGCCCTTGCTGTTGCCCATAGCTGGCAGCACAAAGGCCATGCGGTGCAGCCCCTTGCCCGCTTGCTTGGCCCTGCGGCAGACTTTGCGGAGCAAGGCATAACCGTAACCGCATCCCAGGCTGCCATGACAGTGGCAAAGCAGGATCAGCTTTGCTTGCAGCCGGGCTTTGCCGAGGTGTTTTTGCCAGGGGGGCACCCCCCGGCCCCTGGGCAGCGCATGCACTTGCCAGCCCTGGGCAACACCCTGCACCGCCTTGCCCTGGAAGGGCTTTCCAGCTTTTATACCGGAGCAGTGGCTGAAGACCTTGCCGCAGACCTTGGGGCAGCGGAAAATGCCCTGACCCTGCACGACCTGCAAAGCCACACCGCTACGGTGGGGGCTGCTGTGCGCATGAACCACCGGCTGGGCTCCTTTTTTAACTGCCCGCCTCCTACCCAGGGGACGTCTTCCCTGCTCATTCTTGGGCAGGTGTTGTGGCTGCTGGACCATGCAGGGCTGGATGTGCAGGATGAAGCGGCCTTTGTGCATGCCATTGTGGAAAGCACCAAGACGGCGTTTATTCTGCGTAACCGGTGTGTGGGCGACCCAGCCTACATGGCGGAAAATGTACAGCACTGGGTGCAGCCAGAATTTATGGCAGGCCTTGCCAAAGGCATTTCCATGGCGCAGGCCGCGCCCTGGCCGTGCCAAAGCCCTGCCGGGGGCGACACGGTGTGGCTTGGGGCCATAGACCGCTGGGGCAACGCCGCCAGTTGCATTCAAAGTATTTACCATGAATTTGGTAGTGGTGTGGTGTTGCCACGCACCGGGGTAACCTGGCATAACCGGGCCTTGGGCTTTGGTTTGTACAGGGGACACCCCAATGCCCTTGGGCCGGGGAAAAAGCCCTTCCACACCCTGAACCCTGCCATGGCCCGGCTGGCAGATGGCAGGCTGGCGGTGTATGGCACCATGGGGGGGGAGGGGCAACCGCAAACTCAGGCCGCTGTGCTGTTACGCTGGCTGCTGGGGGGCTTGAACCCGCAAACGGCTGTTTCCCGCCCGCGCTGGCTGCTGGGGCGTGCCTGGGGGGACGTGAGCGATTCTTTGAAGGTGGAGGCCGACTTTGCCCCGCAAGTGCTTGTGCGCCTGCGGGGAATGGGGCATGAGGTGGAACTGACCCCGGCCTGTAACCCCCTGATGGGGCATGCCGGGCTTATTGTACGTGAACCTGATGGCACCTTGCAGGGCGGGGCAGACCCGCGGGGAGATGGGTGCGTGGCTGGTTGCACCCCTGTTCCCTTGCGCAAGAGGGGTGAAAAATAGGCTTTCCTGCATGGAGGAAGCGGTGTACTGTTGGCTACCTATACGGTTTTACCATAAGGATGGTGCTATGAAAAACATGATGCGAATTTTGCTGGGGACAACGCTGTGTATGCTGCTTGTATTCCCTGCGGTGTGTTTTGGGGCGGGTGCCCTGGCAAAGTTGCAAGGCCCCTGGGTGGTGGCTGTGGAAGAAACCATTCAGGCAAATCCTGACATGGCAGAAGGGATTAAAGCCAACAATGGGGAAGAGTTCAAGGCCATGCTGGTGCAGGAACTTTCTGCCATCAAGTTCAGCTTTGATGTTGCTGCCAAAACACTGGCAAGTGAAGGGTATAATGTGCCCCTTGCGGTGCAGCCTTTTGAAGCCTTAAATGAAACAGATACGACTGTGGATGTGGCCAGCGGCGGGGAAAGCCACCGCCTGACCCTGACCCCAACCGGTATGGACATGGCCCTGGAAAACAGTGGTATTATCAAGTTGAAGCGGCCATAATTTCACAAGCCTGTTGTTGATGCGTATGTAGGTGTTGGTGCAGAGAATTCTGCATTCCTGCCAGTGATTGTTGTAGAAATACAAAAGCGGATTTTCTTTGGGAGCATGCTCTTGCAAAGAAAGTCCGCTTTTGCGTTGTCTCTGGTGCTGGGGAAGTGAGAGCAATGAGCGAATGAAATGGGACAATTGCTCTGTCAGTATTTATACAAAAAATTCTTGCCATGAAAGAGACGTAAGTAAGCTTTGCTCGCCGCCAAACGGAATAGAGCAGCGTTTCCCTAGAGGCGTTATTTCACCGGGGGTGGGGCTTGCTGCTTTTTGCCCCTTGGTGTGTGTTCGCGTGTTTGCAGAATACTATGGTATTCTTCCCCATATATTTCCAGCATGGTGGCGGCAAGGCCAAGAATCATGGGGCCATACAGCAGCCCCACAATGCCGAACACGTTGATGCCCCCAAGAATGGACAAAAAGGTAAACAGCAGGGGCACATTGGCCCCCCCCCGCATAAGCACGGGCCGCAGGAAGTTGTCTATGCTGCCAATAACAGCCACGCCCCACACCGTAATGAAAATGGCAGAGCCTGTTTGCCCGGTGGCATACAGGCCAATGGCTGCTGGAATCCAGATAAGGCTTGTGCCAAACACGGGAATAAAAGCGGTAATGACCATGACAAAGCCCCAGAACATGGCGGGCAAGCCCACAATGGCAAAGGCAATGCCACCCGCCAAACCTTGCAACACGGCAATGGCAAGGCCCCCGGCCAGCACAGCCTTTGCCATGCGGCGCATGCCGTCCATAATGCCTTCTGTTTGCTGGGGTTTGAGCGGGGCATAGTATTGCAGCTTGCTCAGCAGTCCGGCACCGTCCATGAGCAGGAAAAACATCATGAGCAGAATAAGTATAAAATGAATGAGAAAGCGGGCAATGTTGCTTAAAATGTACGTGCCTGCATTGAGCATGAATTGCCCGGTCTGGCGGGAAGCGCTCACCACACTGTCTTGAATATCCAGTGATTGCACGTCCAGTTCAGGGAACAGGTTATGCACCCACAGCAGCAATGGCTGCACATAAGCGTCCAACAAGGTTGCCAGGTGCTTGTCTGCCAACCAGTTGTTAATGGCGGAAAAGCTGGAAGCTGCCTGGGGGATAAGCCCAATAATCATGAGGGTTATGGGCAAAGCCACCAGAAAGGTAAGGCATAAGAGCACAATAAGGGAAGCCACCATGGGCTTTTTGGTGATATTAAGTAAGCGCAGGTACAGGGGGTAGGTGAGCCCGGTAAAGACGCAGGAAAGAATAATGCTGTGCAGGAACGGCTGAAAAATAGTGAACAGCAGGTAAAGGGAAAAAAGCAGCACAGCAAGAAAGAACCACAAAAATACAGCCTGGGGAGGTGCATGTTTAGGCAGGGGCGGGGTATTTGCTGGTGCTCCACCTGCGGGGGCCAGGGGGGCCTGCTTTGGGGGCAGTGCTTCAAGCAGGGGGGCACCTTGTAAAGGCTGGGCTGGTGGGGGTTGTGGTGGGTTTTGGTTCATGCTGTGTTCCTTTTTTCCATGCCGCTTGCATATTGGAGTATGGGCCGCGCAAAAGTCACGGCCCATAGGGTTGCTATAAGCGTATTTGGTGGTGCTGTTCTGTCGTTGCAGGCAGGAAATGGCTTATGATGCTTCTTCGGTTTTTATCTTGTCCCACAGGGCATTCTTTTCTTCCATGCTGAGGGCGGTAAATTCCTGGTTATTGGCCCCGGCCAGGGTTTCCATTTTCTGGAAGCGGGTTAAAAAGCGCTGGTTTGCTTTGTCCATGGCTTCTTCAGCCTTCAGGCCCTTGCGTCTGCCAAGTTCCACCAGGGTAAGCATAATGTCGCCAAGTTCATGTTCCTGGGCGTCTTTGTCGTCGCCCTGGAACGCTTCAATAAGCTCCAGCCATTCTGCTTCCACCTGCTGTTCCACGTCGGTATCGCTATCCCACGTAAAACCGGCCCGGGCTGCTTTGGAATGGATTCTGTACGCCTTGATAAGACTGGGCAGTGTTTCGGGCAGGCTGGCAAAAATCCCTGTGGGGGTGCCGTCTTCAGTCTTTTTTTCAGCCCGCTTGATGGTTTCCCAGGCTTTGAGCTGTTCGTCGCGCGTGGCAAAGGTGGTGCCTTCAAACACATGGGGGTGGCGGCGTATCATTTTTGCCGCAGCCCCGCGAATGGCGTCATCCAGGGTAAATTCGTTCTTGGAAGAGCTCAGTTCTGCAATAAAAACAAGCAGGAACAGCACGTCGCCCAGTTCGTCGCACACGTCTGCCGGGCCACCATGGCGAATGGCTGCCACCAGTTCGTGGCTTTCTTCAATAAGATACTGGCACAGGGTGGCAGGGGTTTGTTCTTTATCCCACGGGCAGCCTTGCGGCCCAAGCAGGGTGCGAACAACTTCTTGAAAGGTAGCAAGAGCAGTTTCTTGGCTCATAACATTCCTTGCACGGAGGTGTTGAGGTATTTGGGAAGGAAGTTTTTGGCCAGCTTGATGATAGTTTCAAGGTGCACGGCAAAAAACGAATCAGTCAAAAACGGGGAGGTGGGCACAAGCCACAAGAGCAGGGCCAGGGCAAAGGAACACAGCAGTATTCCTTTTGCCGCGCCAATAACGCACCCCAGCAGGTGGTCTGCCCAGCCAATAAAGGTAATGCTCATGAACGTGCGCACAAGGCGGGCCATAATGGAAACCGCAAGCAGTATCAGGGCAAACACAATGGCGTAGGATATGCTTTTTTGAGCAAGTTCAGAAACGGCAAGGGCTTTTTTCACATGAGGCAACACCACGGTGTAGTGGTCGCGGGCAGCCCAAAAACCAAGCAAAATGCCGATAAGCCCGGCAAGCTCGTTTACCATGCCGCGCAGCCCACCACGAAGAATGAACAGGGCAATGGCCGCGGCAAATCCAATATCAAGCAAGTTATACTGCGCAGGCATGTAATGCTCCGTACCCACTGCACAGCCAATAGGCCGCGGCGCTTTTGGGGGGGAAGTGAAAGGGTTATACAACAAATGCCAAGGAAGCACTGGGTAATTGGTATTTGGGAAACGCTCAGTTATTTCGTTTGGCAAGGTTGGGGACACAGGCTCTGTGCGCAAGCTTTTTTTTGAAGCAGGAGTCAACTCTGCCGCGCGAGGCTGTTTCAAAATAGCCTATGCGCGTTGCTGTTTCAAAATAGCCTATGCGCGTTGCGAGCATTCCCTAAAGCCGACGGCAGTCGCAAGCGTAGCGAGCCGTGGAGCGAGGGCTGCGGGCATGGGTAGCTTTGCTGCCCGTGCATCTCCACTAAGCCCGAGTGGAGAAAAGTCGCCAAACGGAATAAATCAGCATTTCCCTACAGAATTTGTTCCAAAAAGCGCTGCAAGCGAGGGTGTTCCGGGTTGTTGAAGAAGTGGCTGGGGGTGCCTTCTTCCAGCAGTTCCCCGTGGTCCATAAAGGCAATGCGGTCTGCCACTTCACGGGCAAAGCCCATTTCATGGGTTACCACCACCATGGTCATGCCTTCTTTGGCAAGGGTCACCATAACATCCAGCACTTCCCCGGTGGTTTCCGGGTCCAGGGCTGAAGTGGGTTCATCAAACAGCATTATTTTGGGGTTCATGGCCAGGGCGCGGGCAATGGCCACACGCTGCTGCTGCCCCCCGGAAAGTTGTACCGGGTACACCATGGCCTTATCCGTAATGTCAACTTTGGCCAGCAGTTGCATGGCATGTTCCACAGCTTCGGCCTTGGGCACATTTTTCAGTTTTGTGGGGGCCAGAATAATGTTTTCCAGAACGGTCATGTGCGGGAACAGGTTGAAGCTTTGAAACACCATGCCTAGTTCCTGGCGGATGGCGTTAATGTTTGCCTTGGGGGCGAGCACGTCTTGCCCGTCTACAATAATGCTGCCAAGGTCAACCTTTTCCAGGCGGTTAATGGAGCGCAGCAAGGTGCTTTTGCCAGAGCCGGAAGGCCCGATGATAACTACTTTTTCACCCTGGTTAATGTCCATGGAGATATTTTTCAGGGCAGGCACCTGCCCGTAGAATTTGTGGACATTGCGGATGCTGATGATGGGATTAGCGTTTGTCATAGTGGGACAACCTTGCTTCCATGACGCTGACGCACTTGGAAAGGATGAGAGTGATAATAAGATACACAAGGGCAATGACTGTGTACGTTTCAAAATATTGGTAGGATACGGAAGCGTATTCCCGGGCTATACGAAACACGTCTGTAATGGCCACAACGGAAAGCAGGGACGTGTCTTTGAGCATGGCAATGCATTCGTTACCAATGGGGGGCAAAATGGTACGCCAGGCCTGGGGCAGAATAATGTAGCGCATGGTTTGGAAGCGGGTAAACCCAAGGGAGCGGGCCGCTTCCGTTTGCCCTTTGTTAATGGCGTTAATGCCTGCCCGGAACACTTCACCCATGTAGGCACCGTAGCAAAAGCTTAAGGCAATAATGGCCGCCAGAAAGTCTGGAACGTGCAGCAGTTGGTTCAAGGAAAAGAAAATGTAAAAAAGCTGCACCAGCAAAGGAATGCCGCGAATTGTTTCCACATAAGTGGAAGCAATAAGGTTAATAAACCTGTTGCGGGAAAGCCGCCCGATGCCCACAAGAACGCCAATGGGTACTGTGGCGGCAAAGGAGTAGATTGTTACCTTGAAAGTAACAATAATACCTTCCGGCAGCAGGGAAAGAATTTTGCCATACACGTCCGGGTAGCGGACACACAGGTAGGTGAGCAAGGAAACGGCACCCACCAGGCTTATGGACCAGGCGTTGATAAGGCGCTTGTCCCATGGGTCGGGAATGGACGCTCCGTCGGAAATTTCGATGCGCGGTGGGTGTTCTGGCTGCGACATGTAGTGGCTCTTGCGCTGCGTTAAAAGTTGGATTGCTGGTCTTTTTGCCTTCTGCCTGCGTTAGGCTCGCTCCGCGCGACGCTTATGTATGTCTATATACACTGCGCCCCGCCCGGAACTCGCCTGCCTTGGCAGAAGGCAAAAATCCTCAGCAACCGGGGTTGTGCTTTTTGGCAACTGTCTGCGTTAGAAAGCACTGATTAAATGGCATTTGGGAAACGCTCAGTTATTTCGTTTGGCAAGGCACAAACTTTTTTTGAGGCGGGTGCTGGACTCTTTGGTCCTGCCCCGCTTCAAAAAAAGTGAAGTAACGCCGCCAAACGGAATAAATCAGCGTTTCCCCAAGGCTATAAACCTCAATTGGCCTATTGTAAACTGCACCGCCCGTGGTGGGGGCTGGCTATTTGCCAATCCACTTTTTACGCAGTTCAGCTTCAATGCCTTTTGCCTGCACAGCAGCAATGCCTTTGTTTAACAGTTCCACCAGTTGCTTGTTGCCTTTTTCCACAGCAAAGCCATAGTATTCAGGTTCTGCAGCGGGCAGAATGGCAGCAAGCTTCATGCTTTTGGCATATTCGGGGTTGGCAAGAATAAAGTTTTTTGCGGTGGAATCGTCTGCCACAACGCCCTGAATGCGGCCTGCTGCCATGGCAGCCATGGCCATGCCAATTTCATCGTAGCTTTTGGACTTCACACCAGGGGCTGCTTTTACAGCCATAAAGCCTGTGGTGCCAATTTGGGAACCCACTTCCTTGCCTTTCATGTCTTCAAGGCCTTTGGCTTCAATCGTGTTGGGCACCACAAGAGCCTGGCGCACTTCATAGTACGGGTTGCTGAAGTCCAGAATTTTCTTGCGTTCATCGGTAATGGTGACGGAAGAAGAGATAATGTCGTATTTTTTTGTGGCAAGGCCAGCAAAAATACCTTCCCAGGCAACGCTTTTATGTTCAACTTCAAAGCCGGCTTCTTTTGCTACGGCATCAATATAATCAACAGAATACCCCACAATTTTGCGATTTTCATCCATATACTCCATGGGGGGCCAGGTTGCGTCGTGGGCAACCACAAATTTTTGGGGTGCAGCCAGTGCGCTGGAAGTGAGTGCCATGAAAAGGGTAAGGCCGAGTAACAGTGTTCTGGTCATGTAGTACTCCTTGGCTTGTTTACGCCGTGCCGGCGGGTACGTTATAGCGTTCGGCAGAGGTGTGAAAAAAACTATCTTCGCTATTGCCGCAGGCTTTGTCAATGCAGCATATGGAGGAAAACTCTGTTGTACGGCTCATCAGCCGGGGGGCACCGGGGCTGTTTGGCTTGCAAAATAACGCTACAGAGCGTGTTGTTTGCCGGTAAAATTACCTCTATATGATGTTTCTTTTGATGAAAAATTTGTCAGGAATAAAGAGAGAGCCAGAAGGTGAGGGGGAAAAAGAGAAAGACGCCCTTCATGTATTGACAAACCCCCTTTGGGCGTTTACCCCTAAACCAGATTACCTTTGAGATATTACCTTCTCAAGGTTCAGGGTACGTTTGGTGGCGTGCTGTAAACGCATGCAACAACTGTATGCCCTGTGCTACGGGCGGGTGCTTTGGTACCCCCAGAGCAATTTCAACGTGAAGTTGCTTGAGCTGTTAACAACTTTGGAGGCTTTACATGATAACCTTGACTGAAAAGGCCCAGCAAGAGCTGGATGCCTACTTTGAAGGCAAAGAGGTAGGCGCCATTCGCGTGTATCTTTCTGCTGGTGGCTGAAGCGGCCCACGCCTGATGTTGGCTCTGGATGAGTCCAACGACGCTGATTCCGTGTTCACCCAAGGACCGTACAAGTTTTGCATTGAACAAGATCTGCTTGCAAAAGTGGAAGCTGTTACCATCGACTTTACCTACATGGGCTTTTCTGTTGAACCCCAAGTCGCCCTTGGCGGCGGCGGTAGCAGTTGCTCTGTTGGTGGCGGTGGGTGCAGCGGTTGCGGTTCCCATTAGAGCTTTTTTACAAAAGCTCAGGCTGAGAATATCTGAAGAGGCACCCCGTGCCTTGTGGCGCAACAGCGTGTGTTCTGGCCAATATCCCATGGGGTAATGGCATGAAGGAAGAATAACGCTGGCGCACATGTTGCTGTTTATAGTGGTGCAGGTGTGCTTTTTGGCGTGCCTGCACCTGTTTTGCTCATTGTTGGTAACGGGTGTTGTTGTGCACCGTTTAAATGGAATAGTCCCTGCACGGGGCTTTTTTTATATGACTTTCTGGGAGAAAGAGTGATGGCAGAATTGGCACGGTTACGAATTGATGTGGCCCCGGAAGCGCTGGACGTGCTGGAAGGCATTCTTGCCATGTATGTGCCCTATGGCTGGGAAGAAGGCCAGGGGGAACAAGGCCGGGCCCGCTGCATTGTGCATTCAGGCCATCAGGGGTTTTGTGCGGAACTGGCAGAAACCGTGCGCCATCAAATGCCAGATGCTTTCGTGCAGTTAGACACAGTGGAAGAACTGAACTGGGTGGAAGTATGGAAAGAATTTTTTACCCCGGTGCAGGGGGGAGAGCATTTTCTTGTTCTGGCCCCATGGATGGAAAAAGAACGGGCCGAAACAACCCGCATTCCCATTGTCATTGAGCCAAAAATGGCTTTTGGCACAGGCCACCACCCCACCACAGCCCTGTGTTTGGACGCCATTTCCCTGCTGTTTGCCGAAGGGCACATTGCCCCAGGTATGAGCTTTTTTGACCTTGGCACTGGTTCTGGCATTCTGGGCCTTGGGGCTGCCAAGCTTGGCCTTGTGGGGGAAGGGGTAGACATTGACGGCCCTTCCATTATCAACGCCCTGGAAAACCGCGAAATTAACGGCCTGACTGAGCAGCAGTTCCAACTGCGCCAGGGGGGTGTTGAACTGGCTTCCGGTGCATACCACCTGATAACGGCCAATATTCTTGCAGAACCCTTAAAGTTTATGGCACCCAATATTGTGAACCGCCTCGCCCGCCAGGAAACATTTGGCCTGCTTCCCCCGTTGCCCCATGAACGGCAGTTCGGCTGCCTTGTGCTTTCCGGCCTGCTGGTGACCCAGGCCGATGCTGTGGAAGCTGCTTATACCAGCCTTGGGCTACCCCCTGCGCGGCGTCTGGTTGGTGGGGAGTGGGCTGCCCTTATTTTCATGAGCTAGGGAAACGCTGATTTATTCCGCTTGGCGGTGTTGCTTGCTTTTTTTCAAGGGAGCTAACATTAAGGTTTACCGAGCTTTATGCAAGAGTCTTCACTAAAGCCGACGGCAGTCGCGAGCGTAGCGAGCCGTGGAGCGAGGGCGGAGGGTGCGGG
>NZ_KE387019.1:53597-167150 GCF_000430005.1 Desulfovibrio cuneatus DSM 11391
GACGGCAGTCGCGAGCGTAGCGAGCCGTGGAGCGAGGGCGGAGGTGGCTTTGCTCGCTTTTTTTCAAGGGAGCTAACCTCAAGGTTTGCCTAGCGTTATGCAAGAGCCTTCACTAAAGCCGACGGCAGTCGCGAGCGTAGCGAGCCGTGGAGCGAGGGCGGAGGGTGCGGGGGGCTTTGCTGCCCGCACATCTCCACGAAGCCCGACCGCAAGAAAGACGGCAGTCGCGAGCGTAGCGAGCCGTGGAGCGAGGGCGGAGGGTGCGGGCGGCTTTGCTGCCCGCACATCTCCACGAAGCCCGAGCGGAGAAAAGAAAGGGGCAAGCAACGCATTGAAGAGACAGGAGTATGTCATGCAACAGGCCGAAATGCTGCTTCAGTATTATGCTGCCATGCACAGGCATTTTGGCCCAAGCCACTGGTGGCCGGGTGAAACGCCCTTTGAGGTGGCAGTGGGGGCCGTGCTTACCCAGAACACAGCGTGGCGCAATGTGGAAAAGGCCATGGGCCTGCTGCGGCAGGCAAATGCCCTTTCCCCCCTGGTCATGCATGAACTTTCTTTGCCAGAGTTGGAAGCATGTTTGCTTCCTTCCGGGTTTTATCGTATGAAAGCACAGCGTCTGCGGGCGCTTCTGGCATTTTTTGCCAGGGTGGCAGGGCAGGCTTCCCCGCCAAATGACCCCAGCCTTGCCTTTTTGCGCCACCTGGAAACAGAGACCCTGCGCCCCATGTTGCTGGAAATTAACGGCATTGGCCCGGAAACGGCAGATTGTATTTTGCTGTATGCCTTGCAACGCCCGGTGTTTGTAGTAGATGCCTACACAAGGCGCATGTGCAGCAGGCACGGGGTTGTGCCACCAAAAATAAACTACCATGAATTGCAAGCCTTTTTCAGTGATGTTTTGCCACAGGAAACAGCCCTTTTTAATGAATACCATGCACTTATTGTACGCACAGGCAAGGAGTTTTGCGCAAAAAGCAAACCCCGCTGTAAGGAATGCCCTTTGGGGGGCTTTCTTGAGCGTGCCGTGGAATAGCAAGGCCATGCCCCCCATGTGCTGGGGGGGATTGGCTGCCAGGGTGGCAGCACGGGGTGTGCTGTGCTCCTTGGCCGTGTGCCTTGCCCTGTTTTGGGGAGCTGGGCAGGGGGAATGCGCTGTTCGCCTTGGGGACGTGAAGGCCACATTGGAAAAAGAGCAGGCAAGAGCGCAGCAACGCAAGGAAAGCCTGGAACGCCTCACAACCGAAGAGCGCACCCTGGATAAAGGCCTTGCAGCCGCAGAAGCGCGCATTCTGGCCATTGAAGAAGGGCTTGAAAATTACCAGAAAAAGCTGGAAGACCTGGTGGTACACGATGAAACTGAACGTGTTGCCTATGAGCAGCTTTTGCTGGAAAAAGAAAAAACGGAAAAAGCTCTGAAGGAAACAGCCCATTTTTTGTGGGAACTTACGGGAAGGCACATCAGCACCGGGGGGCGGGAGCTGTATGACTGGGCCCGCATGGACCGGGAGCATGCATGGTCTGTGGCCTTGTTCAGTGCGCTGGAACAGCACCGGACCTTGCTGGACAAACAGGAAGAAGATTTGGCCCAGGCGCTTGGGCGGCGCAAGAAAATTTCTGACGAGGTGGCGGAAAACCTGCAAGCGGCAGAGCTTGAAAAGGCAAAGCTGTTGCAGGCCAGGGTGCGGTACGGGCAGCAGCTTGACAGCCTGCGGGAAAAGCGGGTTGATGCTGAAGAAGAATTGGCCACCACCATGAAGCTTATTGAAAGCCTGCACTTTCAGGTAAAAACCTATGAAACCGACCTGAAAACGCTGAAAGGGCGCATTCCCTGGCCCGTGAACGGGCGGGTGGAAAAAGCGTTTACCCCCGGCAGCACGCCCCCTTACAGGGGGGTTGGCCTGCGCACGGTTGAAGGGGAACCGGTAAAAGCCGTGGCCGCTGGTACAGTGGTGCATAACGATATTTTGCGCGGTTTTGGCCGGGTGGTTGTGCTGCAACACGGGCAGGAGTATTATAGCCTGTATGCCTTTTTGCAGGAAAGCCCCATGGAAGTGGGCACTTCTATTACCGCCGGAACACAGGTTGGCAAAGCAGGCATGTATCCTGTGGTGGAAGGGCCGGGCATATATTTTGAATTGCGTTTTCATCAAAAAGCGATTAACCCCCAAGAGTGGCTCGTTCAACGGTAGCGCCTTTTGCTACGGTGGCGGGTTTTTCTGAGTTGCTCAACATGTAGTTTCCACAGCATATTCCGTATAACATGGAGGAATCAATGCGCCTTTTACCTCGCATTGCATTGGTGGCATGCCTTGCCTTAGTGGCTCAATCTGCCTGGGCAGCCCCTGCAAAGAATGAAAATCAGTACGACGCCATGAAGCGTTTTTCCAATGCATATGATCAGGTACGGCGTACCTACGTGCGTGATATGGGAAATGACGAGCTGATGGATGGTGCCATTAAAGGTATGTTGCAAAGCCTGGACCCGCATTCTACATTTCTGAATAAAAATGATTACAAGGAAATGAAGGAAACTACACAGGGCGAGTTCTTTGGCATTGGCATTGAAATTTCCATGGAAAATAACCAGCTTATTGTGGTTTCCCCCATTGAAGATACCCCGGCCTACAAAGCTGGGCTGAAAGCAGGGGATGCTATTTTGGGTATTGATGGCCTGCCAACGCAAGATATGTCGTTGCAGGAAGCCGTTTCCAAAATTCGCGGGGCCAAGGGCTCTCCCGTGGAACTGCTTATTCTGCATAAAGATTCCAAGGTGCCGGAAGCTGTGACCATTGTGCGTGATACCATTCCCCTTATCAGCGTCAAGTCGCGCTTTTTGGATGAAGACGGGTACCTGTGGCTGCGTTTAACCCGTTTCAGCAGTAAAACAACCGATGAATTGGACGAGGCCCTGGCCGCTGCCCAGAAAAAGGCAAATGTCAAAGGCATTGTGCTGGACTTGCGCAACAACCCTGGCGGCCTGCTGAACCAGTCTGTTTCCGTGACGGAACGCTTTTTGAAAAGCGGCACCGTGGTGAGCATGCGCGGGCGCGGCGGCGAAATTATGGAAAAGTATGATGTGAGCAATGGCCGCAACATTCCCAAAATGAATGTGCCCATGGTGGTGCTGGTGAACTCTGGCACGGCCTCTGCTTCTGAAATTGTGGCAGGCGCCCTGCAAGACCACAAGCGGGCGTTGCTGGTGGGTGAACGTTCCTTTGGCAAAGGCTCTGTGCAGAACCTTGTGCCCCTGGGGGACGACACCGCCATCAAGCTGACCATTGCCCTGTATTACACCCCCAGCGGGCGTTCCATTCAGGCTGAGGGCATTGTGCCGGACATTGAACTGCCCTTTGAGGTGATTAAGGAAGATGAAAAGGATGCCAAGCTGGCCCGCTTCCTGAACACCAGGGAAAAAGACCTTTCCGGCCACCTGGAAAAGAACGCCACCAAACAGACGGAAGCTGCCCCCACCAATGGCACTGCCAAAGAAGCCAAAAAAGCGAAGCTTGTGGAAGAAGAAACCCGCAAGATTCTTGGAAAAGACAACCAGCTCCGCATGGGCTTGCAAATGGTGCGTGGTTTGCCCCGTATTTCTGAAATAAAGTCTGAATAACGGGTTTGCACGAATGTGGCCTGGGGGCAACCCCAGGCCACATGTTTGAGAGGCCTGTTTGGACAGGCCTCTTTTAGGTTGAATTCTATCCACTGAGAAAGTTGTACAATTGAAATTATTGCACTTTCCCTGGGAGGCTCTTCCTCCACAGTCCCCTCCGCCAAGGGCATGATTGACTCGGTCTTTCTGAACCTTGGCTTTCGGCTACCGCCCTGCGGGCGATTCCCAATTGTGCTTCCTGCACAATTGTCTTCTTCGAACTCGCATCAGCGTTCATTTTCCCGCTCTGCGGGAAAATGAACGCAAATGGGGGGTCAAGGGGAATCATTCCCCTTGCAGGGGCTGGGGGACAGCGTCCCCTAAGAAAAGTCAATAACATTTATTTTGCAATGGTCTCTCCGATTGCGAGCAAAAAGAGTAGTGTTGGCCCATATGTCTGCAAAAGGAACTTCCCCCAAAAAAACGGCAAAAGCCGCAGGCACAAAACCTGCTGCGCCCCGTAAGCCCAGCCGCGCCAGCAGCCCCAGTGGCAAAAAGCGCAGTAAGGCCCGCAAGGGAAAGAATACGCACTGGCGGTTTACCAGCATTTCTCCGGCTATTACGGCATTTTTGGCAGGCTCATTGCTGACCTTGTTTGTGGTGGTTTTTCTTTCGCAGGAATTTTTTGAAAAACGCATGCAGCGCGGCACCGCAACCAAGGAAACAACTCAGGTTGCCAAGGTTCAGCAAAAAACCAAAAAAACTGCACGTCAGGGCAATGCCTCGGTTGGGGAAAAGGCTTCCACCCCGCAGGTTGTGGCAGACAAAAAACGCAAGGAAGCAGAAAAGGCCGCACCCCCTGCCACCGGGCCTGAAAAGGCACCTGTGGAGACCGCACCATTCCCCGCCTTCCGCTTGCCACGTATTGAACCACAGCCCTCTCCTGCCTCTGTTGCTTCCAGTTCTTCGTCTGCCGCTTCCCCTGTCGCTTCCTCTACAGTAGCCTCTTCTGGCTCTCCCGCAACAGCCACGGGTGGTACTTCTTCTTCTGTTCCTGCTGCTCAGGCAGAAGGGGCAGTACGCGGCCTGGTGGGCGGGGCCAATGGAACGTCTGCCAGCTCTGCTGTGGCTGCTCCTACCGCCGGGAAAGAGGTGCCGCGCGATGTTTCTTCCGCTCCGGCCGCAGAAGGCATGGCTTCTTCTGCACAAGGCGGGGCACCCCAGGCTATTCCACCGCAAGGCGAGGTTCCGCAGGCGCTTTCCTTTAAAACACAGTCTGAAGTACAGGCAGCGCTGCAAGAGTTGCAGGCCTTGCCCTATGAGGAAGATCTGACACCAGAGGTGGGCCGCCAGCCCGTAGGGGAAGGCAAAGAGCGCGCTATGCCCCGCAGGCAGCCTGGGCAAACCCCCATGGTGGTGGTGGTGATGGATGACCTGGGCATGGGCATTGCTCCGGTAAAGCGTTTAATTGACCTGAATTTTCCCGTCACATTTGCCTTTTGGCCCCATGGCAGCCACACCCAGGAAGGGGCAACCATGGCCCACCGGGCAGGGGAAGAAGTGCTGGTGCATTTTCCCATGGAACCTGTGAGCTACCCCAAAGTAAAGCCCGGCCCCAATGCCTTGCTGCGTACCATGACAGCCCAGGACGTTGCCGTGGCCGTGCAGGAAGGGCTGGCAAAAGTTCCCCACGCCGTGGGCCTGAACAACCACATGGGGTCGCGCTTTACCCAAAGCAGGCCAGGGGTACAGGCTGTGCTGGATGTATTGCAGCGTAACGGCTTGTTCATGCTGGACAGCCTTACCCACCCCCGCAGTGTGTTTTATGCTGAAGCGGTACGCCGGGGTATGCAGGCGTATTGCCGTAATGTGTTCCTGGATGTGCGCCACGACAGAAAAAGCATTCTTGCCCGCTTGCGTCAAACAGAGGCAGAGGCAAAACGCTATGGAGTTGCCATTGCCATTGGGCACCCCCTGGCGGAAACCCTGGCAGCCCTGGAAGAATGGCAGCATACGCGGGATGCGGGGGTGAGGGTTGTCCGGCTTCAGGACCTCCCCTAAGAACCGCGTAGTTTCCCGTTTGGCGGCGCCGCTTCGCTTTTTTTACAAAGGGGCAGGGCCGAAGAAGCCCAGCCCCCCCGCCACAAAAGCGTGCGCCTTGCCAGCGGCTTGTTTCGCCTAGCTCTTTTACCAAAGAAAAACAGAGGAACGCACCTGTAAGTGTGTTCCTCTGTTTTTTAGTTGCTTTGCGTGGGGCAGCGCCCCATTGTTGCTACTCTTCCGCAGGGGTATTTTCCGGGGCAGGTGCGTTGCGATATTGGCGGAAGGCTTTTGCAGCCATAATCACCACGCCCACGGCAAGGCCAATGCACAGCACGTCCATTACCAGCAAGGTAATGGGGCCGCTCAGGTTTTCGCCTGTCTGGATTTTACCGATAAACGAACGCAAGAGCAGCAGCAGTGCCCCAAGGGTAGTCGCCACCATGAACAGGGCCGGGAAAATGGTAAACCAGGCTTGGCGGCGGCGTTTAAGCAACCAGGAAGAAACCGCCAGCAGGGTAAGGGCAGCAAGCAACTGGTTGGTGGTGGCGAACAGGGGCCACAGGGCAGTGAAGGAGTTGTTCCACGCCAGCCACAGCATAAGCACCACGGCAAGGCCGGAGTTAAACCAAATGCTGCGCATAAAGGCAGGCGCGTTGCCTTTCAGCATAACGTTCCACAGTTCTTCAAACAGGTAACGGTTGAGGCGCACGGCGGCGTCAAGGGTGGTAACCACAAAGCCTTCCACCAGCAGAATGCCAAATACGCTGCCATAATAGACCGGAAAGTTCAGGGTTTTATTAAGCATAAGGCCCATGCTCAGGGCAAATGCCAGAATGGGGTTGGAACTGCCAGCGCCGGGGGCAGGCCACACAATGCGTAAATACTGTTCCTGGCTTAGTGCGGCACCAACAATAATAATGGTGCCCACCGCAAGAATGCCTTCCAGGATCATGGCGTTATAGCCCACTTTGCGTGCTTCGGATTCTTTGCTTAACTGCTTGGCCGTGGTGCCAGTGGAAACAAGGGAGTGGAAGCCAGAAACAGCCCCGCAAGCCACGGTAATGAACAGAAACGGCCAAATGGCCCCCAGTTTGGCATTGCCCGTTTCAATGGCCACAGCCGGGGTTTGTAGGGTAATGCCTTGAAAACCCCCCACAATAATGGCAATGAAAATAGCAATAAGACCCACGTACAGAATTTGTACGTTGGTAAAGTCGCGGGGCTGCAAAATAAGCCATACAGGCAAGGCCGAAGCAAGGGTTACGTAAACAGAAAGTACCAGCATCCATATTTGGGGGTCCAGGGCAATGGGGTAATTCATGCCCACCTTAATGGAACCCAGCGCCACCACTGCGGCAAAAATATAGCCAAGGGTGGTGCTCAAATTACGTTTGTAAATAAGGTAGCCCAGCAGTGGGGCGAACAGGGTAATGATAATAACGGAAGTGGAGGCAATGCCCCCAATTACCCCGTGCAATACCCCATTTTTATCAATGGTGTTCAGAATGGTTTGGTCTGCTCCAAGGCCCAGCAGTTCCAGGGGGGCGGTGCTGGTAAGCGACTGCACCGTCATGCTTAAAAAGGCAGAAGTGACCAGCATTAGCAGCAGAATGGCAAAGCAGATAAACAGAAAAAAGCCCGTGGTTCCTAGGGAGGTACGGGTAATTTCGGCAATGGATTTACCGCGTTCACGCAGGCTGATGAACAGGGAAACAAAGTCGTGTACGGCACCCACAAGTACACTGCCCACAAGCACCCAGGCCCAAACCGGTAAGTAGCCAAACAGCACGGCTACGGTGGGGCCAACAATGGGCCCAGCCCCGGCAATGGCGGAAAAATGGTGCCCAAATACAATATTCATGTTGGTGGGTACGTAGTCTTTACCATCGTTAATTTCCACAGCAGGGGTGGGGCGGGTGGGGTTTTCCCCCAGCCAGCGGGCCACCAGCGGTCCGTAAAACTTTGCCCCAAGGTAAAAAACCGCCAACGAAATACAGAGCACAAGAAGGATGTTCATAGTGTACCTTGCTACATCAGGTTACGCGGGAAAAAGGAAATCCAGGTGCTTGCCAATTGCTACAACGCTGTATGCCCACAGGAAAACCCATGGGCATACAAATGAAACAGGGAATGGGTACGTGTAAACGCTGTCCGTATATGCCAGTTACTTACCCAGTTCTTTAGCTATGCGTGCAGCCCTGTCTTTTGGGTTGGGGTGGCTGGCAATTATGCCCCCACCAGCGCCACCGCTGAGGGCCGCAAGTTTGTTCAGGCCAGTTACAGCAGCTTTGGGGTCGGCCTTATGGCGCTTCATAAAGGCCACGGCGTAGGCGTCTGCTGCGTATTCCTGCTTTTGGGAATACTGGGCATTTATAACGGCCTCAAAAATGTCACCCAACTGGGAGTCGCTCAGGGCTGAAGCAGGGCCGCCAGCAGCGCCAGCGCCTTTGCGGGCAGCAGAGGCAAGAAGGGCTGTGCGCATACTTGCAAGGCCGTCGCCACCTTTAACGTGACCAATTTCGTGCCCAATAACATACAACAATTCATCGTCAGTATACATATCCATAAGGCCAGCATGTACCCGGATAGAACCATCTGGCATGGCGTTGGCATTGGGTTCTTTTACCAGGTATACCTTGTAGTTCAGGTTCAGGCCGTCTTCTTTTTCCAGGCCTTTGGTCAGTTTTGCAAGGCGCTGGGCATACTTGTCACTTGCAGGGGCGACATTGTTCATTTGGTCGCCCTTTTTGCGGGCATCACGGGAAGCTTTTACTAGGTCTTCATTGGTCAACGTGGCCGCACTTACTGCGTCTGAGCCAGCATCAAGGGCTCTGCCCACCTGAAGCTGAAACCCGCACAACAGGCCCACCATACACACAGCTAAAGCAAAACGTTTTAACATACAGTGTCTCTCCGGGTAAAAAAGTGAAAAATGGGGTGCTTTGTTCGCAGTTATTGCACCAATCTCTCCAGTGCGTTCATGGGCAGCCATAAGGGCGTGCACCGTGAAAACCTCCAGTGAGCCTGCCTCAATGCCCCGATGAACAGGGCGTTTTAAGGAACCGCTATGCAACGAGTGATTTCTTACCTTTTTCGCTGCATCATCAAGCAGTTTTTTATTGCCATAAGTACTACAAAAAAGCAAAAAACTATTTGCTGCCGTACAAGAAAATTGAGGACGTTTGCGGCGCGTGGGCAGCGCCTGCGCACAACCCCGCGGCCATAGCCATGGGCAGCGCCACAAGATTATGTTTGTGCCTTGCCTGCCATGCAGAAGAGGATAAAACACAAACTGCCTTTTCGGGGTATAACCGAAAGGGCAGTAAAGATAGCCAGTTGCGTTAGGGAAACGCTGCCAAACAAAATAACTGCGCGTTTCCCAAAGGCCACGTAATCAGTGTTTTTCTAGGTTTTTACTCAATATGTTTCCCCCCTGCCGCAGGCTATTTCCACTTTTTCATAACAGTGGCACCCCGGTAGGTGGTCGTTTACCATGCCTGTGGCCTGCATAAAGGCATACATGGTGGTGGGCCCAACAAACTTGAACCCCAGTTTGCGCAAGTCGCGGGAAAGGGCGTGCGATTCCGCACTGGTGCTGGGAATGTTGTCAGGCTGCAACGGCGTGTGCTGCTTGGGTGCGTAGCTCCACAGAAACTCTGTGAGGCTCCCTTCCTGGGCAAAACGCTGGGTTACAAGCTGGGCGTTGTGGATAACGGCTTCAATTTTGCCCCGGTGGCGAATAATGCCCGCATCCAGCACCAGGCGTTCTACATCCGCTTGGGTGAAGGCAGCCATTTCTTCTGCTACAAAGCTGGCAAAGGCCGTGCGAAATGCCGGGCGCTTGCGCAAAATGGTTATCCATGAAAGGCCCGCCTGAAACCCTTCCAGGCACATTTTTTCAAACAACCGTACCGGGTCGCGCTGGGGCATACCCCATTCTTCGTCGTGGTAGGCCATATACAAAGGGTCTGTGCCGCACCAGGAACAGCGGGCAAGGCTGTCTGCACCCTGTTGCAGTTGTATGGTAAATACGGGTTTTTCTTTCTGTTCTGGCATAACGTTCCTGAGGTGTTGGTGCTTGCTGGGGAAATAGGGAAGGAATACATGCTGGTGGTAGTGCCGAAAACAATAATTCAGTGTTCTCTTTATGAACTGCTGATGAAGTAACTTTTTGGAAACGCTGAGTTTTTCGTTTGGCAAGGCACGAGTTTTTTTGAAGCAGGAGTGGACTCTTCCGTCCTCGACTGTTTCAAAAAAAGCGAAGTAACGTAGCCAAACGGAATAACTCAGCGTTTCCTAAGGTAGTTGCATGGGGGGACGGCGTGCCAGCACCACCATATCTTCCAGCATTTGCAGGCGTTTAATGGTAAGTGCCTGTTCGTCTGTCATAATCATGTCAAGCTGGCGGGTGTGCATAACAAGGTAGCCAATAACCCGTAAGGTGCTGAGCAGTTGTTCTTCTTCCCCACCTTCCATCCGAGCTGTCAGGGTGTCGCCCACAATTTCCGTGGAGCAGTCAAACTGGGCCAGCAGTTCTGCCACAAAATGCACGCGGCGTATGCGTCTGCTCAGGTTGGCAGCGCCTCCCTTGAACTGGAACACAATGAAGCGTTCCCGCGGGCGGCTGCTTAAAAAGCAGTCCAGGGAAAGAAAGTGGAAGCCAAAACGGCAGCGCATGCTGCAAAACTGGCGGGAAATAAGGAATGTATTTTTTTCTGAATAGTGGCTTGCGCCAGAGGCCGGGTCCAGGTTGGGGTTTTGGGTAGCCTCAAACAGCACGGAAAGAAAGCCCTTGGCATCAAGTTGTGGCGGGCCATCCCAGGGTTTGTCGGAAAAGCCTTCCCACAGGGTGCGCATGGGCAAGGAAGCGATTTCTTCCAGCTTTACCGCAGGGCCTTTAATGTCGCCATAAAAGCCGTCTTCCAGGTTAATAATCCAGAACTGTTTGGGCACATCGCACACCAGTTGCTTTGCCGGTACGTGGGCAGATTTGCTGGAGGTGCCATGGCGGAACATTTCGCGCACGGCGTGGTCGTGGCAATAGGCCAAAAAGTCGTGAAACGTAGTGCAGTTCTCTGCCCGGAAGTCCAGGGCGTCGGAATCGGGTATGGAAAGGCTGGCCACAAGGGGGGCAAGGTTGCGGGCCATAATGGCAATGTCGCTGCCGGAAAGCCACAGGTAGCCCTGGTCGGTGCTGTGCCCTTTGCACTGGCGTGCTTTATAGTCTTGGGCAAGTTGGCACAGGCTGTGCACGGTAGGCAGGGTGCACTCTTCCAGCCCTTCCCCCGGGCAGGTGTTCTCCCCTTTGGGGCAGGGCCGCAAGCCGGAATTGCCGTGGGGGTTGGCAATAAGCAATAATTCAGTATCCGGGTCAATGGCTTCCAGTACCTGTGGGCACTGCAACAGGGTTGGCCTGCCATAGCGGCGCGCCGTAAGGGCAAAGGGGCCAGCGCCGGAGCCGTCGCAGGCAATGGCACCAGAGGCAAAATCCAGCAAAAATGTCCAGCGCGGTGCCGCCTGTTGCAGCACCAGTATGCCCCCAATGGGAAACAGCAGGGCGTCATTAAAATTACGCACCAGGTGGGGCTTGCCATAGGCTACTCCAGGGTAGTTGGCGCTGCCCCCGGCAATAAACCCCTGGTCTGCTGGCAGGGTAATGTTCAGGGTTTCCGCGTCCGGGTCTGGCAGGGCCATGGCCCCCAGCACGGCAAAGGTGCCGTCTTCCCCCACAACCCAGTAAATTTCATGGCGGTTGCCTGGCACCGGGGCGTCGCTTAGGCACACCAGGGCTTCCAGGCTTTTTTGGCGCAACTCTTCCAGCATGGAGCCGGGCAGGCTGCTTACGTCCAGGGTGGATTCTCCTTCCGCACAGGTATAGTTGCGGCGAAGGTGCACTTCCACTTCATTGGCAAGGGTGCCGGGCACCATCGGGCGGTGGGCGCTGCCACGGGCCTGCTGGGCGGAGTGAACGGAAAAGCACACGCAAAAAGGCATGGCCCGGTCGCGAATGCCCAGCTTGAGCCGGTAAAGCATGGCGCGGGGGCGGTAGGGCAGGGTAAAGGCACGCAGCAGGCAGTCGTACAGGGCGGTGCTGCTGGTAATGGGGGTGTTTATAACCTGTTCCGGCAGGCGCAGGGCGCTGTGTTCAGTGCGCACAGGCAGGCAGCGAATAAGCAGGCACTTGCCAGGGGCAGCCAGTTCTTCCCTGAGCTGTTCAAAGGCAGCGTCCAGTTCTTCTTTCAGGTTGTCTGGCAGGCTAAAGGAAGAAAGAATGCGCTCGCGTATGGCCATAGCCGCTTCGTGGTAGCTATTGGGGTCTTCTTGGGAAATAAGCATGATGCGGTCAATTTCATCATGCAGGGCAGGGTGCTGCACAAAATTCCACCATGCCGCACCAGTTACAATAAACCCGCTGGGTACGTATTCAGGGTGCTGCTTTGTAATGGCCGAAATTTTTGTCACGCTTGCAGAAATAATAGGGGTGTGCTCTTCCGTCACGGCGGGGTAGGGCACAACCAGTGGCCCTTGCAGGGGCCAGGTGCTGGCGTTCAGTTGTTGCTGAATTTTGGCCCGCAACGCATTAAAGGGCTCATTCAGGCGGGCAAAGGCAGGGCCGCCAAGGGCTTGCACGTGCATAATGCACTGCATGGTGGCAATGCCAAGGCGGGCGGTACAGGCCCGCAAAAAAGGCATGCCAACGGGCACTTCGCTGGCAAGGCGCTCTTCAAAGGTCATCATTTCGCTGTAGGCATCAATGTGGGCACTTAAAAACAGCTTGAAACGATGAAAGCGTGAGGCAAACGATTCTTTTTGCGGGGCAGGGACTTCAGGTAAAACCCCTTTGAACATGCGGCGCAGCAGGCTTAGCATGCGCTATCCTGCCCGGCCAGTTGTTTCTGGGTGTAGGTATCTTCAATTTTATGCAAGAGAACCTCAAAATTAACAGGTTTCAGCAGGTAATGGCTTGCGCCCAGTTCCAGCCCTCGCGCGGCGGAGTCCATGTCGGCATGGCCAGAAATAATGATAACGCCCATTTGTTTGTATAATGCGGCTATGTGAGCAAGCACTTCCAGCCCGTCCATACCAGGCATTTTGACGTCAAGAAGAACAATATCTACCGGGGTAGTTTGCAAAAAGGTAAGGCCTTTTTCCCCGCTGGAGGCATAGTGTGTTTCCATGCCACGGCGGTTCAAACGCATGCTTAGAATCTCTCCGGAGTCTGCCTCATCATCAATGATGAGCAGTCGAATGGGTTTCATAAACACCTCTCCCCGGCGGGGCAGTTTCTAGGTTGTGCAACAGGCTGGGCTTTGGGCAATTCAGCTATTTGCGTTTGGCCCTTATGTTTTGGCTTGCCATTTGCCTTGGGCTGTTTGCCCGCACACTATGGTTCCTGGCGTTGAAGCTGTTCCAGGTAAGTACAGGCGCATAGAGAATGAACACCCGTGAGTGTATCCAATTCTCGGCAAAACGCCAAGAGGTTTGCTTGTGCATTCTGTAACAATTATTGCATATTGTGAGGGGAGCAGATGCATTGCCCGCAGCGTTATTGTGGTTTAAGATTATTGCGAAATAGTCTTAAGGTGGCTTCCCGCAGGAAGGAAGCTCCAAAACACACCCATAGGGGAGAGTAATTTTCCCGTAAAATGAGTGTTTATTGTAATTTAGGGCCTGTTTCGGTATGTGCAGCCAGGACGAAATATGATGGAAAAGCACGCAAAACGTAATTTTCCCATGGTTTAGGTTGAGAGCATGTGCACGTTGCATATGTTTTAGGAAGAGAAAAGGACACGGTATGAACTATTCTTTTTTACGGCTGTTGCCCATGCCTGTACAGCTTGGGGCACGGCTTGCCTTCAGCTTGATATTTATTGCCCTGGCCTGTGCAGCAGTTGCTACCCTGGCCTTACTGGAAATAACGTCCTTTGCCCCGGCCAATTCCGGCAAAATGTTTGCCTGGGCTGTGCTGGTGCTTGTGGGAAGCGTGCTTGTTATGCTTGCCCTGCTGTGGAGCATTGTTTCGCGGGAAGTGCTGCGTCCCCTTGAAGCCATTGCAGAAGGTATGGAGCAGGAAGGCATTCCCCACTCTCCCCTTGGGCGTGTGGCTGCCAGGGTGGAAGCGTTGCGCGAACAGGTGGAAAGAAAACAGGTGGAGCTGGATGAAAGTCACCAAACGTTGCGCCAAGTGGAAAAACTGGCCATGGTGGGTAAGCTGGCTGCCGGGGTGGCCCACAGCGTGCGTAACCCCTTAACGGCTGTGAAGCTGCGCCTGTTTTCCCTGGAGCGCACTATGGAAGTTGGGGCAAAGCAGCAGGAGGATTTTCGGGTAATTACCGATGCCATCAGCCATGTGGACAGCGTGGTGAGCAATTTTCTGGAATTTTCACGCAGGCCCAGGCTGCAATTGCAGCGCACCAGCCTGTGGTCCGCACTGGACGCCTGCCTGCGTCTTTTGGAAAACAGACTGGCGGCCTTTCCGGTAAGCACCACTGTGCGCCGCTATGCCAACATGCCAGGCATAGAAGCCGACCCGGAACAACTGCGGGAAGTGATTATGAACCTGCTGCTGAACGCTTGCGAAGCCATGGATTATAGCGGCAACCTGGTGCTGGAAGAATTTGTGCATGAAGATGGCAAAGGTGCCCTGTTCGCCTGCCTGCGTATTACCGATTCCGGCCCCGGCATTCCCGCAGAAAAGCTGGACGTGGTGTTTGAGCCTTTTTACAGCTCCAAGGAATACGGTACCGGGCTGGGCCTACCCATTGCCAAAGGAATCATTGAAGAACATGGGGGCGACATTGTGGTAGAATCCTGCCCGCGCAGGGGCACCATGTTCACCATTATGCTGCCAGTGCCTGCCACGGAACAAGAGCACAGCCGCATTGCCGGGCGGGGGAAGAGCCCTTATTTACACTAAGCAACCGCTTTGCCCCAATGCTGTCCGGCTTTTTTGCCGGGCAGCATTGAACCGGAATATTGCATTATAGACAGATATATGTAACTGTATGGTAGTGTTATAGTAACTATTTGGGCGCCTGTTTTTATGGGCATATGCCAGAAAAACTCCGGAGCTTCCTATGAAGAAGGAACGTAACTCTGTTTCTTTAAAAATTCTTGTGCTTTTTTCCGTAGTGGGCAGCATGGTTCTTCTTGCTTCTCTATTACTCTACCAAGGGTTTAAAAATACCGAACGCAACTTGCTTAATGCCACTTCCATTACGGCAAAGCATCTTGCCAACACAGCCAATTTCAGCATTAAGGCAACCCTTGATCCCGCCATGCTGACCATGCGCATGTTAAGCCACCATAGCCTTGCTGAGGCAACAACACTGGAAGAACGGTTACCAAGCCTGCCCATGCTGGCTGAAATTATTAAAAGTAATGATTTGTTCAACGCTATCTATGTGGGCTACAAGAACGGTGATTTTTTCATGTTGCGCCAGTATGCAGGTGAAATTCCCCTTCTTACACAGCCCGTGCCGGAACGCACCGCCTATCTTGTCCAGTCTGTGGAGCGTGATGCAGCAGGCGAGGCAAAAGGCACGTTACTGCTTTACAGTGCTGGCCTGCAATTGCTGGAAACGCGCCCCTTGCCAGAATATCGCTTTGACCCGCGCGAGCGAAGCTGGTTCAAGTTAGCCAATGCTTCGGAAACCATAGAAATTACTTCGCCTTACCTGTTTTATTCCACCAAAGAAATAGGCCTGACCATGGCCTTACAGGCAGAGGGCAGAAACGCTGTTTTTGGTCTTGATTCCACCATAGAAAACCTGGGTAAATTGCTGGAAACGTTGCGCTTGAGTACCCATGCAGAAGTTGCCATTGTTGACCCCCATGGCAGGCTTGTTGCCTACCCAGACACGGACCGCCTGTTGGTGCAAAATGGCGATTCCCTGCAACTGGCAGACCTGACAACGTTGAATGTTCCCATTTTGACTAAGCTCAATAGCCAAAAAGATGAAGCAGGGCAGCTCACCTTCAGGCTGCATGATGGCAACCAGGAGTGGTTTGGTTTTAAAGAAACTATCAGCGCGTTGGAAACAGATGATATTACCATGCTGGTGGCAATACCTGCACGGGAATTGCTGGCCCAGGCCTGGACCAATGTATACTTCCAAATGGCTGTTGCGGCGGGGCTTGCCCTGGTTGTTACGGCCCTTAGCATGTTCTTTAGCCGTGCTGTTATTATCGACCCCGTAACCAGATTGCGCAACCAGATAAGCGCCCTGGAAAATTTTGACTTTACGCAGCCAGTGGGTGTTACCACTGTGGTGCGTGAAGTGCAGGAGCTTGGCAAGGTGCTGGGCAACATGGCTGCTGCCATTGGCAGTTTTCAGGCCATTTCCCTTGCCTTGAACAAGGAACAGAACCTGGAAAAAATGCTGCTTTCCGTTCTTGACCAGCTCATAACCCTGACCAAACAAGAATACGGCGCTGTATACCTGCTGGATGACAGTGGCAACCAATTGGTGCCCTTTGTGCATAAGGGTGGGCAGCCGCTGGACGCTATTTTGCTGCCTGGCGCAAACCCCGGCGACGAAGAATTGCTGGCATCCATTCAGCAAAACAAGCTCGGTTCGGATATTCACGTTATTCTGCGTAACCGCGAACAGGACCTGACGGGCCTGCTTGTGCTGGGAGGCGGGCAGGAAGGCACTGCCCTGCGGGAAAAACTGCTCCAGTTTACCCACAGAATTGCCGGTTCCGCCGCTGTTGCCATTGAAACCCGGCAGCTTATTCTGGCTCAAAAAGCCCTGCTTGATTCCATTATTAAACTGGTGGCAGATGCCATTGATACCAAGTCGCAATATACAGGGGGGCATTGCCAGCGTGTTCCCGTGCTTGCTACCATGCTTATGGACAGCATTTGCACTTCGCAAAATCCTGTGTTTGGTGGTTATGGGCTTACTGCCATCCAGAAAGAAGAGTTCCGCATTGCCGCCTGGCTGCATGACTGTGGTAAAATTACCACCCCGGAATATGTGGTGGACAAAGCCACTAAGCTGGAAACCATTTACAACCGCATTCATGAAATACGCATGCGCTTTGAGGTGCTGCACAGAGACGCCGCCATGCGCAGCCTGGAAGCCATTCAGGCTGGCGTGCCACAAGCGCAGGCGCAAGAAGAATGCGCACGGGAACAGCAGGCACTTCAGGAAGAATACGCCTTTATCGCCAAATGCAATATTGGTGGTGAGGCCATGTCTGATGACGATGTGGCCCGTTTGAAGAGTATTTCTGGCAGAATCTGGATGCGTTACTTTGACGACCGTCTTGGGCTTTCTCGCGATGAGTTGCTGCGCACCCCCGCCCATGCGGAAGACGCACCCCTGCCTGCGCCGGAAATGCTGCTGGCAGACAAACAGTCGCACATCATTCCCTGGGGTGAGCGTATTCCCCCTGTGCAGCCTTCAGACCCGCGCAATAGCCTTGGGTTTGACATGAAACTGCCTGCCTGCATGTATAACTATGGCGAGGTGTATAACCTGAGCATTCGCCGTGGCACCCTGACGGAAGAAGAACGCTTTAAAATTAACGACCATATTGTGCAAACCATTTGTATGCTTTCTGCCCTGCCCTTGCCAAAAACCATGAAGCGTTTGCCGGACATTGCTGGCAACCACCATGAAAAAATAGATGGTACAGGCTACCCCCGGCGGCGCAAGGGCAGTGAAATGAGCATTGCGGAAAAAGTGATGGTGCTAGCAGATATATTTGAAGCCCTTACGGCTTCAGACAGACCATACAAAGACGGAAAAACCCTTTCCCAGGCTATGACCCTGCTGGCAAAAATGGCTCAAGAACAGCATGTGGACGTGAATATCTTCAACCACTTCCTGCAATCAGGTATTTACCTGGAGTATGGGAAAAAGTACCTGAAAGAAAAACAGGTTGATGCTGTGGATGTGGAACGTTTTTTCATTCAAACAACGTAATTGGAGACCATTGTACAATTGCTAGTATTGCATTGAATTTGGGGAGGCTCTGCCTCCCCAAACTTTTTTCCGCTTGGGCTTCGAGGAAATGTGTAACGAGTACCCTAGATTACATAACTGCGATAGGAACACGAAAAGAAAGGGGTGAGTTTTTCGCTTGGCTAGGCATGACTTTTTTTTGAGGCGGATGCTGACAATTCCGCAGGAAAGCGGAATTGGGAACCGCCCAAAGGGCGGGAGCCGAAGGCCGAGGCCCAGGACGGGCCGAGTCAATTCTTATACCCTGCCCCCCTCCCAAAAAAGCAAGCAACGCCGCCAAACGAAAAAAGACACCCCTTTCTAACTGCAACCGACAAGATCGACGTTAGCCAGCCCCCCCTGGGCCGTTTCCCGGTACTTGGCGTTCATGTCTTTACCTGTCACAAACATGGCTTCAATAACTTTATCCAGGGAAACCGCCGGGGTGGAGGAGCGCTTTAACGCCATGCGTGCTGCATTAATGGCTTTAACAGCGTTAATGGCGTTGCGTTCAATGCAGGGAATTTGTACTTGCCCGCCCACCGGGTCGCAGGTAAGGCCCAGGTTGTGTTCCATGCCAATTTCCGCAGCCACACAGGTTTGCTGGGGGGAGGCCCCCATAAGTTCGGCAAGGCCTGCCGCTGCCATGGAACATGCCACGCCCACTTCCCCCTGGCAGCCCACTTCCGCCCCGGAAATGGAGGCATTCATGCGGAACAACAGGCCAATGGCCCCGGCAGTAAGGAAAAAGCGGGTGCGCTCTTCTTCCCCCAGGGGGCACACAAATTTATTGTAGTAGGCCATGACAGCCGGAATAATGCCACATGCCCCGTTGGTGGGGGCCGTTACCACCCGCCCGCCTGCGGCGTTTTCTTCACTTACAGCCAGGGCAAACAGGTTTACCCAGTCCATGGCCAGCAAGGGGTCTTCCCGCAAATCCGTGCGGCTTGCCAGCAGGCGGCGCAGGTTGGGGGCACGGCGGCCCACGCGCATGGGGCCGGGCAGCAATCCTTCTGTTTGCATGCCTCGCTGCATGCACTGCTGCATTATTTCCCAAATATGGGTGCAGTAATTTGTCACCTCTTCCTTGCTACGCAGGCTGCATTCATTCTTCATGACCAAACTGGCAAGGGAAAGGCCTGTTTCCTGGCAATGGCGCAGCAAATCTTCGGCAGAGGCAAAGGGGTAGGGGAAAATGTGCGTGTCTGGCACAGGCTTGCCAAACTCTTCACGCCGCACCACCACGCCGCCCCCGACGGAATAATACTCTTCCTGAAACAGCAACCCGCTGGCGGAGAAGGCTTGCAGTTGCATGCCATTTTCATGCAGTGGCAGTACTGTTTCATGGAAGCATATGTCGGCTTCCAGGGAAAAGGGGACACAGGCAGCCCCGTTTGCCAGGGCAAGGGTGTGGCTGGTGGCAAGGGCCTGCATCCGGGCGGGAATGGTGTCTATGTCTACAGTGCCCGGTTCTTCCCCCATCAGGCCAAGCACAATGGCCTGGTCAGTTTGGTGGCCTTTGCCCGTAAGGGAAAGGGAACCGTACAGATTGACCACAACCCGCACAACCTGCGGTAACAGATTTTGTGCCTGCAAGTGCAGGACAAAGTCTTTGCCAGCCTTCATGGGGCCAAGGGTGTGGGAACTGGAGGGGCCAATGCCCACCTTGAACATTTCCAGGGCGCTTATCATAATAGGTTACTCATTGGGGGCGTGTGCAATGCCCACGATGCGGCCATCCTGCATGGTCACCATGCGCTGGGCCTGCCGGGCATACTCGGGGTTGTGGGAAACCATAATTACCGTAACCCCCTGCTTGTTCAGGGAGTGCAGCAGTTGCATAATGGCGTCGCCTGTAACAGAATCCAGGCTTCCTGTGGGTTCATCGGCAAACAGCACTTTGGCCCCACGGGCCAGGGCCCTGGCAATGGCCACGCGCTGCTGTTCCCCGCCGGAAAGGGTGCCGGGGCGGGAGTTTTCTTTCCCTTGCAGGCCAACATTTTCCAGCATGTCCAGGGCCGCTTGCCGCTGGGCTTTGGTCACATGCCCAAGTCCCCCCATGAAGGGGAGCAGCACGTTTTCCAGGGCCGTTAAGTAGGGTAGCAGGTGGTGCTGCTGGAATACCATGGCAAATGTATGGCTGCGCAGGCGGTTGCGTTCTTTTTCTTTGACCTTGCAAATGTCTGTTCCTTCCATATAAATACTGCCGGAGTCGGGCAGTACCAGGGAGGAAAGGGTGTTGAGCAGGGTAGACTTGCCAGAGCCGGAACGCCCCAGAATAGCCAGGAATTCACCGCGCTGCACTTGCAGGTTCACGTCTTCCAGCACGGGCTTGACAGCACCTGGGTAGCGCTTGCTTACCTGCACGGCTTGAATGAAGGGGGAAGTGTGTGTTTTTTGCATTGTTATACCGCCGCCAGCGAATCGGCTGGTTCAACCAGCGAAGCTTTCCAGGCAGGGAATGCGGCGGCCAGGGCCGCAGCGCCTGCCACAAGCGCGGTTGTGGCTAAAAGATGTTGCAGGGAAAAAAGCTGTACCGGGCCTTCTGTCAGGTGCAGGCTTGCCAGCACATAGGTTGCCAGAAAGCACCCCGCCACATAGCCTAGCAGTCCTGCCAGGGCTCCAATGCCCAAGGCTTCGGAAACAAACACGGCAAATACGCTGCTGCGGGAAAAACCCACAGCGCGCATGATGCCGATTTCTTTTTTGCGCTCGTTCACCGAAGAAAGCATGGACATAATAATCATGGCAAGGGCTGTAACCAGAATAACCAAGCTGACATAAAAGGCCAGGTCCTGGGCAAAATGTACGGCATACATACGGCTTTCCGCCACCTGACGCAGGGCTTTTACCTCTGTGCCGGGCAGGGCTTCCTGCAATTGCAGTACAATATCTTCAATGGGGCAGCCGGAACACAGGGCCGCCACTTCCAGGAAGGTGGCTTGGTCTTGCTTGCCTGCCATGGTTTGCACGGCAGCAAGGGGGGCAAACAACACAGCATCGTCGTCGCTGCCTGTGGGCAGTAGTACCCCGCGTACCGTAAAATCCTGGCCTTGTACCTGTATGGTTTGGCCGGGGGCAATGCCCAAACTTTGGGCCAGGCTGGCACCCACCAGGGCATCATGGGTGGCGGTGGGGGAAGGGAACTCCCCGTGCACTTCCCAGTAGCCTTTCAGGGCAAGTTCTTCCTGCCAGTCTACCCCCACCACGGCGCTGGCCTTGCCGTGTATTTTGGCTGTGGCTATAAGCTTGGGGGCGATAATGGCCACATTGGCGCGCAGGGGCATGGCATTAATACCTTGCATGGCCTTGGTAAGGGGAATTCAGTGTTCCTCAAGGGTAACGTCCCCAAGGGTATAGCCGCCGTAACTTACGGTAAGCACTTCACGCTTGGGGGTAACCAGAATATTGGCTCCATAGCTGAGGAGTTTTTTTTCCAGGCTTTCCCCCACGGCCTGGGAAACCTGATGCAAACCGGTCATGGAGGCAACACCAAGGGCAAATATGGCAACCAGCAGCAGGGTGCGCAGCCATTTCGCCCTGGCATAACGTACAGGAAGGGTAAGCAGGTTCATCGGGCATTTCCAGGGAAATAGCCAGCACCGTCCAGCAGTACCTGGGCTTGAATGGTGACGGTATTTTCAGCCACGGTAAAGGCCACGGGGTGGGGGTTGCAGCCGCCGTGCACCTGCCCGATGCGGTTGTAAGCAAACTTCTGCCCGCAGTTAACGCAGACCATGCCCCCGTCTTTGTTGATGTAGCCTTTGTCTTCACGCCAGCACACGTCGCAGGCGTCCAGGGCTACGCGCAGGGTCCCCTGGTTGTCACGCACAACAAAAAAACGGATGGTTTTACCGTTTTCCTTCAATCGGTAATGTTGTGACTGCCCCTTTTCAAGGCCGGAAGCATCAAGGGTAACAACACCGTTGGCAGGGGAAACATTTTCAAAGCTGCCGCCAAAAAGGTTGCCAAATGCCAGGGCAGGGGTTGCCCCAAGCACGGCAAAAAGGAATATGGTTGCCAGTAAACGCATGACAATGTCCTGTGGTTGGAATGGTATGGGGGAATAATAGGCGACTTATTTAGTATGCATTCGTGTTACCACAGCTTTGTCCATTTGAATAGTCCTGCGGGGGCGATTTTTTACAAGACAAAAGGCGGCTGTATGCCGCCTTTTGTCTGTTTTGTTGGAGAGTCGCTACAGCATATTCACCGGGAGTTTCACAAACTGCACTCCATTAACAGCTTCTCCAAACTGGCCCGCCCGCAGGTTGGCCTGGATGGAGGGCAACAGCAGGTGAGGCACAGGTTTGCCTGTGTCGTCTGCATTGCGCCGGGCAATAAAGCTGTGTTTGTCCACCGAATAGGAAAGGCGGTTGTTCGTTTGCTGCTGCTGGTCAATGGTTGCCATACAACGTGGGCCTCGCATGCCTTCTGGCGGGTAGTCATGGCCCACATACATGCGGTAGTCACCCGGCAGGGCAAGGAGCTTGCGGGAAGAATCGTAGGCATCTTCCGCGCTTCCGCCCGGGAAGTCACACCGGCCAGACCCTACATCGGGCAGGAACATGGCATCGCCCACGAACACGGCATTGCCGATAATGTACGAGGTATCTGCCGGGGTGTGGCCAGGGGTGTACATGATTTTTGCGGGAAGGTCGGCAATGGTAAATTCTTCATCATCTTCAAACAGGTGGTCAAACTGCCTGCCGTCCTGGGGGGTGTCTGCACTGTTTTGGAAGTAGGCCTCCCACGTGTGCACAATAGCCAGAATGTGCTTGCTTATGGCAATTGTGCCCCCCAGCTTTTGCTGTAGGTAATGGGCCGCCGTAATGTGGTCAGCATGAATGTGTGTTTCCAGTATCCACTGCAAGCTTAAGCGCTTTTCCTGGATAAAGTCGATAACAGCATCGGCAGAGGTGGTTTTGGTGGTGCAGGAGTAAATGTCGTAATCCAGCACGCTGTCAATAACGGCGCATTGGGCCACGGCGTTATTAGTAGACCAGACAACGTATGTCCAGGTGGCAGTGGCTGGGTCAAAAAAACCGCGAACATTGGGTGTGTGCATGGGAAACCTCCTTACTGGCAGCTTGCGCCGGGTTTGTTGGCACCGCCGATGGAACAGCTACTGCCAGAACAGCTTTGCTGTTTATTCCACGGGGCTTTGGCAAGTAAAAATGCCAGGCCGCAGCGGTTAAGTATTGCGCTTGCCACAAGGCCCACACTGAACAGGAAGGCCAGCACACTGAATATTGGATGTACCCAGCACGCCAGTGCTGTGATGAAAACGAACAGAATACCAATGGCAATGCGCAACTGGCGCTCCAGTGGAATACCCTTGCCCTGCTCCTTGCGGGTGGCACCAGGGCCGGCCAGTGGCACCTCAACGCCCTTCAGGGCTGTAATGCCGCCCTGCACCAGGGCAACACGGGTAAACCCGGCTGCCAGCAGGGCTTCCCCTGCTTTGCGGGCACGTGCCCCACTGGCACACAACGCATACACCGGGGTGTCGCGGGTAATGCCATACTGCAACAGCAGTTGCTCTGGGTCCAGGGTATCAAGGGGCATAAATGCATGGGGGCCAGCAAGGCGAATGTCGGCATATTCCGGTGCCGTACGTACATCCACCACCAGTGTTCTCAGGTGGTCAAGGTACACCACTTCGCTGGCAGGAAGTTCAGATAGTTGTGACATGACTTTCTCTCCTTGTACCGTTGTCAGCCCGCACACACTGTTGCGGTACATATGTGCGTTGGTTGATTATGTCGCAATGTGGTAAATAACAACTTTATGTATATAGCGTATAGGAAAAAAGTCTACATATTTTGCTCTTGGTTTACCCGGTAGTCAATGCTGTCCGGCTAAAAACCGGATAGCATTGGGGCGATTTTGCTCGCAAAATTACCCAGCGCAGCGTGTCGCTTGCCTTTATAATCATCTCTTTTTGCCTACTCTTTTACGGCAATGCTTGGCAGAGAAAAAAAGATAGCCGGACACTATTACCCGGCAGTTTGTATTTGACGTGTACCTGGCCAGCAGGTAAGGCTTGGGGTATAGGCGTATGCTTGTGGCTTGCGGGTTGTCTCATGGCAAGAAGGTGTGTGGACGTATTTTTTCCAGCCAGGCACAAGCTGGCCTGAACAGTGTAACCTTGTATGGGTAAAATGTATGCATAGTCCAGGCGTGCAACCTGTGAAAGCTGCTGCCCAGCCCGCAGGAATTACGAAAAAAACATTTGCCCTGCTCAACACCTACCATGTGCTTGTGGATGGCCTGTATGATTCAGTTCCGGTGTTGCTGGCATTTGTGGTGCTGGCCTTTGGCGCAGGGGAAAAAATGGTAGGCAGTGTTGTTTCTGCAGGGCTTATGGCAAGCACTGCGGCGGGGCTGTGGGCTGTGTGGTTTTCCCGTCGTTTGAGCACAGCCGGGGCGCTTGCCCTGGTTGCCCTGTGCTATGGCATGGGGTTTGTGGTGGCATCATGCAGTGCCAGCATGTTACTGGTTGGGGCATGTTTTGTGTTTGCCATTGCCGGGCATGGGGTGTTTCATACCCTGGCTTTTTCCTGGATAGCCCAGGAAACCCCCAAGACCGCCCTTGGCAGAGCGTTAAGTGACTTTACCGCCATTGGCGACATAGGCCGCATTCCTCTTGTTTCCCTGGCGGGTTTTGCTGCGGCGCTGCCCATTGCCGGAATAGCTGGCTGGCGTGTGGTATGTGCCAGTTATGGGACTCTTGCCTTGCTCGCCGGGGGGTGGCTTTTGTGGCAATCGCGCCGAAAAGTCCGGTTCTGCCGCCCAGCCGGGAACGCAGCCCATGGGCGGGTGTTCCCTTCCCTTGCTTTGCTTAAGGAGAAAAAAATGGCCCTTGCCTTAAGCGCTACTGTGCTGAATACCATTGGCAGTGACCATATTTTTACATTCATGCCCTTGCTGTTGCTTGGTAAAGGCATTGCCCCGCAAATTATGGGGGCTTTTGCCCTTGGATTTACTGTGGGGTGTTTCGCAGGCAAGGTGCTGTGCGGGAGGCTGGTGGATTTGTGGGGTGCCCGGTCTGTGTTTGTTGGGGCAGAGGTGGTGCAGGCAGGCCTGCTGGTGCTGCTGGTGGGGCAAAGTGCCCCAGTGGGCATAGTGGCCACGGCCCTTGCCTTGGGTATGGTAACCAAAGGCACTGTGCCTGTAGTGCAAACCATTCTGGCCGGGGCCGTGGTGCCTGGGCAGTCCTATGAAGAAGTTTTTGCTGGCAGTTCTTTTGTGCGCGGCTGCGTGAACATGACGCTACCCCTGCTGTTTGGTGCCCTGGCAGCCATAACCAGCATGGAACTGGTGTATATTCTTATGGGTGCGGCAGCGCTGGTGGCCGTGGTGCCTGTGCTGTTGCCTGTAGCAGAAAAGGCGTGACGTTTCTTGTTTGGGGAGGCTTTGTCTCCCCAAGCCCTGCACATCTCCACGAAGCTTGAGCGGAATAACTACGCGCTTCCCTAGGGAAGCACTGATTAAACAACAGTTTGGAAACGCGCAGTTCTTTCGTTTGGCAAGGTCGGGGACACAGGCCCTGTGCGCAAGCTTTTTTTGAAGCAGGAGTGACAATTCCGCAGGAAAGCGGAATTAGAAACCGCCCGAAGGGCGGGAGCCGAAGGCCGAGGCCCAGGACGGGCCGAGTCAACTCTTCCGTCCTCGACTGTTTCAAAAAAAGCGAAGCAACGCCGTCAAACGGAATAAATCAGCGTTTCCCTAGCTATTGAGTTCCCGCCATTTCTGCACTGCTGCCACCCGGTTTTTTACGCCAAGTTTGGCATACACACGGGTAAGGGTTTTACCCACGGTAATGGGTTTAATCCCAAGGGTTGTGGCAATGGCTGCGTTGCTTTCCCCCAGCAGGGTAAGTTCCAGCACTTCCTGTTCCCTGGGGGCCAATTTGGGCTGCGGGTTGTGGGTTTTGGCGTGCTTTTTGGCAAGGCCGATAATGGCCGTAATGTAGGAGTCGCGTTCGCCTTCACCAGCCAGTTGGCGCAGCAACGGCTCCAGGTGTCTGCCATATTCGGCAATGGAGGTGAGAATATGGTCGGGTTTGGCAAGCTTCAGCGCTTTGCGAAGCAAGGTTTTTGCCTTTTGCTCTTTTTCGAAGTGTTGGGCAGCCAGCGCTTGCAGCAGGTAGGCATGAATGAACCCCATCAGGTTTTGGTAGGGTTCGAAAAGCTTTGGCAGGTCTTCAGCCATGGCTTCCAGTTGGGCCCACTGGCCTGTGGCAAGCAAGGCTTTTGCATGCACAAGGTACGCAAAGCCTTTGCTTTGGTAAAAGGCATGTCCTTTTTCCAGGTCGCCCTGGCGTAGCCACAGGGGAATGGCTTCGGGCATGTCCAGTACGGCGGCAATGTAGCCTTGAAACAGGTCGGCAGTGTTTATAAGAAGAGGATTTGTGGTTTTTGCCACCTGGCTCGCCACTTCTTGCATAAGTTGCACGGCTCGCTCGGAACGTTCCTGGGCAATGTCAAGGCGTGCCTGGGTAAAATTGACCCCTATAACAACTGCATGTTGTTCCTTCAGTGTTGCGCGGTAGTTTGATTTCATGAGGAAATGCTCTACCCGCTTTACGCTGCCCGTTTCCAGCAGAAATTCCGCACGGGTTAGGTCTTGGGCCCCAGCCCCGCACCCGTTGCTCAGTTCCTGGTAAATGTGCAAATGTTTTTCGGCGTTGTCCACTATGCGGGCATAGGTGCCGGGGGTGCGAAGGTATAAAAATGCCACATGAGGGCAGCAAAAGTTCCAAATATTGTCGCGCCGGGCAATGCTGGAGGATTGTTTTTTCAATAAGGCGTAGGCCTTCATATGGTATTCACGCATGGCAACCAGGTCGTTGAATGCGTCCACAGAACGCAGCAACTCAATTTCTCCCAAAACTTTTCCTTTGATGGGTTCACTCAGGCTGTCTGTTGCCGTGAAAATTTCTTCCGCTTCGTCTAGCACCGTGCCCATGGGAGAATTTTCCACATGAGCCATGTAATGGTATAAAAAAGTTAAGTATCCCATGGGGCAACGAATGCGCACCCGCCATGGAATGGCGTTTACCATGGCGGTGACCCGTTCTGGGTCTAATGGTAAATAGGTAGTTGTTTCCTTGTTCTCAAATAATTGCAAAATTCTCACCAGGGCATCGTCGGTGCCGGCACGGGTAAAAAATTGCATGGCAAGCAGGGGGTCGTCTGCGCCTGCAAACCAATTGCCAGTGCGCAGGTATAGGGCACCTTTATCAATGGTTGCCGCCGCAGCAGAAACCCCTTCTGCAAGACGACGCTGTAGAATGTCGCGCAGAATGCTGTGCATGCGGTACGTTTCAGTGCCTGGGTCAAAATTGATAAATGCGTTCTTTTCCAGGAGGGCACGTAAACGGCGCGGGGTGGCCGGGTCTTGCATAATGAAAGCAGCCTGCTGGGGAGTAAAGCTTGGCAGGGGGGAAGTGGCAAGCATCAGGCGGCGTTCTTCCATGTCAAGGGAAAGGAGAAGGGTGGCTTCCAGCAGGTGTTCAATGTCACTTGTGGGGCATAAGGCCCCTGTCGCTTGAAAATTGCATAGGCTTAACCATAATGCTGCGGGCCAGCCTTCGCTTTCTTTCCAGGCTTGTTTTGCCGCACGGTTGTTGGAAATGCCTTGTGCCTTGAACAGGTTGATGGCGTCTTGTTCTGAAAAAGCGAGCAGGTCTTGGGTGAACAGGGCTGCCAGGCCTTTAAGGCGAAAATCTTCCAGGGGCAAGCCTGGGCGGCTGCGGGAAAGCACCAAAATGTGCAGGCTGGGAATGCGAAGGCGCACAAGGCCTGCTAAAAATTCACTAATCTCCGGGGCTGTAATTGCCTGGTAGTCGTCCAGCACAAGCAGGGTAGGGTGGTTGGCCAGGGCTTCGCACCATTGTTCCAGCATGCGTTGCAGTTGCGTGCTGTTGGCAGGGAACCCCATACGGAGCATGTTTTCTGCCAGTTCTGCGCCTTGGGCATGCAATTGGCTGCACAGGCGTTCCCATTGGTAGGCAAGGCTTTGTGCTTCAAACGGGGCGGTAAGGAAAAAAGTTTTATAGGACAAATGCTCGGCCAGCTCTTGGGCTGCTACTGTTTTGCCGTAGCCTGTGGGGGCAGTAATGACAACCAGGGGGTGCTGGGCGACAGCTGCACTAAGCAGCTCGGTAATGTGTTCTCGATGGAGGATGTGTTGCGCTCTAAGAGGCATGGGTGCGCTCCGTTTTTCTGAACATTGTTGTCTATAATGTACAAATTTGAAAAAAAACGTGAAAGAAAAACAAGAAAAGCAAGTGAGCTTGGGGCACCCTTTGTTTACACTTGGTACATTTAGCCGATAAAGGTACGTTGGATGCCAGAAGCAAAACACCTACAAAATATAATCACCAGTTTTTTCCGTTTGCCACGTTTGTTGAGTAAGGGAATGGGGGTTCCGCGAATTTGAACTCCTAATCATTCTCTTAGTATATTGCACTTGCGAAACTGAACAAGCAGTATGCAGAATTAATTTCGGTTTGGCAAGATATATAAGTCTATACTAGGTGTGTGAAAAAATGGACAACACTGCCCGCAGGAAAATTGCGACGTATTACTAGATATTTAGTCCGGTTTGCCCGATGTATTCACCACAGGGGTATTCAGTGTTACCCCTGTGGCTTTTTTGTTTCATACAAATTGGGTAATGCTGTGCGCACGGTGCTGCAAAGGCAAAGTGCTTACCTGTGTTTTACCTACCATACGCTTTCCAAGTAAAAGGCGTTTCCCCTTGGGGAGCGGCGAACACGGCGCAACCGCTTTGCATCTTTAAAAAATTGGTTTTGGCGCCTGTCTGCACAGGCTGTGTAATACCAATTCTCGAGTATTATCATATGATTGGCAGTATCGCCTACACGCCAGTTTGCAGGTTTTTTGCTTCCGGGTTGAAAATGCCGTCCAGCATAAGGGCAATGGCTCCGTCGCCGGTTACGTTGCAGGCGGTGCCAAAGCTGTCTTGCAGGGCAAAAATAGCCAGTAACAAGGCCACACCAGCAGCGTCAAAACCCAGCACCGTGGTAACAATACCAAGGGAGGCCATAACCGTGCCCCCTGGCACGCCAGGGGCACCCACGGCAAATATGCCCAGCAGCAGAATGAACAGTACCATGGTGCCAAGGCTTGGCAGTGCCCCGTAAAGCAGCAGGGAAATAAGCATAACAAACAACGTTTCAGTAAGAACAGAACCGCACAGGTGAATGGTGGCCCCAAGGGGTACGGCAAAGTCGGCTATGTCGCGGCGCACCATGGTAGACTTGCGGATGCAGGAAAGGGAAACAGGCAGCGTGGCGGCGCTGGACATGGTGCCTACAGCCGTGAGGTAGGCAGGACCATAGTGGCGCACCACCTGCCAGGGGCTGCGCCGGGAAATAATGGCGGCAATAGCATACAGTACGGTCAGCCACACAAGGTGGCCTGCCAGAGCCAGCAGAATAACCACCAGGAATACAGGGGCCTGCCTGGTAATACTGCCTTCAAAAGTCAGTTCTGCAAAGGTGGTGGCAATGAAAATAGGCAAAATGGGCAGCACCAGCTTTTGTACCACCAGCATCATAATGCGTTCAAATTCGTCCAGCAGGCTTTCCATCGTTTTGGCCTGGGTAATTAAGGTGGCAATGCCCAAAATAAGGGCGGTTACCAGGGCTGTCATAACGGGCATAAGGGGAGGAATATTGAACTTGAATACCAGTTCCGGCAGTGCTTGCAGCCCGGCTACCTCTGTGGGAACGGTAAGGTGCGGGAGAATGGTGTAGCCGGTAACCATGGCGAAAAAGGCAGCGCCAATGGAAGAGGTGTAGGCAATGACAATAGCTGCGGTGAGCATTTTGCTGGCGTTTTGCCCAAGCTTGGTAATGGAAGGAGCTACAAACCCGATAATAACCAGGGGAACAGCATAAAAAATTAGCTGCCCGCAAATGTGCTTGATGGAACCTACCACTTGCATGGTGTTCAAACCTGCCACACTTCCTATGGCAACGCCTGCGGCAATGCCCAAAAGCAGCCTGAGGATGAACCCGAAATCGCTTTTGCTTTGTGTCATAACAAAACACTCCTTCCCTGATGTGGTTACATGGTAAAACCTTTATTGGCCTGGTGTGCTGGTTAGTGAATACGTCTGCATTGTTCAGGAAACGCTGGTTATGTGTTTTTCTGAAAGGACAGCCTTATGCGCAACGGTGGGCCACATGGTGCTATGCGACCTTATTATGCTGCACACACACTATACCGAAAGCATTTCCTACAAGCAAGGGAAAGGGCAGTAGCGGGCGTGCACGGCAATGGTGGTTTAGCGGGAGCGTTTTTTGCCCTTGGTTTTTGCTTTGGTTGCTTGTTGCGGCACAGGCAGTTGCCCCATAAGGGCATCGGCTACGTTTTGCGCAAGGCGCTGCAAGGCAAGTTTTTGTGTGGTGGCCCCAAGTGTGGCCTGTGTTTCCTGTTCTTGGGTAAAAGGAATGTGCAGGGCAGCCGCCCCTTGCTTTTCCCCGCGCAGGAGCATGGCCTTGCTGCCCGGTATTTCCAGTAATATGGAATACCGCAGGGTGGCGGCCGCTTCGGCCCGCAGGCGCCGCTTCTCTTTTTTCTTGGCTTCCGGTTCCTGGGCAATAAGCAAGGCAGGCGTTATTTCCAGTTCCCCCCCCAATGTGCCAGTGCCGGGCAGCGGGGTGGGTACTTCGGGGGCTTTGTGCTTGGTGGCGGCCTGTTTGGCCTCTTTGGGCAGGGCAAGGGCTTTGTTTTGTTCGTCGCGCACGTCACGCAAGGGGGGCAGGGGCATGGCTTCCGTGGTGGTTGCAGCAGTGGGTACAGCCATTTCAGCCCGCAGGCCCCTTTCTGCCAGCGTTTCCATGAGTATGGCTATAAACTGCTGTTCCAGGGCTGCGGCAGGCTGTGCCATGGAAGAATTTATGGGAGGCACCGCCTGTGCTGTGGCTTCAGCTGTTTCTTGTGGCGCGGCTTTGGGGGCTGGGCTCATCAGCACGCGCAGTGGGGCCAGCAGTATGGTTTGCCCAGGTTGCATCGGGTTGGCCGAAGCTTTTGGGGGTGTATTCGTCACTCTCTTTTTAGGCGTTGTTTTGGCGGCATCTGTGTAGTCGTCATAGTCCAGCATGCTTTGGTTTACTGGGGCAGCCAGCGCCAGGGCCGGGGAACACAGCAGAAAAAGGCCAGCATACAAGGCGAAGCAGGCGGGGCGTAGCAGCAGAAAGAGTGCATTCATGCGTAGGTACCAGGGTTAAGGGGGCAGGTGGTGGCAGGCCATGCCAGTACAGGCTGCCAGTACAGGCTGCCATGGCTTGCAGGGCATGTAAGTATACCAGGAAATGGAAAGGAAGGAAATGGTGGTGCAGCCATTCATTTTTGCGGGTAACTAAATGAGCGGTCCGCTTCAGGTCTTTACCTTCCTGCCTGGGTGGGGTATGGGTGGGCTTAGGGGTGAATCTCCTCCTTGCTATTTTTCTTCCATTCTTCCATAAGGATAAGCCCATGAGTGTTCCCGTAAAGCCGCGCAGCAGCGCTTTAGCTATTCGGCAGGCCAAAGGCCAGCGTAAAATTGCCATGCTTACGGCGTATGATTTTCCTTTTGCCAGCCTTGTGGACGGCAACGGGGTTGATATTGTTCTTGTAGGCGATTCCCTGGGCATGGTGGTGCTGGGGGAAGCCGACACCCTGAGCGTAACCCTGGATGATATGATTCGCCACACAAAAGCCGTAGTGGGGGCTGTGCAGCATAGCCTTGTGGTGGCAGATATGCCCTTTATGACCTATGAAGCCGGGGTGGAAGCAGCCCTTGCCAACGCCGCCCGCCTTGCCCAGGCCACAGGGGTGCGGGCAGTAAAGCTGGAAGGCGGTGCCCACATTTTGCCCCAGGTGCGGGCGCTGGTGCAAAGCGGTATTGCTGTAATGGGGCACCTTGGCTTAACCCCCCAGCGGGCCGCTATTTTTGGCGGGTTCAAGGTGCAGGGCCGCACGGCAGCTTCTGCCAAGGCCATGCTGGCGGACGCAAAAGCCCTGGAAGAAGCCGGGTGCTTTGCCCTGGTGCTGGAAGCAGTGCCCAGTGTGGTGGCAGAGTATATTACCCAGCGCATTGGCATTCCTACCATTGGTATTGGTGCCGGGGCCGGGTGCGACGGCCAAGTGCTGGTGCTGCACGACATGCTTGGGCTTACCAGCGGGCATATACCCAAATTCGTCAAGCAGTATGCCAACTTGAAAGACCAGGTGGCCCAGGCTGTGAGTGCCTATGTGGCAGACGTGCAGCAGGGCCAGTTCCCGGCAGAGGAACATGGGTTTGCCATGCCGGAGGCGGAACGCACCCTTTTGCTAGGGAATGACAAAAAAAAAGGTTGACAGCCCTTTCCTTTTGCTTTTATAAAAATAGAAATTATTTACACACAGCTTTGGATAATACCATGACTACCCAGATTGAACAGACCATTTCCACCGCACGCTCCTTGAGCTTCGCCCCGCAATGTGGCGTTGCTTTTGGTCGTTGGTGGCAAGGCGCTCTTTCTGCGGGATTGGTTCGCGTCTAGCGCTGTATCGTTACACAAAAACCAAAGGGCCGCAGGCATATGCTTGCGGCCCTTTTTTGTATTTGCCAGGGGGGCCGCAGCAAGGCCCGCGTCCTTACTAAAGGAGCCCCCCATGGCACTTCTTTTGGCACAACATGCCACGCTTTTGGAAAGCGACCTGGAAACCCCGGTGGGACTTTTTATCCGCCAGGTGGGTGAAAAACAGGGTATTTTATTGGAAAGTACAGATGTAGACGGGCGCTGGGGCCGTTACAGCGTTATTGCTGCGGACTTTTTGCTTACTGCCCGGTGCCAAAATGGTGTGCTGGAATTAACCACGGCAGACCCACGCCTTGCTCCCCTGCATTCCCATGCGGGCAAACCCTACTTTGAAGGCGTGCGTGGCCTTATGGAATCGCTGGAAGTGCAGCCCCCCCAAGGGTTGGACTTGCCAGCCATTACCCGTGGGCTGTATGGCTACCTTGGCTATGGGGCTGCCGGGCTTTTGGAACCAGCCCTAGCCCCGGTGTTGCCCCCGCAAGAAGCGGAAGCCTGCCTTGTGTTGCCCGGCACCCTGACCCTGTTTGACCACGTGTATAATCGTATTATTCGTCTTACCCCCTACCTTGAAGGCGGCCCCCTGCAACCCTTGCCGGAAACGGTTGCTGCCCAGGGCCAGCATGAAACCCGCCCCCCCGCCACGCTGCCGGGGAAAGAAGCCTATACCGCTGCCGTTGCCAGGGTGAAAGAACAGATTGCCCAGGGTGAAGCGGTGCAGGTGGTGCTTTCCACTTCCTTTTCCGCGCCCTTGGCGGAAAGTCCTTTTTCCTTATACCGCAGGCTGCGCCGGGTAAATCCTTCCTCTTACATGTTCTACATGCGCCTGCCGGGCATGGTGCTGCTTGGTTCCTCCCCTGAAGTGCTGGTGACGTGCGAAGGGGGAACCCTGCGCCTGTGCCCCATTGCAGGCACCCGCCCCCGCAGTAAAGATGCCGCAGAAGATGCCATGTTCGGCGACGACCTGCTGCAAGACCCTAAAGAAAAAGCAGAGCATGTGATGCTGGTGGACCTTGGCCGCAACGACCTTGGCCGGGTGGCTGTACCCGGTTCTGTGTGCCTTGAGCGGTTCATGGAAGTGGAGCGCTTTTCCCATGTGATGCACCTGACTTCACGCATTGGGGCAGAGCTTGCACCGGGCAATGATGCCATTGACGTGCTGGCAGCCACTTTCCCCGCAGGCACAGTAAGCGGTGCCCCCAAGGTGCGGGCCATGCAGATTATAGCAGAGGAAGAAGCCGCCCCCCGTGGCCCCTATGCCGGGGCCATTGGCTGGCTTGGGCTGGATAAAAGCGCTGTGCACCTTGATTTTGGCATTACCATTCGCAGCATGTGGGTGCGCCAGGGCCAGGTGCGCTGGCAGGCCGGGGCTGGCATTGTGTATGATTCTGTTCCTGAAAAGGAATGGGCGGAATGCCAGGCCAAAGCCGCTGTAATTCGCCAGGTGGTGTTGGGGGAAGAACCGCAGTGTTCTGCTGCTTCCTCCCGTTGTGTACCCAGCCCAGAGCTTTAGGGAAACGCTGATTTATTCCGTTTGGCGTCGTTACTTCGCTTTTTTTGAAACAGTCGAGGACGGAAGAGTCCACTCCTGCTTCAAAAAAAACTCGTGCCTTGCCAAACGAAACAACTGAGCGTTTCCCAAATGCCATTTAATCAGTGCTTCCTTAGGAGCTAGATATGTTTTTGCTCATAGATAACTACGATTCGTTTACCTACAACCTGGTGCAGGCTTTTTACCAGCTTGGGCGCACCCCTGTGGTGGTGAAGAACGACGACCCTTCCCTGCTGCAACTGGCAGAAAACCCGGAATTGGCCATGGTGTGCATTTCCCCCGGCCCAGGCAGGCCGGAAAATGCCGGGCAGTGCCTTGCTTTTTTGCAGCGCTTGCCCAAGCAGGTACCTGTGCTGGGGGTGTGCCTGGGGCACCAGTTGCTTGGGCATTTTGCCGGGGCACCGGTGGAGGTAACAACCCCTGCCCATGGCAAGCAGTCCCCCATAGTGCATGAAGGCACGGGTATGTTCAGTGGTGTTACCTCCCCCATGCAGGTGGGGCGCTATCATTCGTTGGTGGTGCGGCCCAAGGGCAATGAACCACTGCACGTGACTGCCCGCACGGAAGATGGCGAGGTTATGGGCCTTGTGCTGAACAACAGGCCATGGGCCGGGGTGCAGTTTCACCCGGAATCTGTGCTTACGCCGGAAGGCATGCGCCTTCTGGCCAATTTCCCCTCCGGCCTGCTCACCGCCCAGCCGGAGCTGACCTTTGCCGCCCGCACCGCCCTTGGCAAGCAGCACGTGGGCGTTAGCGGAACCATGCAGGGGAGCGCGGGGCCAGCCCCCATACAAATGCCAGCCATTATTGAACAACTGGCCCAAGGGGAAGACCTTACGGCCCAGCAGGCAGCCGAAGCGTTTACCCGCCTGATGGAAGGGGAGTTGACTCCTTCCCAGGCCGGGGCGCTGCTTTTGGGGCTGCGGGCCAAAGGCGAAACCCCGGAAGAAGTGGAGGCCGCCGTGAATGCCGTGTTGGCAAAGGCCGTGCCTGTGCCGCCTGTTGCCGGGGTGGCGGTGGACATTGTGGGCACCGGGGGCGACAACAAAAGTTCCTTTAACTGCTCCACCGCCACAGCCCTTACCCTGGCAGGCATGGGGCACAAAGTGCTCAAGCACGGCAACCGTTCTGTTTCGTCCCGTTGCGGCAGTGCCGACGTGCTTGAACGCCTGGGCCTGCCCCTGGATACCCCGCCGGAAAGTGTGCCCGCCACCCTGGAGCGTGAAGGGTTTGTGTTTTTGTATGCCCCGCGCTACCATCCTTCCTTCCGCCATGTTATGCCTGTGCGGCGGGAACTGGGTGTGCGTACCCTGTTCAACATTCTTGGGCCATTGGTGAACCCTGCCCGCCCCACCCACCATGTGTTTGGCGTGGCACGGCAGGCGCATCTTTCCCTGGTGGCAGCCACATTGGCCCGCGACCCCCGCGCCACAGGCGTGGTGGTGCATGGTGCCGGGGGCTACGATGAAGCAACTCCCCTGGGAGAATGCGCCCTTATGTTTGTGCGCGGTGGCACCGTGCGCCCTGGCACTTTGAACCCCGCCCTGCTGGGGGTAGCCCCCTGTACGGAAGCAGACCTTGCCGTGGAAGGGCCGGAAGAGGCAGAAGCCGTGCTCCGCCTTATTTTGCAAGGCAAGGGCCCCAAAGCCATGCAGGAAATGGTGGCCCTGAACCTGGCCCTGGCCGTGTACCTGCTTGGGCTGGACACCGGGGAAGAACACATAGACCCTGCTTGCGGGTTTGACCCGCAACGTATGCAGGAGGCCATGCAGCAAGCCCGCGCCGCCGTGCAGGCTGGTGCAGGGGGGAGGTATGTGCATGCTTGAGAAATTTCGTAAAGCCAAGGCAGCGGAAATTGCCATGCTTGAGGCGCAGGAAGCAGCAGGCACCCTGCCTGCACCCTTTGCCGGGCCGCGCCCATCCTTTTCCGGTGCGTTGCTTGGGGGTAGGTCCCCGGTAGTCATTGCCGAATATAAGCGGGCTTCCCCCTCCCTTGGAAACATCAATCTGGCCCTGGAGCCGGAAGACGTTGCCGCAGCCTATGCCGCTGCCGGGGCCAGTGCCCTTTCCGTGCTCACTGAAGAAGAGTGGTTTAAGGGCAGCCTTGCCTTTTTACCCCGCATGCTTGGCCCCGGCCTGCCGCTGCTGCGCAAAGATTTTATTTTGCACCCGCTGCAAGTGGTACAAACCGCCGCCACGCCCGCTTCTGCCTTTTTGCTTATTGTGCGTATGCTGCCCGGTGACTTGCTAGAAGAATTGCTGGCCTTGGGCACACATTATGGGCTGGAAGCCGTGGTGGAAGTATTTGATGCCGCAGACCTTGCCAGGGCCCAGGCTGCCGGGGCAAGCATTATTCAGGTGAACAACCGCGACCTGGACACCCTGAAAACCGATACCGCTGTTTCCCATGCCCTTATTGCAGCCAAGCGCCCCGGTGAATGCTGGATAACAGCCAGCGGCATCAGTAATGCAGAGCAGTTGCAAAGTCTTCTGGCCCTTGGGTATGACGCGGCCCTGGTGGGTAGTGCCCTTATGGCAGGCGATGCTCCAGGCGGGAGCGGAGCAGCGTTGCGCGGGGGCCTTGCCGCCTTGCGCGGGGCCAGCCATGGGTAATGCACTTGGGCAACAAGGGCCGTGTGGGGTTGGGGCTTCGTGCCAGCACAATACCCTTATTAAGGTGTGCGGCCTTACCCGGCCCCAAGATGTGGCCCTGTGCTGCCAGCTTGGTGTTCATTTTGTGGGCTTTATCTTTGCCCCCAAAAGTCCACGCCGGGTCACGCCTGCCCTGGCAGCAGCGTTACGTTCCTGCGAGCCCGTCCAAAGCATTTCGGTTTCTCCCACTCCTCATTCTGCCCCCCGGCGGGTGGGAGTGTTTGTGGGGGCCACGGTGGAGGAAGTGCAAACTACCATGCAGGAAGCGCACCTTGATTTTGCCCAGTTGCACGGAGGGGAAGATGAAGCCTTTTGCCGTGCCGTTGGCCCGCAACGGGTCATTAAAGTCTTGTGGCCTGAACGGCTGGGGTGGCAAGGGTTGGAGCAGGAACTTGCCCGGTTTGCCCCGGTGTGTGCCATGTTCTTGCTGGAAGCAGGCGCAAGTGGCGGTGGCAGCGGCAAGGCTATGAACTGGGAGTTGCTGGCCGGACTAAAAGTACCCCGCCCGTGGCTGCTGGCTGGGGGGCTTGGCCCCCATAATGTGCGCGAAGCCATTGCTGCCTGCTGCCCCACCGGGGTGGATATGAATTCCGCCCTGGAAACAGCCCCAGGCATTAAAGACTATGCCCTTTTGCACGCTGCTGTTGTTTGTGTTGGGTAGAATAACGATGCTTTTGGGGAGGCTCTGCCTCCCCAAGCCCTCCCTTTTTCCGCTCGGGTGTCGTGGAGATGCTCCGACGGCTAAGCCGCCTACGCCCTCCGCCCTTGCTCCACGGCTCGCAATGCTCGCGACTGCCGTCGGCTTAAAGGAAGGCTAGCGACGGCTTTCGGCTCAAAGGACATGATTCCTTGGAACCCCTATCAGTGGGCAAGGCAAATATGGGGGTCAAGGGGCGTCACGTCCCTTGCAGGGGGCTGGGGGACAGCGTCCCCCAATAAAAGTCAATTAAATTTACTGTTAATTACTTACTAAGGAACCAGCCATGAAAAAAGGATACTTTGGGGAATTTGGGGGGCAGTTTGTGCCGGAACTCCTGGTACCGCCCCTGCGTGAACTGGAAGAAGCGTGTGAAACCATTGTGGCCTCCTCTGATTTTCAGGAAGAGTTGGGCGATTTGCTGCGCAATTTTGCGGGCAGGCCAACGCCCTTAACCCGGTGCGACAACCTTTCCAGGGATCTGGGCTTTACCCTGTGGCTGAAGCGTGAAGACCTGCTGCATACCGGGGCGCATAAGGTGAACAACACCCTTGGGCAGGCCCTGCTGGCAAAGCGCATGGGCAAAAAGAATTTGCTGGCAGAAACGGGCGCAGGCCAGCACGGGGTGGCCACAGCCGCTGCCGCTGCCAAAATGGGCCTTGGCTGCACCATTTTTATGGGGGCAACCGACGTTGTGCGCCAGGCCCCTAACGTGGCCCGCATGAAGCTGTTCGGGGCCACGGTTGTGCCTGTGCACAGCGGCACCAGCACGCTGAAAGATGCCATTAACGAAGCGCTGCGGGCCTGGATTGCCCGGCAGGACGACACCCTGTACTGCTTTGGTACAGCGGCAGGGCCGCACCCTTTCCCCACCCTGGTGCGTAACCTGCAAAGCATTATCGGGCAGGAAACCAAAAAACAGGCAGCAGAACGCATGGGCAGGCTGCCGGACGCCGTGGTGGCGTGCGTGGGGGGCGGTTCCAACGCCATTGGCATGTTTTACCCCTTCGCTTCAGACGATGCTGCCAAGGGCGTGCGCCTTATTGGCATTGAAGCTGGCGGCACAGGGGAGCCGGGGTGCTATAATTCTGCCCCCATTAACCTTGGTACGCCGGGTGTACTGCACGGCCAGCATAGTATGCTCTTGCAAGATGCCTTTGGGCAGGTGCAGCCTTCTCATTCTGTTTCCGCAGGGCTGGACTACCCCGGCGTAGGGCCGGAGCATTCCTACTTTGCCCAGGTGGGCCGGGTACACTACCGGGTGGTGTACGATGCCGAAGCGTTGCGGGCCTTTGAAACTCTGGCCCGGCGTGAAGGCATTATTCCTGCCCTGGAATCTTCCCACGCCCTGGCTTTTGTGCTGGAACATCGTGAAGAGTTTACCCCCGGTTCCCATGTGGTGGTGAACCTTTCCGGCAGAGGTGATAAAGATATGGGTATAGTGGCAGGGCTGCTTCCTTCCCTGCAAGGAGATGCGTAATGGGAAAAAGCACATTGCAGCAACGTGTGGAGCAGGCCAATAAGGCCGGGCGCATTGCCCGCATTCCCTTTATTACCGCCGGGTTCCCCACCAAAGCAGAGTTTGTAGGCATTTTGCGTGAACTGGACGCCCATGGGGCCGATGTTATTGAAGTGGGCGTGCCGTTTTCCGACCCCGTGGCAGACGGCCCGGTGGTGGAGGCGGCTTCGCGCGTTGCGCTGGAGCAGGGCGTAACCCTGCCGTGGATTTTGGAACAGCTTGCCGGGCTTACCCCGCGCCTGAAGGCCGGAGTGGTGCTTATGGGCTATTACAACCCCTTCTTGCAGCATGGCCTGGAACGGCTTGCCGCTGATGCCGCCAAGGCCGGGGTGGAAGGCTTTATTGTGCCAGACCTGCCCCTGGGGGAAGATGCCCCCATGCGGGCCGCCCTGCGTGCACACAGCATAGACCTTATTCCCCTGGTGGGGCTGAACACCAGTGAAGAGCGCATGCGTGAATACGCTGCCACGGCATCTGGCTATGTGTATGTGGTTTCCGTCATGGGCACCACTGGGGGGACTAACAGCATGAATGCCACGGTGGAAGATGCCCTGGAACGGGTGAGCCGTGTGTTTTCAGTTCCTGTGGCCCTTGGCTTTGGCATTCATAGCCCCCAGCAGCTTGCCAGCCTGCGGGTAAAGCCCCAGGCCGCTGTGTTTGGCAGTGCTTTGTTGCGCCACCTGGAAGCAGGGGGTACGGTCGCCGAGTTTATGAAGCCATGGGTAAGTTGATGATATGAAACTTTGCAGGGGAAGGGGGAAAACCCCTTTTATAAAAGGGTTTTTTCCCCCTTCCCCTGCACCCCATCCCCTTTCCTCAACATTTTGATACGAAATAACGCAACGCAACCAAAGGAAATTAAATAGCGTTTCCACAACTTGGTTGCTTGCCAGTTGAGAATGCCTCCGTTAATACTCTTGCGAGCGAATCAACTACAGGTGCATTGTTTCCTGCTGTCTGTGCTTATTGAACCATGAGGGCAAAAAATGGCCATAAAAAATTTACGAGTAACGGTGGAAGAAGTACGGGGCTTTTGTGACATGCCCATGCGCCCTGGCGACTATTTTGAGTTGCGTTCCGGCGCATTGGTATTTCCGCAAGGGGGCAGGTTTTGCATGTGGGCCATGCAAAGCGTTATGCCCTTTTTGCCTGCCCGCCAGCGGGCAACCGACGACCCCAACGACTGGGTTCCCCGCGTGGAGCGGTTTATTTGTCCCGACCCAGACGGCGGGGTGGTGATGAAAATAGAAGTGATTGATGACGATGGCAGCGTGACCGCTGCGCCGGGCACTTCAGCATTGTCTTCTGCCAAGGCTGCTGTGCCACTTGCCAATGCCAAGCGGCTGGTGGCAGACCCCTTGAAGTGTACCGGGTGCCGGGCCTGTGAACTGGTGTGTTCCTATACCCACTTCAAGGAATATTTGCCGCATCAGGCCCATATTCAAATTGTTACGGACGACGAAGCCTGCACCGACACCCCCATGACCTGCCACCAGTGCGGGCATGCCAAGTGCCTTGCGGCCTGCCAGTTCGGGGCTATTTCCCGGCATGAAAGCGGCGGTATTTTGATTGATACCCAAGCCTGCACAGGGTGCGGTGCCTGTGCGGCAGCTTGCCCCTTCACAGCCATGAAGCTGCGTAATGGCAAGGCATCAGTGTGCGATTTATGCTTGGGCAAGCCTGCTTGCATTGAGCGCTGCCCCACAGGGGCCCTCAGTTTACGATCGTTAAAGGGGAAGGGAGAGTAGCCATGTTGGGATATGCCGGGAAAACACTCCGTATTAACCTGACCAACCAGACGTATTCTGTAGAACCAACCCCCACGGAACTTATGCGCGGCTTCATTGGCGGGCGCGGGTTTAACATGTGGCGGCTGTATTATGAAACACCGCAGCAGGCTGGCCCGCTGCATGAAGACAACAACCTGTACATAGGCGTTGGCCCGTTAAACGGTACTTCCTGGCCGGGGGCTGCCCGTGTGAACTTTAGCGGGCGCTCCCCGCAAACAGGGAACCTGGGCGACTCTAACGTGGGCGGTGCCTTTGGGCCGGAAGTAAAGTATGCTGGCTATGACCAGGTCATTATTCAGGGGCAGGCGGAAAAGCCTGTATGGCTGTTCATTCACAACGGCAAGGTGCAGTTTAACCCCGCTGCGCATTTACAAGGCCTGGATGTGGTGGAAACCCAAGCCTCCATTAAAAAAACTCTGGGTACACCGCGGGTGCAGGTGGCGGTGGCTGGCCCTGCTGCCCATGCCGGGGTGGTGTTTACGGGCATTTTCTGCTCTGGCGTGCGGGCAGCAGGCCGTACGGGCATGGGGCGCTTGTTGGCCTCCAAAAACGTGAAGGCCGTGGCCGTGCTGGGGCACACTGCGGTACGCGCTGCCCACCCGGAAAAATTTGAAGCCATGGTGTGTGACCTCATTACTAAAATCAAGCAGCACCCCCAATATGCTGGTCGTTTGCAAATGGGCACCACCTTTTTAATGTCTGCCCTGAACAACATGGGGGCGTTGTCTTCCAAGCATTTTCAGGAAGGCACCATGGGCACTATAAATCAGGTGAGTGGTGAAGCCCTGGCCGAGCGGGTGAAAGTGAAAAACCGGGGCTGTTTTTCCTGCACGGTGCCTTGCAGCCGAGTGTATAAAACAGAGTACAAAGGGCGCAAAATGGTAGGGGAAGGGCCGGAATTTGAAGGGCTTATGGGCTTTTCCGGCAGGGTAGGGGCGAGCAGCCTGGAGTTTTCCCTTTCCTCCTGCAACCGCTGCAACCGCCTGGGGCTGGACGTGATTACCACGGCGGAAGTGATTTCCTTCTGCATGGAACTGCACCAGCGGGGTATGCTGACCAGTGCTGAGGCCGACGGCCTGGATTTGAGCTGGGGCAATGAAGCCACCATTGCGGCCCTGATTGAAAAAATTGCCAAACGCGAAGGCTTTGGTGACGTGCTTGCCGACGGCGTAGACGAAGCCGCCCGCAAGCTGGGCCGGGGCCGTGAATACTGCATGTCGGTAAAAGGGCTGGAGTTGTTCATGGCAGACCCACGGGGCCTGAAAGGCTATGCCGCAGGCCTTGCTGTGGCCAGCCGCGGGGGTGACCATTTGCGTTCCGAGCCTTCCTTCGAGTTTTCCAACGACCATGAAGAAGGTATACGGCGCTACGGTGCGGCAGAGTCGGCCAACCGATTGGCCCACAAGGGAAAAGGGCGTTTGCTGAAAGATTTTGAAGAGCGCTGCGCCCTTTCGGATTCCCTTAATGTATGTAAAAATACCCTGGTGAACATGGAAATTATGCTGTGGGATGAAACCGCGCAGCTTTTGGAAATGCTCACCGGGGAACCTTGGCATGGTGACGAAGTGCGCCTTGCTTGCGAACGTATAGTGAACGTGGAGCGCCTGTACCTGGCCCGCCTGGGCATGGGCCGCAAAGACGACACCCTGCCAGACCGTTTTTTGAAAGAGTCGCTGCCCACAGGGGAATCTGCCGGGCAAGTGGTGGACCTGGATTCCATGCTGGATGAATACTACACCGCCAGAGGCTGGGATGTAGCAAACGGATTGCCCACACAAGCAAAACTTGATGAGTTAGGCCTGAGAAAGTGTTGAGTGTTTAGTTTGCTCTAAATTACTAATTTACTATTTGGGGAGGCTCTGCCTCCCCAATATAACGAAAAAATTGCCACACACATTTAACGAAGGATAATGGTATGTCGTCATCTGAAAGCACAACCACCGGCGTTGCCGGGTTAAAAAAGGCCCTTGGCAAGCTGGAGAGTTATGCCACCTTGGTGGGCATTCTTGTTGGTTCAGGTATATTTGTTGTGGTGGGGCAGGCGGGTGCGCTCACGGGGCCTTCAGTACCACTGGCCTATTTGGCGTTGCTGCCCATAGTGCTTGCCACTGCCATGGGGTATATTGTGTTCATGAGCACGCCGCTGGGCAACTGCCCTGGCGGTGCGTATACGCATATTTCCAGAACTTTTGGGGCCATATTTCCCGCGTTCATGGCGGTGTGGCTGCAAGGGGTTGCCTACATGGGGGCCTTGGGGCTTTTGGCTACTGCCATGGGGGAGTATGTGAAGTTTATTTTCCCGGAAGTTGATCCCCTCGTAGCGGGTTCTGTTGCGCTCATATTTTTTGCGGGTATCCAGTTTTTTGGCATCAACATTTACGGGCGTATCCAGGTGGGTATGTTTGTCTTGTTGTTGCTCGCCATTGTACTGCTTGTAGGGCCGGGGCTGTTTGCTATCAAGCTGGAAAACTTCACGCCCCTGTTTCCCTTTGGGCTGAAGGGCTTTATGGCAGCTATTCCGCCTTTGTTCATTTCATACGCTGCGTTTGAAAGCTTGGCCCAAAGCGCCGGGGAAACCAAGGAAGCGCAAAAAAATCTGCCCATGATATTTGTGCGCGGTCTTGTGGCCACAGTGGTCATTTATTTCTTCATGTCCCTGGTGGCGTTTGGCGTGTTGCCCTACCAGGCGGCGGCGGCTTCTAACACCGTAATGGCAGACGCTGCGGCCCAATACCTGCCTGTAGGTGGTTCGCTTATTGTGGCCATTGGGGCCATTATGGCCTGCACCACATCTATTAACGCCACCATGATGGTACCGCCCCGGTTACTGCTGGTTCTTTCCGATGACCATTTAACCCCCAAAGTGTTCAGCAAGTTGCACCCTGTGTACAAAACTCCGTATATTGGGCAAATAATTACACTGGTTATGGCGCTGCTCCTGATGTGGACACGTACTTTGGACGCCATTCTGGCCGTTACCTTGCAAGCCATATTCCTGCTGTATATTATTCACGGTGTTGCGCTTATTTGCCTGCCTTTTGCCAACCGCAAGCTATACGACCAGGCACTGGTAAAGCCCCCTGTATGGTTTACGGTACTGGGTGGCTGCGTTTCTGTAATAGCACTTATCTACTGTAGTTATTCAATGCTGCTGAATAGCTGGAAGGTTATTCTTGCCTGGGCGGTGGCTGGCACAGGTATTTATTTTGTCGCTGTTATGCAGGCGCGTTTGCGCAAAATCGACTTGAAGCAAATGCTCATGGACCAGTAGAATATGTCGTAGGGAATACTGTTCGTATTGTAATAATGCAGTGTTTTTCTAAGGAAGCCTGAATAAACGGTATGTTGGAAACGCTCAGTTTTTTCGTTTGGCAAGGCACGAGCTTTTTTTGACGCGGGTGCTGGACTCTTTGGTCCTGCCCCGCTTCAAAAAAAACGAGAAACGCAGCCAAATGGAAAAAATCAGCGTTTCCACCAAAATTACGACAGCGGGGCTGCATAGTGCAGCCCCGCTGTGTTTCATTAAGGAAATGGTGGAATTACCCCATGCATTGGAATTTGCTTGGGCTTGCCCCGCATACCGGGCATTTCCAGTCTTTGGGCAGGTCTTCAAACTTCACGCCTTTGGGAACTTTGCCTTTGCGGTCACCGCGGTCGGGGTCATAAATATATCCGCAGTTGGCAACAGGGCAACGCCACATATCTTTGGGTTCGCTCATAACAACTCCTGGGTGAAGGTGTGGTGGAACAGAATCCAGAGCGTACTCCCTATGCTTCAAGAAGTCATTGCGGAAAATGGCTCTGGGAAGGTTTTTTTTGCAGGCACCCGCCACAGTATGTCTTGTACAAACAGCGGCTTAGATGAGAATGCTCTATCTATGGGGGGGGGAGCCGGGCGTGCAACGGGTGCCAATTACAGTAGTAAGACTTTTTTTGCCCGTGGCAAGGGTTTGCCATGGGAAATTTTCTGAGTCATGGCAATGTAATACCCTTTTCAGCTTGCTTTGTTGCGTATTGGCTTGTGGGGCAACTCTAAAAAACGCCTGAGGAATGGAGAAGGGAAACCGAATGCTGTAAAGTGGACTTGCTTTGCATTATTTTTACCGTAATAGCAACGTTGACGGAAGGTTGCGCCCTTTGTTACCATGCGATATTGCTTATACACACATGCTAGTAGCGTAACCATTGTCTGCCTTTTTGCTACCAATAAATAGGGCTATTACAGTAGGCCTTTTTCTGTTGCCGCTGGTAGCGGCGATGTGTTTTTGCTTGGTGCACGGTGCATGGTTGTAGAGAGCAGGAATACTGATTTTTTGCAGCCGCTTTTACAGCGGCATGGAAATAGGGGTTGTTCCCCTACAATTGAGTAACCTGGTGAATTTTGCATGGAGAATAACATGAAGAAGAACCACAGCAACCATGGGGCACACTCGGTAAGCCGGCGTAATGTGCTTAAGTTTGGTGTTGCTTCTGGCGCAATGGCTTCCGTGGGTTCCTTGGGCCTTGGCTCTATTTTTTGCCCTGCTGCTCAGGCGGCCCCGGCCTTGCCGCATGAAGATTTTTTAACATCTGTCTGTGCCAACAACTGTGGCAGCACCTGCATTTTGCGCCCCGTAGTGCAAGAAGGCCGCGTGATGCGGGTAGACACAGACAACTCCGTGGAAGACAACTGGCAGGAAGGGATATTTCAGGTGCGGGCATGCCCCAGGGGCCGTTCCATGCGCCGCCATATGTATGCCCCCAACAGGCTGCAATACCCGCTGAAGCGCACGGGCGAGCGCGGTAGCGGCAAGTTTGAGCGCATTTCGTGGGAAGAAGCGCTAGGCACCATTGCTGGCAAGCTGGTGGAATGTAAAACCAAGTATGGCAATGAATCCATATGCAGCCTGTATGCTTCCGGCGTGCAGGTGGGTGCATTGATGCGCCGGGAATCGTTCTACCGCCTCATGAACCTTATGGGCGGCTTTGCCCTTGGCACAAGCGACTACAGCTCTGCTCAGAACCAGTACGGCATGAAGTACCTGTATGGGCAAAGCGGGTATTCCGGTAACCCTACCAGCGACATTGCCCACACCAAGTTGGCAGTGTTTTTTGGGTTGAACATTACGGAAACCCGTATGAGCGGCGGCGGCTTGCAGTATGAAGTGCTGGAAGCAAAACGCAAGGGCAACACCCGGGTTATTGTTATTGACCCTCGCTACACCGACACCTGCATAACCATTGCGGATGAATGGATTCCCATTCGCCCCGGTACAGACGCAGCCCTGGCTTCCGCCCTGGCCTATGTGCTGATTACCGAGAATATGGTGGATAACGACTTTGTGCGCACCCATGTGCAAGGGTTTGACGCCAGCTCCATGCCGGAAGGGTTTGCCCCCAACCTTTCCTACAAAGATTATATTTTGGGCACAGGGGAAGACGCCACCCCCAAAACACCCCAGTGGGCGGCTGCCCTAACGGGCATTCCCGCAACGCGCATCATTCAGCTTGCACGGGAAATTGGCGGGGCAAAGCCGTGTTACATTACCCAGGGCTGGGGCTTGCAGCGCCAGGCCGCCGGGGAAATGAATACCATGGCCGTGGCTGCCCTGGCGGCACTAACGGGTAACGTTGGCCTGCGCGGCGGCAACAATGGCGACTTGGACGGCTACAGCCCCGGCGTTAGCCCCCGCCTGCCAGCGGGCACGAACCCGGTTAAGGCACGCTTTCCCACATTTTTGTGGCTGCGTGCCGTGGAGCGCGGCACGGAAATGACTGCTCTGCGGGACGGCATTCAAGGGGCAGACCGTTTTCCTGCCAACATCAAGTTTATTTGGAACTATGCAGGCAACTGCCTGGTGAACCAGCATTCCGACATTAATGAAACCCGCCGGGTGCTGAGCGATACTTCCAAGTGCGAAATGATTGTGGTGATGGACACCCACATGACAGCCAGCGCCCAGTGGGCAGACATTGTGCTGCCTTCTGCCAGCTACCTGGAACAGCCAGACATTGTGGGGCCAAGCTATGCCATGAATACAGACTGGCTGGCCTTTACCACCCCGGTAAAACCGTTTTTTGAATCGCGCCCGGTGTATGACGTATGCGTTGACCTGGCAAAACGCCTGGGCATTGAAAAAGAGTTCACCGAAGGGCGCAGCCGGGAAGACTGGCTGGAATACCTGTATGAAACAAATTGCCGGAAAAACATGCCCACCTTGCCGGAAACATTGGCAGAAGCCCGTAAAGTAGGGCTTTTCATGCGGGCCAAAAACAGGGATGCCTTGCCTGTGCGTTTTGCGGACTTCCGCAACGACCCCGTGGCAAACCCGCTGAAAACTCCTTCCGGAAAAATAGAACTGTTCTCCCCGGCGTTGCACACCATTGGCAAAACCTGGGAACTGGAACCCGTGCTGGGCAACAGAATTCCCCCCAGCCCGCAGTATGTGGCTACCTGGGAAGGGTTTGAAGACAAGGAAGGCAAGGCCAAATTCCCGCTGCAAATGATTACCTCACACTACAAGGGGCGCACCCACTCTCACTATGCTTCTGTGGACTGGCTGCTGGAAGTGATGCCCCAGGTGCTTTGGATGAACCCGCTGGACGCGCAAAAGCGCGGCATTGAGCACAACGAAATTGTGCGGGTGTTTAACGGCAGGGGCGAAGTGCGCATTGCGGTTAAGGTCACGCCGCGCATTATGCCTGGCGTTGTTACCATGCCGCAAGGGGCCTGGTATAAGCCAGACGCCAACGGGGTGGACCATGGCGGGTGTGCCAACACCCTTACGCTGTACCGTCCTTCCCCCCTGGCAAAAGGCAACCCACAGCACACAAACCTTGTGGAAGTTTCCAAGCTGTAACACTGTGAGCAGAGCGAGACTATTATGAAAAAATCATATGCTTTTTATATGGACGCAAGCCGCTGCATGGGCTGCAAAGCATGCGTCATTGCCTGTAAAGACGGGCACGACCTGCCCCTTGGCCTGAACTGGCGGCGGGTGCCGGAATGCACTGGCGGCGCATGGGCAGAACATGCGGATGGCACGTATACCCAAAACGTGTTTTCTTACTACCTTTCCGTTGCCTGCAACCACTGTGAATCGCCTGTGTGTGTAAAGGCCTGCCCCACAGGGGCCATGCACAAAACCGAAGATGGTATTGTGCAGGTGGATGCAACACGCTGTGTAGGCTGCAACAACTGTGCGTGGAACTGCCCGTATTCTGCCCCGCAACTGGACAAAAGCAAAAAGCACATGACCAAGTGCAACTTTTGCCGTGAACGGCTGGAAGTAGGGCAAAAGCCCTTGTGTGTGGCAGCCTGCCCCGCCAGGGCGCTGGATTTTGGCCCACGCGAAGAGCTTATTGCCAAATACGGCAGGGCCAACATTGCCCCCCTGCCGCCTGCCAGCATGACAGAGCCAAACCTTGCCGTTGTGGCCCACAAAGACGCACAGCCAGCAAACACACGCAAACCCTTTTTGGCCAATAAAGAGGAACTGTCATGATGCACTATGAATTTGCTCTTGTGCTGTTTACCGTGCTTATCCAGTTTTGCGCTGGGCTTGCCCTGCTTGTGTGGCTTGCCGGGGTGCACAATTACCCTGCCCTGGAAAAGCGCCTGTGGCGTGTGATTTTGGCATGTGGTGTTGTGGCCCTGGGCGGGTCAACCATGCACCTTGCCAACATTATGCATGCCCCCTTTACCCTTACCCAGGTGGGCACGGCGTGGCTTTCACGGGAAATTGCTTCAGTAAGCTTTTTTGGCCTGCTGGTGCTGCTGCGTGTGCTTAATGTGGGGGGCAACAAGCTGAACCCGGTTATTGCCCTGGTGGGCTTAGGCACTGTGTACGTTGTCAGCCAGGTGTACCGTGTGCCTGCTGTGCCCTTTTGGAACACCATCGGCACGGAACTGGGCTTTTTTGGCACTGCCCTGGCCCTTGGCGGGGCCGGGCTGGCTGTGTTCCTGCATGACTCCAAGGAAGCGGAAGATGCCCCGCGGGCTCTTTCCCTTGCGGCCGGTGTGTGTGTGGCAGGTATCATGCTTTCCCTGGTGCAGCCCTTGCTTGCCTTGCAGGGCGGGGCTGCGGCCCTGCCGGAAGGTTCCCTGGTGCAAACCCTGAATATAGCACATGGCCTTGGTCTGCCCCGCTTGCTGGCAGCCGTGCTTGGTGGATTTATTCTGTGTTATGGCCTGGTGCGCGGGTGCAAATGCAACGCCATGGTGCTTATTGGCTTTGCCCTGATTGCTGTGGGTGAAGTTGCCGGAAGAATGCTGTTCTATGCAGCCAACATCCGCATAGGCATTTAAGCATGCAGGCCATGCTTCAAACAGGAGTTTCCCTTGGGGGGACTTCGCTGTTTTCCTGTCTTGGTATGTTGTTATACCGCTTTCAGGGTATGAATGCGGCTGCCCTTGCTGCCCACAGTGCTTCCCTGCCACAATGGGAAGCGCTGTGCGCCAGCGAGGCAGACAAAGCCACCCTGCGGGCCTTTGCTCAAATGCTGCATACTGCTGGCACCAATGAAGAAGAATACAAAACAGCCACAGCAGAGTATGCCGGGGTGTTCCAGAACCCAACGGCCCCAGTACCCCTTTGGGAATCGTTTTGGGTTTCTTCCGAACACCTGTACTTTACCCAGGAAACGCACGAAGTATTGCAATGGTACAGAACGTTCGGCCTTGAGCTGGTTGCCCAGAACGAGCCAGCAGACCACATAGGGCTGGAAATGCTGTTTGTGGCTATTCTGCTGCAAGGCGCGGCAAAAGGCAGCCCCCAGCATGGGGAAGCCATGGTGCTTTTCTGGCAGGAACACATTGGGGTGTGGGCTGGCCCGTGCCTGGAGGCGTTGCAAAAAACGGTGGAAACAGCCTTTTGGCAGGCCGTTGTTGCGGCAGGGCAGGTGGCGGTGAAGGGCATGACGCATTCAATGCAATTTGATGAGAAGTAGAATTGCCGTTTGACGAGTAAATGTTCCAGCGCCTGTAGGCACGGAGTATTTTTACTGTAACGGAGAAAAACTGGAGAGTAAGCGTAAACGTTTTTCACAAAAGAACCGCTATTCGATTGAACAGCGGTTCTTTTGTTGTCTTTACATTTATTTCATCAGCGCAGTCCACGTTGTCTTCACGTTATCCATAAAAGAAGCCTTTGGGGACTGCTTGCATTCCGTACTACTGAGTGGGGTAATTGTTTCCACTTCTGCCACGTCAAAAATGTCTGTCCCAGAGTTTGCGGTGCCACCAGCTATTCCCACAACAACAGGAAAGTAGGATTCGTCCAGCAGCAAAAACTTTTCGTCTGTCATCTTGGTCACAGCTTGTTTCGTTGGCTGACACCTAAAAAACACCCACCACCCGCATGCGGGTGGTGGGTGTGGGCATATGCTCTGTTTGGGCTGTTGCCACAGGCACATCATTTTTACCGTGCTGGTTGTGCTTATTCCAAGTGTGGGCAGGCTGTGGCGAGATAGTTGGTGACATAGTCACGCACGCCGTCTTCCAGGCTTGTCATGGGGGCAGTATAGCCAGCGGCCCGCAAGGTGTGCATGGGGGCTTCTGTAAAGTTCTGGTACTTGCCCAAAAGGTGTTCCGGCATGGGAATAAAATCGATGTTGGCAGGCTTGCCCATGGCAGAGAATACGGCAGTGGCAAGGTCTACCCAGGTGCGGGCCGTGCCCGTGCCCACGTTGAACACCCCCCCGGCGGCGGGGTTTTGCAGCAGCCACCACATAATGTCCACGCAGTCTTTGATATACACAAAATCCCGCATTTGGCAGCCATCGGCAAAATCCGGGTGGCAGGAGCGGAACAGGCTTACCTTGCCTGTGGCGGCAATGGTGTGAAAACTTTTGTTCACCACGCTGCGCATGTCGCCCTTGTGCTGTTCGTTTGGCCCGTAAACATTGAAAAATTTCAAGCTGGCAAGGTGCGGCAAAAAGCCTTTGCGCTGCGCCCACAGGTCGAACAGGTGCTTGGAATAGCCGTACATATTCAAGGGGCGCAGGGTGTGCAGGTTGGCTGTATCGCTGAACCCTAGCGAGCCGTCACCATAGGTAGAAGCGGAACTGGCGTTGATAAACCGAGCGCCGCGCTCAAAGGCAAAGTGGCACAGGGATTTTGCATATTCCAGATTGTTCTGCATTAAAAAGTCGGCGTCTCGTTCCGTGGTGGCGGAACAGGCCCCCATGTGGATAATGGCGGTAATGGCACCTTTCAGGCCATCCCCGCGCACTTTTTCAAGAAACTCGGTGCGGTGCATATACGCATTGTAGCGCAAGGGCACCAGGTTTTTCCACTTTTCGGTGCAGGCCAGGTTATCCACCACAAGAATATCGTCAATACCAAGGGTATTGAGCTTCCATACCATGGCGCTGCCAATAAAGCCTGCGCCGCCGGTTATAATATACATTTCTCCACTCCGTCGTGTGTTTCCTAACGTAAATACAGAAGGGCCTGAATGAGTTTTTCCATGCTATCCGCTTCACGCGCAGCTATTCGCACATAGCCATTGGGCATGCCGGGAATGCTGTCGCAGTTGCGCACCAGCATATGCTGGCGCAGCAGGGCTGTGGTAACGGCCTGGGTATTTGCAGGTTCGCGCAGGCGGGCTGTGACAAAGCTTACCCCTTCCCACACATCTTCCGGGCTGAACAGGGCAAGGCGGCGCAGTTCACGCCCCAGGTGGGCCACTGCCCCGCGCAGGGTGGGCAGGGTGGCGCGGTAGTCTGCCATGCGGGCCAGGAATGTTTCCCCCATCATCAGGGCAAAGGGGCTCACTGTCCAGGAAGGGCGCTTTACTTCCAGCCGGGCAATGGCGGGCCTGTCGCCCATAACGTAGCCAAGGCGTATGCCTGGGCAGCAGAAAAACTTGGTAAAGCTGTGCAGGGTGAACAAGGAAACACCAGGGCGCAGGCAGCGTTTATAGGCCGCATGGCTGTTTTGTTCGTAGGCAGGCTCCCCGGCCAGAAATTCCCGGTAGGTGCTGTCAATAAGCACTCTGGGGGCGGCTGTCATTTGCAGCACTTCCGGCATGTTTTCATACACCGTGCCCGCAGGGTTGTTGGGGCTGCACAGCACTACAAGGTCGGCGTCCGTGCGCCACAAGGTGCCCAGTTCCGTTGCACCGGGGGCAAAGCCATGTTCGGCCGGGGGGGTGACAATGGTGTAACGTATGCCCAGGGCCTCACAGGCCGTGATATATTCTGAAAAAGCCGGGCCAACAAACAGGACATGGCTGGGGGCAAGGCGGGAAAGCAGGTACCATATAAGCTCGGCCGAACCATTGCCCACCAGGACGCGGTCATCTTCCACCCCTTCAAAGGTGGCAAGCTGGGCGCGCAAGGCGCTGGCCCCGCTATCCGGGTAATGTAAAAAGGGGTAGGGGGTGCGCTCCACCAGTTCCTGGGTAAGGGGGGCAGCAAACATATTCACGTTGCTGCTAAAATCCAGCAAGTGTTCTGGTGCTGTTTTCAGCTTGCGTGCCAGGGCATACACTTCCCCCCCGTGGCGTTCCCCATGCATCAGGCAAGCCCGCGTTGGTGTAATGCTTCGGTATAAATGGTTTCCAGGGTTTGCAGGCGGGTGGCAGGGCTGTAATTTTTGGCCTGCTCCACTGCGGCAGCTTTAAAGCGGATGCGCAAGGGCGAGTCGTGCAACATGCGCACCATGGCAGCCCCTAATGAGGCAACATCGCCCGCTTCCACGCAAATGCCGCATGTGTCTATAATATCAGGTACTGCCCCCACTTTGGTGCCAATGCAGGGCAGGCCCATGCGCACCGCTTCCAGCAGGGTGTTGGGCATGGATTCTGAAAGGGAAGGCAGCACAAAGGTGTCCATGCCGCCAAGCAGGCTGGCCACATCTTCCGTGGGGGGGATGAGCATTACTTTATCCAGCACGCTCATGGTGCGGCACAATGGTTCCCACAGGGAGGGGTTAATGCCGATAATGGCCAGGCGAGCCTGGGCAAACTTGGGCTTAATGGCAACGTATTTGGCAAAGGCGGTAATAAGCTGCTCAATGCCTTTTACCGGGTTGTTGTTGGCAATGCAGCCAAACAAAAAATTATCCGGGCCAATGCCCATGCTGCGGCGGGCTTCTTCGCGGGGGAGCTTGGGGGTAACGCGTTCATCGGGCACGGCATTGGGCACCACGCGCAACCGCTTGGCGGAAAGGCCAATGCCGCGCAGCACGCTGGCGCAAATTTCCGAATTCACCACAAAGCGGGCAATGCCGGGGCTCCAGTAAGGGAGCGGGTTTTTAGGGCGGAACAACACCCCGCGGTGGGCCACCACCACGGCTTTTTTCCACCACAAAAGGCCCCACCACGCGGCTTTTTTTACCGCAGCGTTATGGAAGGCATGTACCACACAGGGGGTGCCGTCTTTGGGCATGGCGGCTTCCAGGCTGGCCTTCCAGGTGTTTTTTTTGCCAAGGCGCACAAAGCCGGTAAACTGGGGGGCAAGTTCAGGCAGTGGGGAGTTTTGCGGAATGAAAAAGGTCACCACGTGCCCGCGTTCTGCCAGACCCTGGGCAAGGTATAACGCCTGGCGGGCCCCGCCGCTACGGTTACTGGCAGAGGTGATAATAAGTATGTTCATGGCGAAAAAATACTTTGCCCAAGGGCACTCTTATATGGTGGTGTGCGTTGCGCAGGGTGGGAAAAAGCGCACGGTTTTTGCTGCCGTTGCTATAGCACTGTGCTTCTTGTCTGACAAGTGGCAGGGAAATGCTTGCGCTGCGTATTCATGCTCCGTTGGGCAGGCGAGGAAATTGCCCCTTTACGGGGTGGTTTGCGCCATAGCCCAGTGCCGCAGCGGCAAGTAGCAGTATGTAAGAATCGTTCATGCGCCACAGGGGGTCATCCACCAGCCCTATACCCAGGTAAAACACCAGCATGGCGGCAACCCAGGCAATGTCTTTTCTGCGCCATGCAGCGCACGTGCCCCAAAGGTAAAACACCAAAAAACCCGCCGTGCCCAGCGCCCCTGCCTCCACAAGTCTGCCCAGCACAAGGTTGTGTGCGGCTTTTACTGTTTCTTCATGGGAGGGGTATTCTTTTTGCCAGCGGGCAAGGTTTTCTTCGCGGTATTCCTTATGCAGGCGTTTGTAGCTGTGTATGCCGTTGCCCAGCACAGGCGATTTGGTGAATGCAGCCCACCCTGCTTCCCAAATGGGCAGGCGTGAAACAAAGGTTTCGTCATTACGCAGGTTAACCACGGCTGAGATGAGCCGTTGGGTGGCAGGGGATTCTTTGGTAAGCCACAGGCCGCAGGCCAGCACTGCCGCCAGCACGGCCCCCAGCGCCATGAGCTTTCCTTTTTTTTGGGAAGGCAGCGCCAGTAGCAGCACAACAATGCCTGCGGGCAGCATAAGCACCAGGGCCCGTGTGTTGCTAAGTACAATAAGCCCGCCACATAACAGGGCAAGCGCCCCGGCCCCGGCAATGGTGCTTTTTTTTGTGGCAGTCATGGCCCAGTGCAGGGCAAAATAAAAACCCGTGGCAGCATACAGGGCCAGGCGGGAAGGGTGCACGGCAAACAGTTTCAGCCTGTCACCCTGCATAATGCTGTCGTGGGCGCCTGCAAGGTAATAGCCCGCGCCCAGCACGGCACTATACACCAGGGCCATAAGCAACGCACCGGCAAACAGGAATTTATGGTGGGGGAATATGCGGCTGGCACACAAGCCAATAAGGACGCATGCCAACCAAAGGCCCACGCGGGGCAGGGCGCGCAGTGTGTCTGCATTGAAAAGGGAACTGGCAATAATCACGACCAGAAATACCCCAAAGGCCATGCTTGCCGGGGTAAGCAGAAAGCGCGGGGAAATGCCTTCCTTATATATGGCCCATAAGCCAAAAGCGCAGGTAATAAGCACTGTTGCTGTGCAGTCTGCCTGCAAGGGGAGCAGGAAAAAAAGCATACACAGGCTGAGGAAGAACAGCTTTGAAGCCATGGGGGCTTGGCGGAAAAATGAAGAAGAGGCCAGCATTAGCGTATTTCCTTGTGTTCCCAGGGGGAGGCAGTGGGAAAATAGGTGGACAAAAAATGGGCCAGGGAGTTTTTGTCTTGCTGTTTCGCCCCTGGGGAGTCGTTCAAACAAAAGGTGCGGGGCCGTAGCCAGCGTATGGCCCGCATCTTTTTTTGCACGTTGGCATCCCCAAGGGAGGCACCAATGTGGGCAATACCCCTTGGGGCGTCTAGCAATTGGTGCACGCCGTTTACAGGGCGCATGGTGCCTGCCCCGGTAAGCAGTGTGTGCAGGGGGTAAAGCATGGTCATGGTGATGTCTGTTGTCGCGCGAAAGCGCGAATGCAGGGTTTGCTCCACAGCTTCCGGGTAGGCTTGCCATGCGGCTTCTGCCGTGGAAACCGTCATGGTTTTAGGAAAATGGCGCATGGTGATGGGAAGCGTTTTGCCAAACTTGCCCAGCACTAATTTATGGGAGGCTGCCACCGCCGTAATGTGGGAATTTTCGTGTGCCCGTTCTAACAGGCGGTGCATGGTTTTTTTGCCGCGCTGCACAGCCCAAATGCGCGGGGTGCCTGCCGGGGTGAAAAAGTCTGTGGGGCACAGGGCCCTGCCCAGCATAAAATCATCGTTAAAATACAAAAAGTGTTCTGCCAGGCCGGGAATGCGGTGGGCGCACAGCTCTATTGGCCTGTTGCTGAAAACGGGCAGGGGAATATGGGAGGGGAAAATAGCCTCATGGAACACCAGGTTGGCAGCGCTGGTATTGAGCCATGTGGGGGTTTGCCCTGCAGTAATAATATGCACCTTGCGTACCCAGGGGGCATATGCCGCAATGGAGCGCAGGGCAAAGCGCAGTTCCTGGTTGTCTTGGAAGCGTGCCTGTTCCAGTGCTTCTGCGGCAGGGGCCATGGCAGGAGAGCCCAAAAGGGCGTTGCGCTGGGCAAGCCAGTGGGGGTCGTTGCCGTCTACCCACGTGAACACGGCATCAATGGGAAAAGAGAGGGGGGAGGTGGGGTGTGCCATGGTGGTTCAGGGGGTTGCGGGTGGCGTTACTATGGATAAACAGGCTGAATAGACGAGTATGGGTAAAAGAGCAAGGCCTGTGGTGTGTTGCTGTTGGCAAAGGGGGAAGAATTTATGTGGTGCTTGCACAGCAAAACACTCCTGCAACAATGCCCTCAAAATAGCAGAAGACCAAGGGTGCAGGCGGCACGCCGCACAACCTCCGCCGCAGGAACGCAAGAAAACCGCGGCTTGTGTTCTTGTCTTGTTCTGTGATAGAGAAACACATGAAAGCACCAGCGGCTTGGTATTTCCTTAGGAAGTACAGATTTTATGGCTTTTGGGAACGCTGAGCGCTTCCACGAAAAACGCTTTTTTGAGGTGAACAATAACAGCTATGCAAGAAACGCGTATTCTTTTTTTGGCCCCTGCCCATACAGTCACCCGCATCTTTCCCCAAATGAAAGAGGCGGGCATTGAAGTTGGTATAGCGGAAAATATTAAAGGGGCCTCGGCGTTTATTCGCAAAGGGGTGCCAGCCCTTATTCTTTCGCGCCCCACGCTGCCAGGGTATACCATTGAAGATTTACTTGCCGTTGGGCAAGAAGACCCTGAATTCCCTTCTGTTATTGTGTTTTCCGAAAGGCCCACCCCGGATGAAGCCACACGTATGCTGGAACTGGGGGCCAAAGATTATTGGGTAGAGCCCCTGACCTTTGAAAAAATCAGCGCTGCTATGCCCACCAGCCAGCCCACAGCCCCAGTGCCGGCAAGTACCACCCTTGGGGGGCGCAGCCCAAAGCCGGAAGTGGCAGGCCCCACCATTGTAGGCACCCACCCTGTTATGCGCCGGGTGTTGGCCCTTGCCCGGCAGGTAGCTAATTCCAAAGCCACGGTGCTTATTTCTGGTGAATCCGGCACGGGTAAGGAAATGTTTTCCCGCTACCTGCATGCCCATAGCGACAGAAAAGACAAGCCGTTTATTGCCGTAAACTGCGCCGCCCTGCCAGAACACTTGCTGGAAAGTGAATTGTTCGGCCATGAAAAAGGCGCGTTTACCGGGGCGATTGCCCGCAAGTTGGGCAAGTTTGAAATGGCTTCTGGCGGCACCTTGCTGCTGGACGAAATTTCTGAAATGGACCTTGGCTTGCAAGCTAAATTGTTGCGTGTATTGCAGGAAGGGGAAATAGACAGGGTGGGCGGCGCTGAAACCCTGAAGGTGGATGTGCGCGTGCTTGCCACTACTAACCGCAACCTGGAAGGCTGGGTGCAGGATGGCAAGTTCCGCCAGGATTTATATTTCCGCCTGAACGTTATTCCCTTGCGCTTGCCTTCTTTGAAAGAACGCGGGGAAGACACCCTGAGCCTTGCCGCCTTTTTTATGGGTATGTATGTGCGCGAATACAATTTGCCCCCGGTTACCCTTTCGCCGGAAGCCGTTACCTGGGTAACAACCTATGAATGGCCGGGCAACGTGCGTGAATTGCAAAATATGATGGAACGTGCCGTGCTGCTGTGTGGTGGTGGCACCATTACCCCTGCCCACTTTTTGCTGGAATCAGACGAGTGGCCCCTGTTTCAGGACCTTGAAGAGGATGAAGAGGAAGGAAATGGCGCAGCCGGGGCCAACTTTGAAGATGTCCTGCAAGCCCAGGGGCAAACAGCCTTGCCAGGGGCAGCACAGCTTGGGGCCGCTCTGGCTGGCGGGGTTATTCCGCTGCATGAAATGGAACGCATCATGATCCAGAAGGGGCTGCTGGAAACCAATGGCAACAGAACCCAAGCCGCGGAACTTTTGGGTATTTCCGTGCGTACATTGCGTAATAAATTAAATGAATACAGGGAAGCTGGAAACCCGTTAGAAGGGGTGTAGCCTGCCCAACTGTGTTTTGGGTTCCTCGTTCACACGGGGTTCCTTGTAAAAGTAAACTTTGAGAACGCCGCTTCTTAACGTTTACTTGTTTTATTTCACCCTTCCCTGGGCAAAGAGCTGGTTACAATTGACGGCAGCTAGCTTTCTGTCGTAAAGTTCTTTTTTCACGCATTCTCCCTGTTGTGGGGGGGTGCCCCAACTTTGTCTGCACCGGAGTTATTCTTCATGGGAAACACTGAGCTTCAGCGTTTTCAATGGTGCAGCCTTCTGCTAATTCTGCCACAACGCATACAGGCAGAGTGGTATTTTCACACCAACGTTGTTCCACCACCGGAGAATGTGCATGCTTGATCGTTTCAGAGGCAAGTCATCGTCGCTGTTCACACAGATAATTTTTGGCATTATCATCCTTTCCTTCATTTTTTTGGGGGTAGGCAGTTTTTCTGGTGGTCCTAGCAGCGGTGCAGCCACGATAAATGGGGTTTCCATTGCGCTGGAAGAGTTTGCCCAAACAGCCCACCAGGTGTACCAGCAGGAAATACGCAATAACCCGGACATGGGCAGTTCCCCAGAAGCCCTGGAGCAGTTGAAGCGTCAGGTACTGAACCAGATGATTCTGGAGCAAGTTAAAATGCAGGAAGCCCAGCGCCTGGGTATTTTTGTCACCCCGCAAGAACTGCTTCAGGTAATTGCCAACATCAGCCTGTTTCAAGATGACCAGGGAAAGTTTGACCCCAAGCGCTATACTGAAGCCTTGAAGCAAATTGGCCAGACCCCTGCCCAGTTTGAAAAAGGTTATAAAGAAAGCCTGCTGGGTTCCAAGCTGCTTGCCGCTGCCACCATGGGGGTAAGCGCCACAGAAGCAGAAGCAAAAAACTTTTTCGACTTCCAGCTTGAGCAGCGTGTTGCAGAATATGTGCTGTTTGCCAGCAAAGATTTTGCTGGCAAAGTGACGGTAACCGACGCAGACTTGCAGGCTTATTTTGATGCCAATAAGGCCAGCTTTATTGAGCCAGCCCGCATGAACCTGGACTTTGCCCTGGTTACCCCTGCTGCCCTGGCCGACAAAATTACAGTGGACGATGCAGACGTTACCGCTTTTTACGAAAAAAATAAGGAACGTTTTGCCCTTCCGGCTGAATACCGCCCCCGCCACATTCTTGTGCGCGCTCCGGCCCCTGGTTCTGCGGACAAAGACGCCGAGGCTGCCTTTGCCAAGGCCGAAGAGCTTATGCTTGGCATCCAGAAAGAACTGAAGGCTGGCGCTTCTTTTAATGAACTGGCGATAAAATATTCGCAAGACCCAGGCTCTGCCCCGCAAGGTGGCGACCTAGGCTGGCTGGAAGAAAATGCCCCCCTGGTGCCAGAATTTAAAACAGCGGCCCTGGCCCTGAAGCCCGGCGAAGTAAGCCCCATAGTGCGTACCCAGTTTGGCCTGCACCTTATCAAGCTGGAAGACAAGCATCCTGACAGAATCCTTACTTTGCAGGAAGCCCGCGATATCATCCGTAAGGACCTTGCCCTGGAAAGAGCTGGGGCAGAAGTGGATAGCCTGCGTAAAAAAGTGGTGGCCGAACTGAACGAAGGGGCCACGTTTGATGATATTCTCAAGAAGTTTGGTCTGAAAAAAGAAAATACCGGGGTTATGAACAAAAGCAGTGTGGCAGGGCGTCTTGAATTACATAAAGATGGCATGACCGTGCTGGAAAACGTTGCCGCAGGCGAAATGGCCCCCATGCCGCTGGATGTGGCTGGTGGTGTTGCCCTGATACGTGTTGTTTCTGCCACAGCAGAACGTACCCCGGAACTTGCTGAAGTGAAAGACACTGTGCGCCAACAAGTTGTGGCCAAAAAATCGGCTGAGCTTGCCAAGGCCGCTGCGGATGAAGCCCTTGCTTCCTTCACTGGCAACACCGTGCCAGCGGCTTTTAAAGGGAAAGTGCAAAAATCGCAAAGGTTTTCCCGCGCAATGCCCCTTATTATGCCCCTTGGTACTGTGCCGGGCCTTGCGGATGCCCTGAACTCTCTGCCTGCCGGGCCATGGGCTGCCCGCACCTTTGAAACGGCTGACGGCGCTGTTATTGCCCGTGTGGCCGAGGTCATTCCTGCTTCCCAGGAAGACTGGGAAAAGCAGGGGTCCATGGTGTATCAGGCTCTTGTGCAGGGCGCACAGGGTGAAATGATGCAACTGTACATGGAACGCCTGCTGCTGAAAAGTGATGTGCAGGTGAATGAAGAGGCTGTTCAGGCTGTGCGTTTCCGGTAATTGCGGAAACGCTGAGTCATTCCGAGCGTTACCAAAACGCCATCTAATCAGAAATAAGGGATAGAAGCTCATGAGTGGAGCGGAACGATATACGCAACAGTATCCTGTTTCCTGGGCACAATTGCACCGGGATACAAAAGCGCTGGCTGCGCGTTTGGTGGAAATGGGGCCATTCAAGGGTATTATTGCTGTCACCAGGGGGGGGCTTGTGCCCACTGCTGTTGTGGCCCGGGAACTGGAAATTCACATGATTGAAACCATGTGTCTGGTGAGCTACGACTGGCAGTCGCAAAACGACGGCTGCACCATTTTGAAAACGGTAGAAGGTGACGGCAAAGGCTGGCTTGTGTTGGACGATCTCGTAGACACCGGAAAAACTATGGCTGTGGTGCGCGAACTGCTGCCAGAAGCTACCCTGGCAGCTATTTATGCCAAGCCAGGTGGCGTGAATTCTGTGGATGTCTATGTTTCAGAAGTCAGCCAGGACACGTGGATACTGTTCCCGTGGGATGTGGAAGCGCAATACGTCAAGCCGTTGGTGGCGCGCTGCGAAAAATAACTTTGGCCCGGTTGCCGGCCTTCCTTCGGGGGGTCGGCGTTTTTTTTCCGCTCCGGCGGCGGGTTATATGCTCCGGCGGGCGGGGCCGCCTACGCCCCACCTTGTCGCTTCACGGCTCGCTACGCTTGCGACTGCCGTGGCAGGGAAGTGCTTGCAGACCGTATGTTTTAAGGGTAACTGAAAGGGGCGTCACGTGCCTTGTATATGATGAGGCAGTGCCTCCCATAACAAATCATATCATTTCACTATCATTCAGGAGGATTCCATGCGTGCAATACTACTGGCCCTTATGCTGACCTTGGGGCTGTGTGCCCCGGCAGTGGCTGCGGAAGGCAAGCCCAAGGAAAAGTTGAAAATAGGGTTTGTGTATGTTTCCCCCGTTGGGGATGAAGGCTGGTCTTACCAGCATGATCTTGCCCGCAAGGAGCTTGAAAAAGACCCCAACATTACCACCACCTTTGTGGAAAGTGTGAAGGAAGGGGCGGACTCCGAACGGGTTATTTTGAACATGGCCCGTAAAGACCACGACATTATCATTACTACCAGCTTCGGGTTTATGGACCCCACCATGCGCGTGGCGTCCCAGTTCCCCAACATTACGTTTCTGCACTGTTCCGGCTATAAAATGTCGGAAAACGTCAGCAACTATTTTGGCCGCATGTATCAGGCCCGTTTCCTTACGGGTGTGGTGGCTGGTCGCATGACCAAAAGCAATATTATTGGTTATGTTGCGGCCTTCCCCATTCCGGAAGTGATTCGCGGCATCAACGCTTTTACCTTGGGTGTGCGTTCCGTAAACCCTAAGGCTGAAGTGCGCGTGGTGTGGAGCAAAACATGGTACGACCCACTGGTGGAAAAAGAAGGGGCTAAAAGCCTGCTGGATGTTGGTGCAGACGTGATTACCCAGCACCAGGATTCTCCCGGCCCACAAGTGGCTGCGCAGGAAAAAGGCGTGTACTCCATTGGGTATAACACCGATATGACTAAAGTTGCTCCCAATGCGCACCTTGTGGCTGCTATTTGGAACTGGACCCCCTTCTATAAAGATATGGTGGAAAAAGTACGCAAAGGCCAGTGGAAGTCCGGCTCTTTCTGGCCCGGCATGGAATCAGGCATAGTGGATATTTCCGGCTTTGGCCCCATGGTGCCCAAAGCAGTGCAGGAAGAAGCCCGTGCCCGCCGCCAGGATATTATTGACGGCAAGCTCGTGGTGTTTAAAGGCCCGGTGCTGGACCAAAGCGGTGCCGTGCGCATTCAGGACGGCGCACTGCCCACCGACAAAGAACTGCTGGAAATGAACTGGTTTGTGCAGGGTGTTGTTGGCTCACCAAAATAAAGAAGTACTCATTGGGGAGGCTCTGCCTCCCCAAACCCCTCTTTTCTTCGCTTGGGCGTCGTGGAGATGTGCAGGGCAGCAAAGCTGCCCTGCACCCTCCGCCCTCACTCCACGGCTCGCAACACTCGCGACTGCCGTCGGTTGAAGGACATGATGCCCTTGGAGTCCCACATACGGGTTAAGTTTTTCGCGGGGCGAAAAGCTTAACGCAAATGGGGGTCAAGGGGCGTCACGCCCCTTGCAGGGGGCTTGGGGGACAGCGTCCCCCAAGTAAAAACAATCATATTCTTAATTACCATTTTTGCGAGGCTCCTTTGCGAACCTGGAAAGTTACAAGAAGAACGGAGCCCCTGGGCTGGGGCTCCTTTCTTCTTTTCATCATGGCGTTTGGCATTTCCTTGGCTATCAGCGGGTTCCTGTTGTTTTTGCAGGGCAAACCGGGGCTGGGGGGCATTTTGCTGCTGCTTGAGGGGGGCTTTGGCCACGGCTACAGCCTGGAAGATACCTTCTTGAAAGCCATCCCCATTTTCTTGTGCGCCGCTGGCGTGGCGGTGTGCTTTCGTATGCAGGTGTGGAACATTGGGGTAGAAGGGCAGTATGTGATGGGCGCTGCCGGGGCTACATGGGTGGTGCTTACCTTCCCTGATGCCCCCATGTGGGCCATGCTGCCTGCCATGGGCATTGGGGCCATGGTGGCAGGGGGCCTGTGGGCCAGCCTGCCTGCCTTGCTGCGCCTGTATGCCCACATGAACGAAATCATTTCTTCCCTTATGCTGAACTACATCGCCCTGGTTATTTTGCAGCGCCTTGTGTATGGCCCCTGGAAAGACCCGGACGGTGCAGGCTTCCCCCACACCATGGTATTCCCGGACCCTGCTGTTATTGGCACGTTTCTGGGGCGCATCCACTATGGGCTGTTGGCCTGCCTTGTGTGCGGCCTGGGGCTGGTGTTTTTTTTGAAGCGCACCCGCCTGGGGTTTGAAGTGACCGTTGGCGGGGAAAACGCCACGGCTGCGCGGTATGCAGGCATGCCTTATGCCCGGCTGGTGCTGTTCGTTTTTGTGGTGTGCGGGGCGCTGGCTGGCCTTGCCGGGGGTATTGAAACTTCCGCTGTGCTGCACCGCCTGAGCATGAATATCAGCGTGGGGTATGGCTACACCGCCATTGTGGTGGCCTGGCTTGCCCGCCTGCGGGTGGGGCGCATTGCCCTGTTCGCCTTTTTGCTGGCTGGCCTGCGGGTGGGTGTGGAAAATTTACAGCTTGAACTGGGCGTTCCTGCTGCGTTTGCTGGCATGATGGAAGGCTGCATTTTGCTTACGGTGCTGGCGGCCCAGTTTTTTGACAATTACGCCCTGCGGCGTGTGCAGGCCCAGCCTGCCGCTGCGGGCCAGAAAGGAGCAGGGGCATGACCTTTGCGCTGTTTTTAAAGGTGCTGTTTTCTGCCATTGAGCAGGGCACCCCGTTGTTGTATGCCACCCTTGGTGCCATTATTACGGAACGCTCCGGGGTGCTGAACCTGGGGGTGGAAGGCATGATGATTGTGGCGGCCTTTGCAGGATTTTTCGGCCTGCACCTAACGGGCAACCCGTGGCTTGGCCTACTGGCTGCGGGCATTGCTGCGGCCTTTATGGGCAGCCTGCACGGGGTGGTGTGCCTTGTGTTTCAGGGCAACCAGGTGGTTTCCGGCTTGGCCCTGACCATTTTGGGCCTGGGGCTGGCAGACTTTTTGGGCGCGCCCTACATTGGCACTGTCACCAAAGGGTTCAACCCCATTGCCTTGCCGTGGCTTTCTTCCCTGCCCGTACTGGGGCCTGTGCTGTTTACCCATGATGTGCTGGTGTACATTTCCTTTCTGCTGGCCCCTGCGGCCTGGTTTGTGCTTACCCGCACCCGCTGGGGATTAGCCCTTTGCGCCACAGGGGAAAACCCCCAGGCCGTGGCTGCGGCGGGCCTTTCCCCCCTGGCGTGGCGCTGGGTGGGCATTGTGGTAGGGGGCTTCCTTATTGGTTGCGGCGGGGGCTACCTTTCCCTTGCTTCCAGCCATGAATGGACCCACAGCATCAGCGCCGGGCGCGGCTGGATAGCCATAGCCCTGGTTATTTTCTCCTTTTGGCGGCCTGGGCGGGCTGTGCTGGGGGCTTATCTGTTCTGCGGGGTCAGCGCCTTCCAGTTGCGCCTGCAATCTGCCGGGGTGCTGCAAATTCCTACATGGCTGCTGGATATGTTCCCGTATTTGCTTACCCTGCTTGTGTTGCTGCTGTCTTCTGCCAGGGGCAAGGGCAGGGCAGCGCCCAAGGCCCTTGGGGTAAACCTGGAGCCAGGAGCCTAATATGCATACAACGCAGCCCTTGGTGAGTCTTGAAGGCATTTGCAAGTCGTTTGGCCCGGTAAAGGCCAACAACAATATTTCCCTGAACTTTTACCCCGGCCGCATCAAGGCCCTGTTGGGGGAAAACGGGGCAGGCAAAAGCACCCTTATGTCCATGCTGGCAGGTAGCTTGCAGCCCGATGCCGGCACCATTCGGGTGCTGGGCACGCCTGTGCGCTTCACTTCCCCTCGTCATGCCCACAACGCGGGCATTGGCATGGTGTACCAGCATTTTAAGCTGGTGGATTCCATGACCGTGGCGGAAAACGTGATGTTGGGGCAGGAAGACGGCTTTTTGTTGCACCCGGCAAAAATGTATGCCTCCATTGCCACGCTGGCCCGCACCTATGGCATTGAAATTGACCCTGCTGCACGGGTGGAAGATCTTTCCATGGGGGAGCGGCAGCGGGTGGAAATTTTAAAGCTGCTGCGCCGGGAAAGTTCGGTGCTGATTTTTGACGAACCCACCGCGGTGCTTACCCCCAAGGAAACGGAGCAACTGTTCTATGCCTTCCAGCGCATGGCAGCCCTGGAAAAATCCATTGTGTTCATCAGCCATAAACTGCAAGAAGTAATGGAAATAGCGGATGAAATTGCTATTTTGCGCCGTGGGGAGGTGGTGGAAGAGTTTGACCGCGAAAGCGTGCCGGACAAAACCACCCTTGCTTCGCGCATGATAGGCCGCAGCATGAACACGGAAATGCACCGCCCGGCTCTTGCCCCAGGGGAAGAAGTGGTGGTGGTGGAAAACCTGGAAGTGAAGGGCTTGCAGCCTCTTTCCTTTTCCTTGCGCAAAAGTGAAGTGCTGGCCATTGCCGGGGTGGCGGGCAACGGACAAAAGGAACTGGTGGAAGTGCTGGCCGGGCTGTGCGCCCCGCGCCAGGGCAACGTGCGCCTGCTGGGTAAAAGTTGGAAGGAGTTTTTCCCCACTCCGCCCAAGGTGAACGGGCTTGCCTATATTCCGGAAGATAGGCAAGGTATGGCCACCTGCCCAGACCTTTCCCTGGTGGATAACCTGCTGCTTACCAGCCGGGAAATTTTTACGGAAGGCATGCTGCTGCAACGTTCTGCCGGACTTGCCGCGACATTGCAAATTATTTCCCAGTACGATGTGCGCCCCGGCAACCCCCAGGCTTCCGGGCGGTCCCTTTCCGGGGGGAATTTGCAAAAGCTGGTTATTGGCCGGGAACTACTGCGCCAGCCAGCCGTGATTATTGCGGAAAATCCCACACAGGGGCTGGATATTGCTGCTACGGAAGATGTGTGGGCGCGGCTTTTGGAGGCGCGCCAGCATGCGGGAATTTTGCTGGTGACGGGGGATGTGAATGAGGCCCTGCAACTGGCAGACCGTATTGCTGTGATGTATCGGGGCAAGTTTGTGGATTGCTTCCCGGTGACTGATGCCGTGAAAGTAGCACAGATCGGGTCTATGATGGCTGGGGTGGCCTACCGCTAGAAAACGCTTTAGTGTTTTGATTTGTGCCCATAGGGCAAACAGGCCTAGGCATCGTGCCAGCTCACTGCCCGTGTTTTTCCACGCATTTCGCGTGGATAATGATCGTGTTGTCAAACAGAAGAAATCAGTATTTCCAAAGGGAAAAGCATGCGCCAAGAACATGCCGCTTATGAAGAGAGCCTGCGACAAATCCGGGAAGTTTCCTACATTACGTGGGTTGGTTTCTGGGTAAACGTCGTTATTTCTGTGCTGAAGATTGTTACCGGGTTTTTGGGCAACAGCCGCGCCGTTGTGGCAGATGGTGTACACAGCCTTTCCGACCTCATTACCGATTTTGCCGTGCTGGTGGGGGTGCGTTTTTGGGTTGCCCCGGCGGATGAAGCCCACCCTTATGGGCACCAGCGTCTTGAGTCGCTTGTAACTTTTATTATTGGGGTGGTGCTTGCGGCTGCGGGCCTTGGCATTGGGTACGACGCCCTTATGCGCATGGGTGAACCACGGGCAAGCGGGGCGGTGGGTAGTTTGGCTGCCCTTGGGGCTGCGCTGTTTTCCATACTCAGCAAAGAGTGGCTGTACCACTGGACGCTGAAAAAGGGCCGGGCCATACGTTCCCCGGCGGTGGTTGCCAATGCCTGGCACCACCGTTCCGACGCCATTTCCTCCATTCCCACAGCCGTTGCCGTTGCCGTGGCCATGTGGCTGCCTTCCTTTGCTGTGGTTGACCTTGTGGCAGCCCTTCTGGTGTCTGGGTTTATTGTGAAAGCCGCCTGGGACATTTGCAAGCCTGCCGTGGAAACGTTACTGGACAAAGGGGCCGACGCACACACGTGTGATCGCATTGTGGCTTATGCCCTAACGGTGGAAGGCATACAGGAGGTACATAACTTGCGTACCCGTTACCTTGGTTCCGCCCTGAGCATTGACATGCATGCGGCAGTGAACGGCGACCTTACCGTGCGTGAAGGGAACGAGCTGGCCCACCGCCTGGAAGATATGTTCTATACCCCTGCGGCAGAACAGGCCATTGGCATTGTTGTGCATGACGCCCTGGTGCACATTGACCCGGCAGGCGCGGAGGAGACAGCCGCCCCCGGCCCAGAGCATGGTGCCGAGGGCACGCACGGGTAATGCCCGTGTAACCACGTTTGTAAGAGACAGCGAGAGCGTGAACAGGCAATGCCATGCAGCGATACGGACATTTTTGGAGTGCTGTATTGGACAACGTATTTTCCTAAAAAAGCTATTGACATCTCCCCTGTTTTTTTACTAATGTCGATTCAGGAAATTAACCAAACAGGAAAATTATGCACAACTCTCTCTCCCCGCGCTCTTGGCGTTTCACCACAGCAGTAGAATCCGTATTCTTTTACGGTTTCTTCTATTATGGTTTTAGCCAGTCCTGCGGTGGGGTGAGCGCTGTGTAACTTTTTTGCAAAAGTAACGTGCCACCGGGCCGCAGGCGAATTCGCCAGCGGCCCGTTTTTTTTCGCTGGTGAAGGAATGTTGGGCAACAGGGACGGTTGGCGTATTTGAGGAAGCACTGATTTATCAGCGTTTCCATAATGTGGGGGGCCCTTCCCCAAAACACTAGGAAGGCAGTATGCACATCGGCAAATCAATTCGTACGGAACGGCTTATGAACCGCAACACGGGGAAATGTATTATTGTGCCCATGGACCACGGTGTTTCCGTTGGCCCCATTCCCGGCCTTGTGGACATGCGTAAAATTGTGAATGAAGTGGCGGAAGGTGGGGCAGATGCCGTGCTTGGTCACAAAGGCCTTGCCCGTTGCGGGCACCGCCGGGGTGGGCGCGACCTGGGCCTTATTCTGCACCTTTCTTCCAGCACCGACCTTTCCCCGGAACCCAACGCAAAAACCCTTACCGCCAATGTGGAAGATGCCATTAAAATGGGGGCAGACGGTGTTTCCATTCACGTAAACCTTGGCGACCCGACAGAAGCCAAAATGCTGGGCGACTTCGGTCAGGTTGCGCGTGATGCGGAAAACTGGGGCATTCCCCTGATGGCCATGGTATACGGCCGTGGCCCCAAAATTAAAAACAGCCTTGCCCCGGAAGTGGTTGCCCACTGCGCCCGTGTGGCGGTGGAACTTGGCGCAGACATTGTGAAAGTGCCCTACACAGGCGACATGGACTCCTTCGCCCATGTGGTGGAAGCGACCTGCGTGCCCATTCTTATTGCTGGTGGGCCAAAAACAGACACGACCCGCGAATTCCTGCAAATGGTACACGATGCCATTAAGGCCGGGGCCGCAGGGCTTTCTGTTGGGCGCAACATTTTTCAGCATCCTACGCCGCGTTTGCTCGTTTCTGCCCTTTCCGGCATTGTGCATGCAGGGTGGAGTGTTGACCAGGCCATGGCTATGGTGGGGGAATAACCGCCGTGCGTACAGTGCTTTTTAAAGCGGTCCCTTTTGTGAAAGAGGAAGTAACCCTTGCCTTGGAGTCTGGGGTGGACGGCCTGCTTGTGCCTGCTGCCCAGGTGGCTTCCGCTGCCAGCCTTGCCCGCACCCAGGTTATTGCCTGGGAAGATGTGGCAGACATAGCCTTGAACAGCAAGGAAGATGAGGCCGATGCGGCTGAGGCCCTGGATGCAGGCCGCCTTGTGGTGCTGCGCCAGGGGTGGGAAATCATTCCTGTGGAAAACCTTCTTGCCCATGTGCAAGTAAAAGGGCGTGGTTCAAAGCCTGTCCCTCATTCTAGCTCCATCTCTGGTAAGCCAGCCCTGGCAGGCCTTGCCCTGGAAGCTGCCACACTGGAAGAGGCGCACCTTGCCATTGGTATTCTGGAAACAGGGGTAGACGTGGTGGTGGTTCCCCCGGCAGGGGTGGGCCACATCAAAGAGCTGGTTGCCAGCCTGAAAAGCGATACCCCTACCATGCCCCTGTGCGAGGCACGCATTACGGAAATTCGCCCCGTGGGCATGGGCCACAGGGTGTGCGTGGATACACTTTCCGTGTTCAGCAAAGGCCAGGGCATGCTAGTGGGCAATTCTGCTGCTTTTACTTTTTTGGTGAATGCGGAAACAGAAGCCAATGAATATGTGGCTTCGCGCCCGTTCCGTATTAATGCCGGGGCTGTGCATGCCTATGCCGTGATGCCGGGAGATACAACCACGTATCTTGAAGAAGTGCGGGCTGGCAAGGAAGTGCTGGTGGTAAGCCACACCGGGGAAACCCAGGTGGCGGTGGTGGGCCGGGCCAAGGTGGAAAAGCGGCCCATGTTGCTATTACGCGCCCAGTGCGGCGGGGCAGAAGGGGCCGTGTTCCTGCAAAATGCGGAAACCATACGCCTGGTAACCCCGCAGGGGGAAGCGGTGAGCGTGGTGAACCTGAAAGTGGGGGATACCGTGTTGTGCCGCACTGATGTGGCAGGCAGGCATTTTGGCATGCGCATTGAGGAAGAAATAGCCGAGGTGTAGCCAAAAACAAGGCGCTGGTACCGCAAGTACCAGCGCCTTGTTTTGTTTTAGGAGGGTGGAAGTTGCTTATTACGGCGCGAAGACTTGTGCGGCATGCCGCCGCCCTTTCGTCCTATTTTCAAGGGTGGTCGTTGAGGAACCCCTACACTATGGTACTTGCCAATTCATCCGCGTACAGGCTTTCAATGTGGCTGCGGTAGCTTGCAAAGGTGCCTGCTTCAATGGCTGTGCGGGCGCCGCGCACCAGGTCAAGGAAGTAGGTAAGGTTGTGCAGGGAATTCAAGCGGAACGACAGAATTTCTTTTGCCTGGTACAGGTGGCGCAGGTAGGCGCGGGAAAACGTGCGGCAGGTATAGCATGAGCATGCCGGGTCCAGCGGGCCGTCGTCTTCGGCATATTCTTTGCGCTTGATGTTTATTTTGCCAAGGCTTGTGTACAGGGTGCCGTTTCTGGCATTGCGGGTGGGCAGCACGCAGTCGAACATATCAATGCCATTGGCAATGCCTGTAACAATATCCAGCGGTGTGCCAACCCCCATAAGGTAGCGCGGCTTGTGCGCGGGCAGCAGCGGTGCCGTGTGGGCCAATAGGGAATACATAAGGTGCTTTGGTTCCCCCACTGAAAGGCCACCAATGGCAAAACCGTCAAAGTCGTGTTCACACAATTGCTGGACGGAAGCGGTGCGCAAATCAGGAAAAAAGCCGCCCTGAGTAATGGCAAACAACAGGTTTTTGCCGGCCCCTTTGGGGTAAGCAGCCCGTGCCCGCAAGGCCCAGCGGGTGGTAAGTTCTATGGATTTTGCCGTGGCATCATAGGGGGTTTCATACGGAATGCATTCATCCAGCACCATCATGATATCCGAATTCAGGTTGCGCTGAATGCTGATGACCTTTTCCGGCGTGAACATATGCTTTGAGCCGTCCAGGTGGGAACGAAATTCCACACCGTCTTCACTGAACTTGCGTAGCTCTGAAAGGCTGAAGGCCTGGAAGCCGCCACTGTCTGTAAGTATTGGCTTGTCCCAGGCTATAAAGGGGTGCAGGCCACCGCGCCGGGAAACCAGTTCGTCGCCGGGGCGCAAATACAGGTGGTAGGTGTTGCCAAGAATAATTTCCGCCCCAAGGGCGTTCAAGTCGTCCGGGGCAACGGCTTTTACGCTGCCCACTGTGCCCACCGGCATAAATATGGGGGTTTGCACCACACCATGGGCAGTAACCAGGTGGCCCCGCCGGGCTGCGCCGTCAGTAGCGGTAATGGTGAATGTACCGGGTGCCTGCGGGGCTGTTTCGTTTGTATATGTCATAATAATCCATTTACTGTGTTATTGCGCGGTGCGGCGGGGTGCGCAGCGCTTGCCGCTGCATCAACGTGTTTGGGTGCCGTGGCAGGCTTCTGCACGTGAGCGTACAGCTACCACAAGGCCGGAACACTGGCAACTATACCATTTTTGCGCATATAGCGCACAAAGCCATGTTCTTTGCCATGCAGGTAAATATCGCGGGTAATGGCCACATCTTGCTGGCAATATTCACCAATTTCCTGTGTTTTCCCTTCCTTCCACCAGCGCAGGGCTTGCAAACCATCAGCGCTTTTGGGGGCACCCAGGGTGGCAGTGGCGACGCTTTCCAGGGAAACACGAAAGCCCAGGGCCGCTTGCAGATGGTGCAAAATATCAATGCTGTTGAGGCGGGAAAAATGCAATTCCGGCGCGTGGGGTTGCAGTACCGTGTAGTCAAAGCGCAGGGTGTTAAACCCCACCACCACCCCGGCAGATGCCACCTGCCGGGCCAGGGCAGGTGTTTCTTCCTGAGTATACCAGGTAAAATCACGGGTGCGTGAATCATACACCACAGAAAGGCTTATGCCCATAAGGTGGGCGCTGCCCCAGCCCCCCACTTCCTGGGCAGAACGGCGTGTTTCCACGTCCAGCACCACAAATGAATCTTCCAGCAGCGAACGCTGCACTCCTTCAATCACCATGGCTTGCTCTCTTTATGGCATGTGGGGCACCCACATTGTTGTTTATTCTTTGGGGGAACGCCCCGTTATTAAGACTATTGCACAATAGTCTTATTGCGCCTTCCCGCAGGGAAGATGTTCCAAAAAGCACGCAACATGGAGTTTTGCACTGGTCTTGTACTGTTGCCAGCAGGGGAATGCATTGTGCCTGCTTGCAGGGAAGAAGTCTTCACCCTGTAAGCAGGCACATTGCATACAGTGGTATGCGTGTAAAGCCGCGCTGGAGCTAAGCCTGACCGCCGTTTTTCACCGTGTCAATAATGGCAAGCAGGTTATGCTTGCTGTACGGCTTGGAAAGGAACGCGGTGCAGCCAGCTTCCATGCTGTGTGCCTTAAAGGCCGGAAGCACGTGTGCCGTTTGGGCCACAATGGGAACGGGCGGAACGTCTGCTTCAGATTCCAGGGCGCGCATAATGCGGGTGGCCTGGTAGCCATCCATGTTGGGCATTTCCATGTCCATGAATATGATATCGTAGCGCTTTTCCTTGAAACGTTCAAGCCCTTCAAGCCCGTCTGCGGCTTCGGTAATTCTGTGGGGGGTGCCGCGCAGGTACAAGGAGAAAAGCAGACGGTTGTGGGCGCTGTCTTCCACCAGCAAAATGTCCAGGGCTTCCCCCTGTTCTTGTGTGCTAGCGTCCTCTTCACCTGTGCCAGCCACTTCATCCAGCACCAGCAAGTCCAGTGGTTTTGCGGTGTCTTCCTGTTCCATCATGCCTTCAGCAAGGTTGCTTGATGAAGAGCGGGATGTTTCAAGGGGGGTAGAGGGCAAATCTTCCACAATGCCATACTGTGCAGCCAGCCCGCGGGAAATGGCTTCGGCCTCTCCTGTGGGTGCATCAGAGGAACTGTTCAGGTTGTTGGCCTTGGTGATGGTGTAGAGATCGGTTGCGGCAGCCGTAAAGTCAAAGGGGGCAATAATTTGCAAAAACCGCTCGTTATTGCTGGCAGAAGCCTGCGGAACGTTGCCATTCAGCCGTTGGGTAAGGTACTGGATAACGGAGAATTCTTGTTCAAATTCCAGCCGTTGCGAGCCAGCAGGCGTTCCTGGTTCTTCAATGGGGTCCAGCGTTCCCGCAGAAGCGGAAGCGGCAAGGGTTTCCAGGTCAGGTGGTTCTGTTTCGTCTGTGCGGTCTTTTTCCCAGGAAATGGTAAAGATAAGGCTTGGCGTGGCAGAAGCGAACCCTTCTATATCTGCCCGCACAGCAAGGCTGATAAGGCCCTCTGTTTCGTCGCGCAGAATAAAAAGCAGCGAGCGCAGCAGGGTGTGGCGCAAAAGGGGTGCAAACGACTGCACGGCCGTGGGGGTGTCTTCTGCAATAATGCACTCAAATTTGAGGGACTTATCAAGCAGGGCAGGGGCAATTTGGTATTGCAGTTCGTCCAGAATGCGACGCAGGTTCACGGTGGTGCTAACAATTTTGGGTTGGTCTGCCTCATACAGAGCCAGCTCGTAAATGTCTTTGAACACCGCATTCAGGGTGGAAACACCCAGGCGGCGTTCTTCACGCGGGGCGCTTGCACTTTGCACAGACTGCTGTGTGAAATGGGTGGAAGGGGAGCGCACCGGCAACAGGTAGGAAAGCACTTGCTTGCTGGCAGAAGCCAGCAACAAGGCAATATTTGCGCGGTCATTTTTGGCTTGAGTATATTTTTCTTCCAGGGTTCCCAGTTCTTCTTCCTGGCTTCTGTCCAGCAGGAAGCCTTCTATGGGCAAGCGTTCTTGTGCTTCAAAGGCGGCAATGCTTACAATCCAGAACGAACACACAACACCGTTATGTGTTGCAAGGTCCACAGGGTGGCGTACCCCCGGCTTTTCACGCAGGGCGTTCAATATGGTGTGAATGTCTTGATCTTTCGGGAAAAAGTCAAACAGGCTGGCATGTTCTGTAAGGAGGTGTACAGAAGATTCATAGCCCAGCATGCTGGCAAGGGTCTGGTTGGTTTGCAAAAGCTTGCCGTCTGGCGCACACCGGAAAATGCCCAGGGGTGCGCTGTCAAAAAAGCGTTGGTACTGTATGGCAATGTTGGTGTTATGTGCTTCGCCAAACTTGTTTTTCAGTTTTTCTGAACGCCGTGTGCTGAAAATGCGGGAAGGGGCCCCATGGTTTTGCAATGCAGGCAAAAAGGCGGCTTCAGCTGTTGGGGCCATGGCAGAGGAAGGTATATCCGTGCTTTTTTTCAGCAGGCCCAAAAGGAAGCAAATAAAGCCAATGGCAATCATAAAAGCGCTTGCCAGGAACAGGTTGGTACTTTCCAACGTAAAAGGGGTGCCCAGCACAGCAAAGGAACCCACCTCTTCCCCCAGCGCGCTTGGCAGGGCAATAAGGGAAATGGTGTACTCGCGTGAGGGGTCAATGCTGCTATGCAGGCTGGAAGCAAGCCCAGGGGTGATGGTGGCGGAAAGGTTTTTTCCATTGGCAACGCCAAGGGTGCCAGGAAGGTCGGGCTGCACTTCAAGGCGCAGCTTGGCAGTTTCTTCTGTGGGAAGCACCACCACGTCTGCTATAATATATTGCTTTAATTGGCGCAGAATGCGCGCGTCCATGGGCACAACAGCCACAAGGCTGCCCGCCTGCTGGCCGGGCATGGCCGCAGTGGCAATAAGGTATAGCCTGTCGCCAAGCCACACAAAGCCTTCTTGGGGGTCTGTGGGGGTGGTTTGGCGAAGAATGTTGGTCATTTCATCAGAGCGCATAACCAGTGTTTCAAAGGCGCTCATGCCCTCTTTATCATTGAGGGGTTTTTTTACTTCACGTTGCAGCTTATTGTCTTTAGAAAAAATGAGTACTTTTGCTGCTGGCCAGTTTTGTAAAAACAGGGTTGGTTGCCAGCTTTTGGTGGCAGCGGTGCTCAGCCGGGAAAATTCTGTACCCATGGCCTGGGCCCAGGTGGTCACCTGGCTCCTGGTTTTATTCATAAACAGAATGATTGCGCTGGTGCGCTGCTGCACATCTTCCGCTTGGGCCTGGCGCAGGGCTTGGTGTTCCGAAACAAGCATGCTTATGCCAACGGTTAACAACAGCACACCAAAAACAACAAGGGGAATATTGCGTTTCCCTTTTGGGGGTAGTGGCGCAGAGTGGTGGGGGGATTGAGGAGCTTCTTGCATGGAAAGCCTACTCGCTATATTGAAAAAGAGTGTTAACGCATGAAGCGTTGGGTCAAATCAAAAAGGGAAATAATTCCCGCCTGGTGCAGGCAACGTGCCAGGGCTTTTACTGAAAATGGCATATGGGCAGGGGGAGTGCCTTGGCGTGTAACCTGTATGCCATATAAGGGAAACGGAATAAATCAACGTTTCCATAAAAGACTATTTATGCATGCGTGGCATTCATTGTTGTCTTTAAGAATATCTGCTAAGGTGCCACAATGTAACATACAGTCTTTTCGGCAGTTCTTTTGTATCCTTAAGGGAACATACAAGAAAAATACAAGAGATGCAATGGGTTTTGCAGCAAGAGGTGTTCACAATGAGTTCATTTCGTAAGCATAAATTAGAGTTGCAGGAAGCCCTGCAAAAAAACAATTGGGCAGACTATGTGGCAAGCCTTTGCCACAATGCTTCAAGCACCAAGAAGGCGATAAATGCTTTGCTGGGGCTGTTGCCACGGCCGGAAGTGCATTGGCAGGCCGCAGGGGGGCTGGGCATTGCTGTGTGCACCCTGGCCACCTTTGGCATGGAAGACACCCGCATTATTATGCGCCGCCTTATGTGGAGCATGAATGAAGAATCGGGTAACCTTGGCTGGGGTGTGCCACAGGCCATGGGGGCCATTGTGGGCAAAAACGACACCCTGGCCGCAGAATACGGCAATGTTCTGCTCTCCTATATGCACGATACGGGTGGTGAAGATAATTTTATTGAATACACACCCTTGCGCCGTGGGGTGTATTGGGCGGCGGGCAGCCTGGCCCAGCGCCACCCGTTGCAGGTGCTGCCTGTTGTGGCTTCCCTGGTTCAGGGCTTTATGGATGACGACACGGAATGCACCGCCTATTCTGCCTGGGCCCTTGCAACGCTGTGCCACGCCCTGTCCACACCCCAGCAACATGCCGTGCAGCAACAGCTCATAACCCTGGGGGTGCACCAGCGCTGCACCGCCCTGCAACAGAATGAAGCTACCGTAACGTTGCTTGTGGGCACAACTGTGGAAACACACACCGTGGAGGCGCTGGCCCAAAACCTGCTGGGGTGCTTTGGGGAATAACATATGCACCAGCGGTGCCTTGCCATAAACCTAACGGACGATAGGCTGCGGGGCTTTCCTTCCCCTTATGCGGGAGAACACTTTGAGGGAACGCCGCAGAAAATATGCAAGAAAATGCAGTTTCTCCTTGCATCTTTGCTGGCTGTGCGCTAAATGATTCCCTGCTGACGGGGTTCCCAACCCCGCCCCCTGGTACCGGAATGGCGGTGCAGCATGTGTCGGAGCGTGGCGCAGCTTGGTAGCGCGCCTGCTTTGGGAGCAGGATGTCGCATGTTCGAATCATGTCGCTCCGACCAGATATTTCAACGGGTTACGTTAAAAGCGTAACCCGTTTTTTCGTTTAGGGCATACATTTAGGGCATACATTAGGGCATACAAAAGGGCAGAACACGCGGTTTTTTCCCTTTAAATGGAGTTTTTGGTGCCATTTTTTTACTATGGGTAAAAATATTTTTAAGTTCATTGTTGAAAAATAAAAGTCAATGTATCCGGTGTGTTGTCTGTTTTTTTCTGTTTTTTAAAAGTGCGAAGTCCTTGCATTGTCTTGCATTCTGTTACGTTTTTTGCAAAGCCCCCCTATCTTTTATATGTATTCCCTAACAGTATTTTACCCCCCTTTGCGGGGCACCCCCTCGTTGCATTTTTTTATTGAAACAGCGCGAAGGTTTGGTGCGGATGAGTGATTTTTTTGGGCTGTTTTCTTCCTGGGCCGGGAAGGGGGGCCTGCTGCCCCGTGTATGCCCCTGCTGCCCGGTGGGGTGTGTTTGCCCCGTGTATGCCCCTGCCTCCATGGTGGTGTCCTGTATGCCCCGTGTATGCCCCTGCATCCATGGTGGTGCTCCAGCGTGCCCCACGTATGCCCCCAGCCGTACCCGGTGGGGTGTGTATGCCCCACGCATGCCCCTGCGTGCCCGGTGGGGGGCTGGGTGCAGGGCGCAAAAAAACCCCACATGGGGGCATGTAGGGCTTTGGTGTGTATTGTGCTGCTGGGGCTTTGGGCTGTTTTGGTTGTATGCAGGGGGCTTGGGGTGGTTGTGGCTATTGGGGGTTGCCTGGGGTTTATTCCATCCCGTATTCCTTGCGCAGCTTTGCCAGTGACCCCAATGCAATACCCATCATGGAGCGTTCCCCGTCACGCCAACGCATTACAGTGCGGGGGGTGGTATTCATTTTGGCGGCAATGGTAGCAATGGGCAGCAGGGTTTTGTATTTTTGGTTGTAGTCCCGCATGAACTGGGCCATGGGATTGTCCCCGGTGGGCACGGTAAGTGGCCTGCCTGCTGTTTTTGGTGCTGGTGTGGTCATTTTGCTCTATTCTTCGTTATTTTCTTGGCTTTCAGTAAAACACACGTCACAAAGCACCACAATTCCTGCCATATCTCCATTGGCAATTACGTGGGTTGCCGCATCGTCACACCGTTCACACTTCACAAGGCCATTATCTACCAGTATTGCAAGGGCTTCGCCTTGGCTGTCGCTCATAATTTCAAAAGTGTTTGTTTCGTCCATCGTAATTGTTGCAGGCATTATATTTCTCCTTGCCTTTTGCGCCGACTGCTTACTGTAACCGATAAATATTTAACCATTCACCCCAAGGGGTACCCGTTTCTGCTTCCACCTCTTTGCCCCTGGCTATAGCCAAATCCATTTGCTTGATTACCAAACCTTCTATTGTTTCTTTTGTGCAGGGTATGTGCATTGCCCTTTGTTCTTCTGCGTTTTTTCCTGCTGGAATCTGTTCCAAAGCGGTGGTTACAGGCTCGGCTATGGTGCCTGTGTGCCCATTATACGATACAAAAATGGAAAGAACACCGTTGTGCGGAACATACGTTTCTTGTTCCTCTCCCCATTTTACCGTTACCATGCCTGTCCCATCTGTCTGTGTAGTGTAATCTCTCATTGTCTTCCCCCCTGTTTCTCGGCGTTGCCCCATGCCCCGCCTTGTATGTTTAGAATATAGTCCGTTGGTCACATATCATCAAGCTATAAAATAAACTTTCCCGTTATTTTGTGGGGGGGGAGGTTCCTCCCCCCTTGCTGCCTTTGGCGCTTACAGCCTTGTTTCAAGTCCCGTTCCAGCGGTGAACACGGTGCAAAGCTGGTCAGAGTAAACGTGTTTTACTTCTGCTATGGTTTTGCACTCCAGTCCCCTTTTGCTTATTTTATAGAAAGTTACTGTGTATTCATCCATGGTGGTCAGCACTACATGCACCCTGTTAATGCCATTTTTGACATAATGCGCACTTTTTGGCAGGTCGAACTGCAAGCCACTGGACAACCCCATAAAATTCTTGGCACCTGTCATTGCCACAAATTTATTCCCGCCCAGTTGCTCGATTACTGTTCCTGCTGTGCCCATGTCCGTGCCCCTTATGTTTTTTGTGTGTGTTGTTCGCCTCGCGTGAATACAATATATGACCAATGGTCACATATTGTCAACAATTATTCCACCAAAAAATGAAAAAAATTCTCCCCCTCTCCCACAACGCATAAAACCGCCAAAGGCGGCTTGCCCATGGCGGTTTTGCTGTTTTTTTTTTGCGTTTTGTCAGTCGGTAATGTCGGCCATAATGTCCCGGTGGCGGGCAAGGTCGTTGGCGTGTGCCTGGCTGCTGTTGGCATTGCTTTGCACGGCTTGGCCTTGGATGATAACCCCCACGTTGGGGTGGTTATGGGTGGCCAGCACATCAAGTGCCCCTTTTATATAGTCCAGGGCTAATTTTATATCGTCCAGCGCCCACAAAAGTTCCTGGTACAGGGAAATGCCGCTTTCTTCATCTTCCCCGCTCCAGCACTTCAATTTTCCCTTGGCGTGCAGGTTAATGTTGGCGGCATCAATATTCTTGTTTCCCCCCACGCTTTCTTTGCTGCTGCCCCCCACGGTTTCTGTAAGGGTGGTGCCCACCTTCAGGGCCATGCTTTTGCCCACGTCCAGGGTGTTTTTGCCTTTTATGTCGGTGCCCTGGTCCTTGGCCACCTTTTCTTCCCGGCCACCGTCCACGGTAATTTCCCGGTTTTGCATTACGCGGGAAACGTGGTCCCCCCCCACTGTTTCCGTGGCTTTTTTGGCTGTGCTGTGGGTGCTTTCCCCCCCTGCTGAAAGGTTGAGGTTGCCCAATGTGCCTACATCGGCCCTTTGCCCGGCCAGCATGGAAAGGAATGTGCCGGCTTCAAATTCGCATTTGCCACCCACAGCCGTAAGGCTATGTTCCAGCACTGTTTTGGCTTCGCTGCCAAGGTTTTTCACGCTTTCCACGGCGTTTACGGTGCGGGAAAGCGATTTTTCCTGTATGGCCGCATCCGTTTCCCGGTGCCAGTTGCCGGCGGCATCTGCCCGCTGGAAAACAGCCGGGGTTTGCTGCAACAGCACTTCCCCCTGGGCAACCTTGGGCAGGTTTTCCCCCATGGGGTAAATTTGCCTAATAATAGGGTGGTCCTGCCTGCCGTAGGCAAAACCCACCACCAGCAACGTACCCGGCGCAGGGAAGGCAAAACTGCCACTTTCCCCCCCTGCCCCCACGGGCACGGGCAAGGGCACGGCGGCATATTGGGGGAATTTTGGGTCTGGCTCATAGTCCGGAGTTAAAATTTCAATATCCACGGCGTACCGGGGCCGGAAGCGCTCTGAACTGCTGCCCTGTTCCGGGCTATCGGCCACCTTTACCACCCGTGCGTAGTGGTCCAGGTGCAGCCCCCCGGCAAGTTCTGGGAAGCTGGCCAGCATGGCGGCTTTTACACTGCGTTGCATATGCTTATTTCCATGGTGTGCCCCGTTAGTTTTATCATGCGTACCCTTTCCCCATTCAGCACGGCCCCAGGGCGCAGGCTGGGCACGGCGGTTACGCTGCGGGTGCCGTCTGCCCGCGCACTGTGGTAAAAATTGTCTGGCAGGTCCAGCCCCGTTATTTTTGCCCAGCGGCAATCGGCATGGCTGCCTACAAATATTTTGCCGTCCCCTTGGGTTAGCCACACATAATCGGGAATGTGGAACACATCCCCCATGTTGGCCAGCCCGTGGGTGCCGCTGCCCACGGCATAAAAGGCGGGCACTTTTGTGGTGGCATAGCCTTTTTCCGGCACAATAAACTGTACCTTTGCGGCCTTGGCATATTCTGCCAGCACTTCTTTAAGGGTTGGGTGGCGCAAGGCCATGGGGTGTATGTGCTGCATTTTGGCGCTGACTTCGCGCACGCACAGGCGCACTTGCTTATCATCCACACGGGTGGAAAGTTTTGGGTCAATGTCGCCCGTAAAAAACAGGGTTAGCTGGGCATCCCAGTGCCAGCCAAGGGAAAATTGCACAGTGCCGGAAAGCATTGTGGGGGAAAGCACTTGAAAAATGGCCCGGCCCGGTTGGGAAAGTTCCAGCACGGTGTTGTCCTGCACCAGTTTTACTTCCTGCCCTGCTACGGTAAGGCGTTTTTGCAGTTTCATTTATTCCCCGCCTATGCCATGTTCTGCGGCCTTGTCGTTCAGGAATTTTAACCCTGATTCAAACCACCCTAGTTCTTTTTGCGGGGCTTCCGCGCCCCCATCCGTGCCCCCTGGGGCACTGCCCACGGTGCTGCCGGGGTTTTGCCCTGCCTGCCCCTGCTTGCCCGGTTCCCGGCCTTCTGCCATTTCCGGCACAGATATATGCTCCTGCAACGTAAAACTAATGTCCCATTGTTGCAGTGAATCATGCTCTTGCACGCGCAACGCCCCGGAAAACGTACCCAAACGCAACCCCGCGGCGTTGGCAGTGGGGTTGGTTATGGCAAATTTTTTGGCGTCCCCCCCTTCCGTAGCCTCTGCCTCGCGCACAAGCTGCGTGAGTTGGTCCTTGTGGATGTAGCGCAAGGAAATATTCACTTCCAGCTTTTTGCCCTTGGTCCCTTTTTTGGCCCGTGCCGTGCCGGAAGTTTCCCCGCTGGCGTCTTCGTCTTTAAGCTGAAAATTCAGGTTGGCCCGCAGGTTGTAGCCCGGTACCCGGAAGTTATCTAAAAGCAAGTAACTCATAACCCAAACCCCTGCTTATAAAACGCGACGCTCCCCGGCGTGCCCTGCCAGCCTACAATGGCGCTGCATTTGTGTGCATCGTCCACTGGTGGCTTGGTTTTGGCCAGTTCCCGCGCAATTTCCCCCCCCGTGCCTTCCAAGTAAAGGCCATGCACACCTGTTGGGCTTCCTTGTAAACTTTGCAGCACTTGCTGCACCCCCTGCATGGTTTTTTGCAGGTTTTCGGCCTGTTTTTGGGCAAATTCGGCAAGGCGCTGGGCCGGGTGTTTTTGGGCTTCCTCGGCGGCTTCCCCCCTGCCCAGCATGGCGGCAATGCCTTGCTGCAAGGCTTGGCCCACGGGTTCCTTTTGCGGGAAACTTAGGCCGGAAGGGGGAAAGCCCCCCCCCTGGGGCTGCACAAATTTTGTTTGTTCAAGGCTGGCCAGGGCAGAAGCCCGGCGCATGGCCTTTTGCAAATCCACCTGTGGGTATACTTGGGTAAAAGCCCCCAAGGCTTGGGCCAAAGCGGCTTGGGTGGGGGCTGCAAACAGCAGGGCCACCAGCCCTTTTTTTTGGGTGGTGTCTTCTTGCTGTGCTTCCCCTGCTTCCGTTGTGGTGGGGGCATGTATGCGGCTGCCCAAGGCTTGCAGGGCTGCTGTGGGGGGCAGAAACCCTTCTTCCCCCCGGCGTTCCCCCACGCCGTACTGGAATGGCGTAAGGGCAAAAAACTGCACAGGCGTGGCCATGGCGGTGGTTGCTGCCTGCCGTGCCTGCCCTGTGTTGCCAAAACTGCCCCCCATGCCGCCTTCAGGGGAAGGAATGGGCAGTTCTTGCAATGCCCCGGCCCCTTGCTGCATGGTTTGCCCCAAAAGTTGCAGGGCAGCCTGCACACCCTGGGCAAGCTGGGCCACCCCTTGCGGGCTGGAAAAAGAAATGGGGGAAAATGCCATGGAGTTGCCTTATTCTGCTGTTTCTAGCAGGGTTTCCAGTTGTTGCCGTTCACACCGTAAATCAATAATGGCGTTCATTATTTCCTGTTTTTTTTGCATGTCTGCTATTTCTGCTATGCCTGCATCCATTGCCAGCAGGGGGCGCAGGGCTTGCAGTTCCAGTACTGTTATTTGTGCATCTATGGCAGCCATGCGTGCCTGCACGGTGTGTTCCGGGGGTGCCAGTTCCCCCACGGGCAGGCCGTAAAAAACCAACGCATCGTACAGCCCTTTTTCCGTGCGTTCCCCCGCTTCATCCACCGGGCTGGGTGGGATTTCCGTTAAGCCCTGGCCCCTGGCCCAGGCATTGGCTGTTTCTGCCGTTACCCATGCGGCTGCTGCGGTAGACCATACGCGCCCGTCTGGCAGTTGCCAGAACCAAGCTTCTTTTACAAAATCCATATTCTAACTCCTTAGGAGTAAATACAATATTGGTTTGCAGGCACCGTGCCCGCAACGTTGCCGGGTAAAAAATTAGCACCCCGTCCGCCGGAATATATGTGCGCTGCTGGCCCCATAACAAAACGGGTGGCCGTAAACGCCCCAGAAAAAGTGGCTAGATACGTGTGACACGTTGTAAATACTGAAAAATCACTAATTGCCACAAAACATTTTGCAGAACCAGCCACTTCGAACGCATCCCATAAAATAGCTACTGCGGCGTAGGCCAACGAGAAAACACTTTCGGTGAAAGCGCCCGAAATTTTTGTGTTGCCATACAATGATATTTCCGCAGACCGTGCGCGGAGACAAATACGAGATGGACCTACAAAGCGGCAACCGATAAATGACAAAGACGCATAGTAATAAGCCCCCACCATAGCAATGGTTGTATCCCCTGCCACTGTTATATTTTTAAAAGTGACGTTCATTGCCGCCAGGGCATAAATAGTGAAGTCATCCCTGCTGGCGGTAATTTTTGTACTGTCTGCATTTTTCCCTTGAAAAACGAGGGAGGTAAACCCCATGCTACTATGTGCACCAATCGCAATAGATTCGTGAAAAACACCTGCACCAATATTTATAGTGGCAGAATATATGCCCATTCCGTTATATTCCCCTAGAATGGCCATAGCACGGTTTATGGTTGCAACCGCGCCTGTTTGCGTATCATCATCCCCACTATTTGTATCATCACCGTATGCCCGAACATAAAGAACCAAATCGGCGGACAAGGGCACCTTCCCAGGCACCCATTTTACTTGCCCCCCTACCGTGGTTAAAATAGTATTTTCCTCCCCAGGTTGTATGGTAAGGGGCACATCCCCTACTAATTCCCCCCCACCTCCAAGCACCCCTTGCGGCACAATGCGGGGTGTTTTTGGGCGGGTGTCTTCTATGCTGCCGTCCCCATTTATGTGGGCCACTTTTTCAACATAGTGCCGTGTTTTTACGGGGGGCTGGGTGGTGTAGTCGGCTTGCGCTTCCCCTTCCGGCACAAACAGGGTTTGCACCACCGTTACTACATCACTGCCTTGCGGTTCCATGCACACGTCTAAATACACGTCACAGGGCAGGGTAGCAGGGGCAACAACCATGGGGTCTTCCAGGGCTGCGCGTATGCCTTCCACATAGCCCACGCCTGGGGTAAAGGCATACATGCTGTCTTGCCGGGTAAAGCGCCAGCCGTCAGCCAAAAACTGGGCACGCCCGTAAATGTCCCGGTTGGAAAGGCGTTCCCGTTCGTCAATGCCCTTCAGGCGCACGGTAAAATCAAGCTGCCACACGGCGGCTTCCACGGTAATGTGGGTAATTTCCTGTGCGCCGGAAAATTCCAGCATAAAGTTTCTGGTAAAGTTGTTGCCCGGTGTGTTTGTGTTGGGGTTGTAGGCTTTTTTCTGCAATGCCGGGAAGGTGGCAACAGCCACCAGCGTGTTGTGTTCCGCGCAGTAAAGCCCTTGCCAGTTAAAGGAAAAATCCCCAATGTCGCTGCCCAACAAGGCAGAATACACCACTTGGTTGGGGTTTACATAAGCCCGAAATTCCGGGGGAATGGCCTGGGTGTGTACCAGCTGCGCTTGTGGCACCACCCCTGTGGTGCTGGGGGGCGGGGTAAAGTCTTGCCCGTCAATATACGCAAACATAAAGGTATCAATAATCAGGGGTTGGCCCTGGGCTTGCAAACGGGCAATAAGGGCCTGCCCCGGCGCTGTCAGTGTTACGCCCATAAAATGCTCCTATTGTTGGGCCACCACAGTTTCGTGGTGGTTGTCAAACGTTGTTTGGGCACGCTTCACGCCCAGGGCTATTTCCACGGCTGCTTTGGCGTATACCGTTGTGTGGTCGTTGCAAAAACACCCGGCAGCCACATGCACGGCTTGCGGAATGCGGGAAATAAAACGGTAGCGCCTGCACGTGCGGCCGTACTCATTTATGATAATTTCCAGCACGTTTTGCACGTCTGGTATTTTTGTGTCGTCCACTGCAATGCCAATCACGTCCCAATCTTGCCCCGGCACCCGTTCTTCCAGCCCCACGGGGCCAAGTTCCAGCCGGGTAAAAATGCGCTGCCAGCCGTCAATACTGCCCGCATCCACCCCGTTTATATAGGCATATAGCACCCGCAGGCGGTAAAAGCGGTCTGTTTCCCCTGGGTAGCGGTCTATGCCGCGCTGCCAGGACAAAATATCCAAAAGCACTTCCGGGCACGTCATGGGGTCAAATTGCTCCACGGCCCAGAATGCCGCCTTGCCCAGCCACCCAAAAAAGGCTTGGGCAGCCCTGGCCAGCACGGTGTTTTTTGCCCCGTCCATCCAGAATGATAGCTTGGGCAACGGCACTTCCGGCACGTGGTTTGGCGGTATAACGGGCTTTTGCATGCTACACCCCCGTGCCCAGGGCAATGGTAAATTCAGCAAGCACAGGCAGGGCAAGCGTTGCTACAATGTCCCCCTGCCTGCCAAATTCAATGCTGCGCAGGTCCGGCAACTGGCTGTGCAGTTCATCCGCTAGTCGGGAAAGGGAAAAACGCCCAAGGGGGTATGTTTTGCTTACATCGTAATTGGTGTTTTGCCGGAAGGCGCAGCGTATGCGGTGTTCCACATCAAACAACAGTTGCTTTTTGCGTTCATCCCCGGCGGCAAGCACGGGGTACACCACCACGTTTAGGCTAATGGGCTGTTCTGTTATGGGGAAGCACTGTAAATCGTCCCCGTGCCCGTGGTTGCCGGATTCGCGCACATAGGTGTTTATAGCGTCCACCATTTCTTGTGGTGGCACACCACTTTCCACCATTATGTGGCAATTTGCGGTGCCAGGGCCGCGTGGCCCGTCTTTTTCAAAAAACAAATAATCCATGCGAATGCCGGAAAATTTAGCAATCAAGCCAGCATAGGCGGCATCGTGGTGCAGTTGGCCCACGGCCTTAAACTGGTTGCGTGCCCGCAGGCGTAGGGGGGTATCTTCTTCCGCATCAGCCCCGGCGCGGGTCAGCCAGTATTCCCCGCCCACAACCCCAATAATGCCGGGAATGGGCTTGGTAAGAATGGAATAGTAACCGGGGCCAAGGTTGTAGGCTTCTCCTTCTTTTTCCGCTTCCACAGGCACTTCTGCCACCAGTGCGCCGTGGGGAATAACGGTTTCCCCCACGGTTTTTACGCGGTACACGGCCCCTTGCAGGGCAGGGCTTTCTATAAACGTGCCGGGGGGAATAGTCAGTTCCCCGGTGCTGTTGGCGCGGGTAAACGTAAGCAACCCCAGGGCCGTTTGCCCGGGCTTGCGCTGCACGTCCACCCCCCAGGCGTACACATCTAAATAAATGCCGCTGGCAAAGCGTAAAAAACTGTTGGGCAGCACATGGGCCACCAGCAGTTCGACAAGCCACAATGCGGGCTTGGTGGCAATGGCAGAAACAAGCCGCCAGAAAGGGGAATACGGGCTTTGGTTGGCAATGGTGTTGCCCTGGGCGGCGTTTTCCGCTTGCCACGCTTCCCGCATTCCCGTTTCCGTAAGGGGCAGGCCTGCCCCTGCCAGCATGCGGGAAAACAGTTCCCGCGCAAATTGTTGTTCTTTCGTTTCCGGCATTGTGGTTCCTATCAATTCGCTTTGCCCAAGGGGGTTTGCAGGTTGCCTAACACCGTATCCGCATACAACCAGTATTCACCCAGCAACGGTTCCACAATGTTGGCCGTGCCGGGAATTATGCGGTAATCCTGTTCAGCCAGCAGGGTAATGGCCACAATGTTTTTTTGCCGGGCCACGGCGTCACGGTTGCCTATAAGTTCCACCAACAAGCCGCTTTCGCGTATGGCGTGCACAAGGTCCTGGGCAATGCAGGCCACGTCATGCACATATTCCGGCGTGCCGGCAGCGCTAATGGCCAAATCATCTTCCGCAATGCGTATATCTGTGTACGTGGCCATTAAAACGCCACCCCAGCCGTAAGCATTAAATCCTCATTGGTTGCGCCAGCTTCCGGCGTTACAAAAACCTCTTGGTGTGCAATATTTATTTGCTTGCCTGTGCTTGTTGTACGGGTGGAAAGCATTTGCTGCACGCCCCCACCTTTGGGTATGTCCACTTGCTTGTGGGCATTTACTGCGGGCATGGCCATGCCGTTTGGCGCGGTGTTTTCCTGCCCCGGCGTTGTGTGCCCGGTAATGTTGGTGGCAATTTCCATGGCGCTGAAGCTTTGCAACTTTGCCGCCATGTCCCCGGCACCGAGATAGGCAAGCCCTTCCCCAAGAAGGCGTAACAACCCTTCTAACGGGGTTAAGGCAGCGGCAATGGCCAGTTTGAACAACTTGGTCCATTTAAAATCGGTAAACAAATCCTTCAGCATGTTCCAGCGTTCCTCAAACTTTTCCATAACCCACAAAATGGGCTGGCCCCAGCTTGTGTCGGCAAAAAAACCTTTCAATTCCTTCCAGTAGGTTATGGCCAGAATAATGCCAACGGGAATAGCCAAAACAAGGAAGGCGATAAGCCCCAAGGGACTTAGAATAAGGCTGAACACACTGGCCAGCACGGTTATTACCCCCAGCACGGCAGCAGTGGCGGCAAGGCCAATAAGCACCATGCCCACAAGGCGGGCAACGCGCGGGTATTTTTCAATCCAGCCGTTCAGCACCTTTAATTTTTCCAGCCCGGCGGTGGTAAAGCGTTCCAGCATAGGCAGCATTTTGCTGCCAAAATTGGCTGTGGTTACGCTAACTCCTGCATTCCAGCGTTGCCACACGTCTGTCATACTGCGGGCCATGGTGCGGGCACCGTCCATCCCCTTAATGTTCCCAATGTCAGAAATATTTGTTTTCAGGGCATCGGTTTTGTTCAACAATAAATTTATCATGGAAACGGCTTCATCACTGCCGAAAGCCTTTTTCAGCACGTCCCCTTCTTTTACGCTAATGCTGTTGCCAAACTTGCCGCGCACTTTGTCCATTATGTCCACAATGCCCAGCATGTTGCCGCTTTTGTCGGTCAGTTTCAGCCCCAGTTCTTTTTGGGCATTGCCCACCCCGCGCAGGAACGCCTTGTACTTTGTGGCCGCTTCCCCGCCCCCCATGGTGGTTTGCAGTTGGCCAAGTACGGCCATTTGTTCTGCGGCGCTTACCCCGGCTGCGGTAGCATCGGCCCCCAGGCCTGTAAATGCTGCGGAAAATTGTTCCCCGTTGGTTTTAAACACTTTAACGGCGTAGGCTGTGCGGCCTGCAAGCTGTTCCACCCATGCGGCCTTGCCCATGGCGTTGGCATCTTTTTCAAACACGCCATACATGGTGCCCATGTAGCCTGTAATGGTGGCTACGTTGGCCTTGGTGCCTTTTGCAAGTATGCCCCCAGCTTGGGTAAAACTGGCCAGTTCCTTGCCCGTTAAGCCGCCAATAGCGCTTTGTATGTCGTAGGCGCTGCGTACAACATCGGTAGCGGCCCCGCCAAAGTCAAAGGCAAAGGAAGTGGACATTTTGCGCAGCTCGTCCAGCCCATCAGCGGCCACGCCCAGGCTTTCCACTTCGCCCAGGGCACGCTTCATTTCAATGGCCGGCTGCATTATCTGCTTTAGGGAAGTAACCCCGCCCCAGGCAGCCATGGCCCCGCCCATCAGGTTGCGCAGCTCACCCCCGGCTTGTTTGCGCATGGAACTAAAGGTTTTTTGCAGCTTGCCAAGCTTGGAACTGGCGGCGTCTTTCACGCCTATCAAAAATTCAAGTTTTTCCAGCTTGGTAGCCACATTATTTCCTTTTTTAAAGGGGCATTTTACCCGCCAAAGGCTTTATTTATTCCGTTGGCAACAGCCACGGCAAAACTGTCCCAATGGTCCTGTTCCAAAAAAAGCGCTTCCCCCAGGGTTGCCGGGGTGGCCCGCTGCCCAGGCAACCACTTGTTGTGGTAGGCGTGTAGGCGGGCAAGGGGGGAATTTTCAATGGCCCGCCTAGCTGCCTCTACTCCCCCAGCGTTACGTTAATATCCGGGGCATAGTTTTCCACCAGCGCCCCCACAAGGTTCAGGGCCATTCCCGGTGTTTCCAGCAGGGTTTTCAGGGCTTCCTTGCTTTCAGCCGCAACGGTACGCATAAGCAGGTTTTTGGCAGGCCCCACTTTTTTGCTGGGTTCCATTTCATCAATAAACTTATCGTAAGCCGCTGCATTCACGTTAAAATGCACGGTAGTGCCGTTGGCAGTAAGGGAAATGCGTTTTTCCATGGTGTTTGTCCTGTATGTTTGTGATTTGCAGGGGTGGCAAGGCTACATGCCCCCCCCACCACCGGGTTTATGGTTTGTCCAGTTTCCGTGTTCATCCATGCCCCCCGGCTGGGGTGGCGCTGCCCCAGGGCCAGGGAACGTGTTGATGGTACGCACCATGCGCTTTTGTATGGCATCAAACACGGGGTAGCCAGCCGCACTGGCAAAGCTAACAATTGCGGCGTTCAGCCCGTCCGGGAAGTGGAAATATTCCAAGCCCCAAAAAACAGAAACGCCAATAAAAACGGAAAGCACCAAATTTATGGCTATCTGTGCCGGGGCCGTAATGCGCCTGTAGAGCAGGTACACACTGCCCCCAAAAAGGCTAATGAACACCGGCAAGGAAATGTCCCGGCAAATTTCTTGGAGCTTGGTAAATGGCATTATTCTTGTCCTTTCCCCATGTGTGTACCCACCTTGGGGCCGTAGTACGCGGCCCCGGCTTCAAGCTGCATGCGAGTTTGCCCCCCATATTCCATAAGGGGCACAACGTATTCCACTAAGTCCCGCCAGGTCACATTGGCCCAGGCGGCGCGGCATTGCCCGGCAAGGGCATGGGTGGTGTTTTGAACAAGTGGGCTGGAAACGGCTTTTCCTGCCATTCCACCCGCGTAACCGCTGCTTTCGGCCCACTGCACGCACAAAGCAGTGCTAACATCAGCAGGCACAGCGGCAGTAAGGTCAATAGTTTTCGCATCAGCTAACCCCTTTTGTAGGCTGGTCATGCCTTTTTTTGTGGTGCTGGCCAGTGTTTGCACCTGTTCTGCCAGTTTGCCTGTAACGGCCACCATTTTGCTGGTGGCGTTGGTGGTGTATTCCAGCGTGTGCTTTGTTACCACGTTGGCCTGCACGGCCTGTTGCGCGGCTGCTTCCGCTTTGGCGGCTTTGTCAATAGCGTATTCAATGGCCTTGCCACCCGCTAACAACAGTCCCACGGCAAGGAAAATGGCGGCAATAATAAGATATTTTTTCACGGGTTCCCCCTTTCCAGGGCTTTTCGTAACAGCATGGCCTCTGCCCTTCGGCGGTTAGCAAAAATGCCTGTTTCCGCTTCCAACATGGCAATGGCACCACCCACATTCCCCACGACTATTTTTTCCACAAATTTTGCCGCCCCGCCGGGCCCCAGGTGGTATTCTAGGCTAACCACCACGGCTTGCACTTCCGGGGTTTGCTGGGCAAAACGGCGCATGGGTACTTTTTTGTCAAACCGGGCGGCTGTGTTGGCGGTGTAAAACGCATGTACGCAACCATCCACCTGGGCCACTTCTTGCGGAGTAAGCACAAGCGGTGCAGCGGCAAGCGTCTGCACGGCGGCTTCCTTTTTCAGCCCCAAATAGGGGGCAAATTTGGTGCAAATGGGGGCAGGTATACCCATGGCGGCAAGACTGGTGGCGTTCTGCTGCCCAAGGTCAAGCCCGGTGGCAATAGTTACGCCGGAAACGCCGATTACTTGCCCGTTCCGGCAGGGCACATACCCCTTGGCAATGCCCTTGCCTTCAAACGCTTCCAGTTTTTTTCGTATAAAATCATGGTCAATCATGTCAGCCCCTTATGCGTGTTGGCGTTTGCGTTGGTTGTGGCTTGTTGGAAACGCTGATTTATTCCCCTGGGCGTACAATCCCTTCCGTTTCAGCCTTGGAAAGGTAGGGGGTGCCGTTGATATGGACAAAATCGGGGCTGGTAACGATAAATTTAAGCTTGGTCATGTGCATTTTGGTATTTTCATTGGCATCAATGTCCAGCAGTCCGTCTACCTTCATTTTGCAAGCAAAGGCTTCCACCTTCAGTTCTTCCCCACTGCCTGTTTTTGCAAAAAATAGCATGTCAAATTCAGGTAATTCCCGCCAACTGCCTGCACTGCTGGCCGCTTCCCCCAAAATTTTCATGCCTGCGGCGGTCAGTTCAATTTCCCCTTCGGAAGAAACGGAACCAGCCACCCAGCCATTGGGCACGCCCTTGTCGTGCGCCACTTCTACGTTGTCCGTAATGCCCAGTGTGGCCTTGGAAACCGTAAGGGTTAAATCCCCCACGGTTATGTCAAAATCCCGCCCGCCTATGCGTTGTCCGCTGTGTTTCATAGTTTTCTTCCTTATTTTTCAGGAATGCGCATTTTTTTTGTTTGGCAAGGCGCAAGCTTTTTTTGAAGCAGGAGTGGACTCTTCCGTCCATGACTGTTTCAAAAAAAGTGAAGCAACGCCGCCAAACGGAAAAAGGGAGTATTCCTAAGCGTAATTTTCGAGGTCCAAAAGTATATTGCAGGTAATCTGCTTGGGGCAGTTGTACGGCTGCACTGCTATAAAGAGTTCCACACTGTACTTGGTGTGCCATGTAATGGTTATGCTTTGTTCCGTGGGGGGGTGTATTTCCCCAGGGAACACCCAGCCGCGTATCTGCCGGCTTTTGGCCATTTCCCGCAAGGGGCGGGTAAAATACTGCTTTGCCTTGGCAATGCTGGCAGGGGTTTCGTTCAAGGCCCGGTCTGCAATGCGTGCCACGGCCAGGGGGTACACCCGGCGCATGGCTTTTTGCACCACCCGCAGGTTTTCAATAGTCTGGTAGTCCCCCCCTTCCACGTCCAACACGTTGCCGTCTGCCCAGTACGTGCCGTCATAGCCGGGATACCATTGGGGAACGCTAAAGCGGGCAGCATCCAGCGTTTGCAATATGCTGCGGTCCAGCACCCGGCCTGCTGCGTCTACGGGGCGGGTGGTCCATTCCCCCACCAGCGGGCCAGTAAGCACGCGCATGGGGCTGTCGGCAATGGTCACACTTTTGTTGGCCAAGCGGCCTGCAAGGGTGCCCAGTTCCGGCCCCCACAAGGGGGGCGTTGGCCCAAGCACGTTGGGGGCAGCAATGTTTTTGGTAATGGGGCGCAAAGCTTCCACATATTCTTCCCACGTTTCCGTGGGTTTAATGCCCCGTGTTTGGCTGCCAAACCACATGGGCAGCAGGTCGCGGGCCATAATCTGCATGGCTTTTTGCTGCTGGCGTTCAAGGTCTGCCACGGTTTCCACGGGGTCCGTAATAATAACGGCTTCCACCCCAATGTGTTCAATGGCAAAATCCACCCCGGCTTCCCACGTTTGCCCAGGGGCAAGGGGCAGCACACAGGCGTTCCATTCCTGCCCGGCGTTATAGCGCGCAGCGGCAACCGTGGCAGCCAGGGGGCCAGCGCCCAAACTGGCGGCAAGGTCGGTTTCCGTGTTCACGGCAACCAATTTGCCCACGTTTTTGCCTGCCCCGGCCCCCACATACAGGAAGTAGTTTTCCACTTCCCGCAGTGGGCCTTGGCGCAGGTTCAAGTTATTCAGTTTTACGGCACCTAATGCCATGGTTACTCCTTTATTTTTTGCCCGCCACGGCGGCTTTGGTTATGGCCTGCACCAGCTTGGTGCAAAATTCGTCTGCCTGTTCCCCGGTAACCCCTAAAAACGGGCGTGCAGGGGGGGTGTCTTCCCACTGTTGGCGGCCTTTCGCTTCCCCCGTGCGCAGCATGCGCAAAACAAGGCCAGCCCGGCCCAGGGTGAATTTGCGTTGCAGTTCCCGCACGGTTACCCGGCGGGGCATACTGCCCGGCCCTGCTGTGCGGGCATGGTGCTTGTAGCCTGCCCGGATAAGCGCCTTTGCCTGCTTTAGTGTGCAGGGGGCTTTATAGTTTGGGGTGCCGCGCAACCCGCGCATATATTGCGCGGTATACGTTTTGCCTTCCCCGTGCTGGTGCCGGCGGGCAATGTCACCCTCAAAAGCGTTGCGCCAGCTTACAGCTACCCCCCCACCTTGTGAGGCTTTGGAAATAACCGCCATGCGTTTTGCAATGGTTTGCAGCATAAGCCGTTTTTTTTGGCGCTGGCGGGTGCGTTTGCGCGGGGCAAACCCCGCCCCGGAAATTTCTTTTTGCCCTGCCACGTTTTTGCGGCTGGCCCGTAGCACATAGCCGCCAAGGCGGCGGGCATGGGCTTGGCGGTCCCGTATGCTGCCACCCAGGGCTGCCAGTTGCGCTTCCAGCCGTGCGGAGCGCATATTTATGGTAATTGCCACACCTTACCCCGCCTTTTGGGGCTGCATAGCCACCAGCTTTTCCACCGGGGTAATGGTGGGGGGCATAATTCGCCACCACTTACCCATGTAGGGCATGGCCCCTTCCGTACCATTTGGGCATTCCCGCACCGTCAAGGGTTCAATAAAATTTATGGCAACATCTACGTTGTAGGTGCCGTCCCCCACGTCTTCCACATCAATTTCCGGGTCCTCTAGGTCTGCCCGGTAGTCGTCATGTTCAGCCAGCCAGCTTACAATAAGGGCAGAAAGGGCAAGCCCGCTGCCGGGGTAGTTGTTGAGCTGCACAACCCCGTCATATTCCCACACCCCAATTTCAATTTGGGCCAGGGGGGGGCTGGTGTCGGTTTCCCGGTAGTTGCCCAAATCTTTCCCCGTGGGGCGCAGGTGCCCGGAATCGGCAAAGCTGTGCAGGTTTTCCGGGGGAATGCCGGTTATGGCCAGAATGTGCTGGCACAGGTCCGTTAGCTTCTGCATTCCCCCCCCGGCAACGCTGCCTTTTTCCGTTTGGCGGTGTTACTTGCCTTTTGTGGTGCGGGGCAGGACAGAAGAGTCCAGCCCCCACCCCCCAAAAGGCTCGTGCCTAGCCAAACGAAAAAAAACAGCATTGGGCAATAATGTGGGGGAACGGTCTTTGTCATAAGGCTTCCACCATTATGCTGGTAGTATCCAGCAGAACGGAAACGGCATTTTGGGACCATGCTTCAAACTGGCGGTAATTTTCCAACGGTTCTTTGCCTTCCTCCTTGCCCATGGTGTGGCGCACGGTGGTGGCAAATTGGGCCAGCAAAAACGCCTTGGCCAAGCAGTGTACGGCCCGTTTAAAAAACCGTTCTGCTTCCCCGGCAAAGCCGTGCAGGGGCACGGCAGCAAGGGTGGCATGCCCGGCGGCTTCCTGTTGCGTGCGGAAGCCGCCAAGCTGCTGCACTACAAGGGTACGGGCAAGCGCGAGGTGGTCAGCCATGAGCGCTTCCCCGTACTCGTAGGGGATGCGGTACAGCTCCACAAACTCCGCAAGGCGCAAGTCTGGCCACCAGCCATCACCAGGAATAACGGCGGTAACTGTTTTGCTTGTTGTTGCGCCAAAGCCTTGTGGTTGTTGCATTGCTGTACCCTTTCCCGGAGGGAGGAGGTAAACCCGCCGGAAGTTTGGAGAATGGGGGGGAGCCAGTTAAAAAAACGGTGTTTACGTGGCCTTTCCACATAAAATGCCTTTTTACACTGTTCCCCCGGTTGGAGGGGTGAGTATCTAGCCCCCTTTTTCCATTTTTCCCGTTTGGCGGCGTTGTTTGCCTTTTGTGGCGCGGGGCAGGACGGAAGAGTCCAGCACCCACCCCCCAAAAGGCTGCACGCCTTGCCAAACAAGAAAACTGAAAAAAGGCAAAAACTATGGGGTTTGTGCGGATGGGGCTTCGGCCTGTTGCTTTGCCAGCGCCTTTTCCACCCGTGTAAAGGCTGTTTTTACCTGTGCCCCCAGTTCAAAGGCGCGGTGCAGCAGGTCAAACGCTTCTTGCAGGTTCCCGGCGGTTTCGGCTTGCAGGCCAAGCACACGGTAAAACCGGGAAGTTACGGAATCTGGCACGGGCCAGGGGTTTTCTGTGGCCGAAATGGCATCCAGCACCATTTGGGCATAGGGGTTCACGGTTCGGCCAGCGGTTTGTTCCGCTTCTGCCCAGGTGGCCACGGCACTGGCTGTAAAAAACGGCACAGTGCTGTTAAAACGTTCCGGCAGGTTTTGGCCATGGCCTAAGCACCACATGGCCAGTTCCAGCCCTTTGCCCACGTCCCCTGCGTCAAACAGCCACACAAGGTAGTACCCAATTAAATCGTGCTGCATGCCTGCTTCTTGCAGGCGTTGCACGTATTCGGCGTATTTGGGCAGCAGGGTTTCCCGTTTAATGGTAATTTTGCGTTCCATACTGGGGTGTTCCTTCAGCATGGCCAAGTCGGTAGTAAGGCTGGCGTGCAAAAAGGCGTTAAGCTGGGCATTTTGCATGGGGCTGGTGGGGCTTACCCCTTCCGCACTTACTGCGGCAGGGGCAATGGGTGCAGGCATGGCCGCCACCACTTGGGCGGCAGCAAGCTGCTGGCGGCGTAGCGGGCCAAGGCCGCAAGGGGCACCCATTATGCCCAGCCGCCGTTGCCGTCTGGCAATTGCACGTTGTCGTGTTCCAGTGCCGCAAACTTTTCCGGGCATTCCACCACATAGCCTTCATTCCGGCTTTGGTAGTCTTCCACTTGGTCTTTTTTGGCGTTATCTTCCAGCTTGCGCCGCCAGGATTTGTCTTGGTGGTAAAGGGAAAGGTTATCCAGGCTGGTAACTACAAGCCCACGCGGGGGGAAGTTGGAAGGGGTTTGCCACGGCAGGCCACCAAGGGTATTCAGGGCATACTGAATCCACACTTTTTCAGTGGGGGTTTGCCCCATGGCAGAATACAAGGCAGATTTTTCCGCTGTAATCAGGTCTGTACCCACAAGGGCCACAAGGTTTTTCCGCAAGTAAGGGGGAATACTGGCCACAAGGTCATTCACGGCCACGTCCAGGCAGGTATAGTCACCCCCGGCCCCAATGCGGATTTTACCCGGCGTGGCCCCGGAAGCCAGGATATTGGCGGGTTTGTATTCCCGCATGTACTGCATCCAGCCTTTGTTCACGTCTTGCAGCATGGGGTTGGCTGCCATGTCGGTATTTTCCGCAGCCATGCGGCCATACCAGCCAATAAGTTCCCGGTCGTTGGCAATGCGTTCCTGCACATAGCGTGCATAACGCTGGGCAAGGTCGGGGAATTTGGCCCAGGCATCAATTACGTTGTAGCGTATAGCTACATCACTGTTGGTTTGGGCCAGTTTATACTTGTAGGCTTCCATACCCAGCAGGTTTTTGGGGTTGCGTTCTTTATCATTTTGGGCCGTGTTGGTTCGCCCGGAAACAGGGCTGGCGGCGTAACCGTAAATGACTTCCCCTTCCATTTCTTCCACGGGCACAATGTTAATGAGCTTCAAAAAAGAGGACTGTTCCACAATTTTGTCGTTCAGGGCTTGGGCAAGGGTGGGTTCAATGGCAAAGGCAATGGCAACAGAGGCAACAGAATACCCCTGGGCCAAGCGGGTGCACATGGAGTTAAACAGTTCACGGGTTTTTTTGAGCATGGCGTTCCTTATTCAGTGTGTGGCAAATAGTTGTGTGTGGCAGGGAAAAGAGCAATTACAGCAAAATGTCTTCACCAGAGCCAGCAGGCCCGGTGGTGGTGCTTACCTGTGTGCCGGGCATGGTGGCCGAAAGGCGCTGGGTAAGGTCCGCAATGCTGTTGGTAATGGCCGCCAGTTGCACTTCCAGCCCAGCCATGGGGCTTACTGCGTGGTTTGCCTGTGTGGTGCCTTCTTGTGTGGTGCCGGGTTGTGCGGCATCCGTGGTGCCTTCCGTCAATTTTTCTACTTTGGCTTCCAGGGCTTGGGCCGAAAGTACCAGTGCCCCCATGCTTGTCTGCATTGCTGTTACGGCAGTGGTTAGCGCCACAATTGCGTCGTCTTTTTTCTCCACGTCTGCTTCCTTTGCCGGGGCATCCCCGGCGGTAAAATACTTGGTAAAAACATGGCCAAGCGCCTGCATAAAACTGCGGGCGGCTGCTTCTGTGCCCGCATCATCCATATTTGGTTCCGGCGGCAGGGCCGGGCAATTGCTGCTTAAAAAATAGGTGGGGCTGGTGCCCTGCTGGGCGGTAAAAAAGCGGGTTTCCTGCGTGGCAAGGCTGGCGGGGCTGTCTGTTACCGCAAGGCCTACAAGGTATGCTTTGCCGGTGCCTGCAAAATTGGGTTGCAGTTCCATACTAAAGAACAACTTTTGCCCATACTGCTGGGCACACACATAGCTGGCGTTTGGTGCCAGTTTGGCAAACAGGGAAACAACAGCATCTTCCTTGCGGGCTTCAACCCCTAAAACCTTGCCGTAGTTGTTGCCCCATCTGTCATGTTCCGGCCAAATAAGGGCCGTGTACGTTTCCTGCTGGTAGCTGGCGGCAGCTTCCAACAACCATTCTGGTTTTATGTCCCGCCCATCCACCGTGGGGCCGCTTTGCCCAATTTTTACAAACGCGGTTTGCAACACGGGGTTGTGGGCAGTGTTTTGGCCTTTGGCAGGGGCTGCATAGTGTTGTGTGGTGTTCATGGGATTACGTTTACTGCATTACGCCAAGTAGGACAAATGATTCCGGTTCTAGATTGCATAAACAGAAACGTTTTAGGCTGTATATTGTTGGTGTGCATGGTAAAGCCACAATATGGAAACCAGCAAAACCTTGGAAAATGTAGGGGCCAGCGCCCTACCTGCGCCCCAAAAAGAAGGGGCAAAGCCCCGCCAGTACCCGGAAGAAATGCGCCAAGCCGCCCGCAGTTTGTACTTGCGGCGCTATACCGTGCAGGAAATTGCGGAATGCCTGAACGTACCCAAACGCACGGTGTACCACTGGGCTGCTACGGAAGAATGGGACGCGCTGCTAACGCACGAAAGCCCTGAACAGGCCGTGGCCCGGCGGCTTACTTTGCTTGTGGAGCGGGACAACAAAACACCGGCAGAAATGAAGGAAGTGGACCAGCTTTTGGGCTCGCTGGAACGCCTGCAAGCCTTGCGCTTGCGAGCTGCGCAACAATCCGTGCAGCAGGGGGGGCAGCAGGCAGGCGGGCAGGATGAAGGGGCACGGGGGGGAGTGTGGGAAGGAAACGGGCAAGGCCAGGGCAATGGCCAGGGGGAAAAACCCCGGCCAAAGCGTGGGCCAAAAATTAAAAACGATGTTTCCCACCTCACCCCGGCCCTGTTCCAAGAAAAGTTCCACCAGCGGTACTTTGAATACCAGCGGCAGTTCCAGGCTGCCATGCAGTACCGCAACAGGATGTTTTTGAAAGCGCGGCAAATTGGGGCCACGTGGTACTTTGCCCAGGAAGCGTTTGAAAATGCCTGCCTAACAGGGGACAACCAGATATTTTTAAGCGCCACCAAGGCCCAGGCACAAATTTTCCGGCAGTACATTATACAACTGGCCGGGGAAGCGTTTGACATTACCCTTTCCGGCAACCCCATGGTGCTACACACGGGCAAGGGGGCAACAGGCAAGGCAGAACTGCACTTTTTGTCTACGTCCAGCCGTAGCGCCCAGGGCTACCACGGGCACGTCTACATTGACGAATTTTTCTGGATTCCAAAATTCAAGGCGCTTTACGATGTAGCCAGCGCCATGAGCGCCCACAAAAAATGGCGGCGCACGCTGTTTTCCACCCCCAGTTGCATAACCCACCAAGCGTACCCAAAATGGAGCGGGGAGGAATGGCAAAAACGCTTTGCCAAACAAAAAAACTGGCCCACCATTGCGGCCATGCGGGGTGGCCTGCTGTGCCCGGACAGGGTTTTCCGGCAAATAGTCACCCTGGACGATGCCGTGCGGGGGGGGTGTGATTTATTCGACCTGGAAGAATTGAAAATTGAATACACCAAACAGCAGTATGCCCAGTTGTTTGACTGTGAATTTTTAGACGATACCCAGGCCGTTTTTGCCCTGCAACTGCTGGAAAACTGCATGGGCGATAAAGCCGACTGGGAAGGCATAAACCTTGCCGCCCCCCGGCCCGTGGGCAACCGTGGGGTGTGGGCAGGGTATGACCCCAGCCGCACGCGGGACGATGCCAGTTTTGTGATAATTCTGCCCCCCCTGGGCAATGAAAAAATGCGCGTTATTGAGCGCCATAAATGGGTGGATAAAAGTTACATTTGGCAAGCGGAACAGATAAAAAACATTGCCCAGAAATACCAGTTTGACCACTGCGAAATAGACACAACAGGCCCCGGCATTGGCGTGTATGAACACGTAAAAACCTTTTTGCCCATTGCAACCCCTGTGCATTACAGCGTGCAAAATAAGGCACGGCTGGTGCTGAAGGCCAAAGAGGTTATGGAACAGAACAGGCTGGAATGGGACGCGGCAGAAACAGACATTGCCCATGCCTTTATGACCATACGGCAAGTAGCGCTAGACAACGGGGGCATGACGTATGCAGCGGGCCGCACGGCAGATACAGGCCATGCCGATGCCGCCTGGAGCATTATGCACGCATTGGCGTATGAACCATTGGGCCGGGAATTTTCGGGCAATCAGTCTTGCGTAGCGTTTGGATAACAACAAGGAATAACATGAAAAAAAAGAGATATGGTGGGGGGAAAGGCACACAGGCAAGCCCCTGCAACCACGGGGAACACGGCGCAGCTATGGCCTTCAGCTTTGGTGACCCGGAGCCTATTCTGGCCGGGCAACTGTATGAAGGGCTTGGCAGCGCGTTAATGGACAATGGCCGCTACTACCAAACGCCTGTACCGCTTACGGGCATGGCGCGGCTTTTGCGGGCCAACGCCTTCCATGGCCCAATTCTGGAATTTAAAATGAACCAGGTAATGCGCGGGTTTGCGGGCAGCACGGTGGTAAACCGCAACACAATGCGGTGCATGGCAATGGATTTTCTTGTTTTTGCCAACGCCTATGCCCAGGTACTGCGCAACGGCTTTGGGGAAGTGGTAGCCTTGCGCCACTTGCCCGCCATAAACATGCGCAGGCACAAGGAAGCAAACCGCTGCTGCCAGCTTACGGAAAAGGGGGAAATAATTGATTTTATGCCGGGTGAAGTGCTGCACCTGAAAAATTATGACGTTACCCAAGAAATTTACGGCATGCCAAGCTACCTTGGGGCAATACAAAGCATGTTGCTGAATGAAGATGCCACCTTATTTAGGCGGCGCTACTACAAAAACGGTGCCCACATGGGGTACATTTTTTACAGTTCCAGCGCGGGGCTGAGTATGAATGACCAAGCGGCCATTAAAAAAGCAGTGCATGGCAGCAAGGGCGTGGGCAACTTTAAAAATATGTTTCTGCACATACCCAACGGCAGGGAAAAAGACGTGCAAATTCTGCCAGTGGGGGACTTTTCCACACGGGACGAATTAACACAGATAAAAAACATAAGCCGGGACGACATTATAGCCGCCCACCGTATACCGCCGGCCATGGCCAACATTATTCCCACGGCAGCCGGGGGGCTGGGGGACATTACCAAAGTGGACTCTGTGTACCAGAAAAACGAAATTGACCCCATACGCGACTATTTGCTGGAAATAAACGACTTTTTACCCAAGGGCAAAGGAATTTCCTTTAAGCCTGATACCCTGCCAGGGGGGCCGGGGGGTGCGGGGGGCAAGCCCAAGGAGTAAAGGCCGCAAAAACCGTAAACACTGCACCCACGTTGCATTTTATAAACAGTGTGCTAAAAAGGAGCCTGTTTTTGGAAAACGCTGATTTATTCCGTTTGGCGGCGTTACTTCGCTTTTTTTGAAACAGTCGAGGAAGGAAGAGTCCACTCCTGCTTCAAAAAAAACTTGTGCCTTGCCAAACGAAATAACTGCGCGTTTCCTAAATATTTACAAGCATGGGTGGTGCAGAATGCGTGTGTATTGTGATAGGTGCGGAACCAAAGCCATTATTGCCACAAGCAAAAAAATTAGCATACAGGTGCGGCACTTATACTGTAGCTGCACTAACCCGCACTGTGGGCATACTTTTGTGGCAGAGTTGACTTTTAGCCACACCATTTCCCCCAGCTCCCTGGACCTGCCCCAGGCCGTGCAGGCACGGCTTGAAGGGTGCGGGGCAAGCCGTGGGCAAGTGCAAAGCCTGCTAGGGGTGTAAAGGGCATGGCCTAAATACAATAAAGCGCCGTAACATAACGGCGCTTCTTTTTTTAGCTAGGCAAGGGGGTGGGAAAAAGGATTCGTTAAGAACAGGCTTCCGGGGGCAAAACCCCCGCATCATCCAAACAACACACACATTTTTTTACATCTGCGGTAATCAAGCCCAAAATAAAGGCCAGGCCCGGCAAGGCTTCTTGCATTGTTGCTGCCAAGGCTTCAAGCCCTGTTACATTGTCATACAGCCGGGAAATGGGGTCCATGCCAAGGGGCTGGGGGGCCGTGGCAATGGCGTTGTTTTGGGCAGGGTCAGGGGCTTGGGGGGTAGTACCATGTCCACACATAGAAAAAACCATACCTTTGCAGGGCTGCCACCCTGCGTTTGGGGAAGGGGGAAAAACGTACGTAACTTCTGAATTAGCGGACTAATTCGCCTTCCCGTTATTCTATACCTAAAACTTTAGTATTATATTGCCACACCTTGAAAAATAAGGGAATATTTTTTTATTTCATATAACCCGTATTATTCCACTCAAATTTATATACCCCCCTTTTCCGCTTGCTGGGGCTAGAAAAAGGGAGATACCCCTATTGCGGTGCAGGGGGAAAGCCCACACGCGCATGCCGGAAAATCCAGCATTTCACAAGCTTGGTGGTGTGGTGGCTGTTCACGCCCCGGTTGCGGGCAAGCAGTGGGTACCGCAAGCCCAGCCCAAACTGGCGGCGCAGGCCAAAAAGGGTTAGCGGGGTGCCAGGGGGCACGCTGGGGGCGTGCTGGGCAGCCAGGGGCAACACCGTGGGCAGGTGCAAGGCCACAAGGCCGGGGGTTGCTGTGTGGTTCACCGGCATTCCCTTGGCTTCCATAGCTTCCCACACTTGCCAAAAGCGTTGCAGGGCTGCGGGTTCCGGCACGGGTTCGGGTTCCGGTTCCGGCGGGGCCGTGGCGGCCAGGGCCAGCACCGTGGCTGCCATGGTGGGGGCATGTTCCTTGTGGGCCACGCCCATGCGGCACAGGGCGTCTATGCACTGTTGCCGGGCATACTTGGGCATGCCTTCAAGCTGGGCCTGTGGGGGCAGGGGCAAGGGCTGTGGGCCGTTTGCGGGGTTTTCGGTATGTTCGGCACCCGGCATGGCAAAAACCCCGGTACGGCGCAAGCTGGGCAGCACCACAGCAGTAACCCATTTGCGGAAGGCGCGGGCCGCTGGTTTGCGGGAACGGAACACCAGGGCATACAAGCCGGATTCGGAAATGGTAGCCATTTCCTGGGCACCACCAAGGGTGTCACTACTAATGACACCCTTTTCCTCTTCATCAAGTAAAGTGGCTAAAGCTTGGCGTGAATTGCCCAAGCCAAGCACATTGCACACGTCTTTGGCAATAAACCACGGGTTGCCTGCATCATCCAGTGTGGCGCGTACCAGGGCTTCTTCAAATGCAAAGGGGGTAAGGGCATTAGGCATGGTGGCCCCCCTTGTGTTGCTGCACAAAGGCTGCCAGGGCAGGCCCAACAACGCCAAAAGGCTTGCCCTGCAAACGCATGGCAAGCTGAACAAACCCCAAGGGCAGGGCAGGTAAGGAAGGGGCAGAAGGAAGGGGGGAAGGCGCAACAGGGCGCACGGGGGCAGGGGCACAAACGTGCATGGTGGGAACTCCTAGAACTTTTCAAGGTTCACAGGCACTTTTCACAATAAAAAGTACCGGGTGTTGAAAACAGCTAGGAGCGCTGCTGGCGTATTTAGGCGCAAGCCCTGGACATTTCGCCACACCCGGCACAACGTGCATAAAAAAATGCCTAAAGCTAGGCATAATGAGCCACGCTGACGGGTAAGCGGCTGTCCGCTCCTAGGTGTTTTCAAGCACCATATGTGGACAGCATGACCGCTTTTGGGGGGTTTGTCAAGCGTGGTGTGGTAGTGGATTATTTTGGTTGTGGCACAATGGTAAGCGTTAGATATACTTTGTTTTTGTCTGTTTTGGCTTTTTCCAAGGTGAATTGCATCCCTTGGGCCACAACGGTTACCGTATTGTTTTCTTTTGTTAGCCCGCCCATAAGTTGTTCAAACAGGGGCATAACTTCTTCTTGGCTGGGAACAGCTACCACCATTGTGGCCATAAGGGCAGCCAAGGCCGGGCGGTTAAAGGCTTCCCCTTTCCCTATTTCCCCATACGCCATAAGTTGCGTAACAAAGCCACCTGTTTCCTGCAATTCAATGGTGGGGCTAAGTGTTTCTAACGACTTTACAGGCACTTGCCACATTATGTAGCTGGTTTCTTGTAACGGCATTTTGGCTTCTGCCAATGCTTTTTTCAAAGCTGGCCCCACGGCATTCCAGGCAATGGGCAAGTGCGGCGGCATGGCTGGCGGGGTGCCTGCCACGGCAGCCTTGGCAGCGGCATAGTCAACAGAAGGGGGGGAAGAAGCAACCCCCTTGGAAAGTTTACTGGCAATGCCGTTCACAGCAAAAACGGTGCCGTCTTTCACCCACCACACGCCGTTTTCAGCCACCACAGCCATGCCCCCAAACAATGCGCCAAGGTCCGTTTTGCCAATACTTTGGCCCTTTTCAAGGGTGGCATACACGGCATCTTCTGCGGGGTGGATGTTGGTTTTTTTGTCAATAAGCAACACAGCAAGCACCACCAGCACAATAACCAGAAGGCAGCCACCACGGGCATTTTTGGCCTTTATGTGCTTGGCCATATCAAACCCGCATTGTGGGCAGGCCTTTGCCTTATTTGAAATTGTGTTCTTACATTCCGGGCACGGGACCATAGCCATACACGTTCCTCCATTGTTTTTATGTGGTAGTGTGGACAGTTTGTCCTATAGTCCCGTTTTTTGCAACTTTTCACCCCAGTTCTGGGGGGTGTCTGCGCAAGTGGTAATTTAGGTAACCACCCCCGCCAGCACAGCCACGCAGCCCAACGGGCCGTAAGGAAAAAGGGGCAAAGGGAAAAGGTAACTTTTAGGTAACTTGAGGTAACCCAAAAAGTAATCAGCAATAAAACAAGGTAGTTACAATTTAGGGAAAAGTAATTTTTTTAGGTAATTTAATTACTTCTTAGTTACCTAAAAATTACCTTTTATAAAACCGTTTTACCCCTTGTGCCCCAATACCTTTTTGCCTGTTTTGCAAAGGCGGTTACCTTAATTACTACTTTTAACACCCCCCCTTTGTTTGGGAAACTGTTTTTTTGCACACACACGCACACGCACACACATGCGCGTAAAAAGGCACTGTGTTGCAATGTTCTGGCTATAAATTGGGAAGGGTGAGGCACTTTCCCCTTGCGTGTTGTGTGGGGGACTGGCGCGTGGTATGCTGGGGCCAACGGAACAACCAGGGGGAACCATGACACGTTTGTTTATGCTGCTGTTGCCTGAAGGCCAGTTAGGGGAAGAATGCGGTATGCTGTGCTGTGAAGATGACGGCACTTTCCACGGTTTTGCCCAGGCCCACGACATAGGGGTGGAAATGGGGCCGCGCGGAAACTATGCCGATGACGGCACCACCCTAGACTTTATGGGGGAAGCCATGGCCGTGCCCATGGCACAACCCATAACAGAAGTGCCAAGGCTGGAACCCTGGCTGGCCAAGGCCACGCAAAAAGCCCCAGGGAAATGGGAAGGCACATACATATTCCGGGGCGCACAGTACCCCTTTAAACTGATTTTGGTGAACCCATAGCCCTTTGTGCTACCAACAAAACAAAAAGCCCCCACATGGGGGCTTTCTTCGGGCTGGGGGCCGGGCCTAAGCAACAACGCCCGTTGCGCCAATCGCTTCCCCCGCTCCATGCTTCCCCTGTGCGTGCCGGCACGGGGGAAGTGGGAGGGGAGGGGGTTATTCCTTTTTGCAGCACTGCATGGCGCTTACGGTAAATGTTACGGCCCACACCCACGGGTTGGCTTCCCATGCTCCTGGGCCGTGTAGCTTTTGCCACAGGGTTTGGTAGGAATCCACTGCCGTTCTGCAAATTATAGTGGGCATTACCACTGGGCCGCTGTTGTTGTTTTCCACCATGTAATTGCGGTACACTGTGTTGCCTGAAGGCAGCGTGGCGCGTTCCACCCCTTCTGCCATGGCATCTTCTTCCGTAATGCTGTGCAGGCGCTCCACGCGCACGCTTGCAATGGCCAGGGTAATTCGGCTGCCCCAGCGGGGCATGAAAATGGAAGGACGCCACTTGCCACGGGTGGTAAAGGCCGGCCCCCCCTTTGAAGCCCCGCGCCACCATACAGAATTATCCGCAGCGTACCACACTGGCCAGCCGTAGCCATTCCCCGGTGTTTCCAGCATGGAAGGTTTTTTCTTGTCGCAATACTGTGAAGTGGCCCACGTTTCCCGTACCCATAACAACTCTCCCACTTTTCCGTAGGGGGAAGCAGGGCAACCACAATCAGATCCACCTTTGCATTTTGGCCCATGGCTTTGCTTCACTTCCTGGGTATCTACATCAACGGTGCAGCTCACTGTTTTTTTTGTAATTACACGCCGCGTTTGCGTTTTTATCCCTGCCATAATGGCCTGCACCATGGGTGCGGAAAACAATATGGGCCGCTCTGCTGGGGTGTTCATGCTTCCACCTCTTCCATGCCAAAATTGCACCTTTTGCACTGTTCCACGGTAAGAATAGGCAAGCCCTTCTCTTTTCGGGCTTTGTTGAACGCTTCCAAGCGGCTTTCCCGTGCGAGTGCCACCACCTTGCCCAGGGCTTCTTCCAGGGTTTCCCCATAGCCCATTCGGGGGAAGTTGAACCCATAGTAATAGGAAGATATTACTTGTCCTTCTTCTGTAAATGTACTTTCCATGGGTTTGCCCACTAGGGCATACACTACCCATCCGCGTTTTTGGTCCACTATAACAGGGGCAGCGCCCCCGTTTTCATCCAGGTAATCTTCTTCAATGCCAAACAGGGTGGCAATTTCTGCAAGGGGGGTGTCTTCCAGCAGTTCTTCTAGGGTTTCCAATGAAGAACCCCCATCATCATTCAATAACCGTAGGCAAATAGTATGGCGTATGGATGTGTTCAATTCATACAAAATGCGGGAAAATTTTTGCAACATGGTTTGTTCAGCATTCATAGTGTTTTCCTGGTGGTTTTGGGTTGGTGTGGGTAGGGGTTAGTTGGGTAGAATTTCCATTACTGTTTAAATGAACGCTTGCGCTTGCGGGGCAACAATTGCATTGCCATAACCGCGCAGTCGCACCACTCTGGCGGCAGCCCCATCAATAAGCGCACCAAGTCCGGATTCAGATACCCACGTGCCCCAAGACTGCGTTGCATGTATTCTGCTAAGTTCACTCCACGCGGGTGTTTCTTGCGTTTGTTTATAAAATCCAGGCTGGCGTGCCCCCGGTAGTCTCTTCTGGTGGGGGTTGGTAGCGCAGAAATATAACCTTTGCCTGATGTGCGGGGCACCGAAGCCCGCAGCAGGGGTATTACTCGACCCGCAGGTGTAACCTGTTCCTTCCAAGTCAGAGTGAACAAGGTCGAGCCAAGCAAGTCCGTCTTTTGAGCCAACTTGTTCGCCAAAAACCGTGCTAGGCTTACACTGGCTAATGAGGTGGAAGAACGCGGGCCACAAGTGCCGCTCGTCAGCAAACCCTGCTCCTTTGCCTGCCGCGCTGAAAGGCTGGCAAGGGCAAGAACCTGTCCACACGGCTCTGCTGTCTGGCCATCCGGCTTGGCGCAAAGCGTAGGACCACACGCCAATTCCGGCAAAAAAGTGGCACTGGGTATACCCGGCAAGGTCAGTTGGTACAACATCTTCTATGCTCCTTTCGTCCACTTCCCCCGGTGCAATGTGCCCGGCCTTGATAAGTTCGCGCAGCCACGCAGCTGCATGGGGGTCTATTTCGTTGTAGTAGGCTTTAGGCATTGGGCTGCTGTGTTTTTTTGCCTTTATGTGGAGTTTGCCCAAAAAACGTGCTGAAATCTTCCTTGGTAGTCATTTCTGGCACGTGCATGCTAAAAGGTTCAGCCATTGCATCCAGGTCTTTTTCTGCTTGTTTCCGGGCTTCCCGTGCTTTGTGCAGGGCTGGCCCGCCTGCTGCCAAGCTTTTGCGGCTGTTTTCCAGGGCCATTTCCAGGGTCTTTAATTCTTTACGCTGCGCCACTATCACAGCGCTTTGCTTATTAATGATGTGGTACAAGTTCATGCGGCCCCCTGTTGTTCCTGCATCTCTACCATATCTGCCAGTGCTAAAATCCGTTGCCCGTCCACGTCCCATTCCCGCAGCTTGCGTTGGAAGTCTGCCAGGGGGAACCCATTGGGAATGCGGTTGGCCATGCACGTTTCCAGCGGCGTTGTTAAAAACAGCATATGCACCTGGGCATTGTTTTCCTTGGCGGCTGCAACCAGTTCCTGGGCAACGTGCAGGGTGGTTATGCTTTCATCCACCACCACGCTTTCCCCTTGCAACAGGGCCGTGCGCAGCATTACGCAGGCCACGGCGTTTACCATTGGTTCCAGCCCTGGGTGGTATTCATGCCCCATGGCTTTGCGCAGTGCGTCAAATCGCAGCAGGGTGCCGGGCAGTTTCCCTTTGGCGCGTTCCCACGCCACGTAAGTGCTTTTGCCAGCGCCGGGCAGCCCCAGCACCAGTGTTACGGTTTGGGTGGTGGTTTTGTATGTATTGGTGTTCATGCTGCGTATGCCTCCGCTGTTCTGTCCAGTTCTTCCAGTAATGCTTCCGTTGTTTCAAACCAATCTTGCACGGCGCCATGCAGCATCAGCCCTGGGCGTTCATCCGGCCCGGCAACCCCCCACACGGGTATGTTGTGGGAATAGGCCATGCCCACTTCCACGCCTGCATCCTGCCCGCTTGGCCCCAGGTAAATTACCCGGTCTGCGTACCCCACGTGGGACGCGCAGAATCGGAAAATGGTGCCGCGCTCGTCCGTATCCAGCAGGCGCTTGCGTTCTTCAGGGCTGGCAGTGGCGGGAATGGGCGGTGCCAGTGCGCCCCAATCAGCTACCGTGTGCCCCCGTGCCAGCAACGCTTTTTGCAAGGCCTGCACCTGGGGTAAATTTTTGAAACTTGAAGCTACATAAAAATGCATTGTTGCTGCCTCCGTTTTATTTTGCTTTTTGGGCCAGGGCTTCCGGTTTCTCCCAGCGCCATTCTTCTATTTTTTCAGGCTTGCACCCTTCCAGGGCAAAGCTTTGCATTACCGAAAGGCCCTTGTTTATGGCTTCCTGCTGGGTGTTGGCAAAAACTGTCAGCTTTTTTTTGCCGATTACGCGCACTTCCACTTCGTATTGTGCGTCTATTGTGTGTGGTGGTTGTTTATGGTTGTTGTGGGGCATGGTGTGGCCTCCTTGGTGTTATGTCGTTAACAGTGTATTTTGCCTGTTTTTTTCTGCCAAAGGGGAAAGCCACAGGCATTCTGTGCGTGGGCTGTTCATATCTGCATAGGCCCGTGTAGAAACCTTGCGCCACCCCGCGTACAACTCCCCATACAAAGGGGTATCGTATCCGCTCACCACTGCCATTCCCTGTATGGCCCCAAGCGCCTCAGCCAGGGCCGCGTGGTCGCTGTCGGTCATCTCATGCCGGTATGCCCCCTGCTTCACGTTCCGCACGCTATGCAGGTATGGCGGGTCCACATAAAACAGGGTGCCGGGTCGGTCATAGCGCCGCACCACTTCAAGGGCTGGTTCATTTTCAATCACCACCCCACGCATGCGTTCCACTATCAGTTGCAATGCTATGGGGTAGCCTGCCCAATCCACGGCAGGGCTGTTTTCCGTGTAGCGGAAACAACGGAAGCCGTTTTGCTTCTCAGACAATGAGGCCTTACTAGAAAACCCGAAAAACGAGCGGATAATAAGCCTCCGCGCTTTTTCCATGGGTCTTTCTGTGGGTTGGAATGCTTCCGTAAAATCTGCACGGGAAAAAGGGGTAAGTTCCAACAGGCGCACAAGCTCCTTGCTTTGTGCCTTGTTGCGTAGCAGAGCAAAAAGGTCGTACAGTTCGCCGTCCAAGTCGTTCCATATTTCTGTCTTCAGCCGTTGTTTCCGCAGCAACACAGAGGCAGCACCACCAAAAGGCTCCACATAGGCAATGTGCTGGGGAAAGTGGCTGATTATCCAGGGGGCCAAGCGCCACTTGCCACCGTGGTATCGCAGTACAGGGCGTGTTGTTTCCATTCCCCCCCCCTCCTACTTCTGGAAAATCCAGCATTTGATTGAACCAACGTCCGTTTGCCGGGAATTTACTGTTTTGTTGGCTTCAATAAATTTGTGGCGCTTGCCTGTTGGCAGCAGTTTCTTTAGCAGTGCCATGTCAATGGGCTGTTGCCCGTAACCCTGTGCTTTTTCTCGGAATTGGTTCAGGTTTATGGCTATTTTCCCTTCTTCCTTGCTGTGGTTTAGCCATTCATGCTGAACGTGGTCTATGCGGCGCATTTGCATGTTGATAAATTCCACGTCTGCCCAAAACTGTTCCAGCAAGGGGTGGTCAGTTTTTAGGCGTTCTTCCCGTGTGTAGGCGCGGGCCAGTAAGTATTCCCCCAGCCCTTCCACCGTTTTTTCCTTCATGGCAGGGAACAGCACCCGCAAGGCGCTGGCGCAGGCGGCTATTTGGGCATGGTTAAGGATAATGCGCCCGTTGGTTAGGCTGGAATTGGTGTAATATGTTTCCCAATGGGGAAAAGCCTGTTCATAGGCTGCCAGAATTTCCCTTTCTTTGCTTAACGCTGCGCCCAAAAAACCGCCTACGGTGTCGCTGGTTTGTGCGCCAAACCAGCGGGCAACTTCCCGCGTTTCCAACTTGTGGTGTTTTTTGTCGGCATGGCAGTGGACTATTCTTTCCAGCAGGGGTGTGCTGCCGTCCACTTCTGCGTTCTGGCTAATCAGTAATGCCCCTTGAAAAAAGCTTTCGTCCGTGTCGTTGCCCCGCTTGGCAACGCCCAGGGTGCCTGTGCCCCGTCCGTTAAAAAAAGGCTTTACTTCGTCGAAATTGAACTGTGTTGCCCGTGCGCCACTGCGTTCTCCCGCGTCCCGGTCACTTTCCAGAATAACAATGGGCAGGTTAGAAACTTGGGAAAAGGCACGCCGCCCCCCGGCTTTGGAGCTTTTCAGCATGTCAAAGCCTTCGTAATCGTCCCGCCCCACGCACTTCCACAAAAATTCGAGGATGGTGCTTTTCCCTGCCCCCGGCTCCCCGGTAAGTTCTAGGAACGGGAATGATTTTTGCCGTTCCCGTATTTGCTGCACAAACAGGGCACCCATCCAAAAGGCAAGCGTGGCCATACCTTGAAAGTGGAAGGCTTTGGCAAAGTTTTCCAGCCAATCCGGGGAAAATTGGCCTTTTGTGTTGATTCTAATTCCAGCCAATCCGCTTTTAATGCCCTGCTTGTTAATGGTGAAATACCCGTGTTTATTGGCGGGTATCTTCTTGCCATTATGCCAAGCCGCATCTTGAAACAGGTAGGCTTTTACGTTCCTGTCGTACCCCACATAGGGCACGGCAGCCACGGTAAACATTTTGTTGTTAAGCCATTTATCCCTCAGTTTTTTCAGGGTTTTCATGTCGCCGTCAAAGGTCCCCCCACGGCTGCGGTTTAACAGCGCCTTGTGGAAGGAATCCGGGCTGGTAAGGGCTGTGCCTTCCATAGAAATTAGGTGCCCGGCCTGTCCATTGGCATATTCAACTGAAAATACATAGCTTTGGGTTTCCAGTAGTTCGTTGTATTCGAAATATTGGAACTGCGGGCACACGTTGGAAACCTGTTCCACGTTTGCGTGTTTGCAAAACAAGTCTTCCCCCTGCTGGCTATGCAGGTACACTTCAATGGGGCCAACCCCCGTGTGCTTTGTGGGTTCCTGGGGGGTGGCTTCTGGTGTTGCCCCTTCTTGGGCTGCCGCTGCTGCCTGGGTTTCCCCGGTGGTGGGGGGCAATGTTACCTGTGCAGGCTGGGCGGCTGCTGCCTGTGGTTGTTCTTCCTGTTGTGGGGCTTCTGCTGCCCCTTTCCTGCCCTTTTTCCCCTTGCCTTTTTTGTCTGTTTTGGCATCGTCTTCGTCTGTTTCTTCTGTGCCAAAAACTGCCTTGTGCAGTTCCGTTTCAAAGGCCATTGGAATGTTTACGTTGTAAAGGCCGTTTTCAAAGTCCAGTAGCCAATGGCTTCTGGTGGTGTTCCGGCGGTACATATAAAAGGCTTTTTGTTCCACGCTTTCAGCCAGGAACAAACGGCCATAATACTGCCAGCGTTCCATTTTTTCCGGGGTCAGTTGCCCGGCCCGGTACAAATCGTCCCAGTCTTGCCCGGCGGGTGGCAGCACACAGGAAGCCAGTTCCCCCAACGCCTTCAGGCTGGCATGGTGTTTTTTTATCCAGGTGAGCCCGGCGGTATCGTTGTCCAGGCCTATGTGCCAGCGTATGTCTTTTTTCGCGTGGGACTTAATAAAGGCAAGGGGGAAGTGGTTGGCAGACATACCCGCAGCGGCTTTTATCCCGCTAAGGTTCAGTGCGTTGGCATGGAAAATGCCTTCCACCAGCATGCATGTTTCGCCTTTTTCCAGGGTAAAGCCGGGGGGTACCCACACATCTCCCTGAAAAAAAGTACCGTCGGCTTTTTTCTTGCCCCCAAAGTGCCCTTTGCGCAGGCCTTCCTTGCCCGTTACATCAATCAGTCTTTCCCACCAACGGGTTTTTGCTTCGTCTAGGTAAAACCGCACGGTGGGAATGCTTTTCCCATTATGTGGGAACGTGCCTTGCACGTACCATCCCCGCATTTTTGAAATATCAAAGCCACGGTTTATGCCCATATAGGCATTAGCTGTGCGGTCCCTTTCTTCCGGCGTAGCCGGGAACCGCTTGGCAATGTCGGTGTACAGTTCGGGCAGGGCTTCGCGCACATTTTCTTCAAAACCGCAGTTGTTCAGGCGTTCACAGCGGATAATAAAGGGCTGATTCTTCCCAATATACAGGGTGTGTTCCCCGCAATTGGGGCACTTGCCTTTGCGCAAATAGCTGCCCGCTTCCTGCAAGCCATACGGGTGTGCTAACAGCGCTTGTATAATGTCGGTGTTAGTCAGCATGGCTTAATTCTTGTATTTTTACGGTTACAGCTTGGCTTAAAGAGAAGCATTCCCCCATAAGGGTACCCAGCTTTTTGGAAACGTCCTTGTATTCGTGCAATTCAACTTTGTTGTCTTCTACTGTAGCGCTTACGGATGCGGCCAGTTCCCCCAGGCGGTGGGTAATATCCATTAGTTCTTTTGTCAGGAAACGGCAGGCATCGTCTGTTGGCTGTGGGGTGGCTTCTTGCAGTTGTGCTGCCTGCCAAAATATAACAATGGGGTTGCCCACCACGTTACAAAAGTGGGGAATGTCCATTACTGAAGGATAGAATTTTTCATCATTCATAACCCGGTACCAGAAACTTTCGGACCACCCAAGGGCGCGGCGTGCTTCCATGGGCTTTAAGGAGGACATTTCAATGGCCATTTTAAAAGCTTCATACGGCTGCATGGTGGCAAGCTGCTCGAACAATTCCTTCGGTAAAGTCAGGTTGGCAATAAGCATGGTGTGGTTTCCTTTGGGTTCCTCACCCTGCTAGGACACTGTGTCCTTTTTTGTTACGCTGTTTTTGCATTTGATTTTTTTCGCCGCTAAGCTTATAGCTTGCGGCCCCAAATCGCCTGATTTCCGCAATTCAGCCAGCAATGCCCGCAGAAACTCCCATTTTCCCACGGTATTTATGCTGTGCGCCAATGCAATTGTGGTTTTTCCACTGCGTATGCGGTGCAAGGTGCGTTGGGTTGTTCCAAGACGATTAGCCACTACCTTGTAGGTTTTGTGGCGGGCCAATAGAAACCGGAGGTGGTGAAATGTTGCGTTCTTCATGGAGGCAAGGTAGGACACAGTGTCCTACCTTGTCAAGCACAAATTATCCTGATGCGGCAGGACACGCTGTCCTGTATACTGCAATGATGAAAAATGCACAGGAATTTGAACGGCAGTTTATTCTGGCAGTGGACGAAAGAGTGGAAAAGTCTGGGCTTACCCATTCTAATTTTGGCAGAAAAGTGTTTGGGGAAGTAAGCGGGGAGAGGCTTTGGCGCAAGTGCCGGGATGTGAAGAACCCCCGCAAAATTTCCTTCGCAGAGTCGTATGCCATGGCCACACTTTTGGGCATAGATTACCCTTCTTTTGTGTGGCAGGTGGGGCAAAGGGTGTTGCAAGAGGACGTTGTAGGGGTCAAGCAGTAGGATACAGCGTCCTACTTTATGCTTGCTAAATAGGACACAGTGTCCTACCATAGGTCCAGGAGGTGCTTATGGTAGGCGAATATCTTTCTGCAACGGATGCGGCCCAATACCTGGGCTATAAGCCCAGCACTTTTCGTGCCCATGTGCGCGGTGGAGCGGTGCCCCGGTACGGGCCGCGTGGCAACAGGTTCCGCAAAGTGGACCTGGACGCATGGATGGAAAACCCGCAAGCCTTCAGCAAGCAACGCAAAGTTGCCGGGGTGCGGCTGCCGGGGGACTTCACCCCGGTAAAAGTATAAAATGAGCATACATAGCAAAAAAAATGGGACTTGGTTTGTGCAGTACAGGGTTCCCGGTGAGGATAAACTTCGCCGGGAATACTTTGGCGTTGGTCCCCAAGGGGAAGCGGCGGCAAGGTTGCGGGATTCGGAAGTAAAAAACGAAAAAGCCAAGGGCAAGCGCATTGAACAAACGCGCAAGGCAGACGTGGTTTACCTGGATGCTATAGCCCAGGCATATTTGACTGATAGGAAAATGGCCGGGGCAAGTGCCCGGTGGCTGAAAGAAATGGAAGCGTTGTTAAATGAACAGGTGCTACCGTTGCTTGCCCACATGCCTGTTGATACCATTGGCTATGTTGATATTATGGCAGTGGTAAACAGGCTTTGGGGGGACAAAAGTTTGCCCACGCGGCAACGCTATATTGGGTATTTGCGTGCTGTGTTCCGTTTTGGGGTAGCGCACGGGTTGACTAACAACCAGCCCTTGCAGAAGTGGAAAAAAACGAAAGAAAAAAAGAAACATCTTATTCTTACTGTTGAAGATTTACGCAAAATTTTAAATCAGGCCCCCCCACATTTGGCCTGGGCGCTAGAGGTGGAATGGGCACTGGGCACCCGCCCAGGCAAAACAGAATTATTTGCGCTGCGCTGGGTGGATATCGATTTTTCAAACCTGATGGTTTACGTTCCAGGCACAAAAACGCATCAATCTGCACGCTATTTGCCCCTAACCCCGGAGTTTGCCGCAAGGCTGCAAGAAGTGCGCAAGGACGCGCAAAGCGGTTACGTGGTGGAATACAAGGGGCAAAGGGTAGGGTGCTTAGCCCGGTCCCTGAAAACAGCAGTGCAGAAAGCCGGAATAGGCTACCCAGTGACAATGTATGACATAAGGCACTTATTTGCTTCAACTTTACTTGCCGATGGTGCCGATTTAGCCGCCGTTTCCAAATTGCTGGGGCATTCGCAAATCAGCACCACCCAGGACCACTATTACCACCTGTTGCAAGGGGAAATGCGCCGTGCCCTAGACAAACAGCGGGACATCTCCTAGGGCATACTTTAGGGCATACACTTTACTTCAAAACTGGCTATTTTCAGCGCTTTTTGTATGCCCTGTGTGCTTAAATGCGTTGTGGCACAAGGCACATACATGCCGCAATTCTTCTTTGGGAGCAGGATGTCGCATGTTCGAATCATGTCGCTCCGACCAGATATTTCAAGGGCTTACTGAAGATTTTTCAGTAAGCCCTTTTTTGTTGTGTCCCGCACCATTCCCCGCAAGCCGTTTCTTTGTTTAATGATTTTGAGGACTGCGGGTCTATGGGGCTACAAAAGGAGTCTGCGCCCCCTGCCTCTCCTTCATTCTGCCTCAAGCTTTCCCCACTCTCCCACGCGCATCCGCCGCCGTCAAATAAAATGTTGGCCTCCCACCCACAAGTTGGTGCAATATACCAACAGTGTTACTAACGCAGCAATAACTGCTCTTCGTGGCGAAGGAGACCAACATGAATAAGGTAGCAAAAATCATCGGTAAGGCGCAAGAGGGAACTTCATGTGTTGTGGGCATTGATGCACATAAAAACACCAATGCTGTTACAGTGTTGCGTTCTGACGGGCTGAGCAAAAGCTTTGTCTGCCCAGCCGATGCCAAAGCTACTTTTACGGCCATTCTGCGTTTCGCAGAAACTATCGACCTTTTGGTTTATGAAGCAGGCCCCACGGGTTTTACCTTAGCCTG
>NZ_AUCY01000010.1 GCF_000430005.1 Desulfovibrio cuneatus DSM 11391
CTTCTCCGCTCGGGCTGCGTAGAAATGTACGGGCAGCAAAGCTACCCGTACCCTCCGCCCTCCCTCCACGGCTCGCTACGCTCGCGACTGCCGTCGGCTTTAGGGAAGGGTCATACATACGGCGGGCGCAGCCACCTTAGCCTCCGCGCAGCGTGTTGGCTTGCCGCAAGGCAAGGCAACACCAACCGGATGTGCCGTTCGGGCATGGCGTTGGTGAAAAGATACAATTTTTTGCGCAGGCAAGGCGCGGGGCGATTTTGCAAGGGGCTGTATATAAATACTGCCCCGCTGGAAAATTGCCCCGCAACGCAGCATGCGTGAAAAAGGGTAGTTTTACCAACGTACCATGCCCGACCTCATCAACAGCGCTACAAGTGCATCAAAAAGCTCCACCAAAAAAGAAAAAGTGGGCAAAGGCCAAAGCCTTTGCCCACAGTCTTTATGATTCAGAAGAGCAAGTTACTTTTTCTTCCCAAGGTCCACAGCCGCAAAGAACAACCGCCCTTCACGGGCAATGTGCAACAGCACAGCACCATTGCTTTTCTCAGCCGCCGCCACAAGGGCGTCAAACTCTGCCACGGTGGCAACAGAGGTGCGGTTTACTGAAACCACCACGTCACCAGGACGCATACCCAAGGTGGCACCTACACTGTCTTGTGCCACATCTGTCACCACAAGGCCCTTGGCACCAACCACCTTCAGTTTGGCAGCCTCGCCTTCTTCCAGGGGGCGCACCATCAGGCCAAGGCCTGTGCCGCTCCCATTTTCATTGCCTACAACGCCAGTACCTTTGCGCTCTTTCACCTGTACTGTTTTTTCCAGTTTTTTCCCGTCACGCCATACCGTAAATACGGCTTCTTTGCCGGGGGCAAGCAGGGCCACTTTGCGCAGCAGGTGTTCATTATCATCAATGGGTTGCCCGTTGAGGGCAAGCACCACGTCACCAGACTTGATACCAGCCTTGTCCGCAGGGTCGCCTGCCATCACGTCACCCACAAGGGCACCTTTGGAATCTGGCAGGCCAAGGGCCTTGGCTGTGGCTGCGTTTACCTTCTGAATGGTTACACCAATCCAGCCACGGCTCACGCGCTTGTTATCTTTCAGGTCACCAATAATCTTTTGGGCCATGCTGGAAGGAATGGCAAAGCCAATGCCTTGCGCCTGGCGGGCAATAGCGGTGTTCACGCCAATCACTTCGCCATTCATGTTTAGCAAGGGGCCGCCACTGTTACCAGGGTTAATGGAAGCATCCGTTTGCAAAAAGTCGTCATAGCTGCCGGAGTGAATGTTCCGGCTTTTTGCGGAAAGAATACCCGCAGTGACGGTTCGGTCCAAACCCAAAGGGTTGCCAATGGCCAGCAACCATTCACCCACTTCCAGGGCGTCGGAATCGCCAAATTTAAGGAAGGGCAAATTCTCTGCTGTAATTTTCAGCAGGGCCAGATCGGTTTCCGGGTCTGTTCCCACCACCTCGGCCTTAAAGCCCTCTTCATCTTTCTGGCGTTCTTTATCACTAAAGGTAACGCGAATGACGTCTGCCCCTTCCACCACGTGGTTATTGGTCACAATGTAGCCGTCGGCTGAAATAACAAAACCGGAACCAAGGGAAGCGCGTTTCTGGCTGCGCTCGGGCTGGCCACCAAAGTTGTCAAAAAATTCTTCAAACCCAGGCTGGTTCCGGAACATATCAAAGCCGGGGGGCAACATGGGTCGCTGGCGCATTTTTTCGGTGCGCTCGGTGTTAATGTTCACCACGGCTGGTCCTGCGGCTTTAACAAGGTCGCGAAAGTCCGCCATGGGGGCTGCAACAGCACTGCTGGCAGCAAAAACCACACACAAGGCAAGCAAAGTGCTTACCCGTGAAAATAACCGCTTATGCATAAGTACACTCCTGTTTACATGCAAAAGGTATGCACACAACATACCCAATGGAAAAACAATAAATCGTATTTCAGGTTTGTAAAGAGGAGGTACTAACTTGACACACAGAATGGGCATGTGTAGCATTTTATACATTGCATTGGTCATTCTCATATGATTGCCAGGTAAGTGTCGGGCTATCTTTTTATTCTCTGCCAAGCATTGCCTTGCACAGAAGGCGCACTGCACAAGCAAGGCCATTTTTAAATACACCAGACAATGTTACAATAACTTTGCGTGGTTGAGTTGTGTTTACCGGGAGCGTTTGTGATTAAGCAGAAATTATATTCTTTATATTCCTCGCCCTACCTGTGGGGTGCACTTATTGCAGGAACACTCTTGTTCAATGTCTTTTTTTTACTCGGCACAAAACCAATTAGTAGCTGGGATGAAGCAAGGCACGGCGTAAGCGCTTACGAAATGCTGCAAAGCGGCAACTTTGTGGTGAATACCTATATGGGGGACTTTGACTACTGGAATTTGAAGCCGCCGTTTGCTTTTTACCCCATGCTTGCAGGCTTTTCCCTGTTTGGCTTTACCCCCTTTGGCTTACGTTTTTTTTCTGCAGTAAGCACCATCGTACTTTTCGGCATCCTCTTTATGTTTAGCAATAAAATTGGAGGACTGAGAACGGCAAGACTGGCCTGCGCAACCTTATTAAGCGTTGAACAGTTTTTTTTAAAGCATAATGCAAGAACAGGTGATGCAGACGCTTTTTTCGGGCTTTTGTATTTTGCCTCTGTTGTGGTGCTGCTGTACCATTGGCGCAAACCCGTGGCCAGTTATGTGGCTGCCTTCCTGGCAGGAATGGCCTTTCTTACCAAAAGTTTCCATATAATTCCCCTTATACCCACCATCGTCATCATCTTCTTTCTGCAATGGGGATGTTCCAAGCAGTCCGTAATGCTCTTCCTGCGGGCCTGCCTTGTGGGCGCACTACCTGTGGTTGTGTGGGGCCTGCTGCGCTACCAGTATGACGGCTTCTTGTTTTTTATTACCATGATTAAGGTGGATGTTTTGAACCGCTCACTTACGGCAGTGGAGGGGCACGGGCAACCACCGCTCTATTATGTGGCGCAAGTGCTTAAGGCATTTTGGCCCTGGCTTGCGGCAACAGGGCTGGCATACCTTGCCCTGCTCTTTCTGCATAAAAAAAGCGATGTGATTGCATGCTGGAAAAGCACCATAACCGACAAAGAAAAATTGCTTATTTGCCTGGTCGTTGCCGCCATAATGCCCATTTTCTTTTTCAGCCTTTCCCAGTCCAAGTTGCGCTGGTACTCATACCCTGCCTTCCCCTTTTTCGCCCTTGGCATTGGCTACGCCTTGCATTGCGCACTTACCTGCCTGAAGGATCATGCCCGCGTCTGTTTTGCCCTGCTTACTCTGGTGGTGACGTTTGGTGTGGTGCAAGAAGGCGTTTTACTTGCTCACCTTATGCAGGCTGTAAACAAGCGGGTGCCATCACAAGATTTTATGGAACAACTCGGCACGAATAAAGAGATGCAAGGCGCGGTGCTTTTTCTGCAACAGGGTGAATGGGAGCAACGTGACGTTCTTTCATCCTATTTTTATGGCCCGTTTACATTGGCCCCGGGGGGGGAAGCGGCGTTTGCAGCAAGCAACAACCCCAAGAAATTCCTTGTGCCCAATGAGCCTACAACAGACCGGGAACGGTAAATATACCGCTAGGGTTACCTCCCTGTGGGCATCCCCCCCATTCCTGATGCATAACACCCAAGCACGTAAAAGCGCTCAGAACAGAAACAGCCACAGCACCACCCCAAAACGGGTTTACGTGCTGTGGCTGTTCTGGCAAAAACAAACGTCTATAGGCGCAAAGAACTGGCGCTACGGCAATGTTTTTTCAAGGCTACAGTTTATGCATTGTTCCACAATATACAGTGGCCTGGCTTTCACTTCCTCATAAATTTTGCCAATATATTCGCCAATAATACCAAGAGAAAGCAGAATAATGCCCCCAAGGAAGGCTTGCAGGCACATAAGGGAAGTCCAGCCTTGCACAGCGTGCCCAAGAAGCAGGCTTCCAAACGCCCAAAGGGCTGCAAAAAAACCGCCCATGGCACTTACAACGCCAAGCACGCTCACCATACGCATAGGCATGACGGAAAAAGAAGTTATGCCGCGCCATGCAAAAGCCAGCATTTTACTCAACGGATATTTGGTTTCTCCATACTGGCGAGCATTGCGTGAATACGACACTGCCACCTGCTTAAACCCACTCCAGGCAAACAGGCCCCGCAGAAAAAGCTGGCGTTCCGGCATGGCATTTACAGCGTCTACACAGCGGCGGGAAACCAGCCGGAAGTCGCCAGTGTCGGCGGGCATATCAATGGCAATGCTCCAGCGCATAATGCGGTAGAACAGCCAGGCAGAAGCAAGCTTGAAGGGCGTTTCCCCTTCGCGCTGGGTTCGCTTACCATAGGCAATATCATAGCCTTCCTTGTAGCGCTGTACCATTTCCAGCACAACATCCAGCGGGTCTTGCAGGTCTGCGTCCATAATAACCACAGCGTCGCCCTTGGCATAGCGCAAACCGGCTGCCACAGCAGCCTGGTGACCAAAATTACGGCTGAAGGACACCACCTTTATGCGTTGGTCTGCCTTGGCCCACTGCTGTAGGTAAGCCAGCGAGTTGTCGGCGGAACCATCATTCACAAGGACAATCTCAACAGCCGTTTCCCCCAGCGCAGGCAACCATGCTTCCAGCGCTGCCCTAAGGTGGGGCAGGGTATCTTCTTCATTGTATACAGGAAAGATGAAGCTGAGCAATGAAAGCTGATTTATAGTGGTGTCATTCATGGCTGTGCTCCTTAACATTGTTCTGTTTTTGGCGTGGTTGTTGCCGTAAGGCTATGGTACAAATCTGCCCCTAATACGGCCACAGCTACACCAATGGCAGCAGCCCCAACCTGAAGCGGAATAACACTGACTTCGAATAAAAATGGCATATAGGAAGTGAGAGAAGCGAGTACAACCAGGGCAGGCACATAAAAGCGCTTTGGCTCATAAAACGCATAAATAAGGGTTAGTATATCAGCAATAAAGAAATAGCGTTCGTGCATTCTGGGCAGGAAAAAAGGCACCGCAGTGGCAAAAAATGCCATGGAAAGCAGCACATGCTTTACGGAAGGCCGCATTTTAAAAAAGGCGAAACACCCCGTAAATACAAAGGTAAGGCCTGCCCACTGGGCACCTTTTTTAAGAGGTTGGCTTACATCATGAATAAACGACCACAGTGTGGGGGCACTCATAGTGAGGTGCTTGAATGTTTTGGACTGTGCCAGCAGTGCTTTTAAAAACAAGGAGCTGACAGGTGCCCCGGCAAAAAGCACTATGGGAAGGTAAAACAGCATGTAACAAATAACTGGCAGAAAAAGGGTCCATAGTGGAATGGGCCCCACCAAGGCAAAAGCCATAAACACGGGCAACACAAAAATGCCTTGCAGCTTAAAGCACAGGGCAACAGAATAGGCCAGCATAGCCCGCACATAAGAGGCTTTGAGCATGTAATACAGGGCCACAACAATAAACAGGGTAAGCAGTGAATCGCACTGGCCCCAGGCTGCGCCGTTAAGCAGCACCGTTGGCAGGCAAAGTGTTACGGCATAGGCCATTTGGCCCCGCATTTTGTTGCCAGTGGCTGTATACACTGTGCGGCCTGTAAAGGCAGCCAGCAAAAAGTCTGAAATGCAGGAAATTATTTTAATGGCATACAGGGGCGCAACATGCAGCTTGGTAAAGAAGTACATGAGGTACAGGTAAGGCATGGTATAGTCGGAAAAGCGGCTTTGAAACACCGCAAACCCTTCATTGGAAATTTTGGTATACCAAGGCAAAAGGCAGTTGAGGTAGTCGCCTGATTCAAAACTCACCAATTTTTGCCGCACAACAATGGCAGCTACGCTCACAATAAGAAGAAACAAAATATCTGCATATTTATAAATATGTTCACGAAAGCGCTGTTCAAATGCATTGTAATGCGATGCCAAACTCATGCAATCTCCTGTTTCCATTCAGGCTGTGGTTTATTTGAATACTGCGCCCATAAAGGGCATTTTTCGTGCAGTATTACACGTAAAAGGTGTATACAATCATACCCTTGTGGTAAGCCATGCGGCATTTACTGTTATTGCATCATGGGTTTATATGCCTCAGGCACCAAGGCAAGGCGTAATATACTCATTTAGGCCATATTCGCCTAGTCTTTTTTGCAGGATATTTACGCAAGTCACACAACCCCGAAAAATGCCAACTCCATTGCCGCCCTGTGAAATAGCATGTGCTCCCCTTGCTGCAACACCCCTTCTTCACATGCCCTGGACAATGCATGCAGCACTCACAGAATGTACCTGCCGCTACGTTGCCTCCGTGCCTCTTTGTATCAATACCTGCCATGTAACAAGGTAAAACTGCCGCACGCCAAAGGGCAACTGGCCCTTGCCAATAGCACACCACATGTCCGCTATAGACCATTCTCAAGCAGCGTTTATGTGCCCAGTGCCCTTGTGAACCACTTCCCTATGCGCTATAAACACGAACAGCCAAACGCCAGCAAGTGCGCCGCTCAACGGCACAAACCATGAGCCCCAAAGAAGCAGGGTTGCCATTCCCGGTTACTGCCATGCATAAATTACGAGTAAAGACCATGGGGGATGCTCTTCCCCAAAAGCCTTAAACACCTCACGCCAGTGTTCATTCGGAACGACTTTTCCTCCAACAGCAAAACGCAATGTACTCCGCCATGAAACAAACGTTTTCCGCACCCACTGTGACGCTGATTGTTCCCGTTTACAACGAACAGGAAAACCTGCCCCTGCTCACCCAGGAAATTGAAACAGCCATGCAAACCCAGCCCCGCTTCTGGCAGGTGCTTTATGTGGACGATGGCAGCACAGACAACAGCCTGGAAACCATCAAGCAATTGGCGGCAGAAAACCCACACGTGCGCTACCTTGCCTTTGCCGCTAACTGTGGGCAGTCTGCCGCATTTGCCGCAGGCTTCAAGGAAGCTGAAGGCGCCGTGCTGATTACCCTGGATGCAGACCTGCAAAACGACCCTGCGGACATTCCCGCCATGCTTGACTGCTATGACAAAGGGTATGACATGGTCATTGGCTGGCGCAAAAACCGGCAGGATACCGTGCAAAAAAAACTGGCCTCACGCTTTGCCAACGCCGTGCGCAACCGCCTTTCCCGCGAAACAGTGCGCGACACGGGCTGCTCTTTAAAAGTGCTGCGGGCCAGCATGGCCAGGGAGCTTCCCATGTTCACAGGCATGCACCGCTTTTTACCCACCCTTATGAAGCTGCGCGGTGCCACTGTGGCTGAACTGCCAGTAAACCACCGCCAGCGCAAGCACGGCGTTTCCAAATATGGCATTTGGGACAGGGCCTTCAGCGCCCTGTACGACCTGTTTGCTGTGCGTTGGATGCAAAGCCGCTCCTTCCGCTATTCCATTCGGGACAAAAAATAGGCATATACTTTTTGTTGTACTATAACATACTATTCTTCCCTGCTGCCCAGCCACGCACACTGGCCTGGGCGGCAAACCATTTCCTCAGGGCTTCCCATGCATAAGAATATTGTTGTATTTGTGGTTCTTATTACCATTGCCGTGCTGGCCCGGCTACTTGACCTGGATGAAATGCTGGAAGCCACCTGGCTGCATACCCACATTGTCACCCAAGGGGCAAAAGGCATAGCCCTGTTTGTGGGGCTTACTGCCGTATTTTCTGCCCTGGGCATACCCCGCCAACTGCTGGCCTTTGCCGGGGGCTTTGCCTTTGGCATTGGCTACGGCCTTGGCTGGGCACTTCTTGGCCTTACCCTTGGGTGCACCCTTGGCTTTTACACCGCCCGCCTTGTGGGCCAAGGCAACCTGCCCCATAAAGTCCATGCAGCCTTAAAGCGCATTGAACCCTTTTTGCAATATAAGCCATTCCTCATGGCCTTGTGCATTCGCCTCATGCCCATTGGCAACAATGCCCTTACCAGCATGGCCGCAGGCGTCAGCCACGTGCCTGCCGCAAGCTTTATTGCCGGTTCCGCAGTGGGCTATTTACCGCAAACTATTATTTTTGTCCTGCTGGGCAGCGGCATTCAACTGGAATCCACCTGGCAAACAGGTCTTTCCATCGTTCTATTTCTCATTTCTTCAGCCCTGGGCACGTGGCTTTACCGCCGCTACAGAAGGCATGCTGCCATGCACAGAGCGCCCCTGACAACCGCTTCGGCAGAACAATAACGCCCTCTTTTCAACAGAGCCCATCTCACAACGCACTAAACAACAAAAGCGGCATGAACACATGCCGCTTTTGTTGTTTAGCCCTGGAATTAATTGCCTGAGGAACACTTGAATAAACCATTCCGTTACTACTGAAGAATTGCCTTTAGGAAACGCTCAGTTTTTCGTTTGGCAAGGCACAAGCTTTTTTTGCTATGCCGGGCCATCTTTTCTCCCCAATTTCCCTAAAGCCGACGGCAGTCGAGAGCGTAGCGAGCCGTAGAGCGACAAGACGAGGCGTAGGCGGCCCCGCCCACCGGAGCATGTACCCCGTTTCAGGAGCGGAAGAAGGTCAAAATCAGCGTTTCCTACACTTGTCCGGCAACCCTGCCATCTGTATCGCGCGGGCGTTCGTCAACACCAATGTGGGCGTGGCTCACTACGTCGTCACCCATGGCAAGCAAAATAGGGCTTGCCACAAACATGGAAGACGCTGTTCCCACCAGCACACCAATAAACATGACCAAAGAGAAGTCGAAAATAATCCCCCCACCAAACAGCAGCAACGCAGAAATAACCATAAGCGTCGTGCCGGAAGTGAGAATGGTTCGGGAAAGGGTTTGGTTAATACTCTGGTTAATAACCACGGAAAGGGGCTGATCTTCATTGTTACGCAAATTTTCCCGTATGCGGTCGTACACAATAATTGTGTCGTTCAGGGAATAGCCCACAATAGTCAAAAGAGCGGCAATAATGGTCAGGTCAAACTCTTTGCCAAGCATGGCAAAAACACCCACGGTTATGAGCACGTCGTGCACAATGGAAACTACCGCCCCCAAAGCAAACACCAGCTTCAGCCGCCAGCATAGCACCACAGTACAGCCAAGGGCCAAAAACACCAAAAGCACCTTGTTTACACCAAAAGCACCCAGGGCAAACATGCCGCCGCCTAGCACTGCCGCCATAATGGTGGCGCTCATCCAGCGGTATTCAAACCGCCCGGAAATATAAATGGCCGTAATTAGCGTGGCATAAAACATGGCTTCCAGGGCTTTGGAACGTAAATCAGCCCCCACCTTGGGGCCAACCATTTCCACCCGCTGAATTTCAAATTCTTTGCCCGCCATATGCTGGCGCAACGCACCGGCAATACTTTCTGTTACCCCGCTGGAGCTTTCTTCCCCCACGGAAATACGTAACAAATACGTGCGTGAATCATCGCCAAAGCGCTGTATTACAAGCCCTGGCAGCCCTGCCCCGTTAAGGGAGGTTTTCAGCACTTCATCGGAAACAGGTTCAGCAAATCGCACTTGGGCAGTCGCCCCACCGGCAAAGTCAATGCCGTACTTGGGGCCACCCGTAAGTACCATGGTGAGTATGCCCGCGGCAATAATAAGCACGGAAAGTACGTAGGCTATTTTCCGCTTGCCCACAAAATCAATATTCAAGTCGTTTTTTATTAAATAAAGACCCATTGTTTTCTCCTTGCATGGCAACTTTTTGCGCTACATTCCCAAAAGAAGGCAGCATTGCCAAACGCTATGAACCACTGATTCAACAGCTTTTGGGAAACGCTCAGTTTTTCGTTTGGCAAGGCACGAGCTTTTTTTGAAGCAGGAGTGACAATTCCGCAGGAAAGCGGAATTGGGAACCGCCCGCAGGTCGGGAGCCGAAGGCCGAGGCCCAGGAGGGGCCGAGTCAACTCTTCTGTCCTCGACTGTTTCAAAAAAAGTGAAGCAACGCAGCCAAACGGAATAAATCAGCGTTTCCTTAAATGCTTAGCTTACGCCCCGGCTTACGCATCCAAATCGTGAAAATGACCCTGGAAACAAAAATGGCCGTGAACATGGAAGCGATTATACCAAGGGTAAGGGTAACAGCAAAACCCCGAATGGGCCCTGTGCCAAACTGGTACAGAATAACGGCCGCAATGATGGTGGTGAGGTTGGAGTCAACAATGGCAAGAGTTGCCCGGGAAAAACCCGCTTCAATGGCTTCCAGCGGGCTCATGCGGCGCATTTCTTCACGTATGCGTTCAAAAACAAGCACGTTGGCATCCACCGCCATACCAATGGTCAGCACAATGCCCGCAATACCCGGCAAGGTAAGCGTTGCCCCAAACAAAGCCATGCCTGCAAGAATAAGCAGCACGTCAAAAAGGAGCATAAAATTGGCAATAACGCCGGAAAAGCCGTAGTAGACCATCATGAACAGCATAACAATGGCACCGCCCACCAGGGCAGCAGTTACGCCCTGGGTAATGGACTCCTGCCCAAGGGAAGGCCCAACACTGCGTTCTTCAAGCACTTTTACCGGTGCAGGCAAAGAACCTGCACGCAGCACCAGGGCAAGGTCGGTGGCTTCTTCCAGAGTAAAGTTACCTGTTATGCTGGCATTGTCGGTAAGTTTTGCCTGAATAACCGGGGCCGAATGCACTTTGCCGTCCAGCACAATAGCAAGGTTGCGCTGCAAGTTGGCTTCTGTCAGGCGGCCAAACAGCTCACTGCCGCGCCTGTCAAAAGAAATGGCCACTTCATAGTCGCCATACTGGGCACTGCCCACCACAGCATTTTCAATGTGGTCGCCTGTAAGCGACACTTCTTTTTCCACCGTAATAAAGCGGGGGGCACCCTTTGCTTCATCCCCGCGGCTACCCACATAGGGCAACTGCTCTGTGGGGCCTTTGGTTGTGGCAGGGTCCACCACAAGCCGAAATTCCAGGTGGGCAGTTTTGCCTATAATACCAATGGCTCGGTTGGAATCATCCATTCCGGGCAACTGCACTACAATGCGGCCATCCTGCTGCTTGCGCACGTCTGGCTCGGCAACGCCAAACTGGTCAATACGGTTACGAATGGTGGAAAGAGCCTGGTCCAGGGTGGAATCTGTAAAGCGCTGGCGCTCCAGTTCTGTCAGGGCAAGGCTGTAGCGCAGCCGCCCATTGGCCAGGGTTTTGGGAACTTCAAAGGCCAGGGAATGAAATTTCTGCTTCAGGAGCTCTTCAAATTCCTCCTGCTTGCCAGGCACAGTGAGCACAAATTCCAGACGCTCACCTGCCAGTTGCGGCGCAGTAATAAGCAAGCCCTTACGGCTGGCTTCTGCCAAAAGTTCTTGCCCCACCTGGGAAAGGTTGGCTTCAATGGCTTTTTCCATGTCCACGCCAAGAGTCAGGTGAATGCCTCCCAAAAGGTCCAGCCCCAGGTTCACGCGGGTGTTTGGCAAAAATCTTGCCAGCCCCTGGGGCTGCTCTCCCTCTTTAAGGCGGGGAACAGACAACATGTCTGGCAGCATAACATACGCACTGGCACACAACACCAGCAGCACAATGGCTACGCGCCATAAAATACCTTGTTTCATGAATGCTCCTGCACTGAAAAACATACACCGCAGCGCCTTCCAACCCTTTGCCCAATGCCCGTTATAAGGAGCACTGCAAGCAGCACAGGGGGAACACGTGCGGAGAAACGGGGGGATAAGCCCTGCATGCAAGGGTGGCAACCCCACAGGCCATGCCGCATTGCGGCGGCGTGCCCGGTGGGCCTACCACAAACACCGGAACCTTCCCGGAAAAAAGTGGACCGAACAAACAAAAAAAAGCTGCCCGCGCTCTTTTCCCGGCAATTCCCCCCAAGGCCCACCACATGTGTGGTTATGCCCATGGGGGGAAAGCGCCCTGCGAACAGAGAAAAAAACGCCGGATGCAGATTATTTTTTGTTTTCAGCCGAATCCTTGCCAGCTTCTTTCCCTTTGCCTTTTGCAGGTGCAGCAGGCGGGGTGGCAAAGCCGGAAACAAAAGAACGGCCCACGGTAATTTTGGTTTCGCCAAGGTCAAGCACCAGCTTGTCGTCTTGCACTTCCACAACCGTACCAAAAATACCGCCAGCGGTAATAACCTTGTCGCCACGCTTTAATTGGGAAAGCAGTTGCTTGTGTTCTTTAGCGCGTTTTTGCTGTGGCCGGATAAGCAGGAAGTAAAACACAGCAAACATTAAAATAAGGGGAATAAAACTGGCCAGAGCCCCTTCTCCACCCTGGGCAGCCTGCCCACTTGTACCCATGGCATATGCAGCAGTAGTCCAGAACATGAATCCTCCAAAAAAAGTTCATGGGCGCACCATGCGCCCGCGTAATATCCTTATTACTATAGCCACTAGGAAGCAAACTGGCAATGGTTTTCTCTACTACCTCGCGCACAAGGCCGAAGGAACAACCACCCTGCCCCCCGGCCCAGGCCACAGGCTAGCGCCGCCGGGGTATTTGCAGTTTTCCGTAAAATGGCCTATACAGGCAACACAGCGGTATACCTGCCGTTCTTATAGAACCTAAGGAAACGCTGATTTATTGCGTTTGGCAGCTTTTTTCCACTCGGGCTTCGTGGATATGTGCAAGGTGGCAAAGCCACTCGCACCCTCCGCCCTCATTCCACGGCTCGCTAGGCTCGCGACTGCCGTCGGCTTTAAGGTTTTTTGAAACAGTCGAGGATGGAAGAGTTGACTCGGCCCCTCCTGGGCCTCGGCCTTCGGCTCCCGACCTGCGGGCGGTTCCCAATTCCGCTTTCCTGCGGAATTGTCACTCCTGCCGCAAAAAAAGCTCGAGCACAGGGCCTGTGTCCCCGACCTTGCCAAGCGAAATAACGGCGCGTTTCCAAAATGCTCGTTAATGAGTGCTTCCCTAAACGCCAAGAGCCCCGCACCTGCCCCTGTGCGTTTTCTTATTACAGTGCAACCAGAAGGCCACCATGTCATTTTTAAACAGCAGCACAAGCTTTACCCGCTTTCGCATTACCGACCCCGTTCCCCCAAGCCTGTGGCCAGAACTGCCAGACAAGCTCCGGCAATTCGCCTTTCAGGACATTGATGAAATTCCCGAACAGCGTTCTTACGGCTGGGTAAGCTTTGAAGATATGCTGGACACGACCTTTGGCCTTGCCCCCGTTGAAAAGGGTGAGTACGTTACCTTTTCCATGCGGCTGGACACCCGGCGCGTGCCCCCGGCAGTAACCAAAAAACACCTGGCCCTGGCCCTGAAAAAAGAAGAAGCCCTGATGCGTGAAATGGGGAAAAAATTTGTTTCCCGCGAGCGCAAAAAAGAGTTGAAAGAACAGGTGGAACTGAAGCTGCGCATGCGCTTTCTGCCTATTCCTGCTGAATTTCAGGTTATTTGGAACACTGGCACCAACATGCTGTACTTTGCCTCTACCCAGCAGAAAATGATTGATATGTTTCAGGAACTTTTCATTCGTTCCTTTAATTTGCATATGGAACCCATTACCCCCTATGACCTCGCCCTTACCATTCTTGGCGACGCGGCGAAGCTTGACACCCTTGAACCCACCCAATTTGCGTAACCCCCATGAACGATACTCCCTACCTTGGTGAATCCACAGACCTTGTCCTTGGCCAGGAATTTTTAACATGGTTGTGGTACGCAAGTGCCACAGGCACCATTTTTAACGACAAATCAGGCCGCCCCTTTACCGTGAGCATGGAACAGCGCATTGTGGTGCAAGGCGGCACCGGCGAATCTATGGAAACTGCCAGCGTTTCCGGCATTGATTCTGAACTGCGTGAAGCCCGCATGGGCATTAGCAGGGGCAAAAAAGTAACCCGCGCCCTGCTACGCCTGGAACGCGACCCCGATGTTTGGCAGGTTTCCCTGAAAGCCGCCGACTTTGGCATTAGCGGCCTGAAGCCCCCCAAAATTGAACGCGAAAGCGACGACGACAGCGACGCCCTTATTCTGGAAAAAATGTACCTCATCGAGTCATGCCTGGAATTGCTGGACGCTATGTACAAGCACTTTCTGGAAAAGCGCTTTGGCCCCGCATGGCAGGAAGAAGTCAGTAATCTCCGCGAATGGACGAGCCGCGCATAGAAAACGCTCAGTGTTATTAGGGGACGCTGTCCCCCATACCCCCTGCAAGGGGCGTGACGCCCCTTGACCCCCATTTACATTTACTTACCCGCAAGGCGGGAAAGTAAATGCTGATGAGGGTTCCAAGGGCATCATGCCCTTGGCGGAGGGGGTTTGGGGAGGCAGAGCCTCCCCAAATAAAATGGGTCATATCAATTCATTGCCCTAACCACCAGCCTGCATAACATCCCTGAAAAACCCATGAAGCACTCCCCAGCGCCCCCATCTCCTTATGAGGTTATTGCCAAAAAAGTTGCATGGATGCTTATTGTTTTCATGGGCATCACCCTCATCAGCTTCATGGTTATTCACCTTGCCCCCGGTTCCCCCACCGACCTGCAAACCACCATGAACCCCCTGGCGGATGCAGACGCACGTAAGCGCCTTGAAGCCTTCTACGGGCTGGACAAACCCCTGCTGCAACAATACTGGGAATGGCTACTGCGCCTGGTGCAACTGGATTTTGGCAACTCCATGGGCAGCGACGCCCGCCCTGTACTGGAAAAAATTGCAGAACGCATGCCCCTGACCATTTGGATGAACGTGGCAGGCCTTGTGCTTACCCTGGTCATTGCCATTCCCCTTGGGGTGGTGGCGGCATGGCGCAAGGGCGGCTGGTTCGACAACCTCACCACCGTGCTGGTGTTTGTGGGCTTTGCCATGCCGGGGTTCTGGATGGCCCTGCTGCTTATGTCTTATTTTTCCATCACCTTGCATTGGCTCCCTCTTTCCGGGGTGACCTCGCTGGAATTTGCCACACTCAGCCCCTGGGGCCAGGCCCTGAATGTGGCCAAGCATTTGGCCATGCCCCTGTTTATTATTGTGTTTGGCAGCCTTGCGGGCATGTCGCGGTTTATGCGCGCTTCCATGTTGGAAGTACTGCGCCAAGATTTTATTGTCACCGCAAGGGCCAAAGGCCTGCCGGAGCGGGTTGTGCTGTTTCGCCATGCCCTGCGCAACGCGCTGCTGCCCGTCATCACCTTGCTGGGGCTTTCCGTGCCGGGGCTTATTGGCGGTAGTGTTATTATTGAATCCATATTTTCCCTACCGGGCATGGGCCAATTATTTTACGGGGCCGTTATGGCCCGCGACTACCCCCTGATTATGGGCAACCTTGTGCTGGGCGCTGTGCTCACCCTTATGGGCAACACCCTTGCCGACCTGTGCTACAGCCTTGCGGACCCGCGCATTCGGGTGCATACCCGGAAGGGGGCCTAACCCATGCAACGTATACTGTACTGGCTAAAAGGGCGTGAACTGCTCCTGCTGGGGGGATTTCTGGTGGGCACCGTGACCATTGCGGCCCTGCTGGCCCCGTGGCTTGCCCCTTACGACCCCCTGGCCCAAAACCTGGACGCCATGTACAATGCCCCCAGCTTCCTGCACTGGCTTGGTACAGACGGCTATGGCCGCGACGTGCTGAGCCGTATGCTTTACGGGGCGCGTGTTTCCTTATGGGTGGGCTTTGTTTCTGTGGGTATTTCCGCCAGCATTGGGGCCACCCTTGGCCTGTGCGCCGGGTATTTTCGTGGCCTTGTGGATGAATGCATCATGCGTTTTGTGGACATTATGCTGTGCTTCCCCTCCTTTTTCCTGATTCTGGCGGTTATTGCATTTTTAGACGCCAACCTCCTGAACATTATGGTCATTATTGGCCTGACTTCCTGGATGGGCGTTGCCCGCCTTGTGCGGGCGGAAGCCATGAGCCTGCGGGAGAGGGAATTCATTAGTGCGGCGCGCCTTGCCGGGGCTTCCACCATGCGCATTCTGTTTCGTCATATTCTTCCCAACGCTCTTGGCCCGGTTATGGTTTCGGCTACATTGGGCATTGCCGGGGCCATTCTTACGGAATCATCCCTTTCCTTTCTGGGTATTGGGGTGCAGCACCCCCTGCCAAGCTGGGGCAATATTTTACTGGAAGGCAAAGAGTCGCTGGAATTTGCGTGGTGGCTTTCCTTTTTCCCTGGCTTTGCCATTTTACTCACCGTGCTAGGCTACTATCTGCTGGGGGAAAATTTACGTGAGTTTCTCGACCCGCGCACCCAACGCTAGGGAAACACTGATTTATTCCGTTTGGCTACGGTACTCGTGTTTTTTGAAGCGGGGCAAGACCGAAGAGTTGACTCGGCCCGTCCTGGGCCTCAGCCTTCGGCTCCCGCCCTGCGGGCAGTTCCCAATTCCGCTTTCCTGCGGAATTGTCAGCACCCGCCTCAAAAACCACTTGTGCCTTGCCAAACGAAAAAACTCAGCGTTTCCCAAATACGATATTATGACAGAATTGTTCACATTTCCCGCTACGGGAATATGAAGGATAAAGAATCATGCTTGAGCTACTACGTATACACGACCTTGCGCTGATTGAAGACATGGAAATGGAGTTTACCCAGGGCATGAACGTGCTCACGGGGGAAACGGGCGCAGGCAAAAGCTTTATCCTGAAAGCGCTGAACTTTGTTACCGGGGAAAAAATGACCACGGAAAACGTGCGCCCCGGCAAAGAAAAAGCCGTAGTGGAAGGCCTTTTTCACGTTAATGATGAACAGTATATTTTACGCCGCGAACTGGCAGCAGAAACGGGCCGCAGCCGTTTTTACTGTAACGACCGTTTAGCCTCGCAAGATACCGTAGGGGAACTGAAGCCTTCGCTTATTGTCCACACCAGCCAGCACGGCCAGCAAAAACTGCTACAACCTGCTTTTCAGGCCCGTATGCTGGACGACTTTCTGGAAGACCCCACCCTGCCGGAAGAAAAAGACCGCCTGCTGGCCGCCCTTACCGAGTGCCAGGCTAGACGAAAAGCCCTGGAAGCCCAGATGAAAGCCCTGGAAGACAAGCGCGATATTCTGGAATTTCAGGCCGCAGAAATAGCCAAGGTAGCCCCAAAGGCAGGGGAAGAGGAAGAGTTGGAACGCCAGCGCGACACCCTGCGCAACCAGTCTGGCATACGCGACAGCGCCATGCAAGGGCTGGAAGCCCTGCGCGGCGGTAGCGACGGCCCCGGTATGCTGCACTACATGGCGGGCCTGGAACGCGCCGCCACGGCCCTGGGCAAGCACCTGGAAGACTATGCCGACCTGCCCGGCACCCTTATTGAAGTGACGGAAAGCCTGAAAGAAGTGGAAAACCGCCTGAGCACCGCAGCCCGCCACAGTGCCCCGGTGCTGGACAACGAGCAAATCGAGTCGCGCCTGTACGCCCTGGCCCAGCTCAAGCGCAAATTAAAGCGCCCCCTGGATGCCATTTTGCACCTGAGCAAGGAAATTGAAGACAATCTCTCCTTTCTGGACTCCTGCGGCATTGACCGGAAAAATCTGGAAAAAGAAGAAGAGGCCCAGTGCGACGCCCTTGCCGCCCTGCTCCTTCGCCTGAACAAGGCACGGGAAGCTGCCGCAGGGGAGCTTGCAGAAAAGCTGCAACGGGAACTGCGCCAGCTTGGTTTTTCCGAACACGTGCGGGTGCGTTTTGCCTTCACCCCCCACCCCTTGCACCCCCAGCGCGAAGACTGCGTGGAAATGCGGGCCCGCCTGTTATGGCAGCCCAACCCTGGGCAGGCTGAACAACCTCTGGAGCGCATTGCCTCTGGCGGGGAACTTTCCCGCTTTTTGCTGGCCTTTGTTTCCCTCATGAGCAAAACAGGCAGGGAAACCCCCACCCTGATTTTTGACGAAGTGGACGCAGGCGTGGGCGGCATAACCCTGAACCGGGTGGCAGAAGCCCTGGAAACCCTGGCCGCCTCCCGCCAGATGATTCTTATTACCCACTGGCCCCAGCTTGCTAAACGGGCACAACGCCATTTTGTTATTAGCAAAACGGTGCGCGGCAATGAAACCTTTACCACCTGCCACCGCCTTGCCACCCCGCAGCAGGTAGAAGAGGAATTAGCCCGTATGGCAGGCGACGAAGGCAAGTTGTAGTTAACGAGTATTGCAGAATGAATTTAATTGACTTGAATTGGGGGACGCTGTCCCCCAGCCCCCTGCAAGGGACGTGACGCCCCTTGACCCCCATTTGCGTTCAGCTTTTCGCGTAGCGAAAAACTGAACGCTGATGGGGGGATCCAAGGGCATCATGCCCCTAAAGCTGACGGCAGTCGCGAGCATAGCGAGCCGTGGAGCGAGGGCGGAGGGTGCGGGCAGCTTTGCTGACCCGCACATCTCCACGAAGCCCAAGCGAAGAACGATGGGGCTTGGGGAGGCAGAGCCTCCCCAAGTAAAATGCAATAAATTCAGATATACAATAATCCCTAGTCATCTAATAACGCGGCAAGCGTTGCCTCCAGTGTTGCATCCAGGGCCACCACCATACTGCGCAGGGTTTTGTCCACATGCACAGCGCCGGTGGCAGAGCCTTTGGGGGAACGCACATGCCGCAGTTCCGCCACCATAATATCAGCCTTGGCGTCTTCGCTTTGCCAGCTTTTCAGCCCCACCAGCACTGCCGCTTCTTGCAGGGTGGTTTCCGGCAGTTCCTCGCCGCTATGTTTGCGCCGGATAATGGCGTGGGCGCTTGGCCCGCCCTGGCTATGCAGCCAGTAGTCATATGGTTGCCCGAGTTTGAGCAACCGCTGGTTGCCCTGTGCATTTTTTCCCCGCAAAATAGCGTAGCCGTCACTGGAAACAAAGCAGGCCACGTGCTTTTCCTGCAAGGCATCACGCAGGCCATGGGCTGTGGGCCGCATGGCCTTGCCAGCATCCTGCCCTGCCATTTTTGTTGCTTGCTGCAAAGCATTGCCTGGCCCAAAAGCACCCTTTGCCGCAGGGGTTGCCCCCTTCTTTCCCGGCCCCGGCCCCATAGCCACTGCCTCGCCGCGCAGGCGGGCCTCCAAAAACGCCAGCCCCCGCGCCCCACGGGCAGACTGCCGGAACATGTGGGCCATGTTTTCCCGCACTGTCAGTAGCGGGTTAAGGGCAATGGTGCGCTCTTCCATACATTCTTCTTGCACCATGGGCAACACCACAACCGCCTGCTTTTCTTCTGCCCCAAAGCGCCACAAATGCTCCTGCAAACACTTGGCAGTTTCCCGCAGGGCCAAAAGCCCTTCCAGCCGGGTGCGTTCTTCTTCCAGCCGGGTACGCAGGCGCGCCTCTTTTTTGGCCTGCTTCTTTCCCGGCTCTGCCTGCTGGCGTTCTTGCCGCTGTTCTATTGCCGCCAAAAAGGCCTGCTCTTCCACTGCACTGGCAAGGCTCAACATGGGGCACGGCACAAGGCCCCCCTCTTCTGCCAGCCGCCACAACCAGGGGCGCTTGCCTTCCTCGGCCCCATGGGAATCGTCTTGGCTTGCCTCGTCTGCACCGAAAGTGTCTTGGACATCATCAACTTCATGGGGGGAATGCTGCGACTGAAACAGGGCAGCAGCCAGAAAAGGCGCAGGCATTTCTTCCAGCTTGCGCCGGGCAGCCACGGCCGGGGGCAAGGGCCAGGCAGAATACAATTGCGGTACAAGGCCACCTTTACCATAATAAAACAGGGCGTCGCCTTCTGCTTCCAGGTCAATCATCAGGGCCTGGGCTTCCGGGCATTCCAGGGCAGCCAGAGTTTCCCGCAACAGTGGCGTCAGCAGGGAATACTGCTGCCACGGGCCGCTGTCTTCCGGCCCGTCTCGCCGCTTCTGTGAATTGTGGGGCAGCTCGCACAGGCCTGCCACCACCTCTGCCGGGGGCCACAGGGGTGGCTCTGCCATGCCCTCTGGCAAGGCCGGGGCAAGGCTAATGCCTTCGCGCAGGTCCAGCACCAGCCACAAGGGGCGCTCTGCTCCTGCATCAGCTCCTGTGGGTAATATAGCGGCTAGGGCAACGGGCGCTGCATAGTCACCTGCACCAGGGGTTGCCCCCTTGGCAGCCGTGCGGGCCTTGGTGCCTTCCACCACCTGCGCTGCTGCCCCCAGCACAGGCACTGCCAACCGCCGGGATGCAAAATGCGCCACCCCGCGCCCAAGGCGCTTGCCCCCAATGTATTTACGCAGGCACATCACATCGGCCCGCGGGGTTTGCGGGTTGGGCAGGGCCACATGGGTAACAAAAAAAGCCGGGTGCGCCGTGTGCGTGCTGCACACCAGCCGTACCTTGCGCGGCCCCATTTGCAAAAGCAGCACTATGGTGTGCGGCAAGGGGCCATACACCTTCATAACCCTGGCCCCTTCCAGAAAAGGCACCAGATCTGTACACAACACGCGAAAGCTGTGAGCGTCCACTGTTTTCCCCTTAAGCCATAATTTTTTACACGCCATACCATGCGGAAGCGCCGCCAAACAGAATAACTGGACCATGGCACATTGGAAACGCTCAGTTTTTTCGTTTGGCAAGGCATGAGCATTTTAAGAAGCAGGAGTGGACTCTTCCGTCCTCGACTGCCTCCCTAAAGCCGACGGCAGTCGCGAGCGTAGCGAGCCGTGGAGCGAGGGCGGAGGGAACAGACAGCTTTGCTGGCTGTTCATCTCAACGCAGCCCAAGCGGAAGAAAGTCGCCAAACGGAATAAATGAGCGTTTCCACAAAGTAAACAAAAAACGGCCCTAATGAAAGGGCCGTATTGGTTGCGGCAGGCGCTGACCTGAAACGGAAAGCCAAACCTGGCAATGGAAAGGCGGTTAATCGCCCCGTAAGTGTTCGTCTGCTTCTTGTTTGCTTTTGCAATTAATGCAAAGCTTTGTTACCGGGCGGGCATCCAACCGAGGAACCCCAATATCATCACCACACTCATCACAGATTCCAAAAACTCCGTCATCAAGTCTTTGTAATGCTGCACGGATCTTTTTAATCAGCTTGCGCTCTCTGTCGCGAATTCGTAATGTGAACGCGCGGTCAGACTCAACGGTCGCCCTATCTGCGGGGTCAGCGCAGATTTCATTGTTGTCCGTCATGTCTTCAAGGGTCAGTTCCCCTTGTTTAAGAGCTTCTTCAAGCATTTGATTCAAAAGGGCCCGAAAATGTTCCAAATCCTTTTGTTCCATAACGTAACTCCTTGTGCAGTCGCATGCTCCCCTATAATTCAAGCAACACAATGTATTCGCGAAGCGCATAGTTGTAAAGCAAAAAAAGTAAAAAACCTTCTTCTACAATAAAGATGATTAAAATCACAATGAAATTACAGTTTTTACAAAAAAAGTGAAAATTCCTGCTTGACAAAACAGCGGTGTGTGAATTAAACCTCTCTCTCGTTGGGCGGGAGTAACTCAGTGGTAGAGTGCAACCTTGCCAAGGTTGAAGTCGCGGGTTCAAATCCCGTCTCCCGCTCCAATGAAACAAGCCAGACGCCTAACATAAAGCGTACCTGTGCACAAGCGCATCGTGTTTTTGGCGGCATGGCCAAGTGGTAAGGCAGAGGCCTGCAAAGCCTTTACCCCCAGTTCAAATCTGGGTGCCGCCTCCAGTAAGCGGGAGTAACTCAGTGGTAGAGTGCAACCTTGCCAAGGTTGAAGTCGCGGGTTCAAATCCCGTCTCCCGCTCCACTAAAAACATCCATGCACATTCACTGCGGGAATAACTCAGCGGTAGAGTGTCAGCTTCCCAAGCTGAAGGTCGCGAGTTCAAATCTCGTTTCCCGCTCCAGCAAATTGAACGACTTACAAGGAAAAACCTTGTAAGTCGTTTTTTGTTTTGCGACTTTTTTGCGACTAACGGTCGCAGAAATATTTTTCCCGCACCATTTTTCAAGCTCCTCCCTAACCCACCACAGGCCAGCCTCTACCCCAAGAGCCTGGCCTGTTCCGTTATCCTTTCCCCCTCCGCTACTCTGCCGTTTCCGGCTGCGCACGCGGGGCTGCCCTCCCCGCTGCCACGGCAATGCATAATCCTCCCTTGTCATTTCCATGAAGTATTTGTAAAATATCTTATAATAGTATATATTTCATCCCTCAACGCGCCCCTTCCTGCGGGAACTCCCCTTACCATTCATGGGGCCGTCTGGCAAAATCCACAACAATCACCCTGTCTGCACAATGCAAGAGGTGCCTGCATGGCCTTTTCACAATTCACCAATGTTTCGCTGGCAGCCGTTAGCGCCGTGGTTCCTGCCGAAAGCGTGGCCCTTGCCGACGAGCTGCAATATTACGAAGGCAGCCTGGAAAAGGCCCAGCGCCTTGCCACGCTAAGCGGCCTGAACATACGCCGCAAGGCCCTGCCAGGCGTTACAGCTTCCGACCTGTGCGTGCAGGCTGCCCAGCGCCTGCTGGCAGAAACGGGTGTGGACAAAAGTGAAATTGGGGCGCTTATTTTTGTCAGCCACAGCCCGGACTACCTGTTGCCTGCCTCTGCTGCCATACAGCAGCACATCCTTGGTCTTTCCCATGAATGCGCCACCATGGACATGAACGTGGGCTGTGCCGGGTGGGTAAAAGGCTTTTGGGTGGCATCCGGCCTTGTGGCTTCCCGCGCCTGTTCCAAGGTGCTGCTACTGGTGGGCGACACCCCCAACCGCTTCCTTGACCCTGCCAACCGCGTTACCTCCCCCGTGTTTGGCGACGCAGGCACAGCCGCCCTTATTACGTACGACGAATCTGCCGGGCCCATGAGCTTTTTGCTGGGCAGCAATGGCAGCAAGCATGAAGCGCTGGTTATTCCCGGCGGGGGCAGCCGCATTCCCCAGCGGGCAGACGAAACCCCGGCAGACGTATATAACCAGAAAGTAGCCGACCCCAAAGGCAACCCCTGGACACTGGGGGGCTACGGGCAAATATGGATGGATGGCATGGCCATTTATTCCTTCGGGGTGTCGGTTATTCCCCCGCACATTATGCGCCACCTGGAACTGACCCAAACCGGGCAGGAGCAGGTGAACAAGCTGCTGCTGCACCAGGCAAACCGGGTTATTATTGAGGCCATTGCCAAAAAAACTGGCCTGCCCCTGGAGAAAGTTCCCTACGAGACCCTGACCAAATACGGCAACCTTGGTTCTTCTTCCGTGCCTACGCTGATGTGCGAACACTTTTCCCCCACGGGCCTGGGAACAGACAGAAGTAAGGTACTGCTGTGCGGCTTTGGGGCCGGGCTGGCCTGGGCTTCCTGCTTGCTTTCCCTTGAAGGCACCCGCATTTTGCCTGTGCACGACTACATTGCCCCAGAGCACATTCCCACGCGGGAAGAGCATATTGCCCGTTGGCACAAAAAGTTTTCCGGCGAATAAAAGGACACCACCATGCCCCCAGCCCCATACCTGCCTGTTGACCCCATTCTGCTTTCCGGCCCTTCCATAACCCACAGGGAAATTGAGTGCGTTGCCGACGCCGCCGGCACGGGCTGGAACATGAATTGCGCCAGCTATATTCGTATTTTCCAGCAGCAGATGATTGGCTATTCCGGGCACAAGTATGCCTTCCCCACTTCCAGTTGCACCGGGGCCATGCACCTTGCCCTGCTGGCGCTGGGGGTTGGCCCTGGCGACGAAGTGCTGGTGCCGGAAATTGCCGATATGTCTGTTGCTGCCTGCGTTGTATACACCGGGGCAACGCCCGTGTTTTGCGATGTAGACCCGCACACCCTGTGCCTTAGCCCGGCTTCCGCCGCTGCCAACATTACCCCCCGCACCAAGGCCATGGTGCCTGTGCACATGTACGGGCAACCGTGCGACATGCAGGCCCTGCTCACCCTGGCCCAGCAGCACAAGTTGTTTGTTATTGAAAACGCCACCCATGGCCTGGGCAGCCAGTACCGGGGGCGGCGCGTGGGTTCCTTCGGACATTTTTCCGTGTTCAGCTTTAACGGCACAAAGGCTGTGGTGGCAGGGGAAGGCGGCATTCTGCTTTCATCCGACAAAGAACTGTTCAGGCGGGCCATGAAGCTGGGTTCACAGGGTCGCAACGAAAATAACCCGTTCCTTTACGACGCCATTGGCTATAACTACACCATGTCCAACTTGCAGGCTGCCATGGTTTCCGCCCAGTTGGAACGGTTGGGTGACCTTATGGCAAAAAAGCGGCAAATTTTTGGCTGGTACCATGAGCGCTTGCGGGGCGTGCCCGGCATTCGCCTGAACGCCCAGCGCCCGGACAGCAAAAACAGCTTCTGGATGACCACCCTGTTTTTTGACGATGCCAGCATGGTGCGCCACGACTTCATGAAGCGCCTTGGCATGAGCGGCGTTACGTGCCGCCCGGTGTTTTACCCCCTTTCTTCCATGCCCATGTTTACCAAGGCAGACAACCCCGTGGCCTACAGCGTGGCGTTGCGGGGTATTGTGCTGCCCTGCGGGCACAACCGCACGGAAGAAGAGGTGGAATACATTTGCGGGGTTATCAAATATTTACTGGCAAACAAAACAGCCCCCGTTGCCAACGTGCAGCCCACGGGCTGGCTGCACTACAAGGCAGAGGTGCTTGCCCTGTTCCACAAGGGAAAAACCGCCGGGCTTTCCTTGCCCTTTGAGCATGATGGAAAAGCCTGCGCCCTGCGGGCTGTTACCAAAAGCGACATTGAAAAGCCGGAAGTGCTTGCCCTGTTCAAAACATTGCGGGCAGACAACCCCCAGGCCTTTCTCAGCGATTTCCCCATAACCAACGAATCCATGACAGAAGCCCTGACCCAGTATGCCCACAAAACCCGCGACTTTATTCTGTTTCTTGTCATGTATGGTGATGCAATAATGGGCCACGTGGGGGTAAACGACTTTGCCTTCCAAAAGCATGAATGCGTTATTGACGGCCTGGTCATGCGCCCGGACGCGGTGAAGGGCCTTGGTGCTGCCGCGTGTGAAACACTGTTTGCCTGGGTGAAGGACACCCTTAAAATAACCCGCATTTACAACCACGTGGTGGGCAGCAACCACAAGGTACGACTGCTGGCAGCGGCACAGGGGTTCAAGGAAGTGAACAAAACCTCGCTGTATAAAACCGAAATAGGTGGCAATAGAGTTTACCGCCCCATGTACATTATGGGCCACGACAAGCCTGAGGAGTATTTTGTGTTTTCTGCCAAAGAGCTATAACAAATTTTCCATAAAGGGGCAGGCCCCCATACACAAAGAACAGCACGCTCATGCCAACGCCGCAACACAAGTACAGGAGAACACCATGCTCACACAAAATGATATCTACGCTCTTTTACAGGAAGCTCTGGACATAACCCAAAAAGGGGCCACAGTGGTCCATCCATTCAGCCCTTCCTTGCAGCTTTTAGGCCGGGAAGGCGTGCTGGATTCACTGGATGCCATGATTTTTCTGGATAACGTAGATGAACTGCTTAAAGCAAAAACAGGCAAAAACATTATGCTTATGGGCGAAGATGCCTTTGCCCGTGAAGATACACCCTTTGCCAGCATTGCCAGCCTTGCGGCGTACATCGAAGAGCTGCTGGCAAAGAATTAGGGGGACGCTGTCCCCCTACCCCCCTGCAAGGGACGTGACGCCCCTTGACCCCCATTTGCGATTACTTTTCCGCAAAGCGGGAAAGTAATCGCTGATGCGGGATCCAAGGGCATCATGTCCCTAAAACTGACGGCAGTCGCGAGCGGAGCGAGCCGTGGAGCGAGAGCGAGCCGTGGAGCGAGAGCGAGCCGTGGAGCGAGAGCGGCGGGTACGGGCAGCTATGCTGCCCGTACATCTCTACAAAGCCCGAGCGGAGAAAGTGATGGGTTTGGGGAGGCAAAGCCTCCCCAAGTAAAAATCAATAAAATTAAATAATACTTGTTTCCACCTGCACCGTTACTCCGGGCAGGGCCGCAGCAGGCAGGGCAGGCAGCACAACGGTGCCCTGTTCTTGCAACGGGGCCGGGGCCAGGGCTTGCAGCCAGGCAAGGCCCGGTGCATTACGCGGGCCTGTGCGGTAGAGAATGTGCACCGCCGGGCCAGCGTGCAGGCGTTCCCCTGCAAGAGCCAACATGTGCTTGAGCATACCGTCTTCAATGCCCCGGCCAAGCGCCCGGCAACTCACCACCACTTCATCAAGGCACAGGGCATTATCTGCCTTGCGCGCCAGTAATACCGCAATAAGGCCGCTGTCGGAAAGGGTATCCTTCATGGAAGCCGTAATGGCGCAGCATTGCCCCCCGGCAAGGGAGGCAGCCACTGCTGCCTGGCTGGGCCGGGCATAGGCCAGAATGAACTGGTTTGTTTTGTGCAGCAACTCCCCAATGCGGGCTGCATGGTGCGCTGGGTTTGCTTCAAGGTGCAGGGTAATGCCCAGCTCACGCAGGTATTCCTCGGCTGAAAGGCTCTGCTGCATGCGGCTGCGCTGGGCGTTGGCCTGAATGTCGGCGCTGCGCAGGGCATCTTCCGCAAGCACGGTGGTTTTACGCAGACCAGGGTAATAACGCAGGCCCGCAAGGGTTTCTTCCGGGGAGTCCGCCGCAAGCACGCGCACGGCAGGCAAGGTTCGGGCCACATGCAGGCGTTCACCAGGGTTGTCGTCCACAAACAGCATGGCATCCAGCCCAATGTTCATGGCAGTGGCAATGCTCTGAATATTGTCTGCCTTAGGCTGCCAGTTCACCCTGTGCACCGCAAAATCTTCCCAGCGCAGGGGGTAATCTTTGCGGGCGGCAAACAGGGCCTTCACGTCCTCTTCTTCATTTTTTGAAGCCAAGGCGAGCAAAAAGCCCTTGCGCGCCAATTCTGCCACAAAGGTTTGCAGCGCAATGTGGGGCTGCACCCCCTGTATGCCGTCTTCCCCCAGCACCCCTGCATGCAGGGTATTGTCCAAGTCCAAAACCAGGGCCTTTAAAGGTGGGAAAAGCAGAGCAGGAATACAGTGCGTGCCCAGTTCCCGCGCCAAAGCCAAGCAGGCGGCATTGGAAAGGCGCGTGCCGGTAAAGGGTTCAAGGCGGGCATCAAAGGCTTTTTCCCCAAGGGGTGCCAGCAGGGCATCGCATTCCATGTACAGCACATCTGGCAAGGCGGGCAACGGGGCACCAGCATTGGCCGCTGGCAGGCCACAACAGGCCACCAGCACAGGCGCAGGGCAGGCTTCCTTCAGGGCGGTAATACGGCTGGCAAGCCATGCCGGGAAATTGGGGGTGGTATAGCGAGTGGCATCCAACCACACCAGGTGCATGTCTACCTTGTTGGGCAGAACCGCGGCATTCAGGCTGTCGTCATACTCACTGTATAAAAAATCGGCCTGCACCCGTGAAAGACCAAGAAAGGCGTTGAGTACGGAAGCCACCAGTTCAAAGGAATGGTTACGGTGAACAGCAACGGCAAGGGTGCGCTCTGCTTGCACCGGGGGCAGGGCCAGCAAGAGCTCACGCCGAAGAGGTTCCTGAAACAGCACATTCATGGTGCATTATTCCTTTGTGCGGGTGAACACCTGCGGCGGCAAGCACACCACATTGTCCAGGGCCAGTTGGCAAGCACCCCAGGAAAGGCCAATACCAAATCCCTGCATAACAGCCTGCACGGTTTTTCCTTGCAGGGCTTCTGCCAGTGCCCCGCAAAGCACACCGGGAATGGAGGCAGAATTCTGGTTGCCATACCGGGGGAACAGGTCGGAAGGCACCTTGGCAGCGGGAATGCCTGCCTTTTGGGTAATGGTTTCCACAATATACCTGTTGGCCTGGTGCAGCAGGAAATAGTCAATGTCTGCTTGGGTTTTGCCGGAAAATTCCAGAATATTATGCAGCAGCAAGGGCTGTTCTGTCATGGTGAACTTGAAAATGCCAAAGCCGTCCATGACTATATCTTCCAGAGAACGGGCATTGCCGTCTTCCCCTGTTATAGCCTGCCGGGTTTGCGGGGTGGAAGGGGTGCGGCTGCCCCCTGCCGGAACATACATGGTTTCCAACTGGGCGCCCTCAGCCTGAAGGATGAAGTGCATTTTGGGGGCACCTGGGGCATATTCCACAATGGCGGCGCTGCCTGCATCGCCAAACAGGGGGGCCAGGGTGCGGTCTTGCGGGTTGGCCTGCTTGCTTAAGGTGTCGCCTGCCACCAGCAAAACCCGTTTTGCCCCGCCAGCCGCCACCATGCCTGCAAGCCACAAACCATACACAAAGCCGGAACACCCCATTTCCACATCAAGGGCCAGCGCTTCCTTGCCAAGCCCCAGCCGGGCATGCAGCACATGGGCGTTGCCGGGCATGCGGTAATCAGGCGTTTGGGTAACGGAAATAATGGCGCCAATTTGGGCAGGCCCCAGCCCCAGGGCATGCAGCAAGCGGGTGGCAGCCTGCCCGCATAAATCGCAGGTAGTGGTGCCTTCGCTTGCGGTATAGCGCGTGCCAAAACCAATCATTTTTTGCAGCCGGGCAAGCTGGGCCGTATCATGCCCGTAATACTGCGGCTCATTTTCAATGGTATGTATATTTTCACCCAGCACAAGGGAACACCCAGCAAGGCGTACATTTTCAAGAATAAACTGTGCCATGAATCACCCTATTCCCTTGGAAAAACTATATCTGTAACGGAACGACAGGCTCACCTGCGGCACATTCCACCAGTTCAACAAGCATCATGTTGGGCAGCATCACAAAACAGATGCGCTGAAAGTACACGGCAGCGGTTACAGGCACCACTACCCTTGCTCGCTGTTCGCGCACAAAGGTTTCCAGTACAGGCTCTATGGAATCCACAACGTAGGAAAAATGGTAAAACTTAATCCCATTCTTCAGGCAGGAATCCAGTGGGCCGGTGCTTTCCGTATTTTCCAGCAACTCAAGCAGTGGCTGGTTTGGGGCTGCTATGAACACCCCCCGTATTTTTTGGCCTGGGTCAACAAAGGCTTGGGAACATTTTTTATAGCCAAGGGCCTCAAACACAGGCAATTCCTTGGCAATGCTGCGGGTAGCAACGCCAATGTGGTGCAGCTTCAGATTATGCATGGGCCAGCTCTTGCAATTTTGCCACCAACAGGGCTTGCGTGGTAAGGGCGGGAATATCCTGCGGGGCAAACGAAACCTGAAAATGCTCTTCCAGGGTCATAATAATTTCAATGTGTTTCATGGAATCCCAGGCAGGGCAGGTTGCCATGCACATATTGCTTTCCGGCACAACAGCCTGACCAAGCAGCAGGGAAAGCAGCCTGGCCACTTCAGTTTCAATGTGTTGCATAGCACTCCTTTCACATGGCTGAGCGGAATAAAAAGAACTTGGGAAGGCCCCATGCTACCGTTCACCAGAAAAAGGCGCAAGAGGCCAAAATCATTTTACCACAAAATGCAACATGCCCCGCAGCCTCTTTGCAAAGGGTGCGGGGCACATATTTACACTGTGTGTGTTGAAGCTGTTGCGATTATGAAGAGGACGTTACCAACTGCACATACAGGTTGTGCAGTTCAGAATTTTCATTCTGGTACACGGTGTAGTCCACCCCGTTAATATTTTCGGTTTGCTCTGTGGCAGACCAGCCCGAGTTTTCCAGGTTCAGGGTATCGTTATTGTCTGCGCGCAGGATAACGTTGGTGCCGTCATGGCCGCCTTCGCGCAGGGAACCGATGAACGAGTTCAAGCCATCCAGGTTGATGCTCTCGTCATTGCCGTCTGCCATATCCAGCAGCACGTTTTCAATGCCTTTCACATACCCGTTGTCCACAGCGCTTGCCAGGGAATGCAGTGGGTCTGTATCACCATCAAAGCGCACGTACAGCACGTCGTTGGCGTGGCGTGTCCCGTCCAGGGCAAAGGAGTCGGTAATAACCGAAGCATCATTCACCATGGTCAGGTCTACATCAGAACCGAAGAACTGCACGTCCATGCCGCCTCGCTGGTGCAGCAGGTCTGTCAGCCAGGAAACGTCATTGGGGTTATCTACACCCTGCACAATCATGCCTTCGCAGTGCAGTTTTTCCATGGTGCCTTCATGGCTCAGCCAATCTTTGTACCATTCCTGGAAGGTGGCGGCATCCGGCGCTTTCAGAATAAGCAGGTCGTGCCCTTCGCCACCATCAATATTGATGTTGTTGTAGCCACCAGCAAGGTAGGGCTGCATTTTTCCGTTGAGCATAATGGCATCATTGTCGGAACCTGCGTCAATATTTACCCCACTTGCGTATTTTCCGGTTTCAATACCACCGGAAATGGAAATCATGTCACTCCCCCACCCGGTAGTAATGTTGACCTGTCCGCCAAGTTTCACGTCAATGCCACCGTTAATAACCAGGGAATCGTTCCCAAAATGATCCTCTACACGGTTATAACCGTTGCTAAAAGAATTGGACTCATAGCTATAGTCATAGCCAGCCTTGTCTGTGTGAATTTCAAAGTTGCTATATACCGGAGAGTCGATATCTCCTCCCCTGGAAGAAAGACCATGCTCAATGGTGACAGAGTCGTCCCCACCCCCACCGTAAATAGTGAAGATGCCACCTTTACCCAAGGTAACGGCTCCATCAATGGTAATGGTATCTGCCCCTTGTCCCGTGTTCAACGTAACATGCGAGGGAGAGGTGTAGGTACCAACAGAAGGGTCATACACCCAATTCAGGTCGCCTACATGCACGTCCCCATTCAGGACAATGCTATCGCCAAATTTTTTGCCCAAAGAAGAACCACTGGAGTATACATTCGCCTGTCCTTCATTGCTTTGAATAACAACATTCCCACCTTTCAACGCTTCAATGGCAATGCCGCGCAACTGTTCCGCCCCATTGGTAATGGTGCAGTTAATCACCACTGTCATGGCATTGGTAGTACTTCCCTGCTGGTAGCCATCCGCATCATATTCCGGCGTTCTGGTGGATTCTATTTTCACCAGGCCGTAATTATCTGCATGTATGCCCACACTGCTATTGGGGTCATCCACAGAAATGGTCAGGTCGGAGGTATTAAGTGAAACAACGCCGCCCTTCCAACTGCCCGAACTATAGTTGGGGTCAATTATGGAAGAAGCCATTATGCCGTAACTGGCAGAATTGGGGTTGGTGGCATCGCCTTTTGCTTCAATCTCCATATTTTTCGCCCAAATATCCACGCGCGATTCGCGGGAAACCTGGTTGCCAGTTTCGTCAAGCAAATTATGCCCAACGGCCTGTATGCCAGTATTGGTTCCTGCACCCTGGGCAGAAAGTTTGAGCGACTCTATGGACTCTGGAGCATAATAATCACCCATGTTTTTACTATACAAAGTATGTGCTCGTGCCGGGGCGTCTCCAATAATCTTGATAGAAGCACCACCCTCGGCTGAAATGGCTGTAGCTGTGCTTGTACCCTGCTGGGCCATTTCCGGGGTGCTTTCCACTTTGGCGGCAATTTCCACCTCTGGCGCGTCCATGCGCAACACCATGTTATAATTATAGTTAGACATTGACCCATTGGTAGAATCAAAAAATTCATGGGAAACTGCGGCAATACCAGTGGCTGCTGTTACCCCGCCGTTGTGGTGGGCAGTCACATCAATGGATATTTTTTCATCCGCAGTCATGGCGAACTGGGTTTTGCTCAAATCATTAACCCGAATACCGGTAATCTCGTTGTTTGCCACAGTGGCATCCATACCTGCTTCACCTTTCAGGGTAATGTTTTCCCCAATCATGGTGCTGAACCGAGCCTTATCCATGCTGTATGGCTTGCTCAATGGGTTAAAGTTGATAACAGAAAGATTTTCACCATTGGCCCTTACACTCAGGTCAATATCCCCTTCTGCCTTCACATTCAGTTTACCAAAACCCACTTCCACAGCAGAAATGTTACCGGTAGAAGCACCAGATTCTTTGACTGTGCTTACCGAAACATTACCACCAGAGGTAATATTCACATCACCAAAAAACAGTTTAATACCTGCGGCTTCACCGGCATATTCCTGACCGGCTTGACCATCCAGGTTCACGTTCACGGCAACATCACCTGCTGCATCTACATTCACGATGCTTTGGTCATAGCCAGGAGCAGGCTGCCAGGTGACAGGGTCATATGGCCCGTTTTCGTCAACGGTATCGTTGCGGAACTGGTCTGCCAACCCGTTAATATAGTCCCCGCGCTCAAACTTATTCAGGTTCGAAAAATTGGGCAGGTCGTTGGCACCCAGGCCATAGCCGGAGTAGATGCCATACACCCCTGCCGTGTTCAAATTATCGCCCGTGGTGCTGTTGGTGGTGGTAATGGTAATGTTGCTGCCAGCCTCTATGTCCACATGCCCACGTTCCGTGGCAGCCACAGCGGCATAGGCATTGCCTGAATGGTCTGTTGCAGTATCTCCGGCAACATCCACGCTCACGTTCACATTTTCTTTCGCCGTCAGTGTGGTTTGGGAATTTTTCTCCACCGTCAAGTTAGGCCAGGAGTTAGGGTCATAGCTTGTCGCTGCCCCGTCGCTGCGCACACCAGTCACTGTGGCAGTTGCCCCGGCACCTGCGCCTGCGGCAGCAGCGGAAACGGTAATATTATCGGCAGTAACAGTATTGGTAGCCCCTTGCCCGGCATAGGTGCCGCTGACATAGCCTGCGTTATCACCGCTCAGCGCTGGGGCCACGTTGCCCCCGGCGTGCAGCAGAACATCGCCGCCGCCTTCTGCCACGGTAAGGGTATTGGTTGCGTCCTTGCCGGAGGCCCCCATGGCTGTCATCACAGTGGCTTCATACTTCAATTCACTCTGGTCGTAGCTACCCCAATAATTTTGTTCAGTAATCGGGGCACCGTGGAACACGGTGAATAGCCCCTTGTCTTCATTGCTTATAGCAAGGGAACCACCATTCAGCAGGTTGCCAAGGTCAAGGTTCAGGGTGTTAGTGGCAGCATCGGCCCCTTGGGCCAGCAGGGAACTGTCTGTCAGTTGCAAATGAATTTTGCCGAGTTCGGCGGTGTCAGCTTCGGCCACATGGGTAAGTACGGCACCCGCTTCGGCACTGCCAGTCATATGTTCATGAATAACACCAGCCCATACGTTTTGTGTATAGGTAGGGTTCTGGGCAGGGGCTTCTTCCCAAACAACACCTTCACCCCATACGATATCAGCAGGGGTCACATCGCGCCATTCGGCGTCTTTCAATTCATCCGGTGTAGAAGTAACCTGCACCACATAGCTTTTGTCGCCAATAATAACGGTGAAGTTTTCCAGCGTGCCCACCCCGGCAGCGGGATCTTTCAGGGAAAATTCAATAACCCCTGTTTTGGGGTCATACTGCCATGTGTAGTTGCTGTTTTCCGGGGAAAACACGGTAATGCCAGCAGGTTGGGTAATGCCAAAGGCTTGCCCAAGGTTCACGGAAACCACCGGATTGTCCACACCGTCTGCTTCCAGCAGGGCCGCACGGGCAAATTGCGTGGGCCGGGTAATTCCAGCCACAGGGTCAACTGGGTCTACAGGGTCTACAGGGTCTACAGGGTCTACAGGGTCTACAGGGTCTACAGGAGGCGCAGGGGGAGTAAAGGGAGCCGCCGGGGAAGTGGCAGCACCTGCTGTTGCCGCTGCCTGCAGGGAAGGCGTAGAAAGAACATCTCCACTTGTACGCTGGGCATTGGAAAACTGGTCAGAACCGAGGGTGCCCAGCTTGTCTACGCCGGTAACGCTCATGGCATCCACTGAGGCCATTTCATTCAACCCGCTACTATTTGTAGTGGCATCAGGCCCGGCAGCGGTGGAAACATCAAGGGAAGGGTCCATAGCAGCCAGAAAGTCTGCACTGGCCACCTGTGTTCCATCTTCTAGCTGCAGGGTAGGCAACGCACTGCCCTCCTCTTCAACCACAAAGAAGTTTTTCAGCTCTACCCTGGCCCCATCGTCCAGCAGAATAACAAGGTCAGGGCTTAACTTCCCGTTGTTGGCAACAGGCCGTTCAAAATTTGCCGTGCGCAAGTCAAAGGCAAACTCAAGGGTTTGCTCCGGAACAACGGGAATAGAGATATTTTTTTGTGAAGTAGAAGGTGCTGCAATACGTTGTGTAGCCATCTGGGTGCCTCCCATTAAAGTACCTACCGCAGGCCAAAAAGCAAAATCGCTTTTATGAGAAGAAACCTGCAATGAATTTTTCGACTTCATAGAACCATAACATTTTTTTAAAAGCAGTCAATATTTTTTTGTACATGTTATGACCACAATAACACGACAAATTCACTGCACAGATAAACAAAATTGAATATTGTCTAAGTAAAACAGAACCATAGAAGACAAGTACAAAACAAATACTGATGCAAAAATACAACACAAAAAACAACACACAACCGCATGCAACGTATAGAGTTGTATTCGATGCAATACAGTCCGCATACACAAAAGCAATATGCCCCGCCACGAACGTGTTTTCCTTACAGGAAAAGGAGTTGCCCAAACCATGCAGAAAGAGTATGTCTCAGGCACACCGTTGTATGCTAGATGACGATTGGGCTGGTGTTCAGGGCGTACACTGGCCAGCCTGTTTGCCCTAAGGATAACTGCATGAACCCACTGAACACTATACGCCTATATTTGGGTACATTACTATGCTGCGTTGCCATTTGGCCGGCTTTTGCCGCCAAGGCCACCCCTGCCCCAACAACCGGGGCAACGCACACACCTGAAGCCTACCAAAGTATGCATACGCACAATGCCACCCAAAGCCAGAATGCCCCGGGGTTCCCCCATGAACAAAATACTCCCCCGGCCGAAAGCGGCCCTTCCATTGCCACTGTGGTTGTGTACTTTGAAAATGACCTTTTTTACAACACAGACAAATACTATACCAACGCCGTGCAGGTTCGGGCCATTTCCCCGCCCTTGCGTTCCCTGGCAGACAACAAGATTTTTGGAGACGCTGTAGATGACCTACTGAAACAGGCCGAACTTATGCAGGACAAAACCCTGCAATACAACGTTTCCTTGGGGTTTGGGCAACAAATTTATACGCCCAAGAATACAGATTCACGGGAACTGCAAGAAAATGACAGGCCCTATGCCGGGTATATGTACGGACTTGTGGCCCTACACGCCAAGCAGCAACACATGATGGACACGGCAGAACTGGCCTTTGGTATGGTAGGCCCCAGCGCTTTGGGAAAAACAGCCCAAAATGGCGTGCACCGCGTGCGCGACCTGCCCCTTGCCAACGGCTGGAAGCACCAGCTACGCGACGAACCCACCCTTATGGCTACCTGGACCCGTAACTACCGCCTGAACACGGAAGCTGTGAACACGGGCTGGGCCTGGGACATACTTCCCTACCACAGCCTTACAGCAGGTAACGTGCTGACGCAGGCTGCCCTGGGCACCGAACTGCGCTGGGGCTGGAACCTTCCCGGCAGTTTTGCCACCTCGCAAATTCGCCCCGGTTCCGGCATTGACGCGCCCACCACAGGCCTGCTTACCCCCAAGGTGGCAGGGGCCCCCACTTGGGGCTGGTATATGTTTGGTGGCTCGGAAGGCAAGGCCGTGGCCCACAATATTTTTCTGGACGGCAACACCTGGAAAAACAGCCACAGCATAGACAAACGCCCCCTGGTGAGCGACCTGAACTTGGGCATGGCTGTTATTTATGAAGGCATGCGTTTTGCTTACAACCACGTTTACCGCACCAAAGAATTTTATGGGCAGAAAGACGGGCAAAACTTTGGCTCCATGACCATGGGCATTCCTTTTTAAAGAAGGCGGCAATACCAATTCCGCCAAACAACAGAGCGGGGCAAGGCAGAAAAAATGCCCTGCCCCGCTCTTGGCGTTCAGTAAAATAATGCAGCCAATCGGAATAACTCAACGCTTCCCTATGTGCTGATGGTCTTGGAGAACAGGTTAATAACCAGCACACCCGCCAGAATAAGCGCAAGACCAATAATAGCAGGGATATCGAGTATTTGTTTAAACACTACCCAGCCAAACACTGCAATAACCACCATGCCAATGCCAGACCAAATAGCATAGGCAATGCCCACGGGAATCATCTTCAGGGCAAAGGAAAGCAGGTAAAAAGCCAGGGAGTAGCCGGCCACCACCACAAGGCTGGGGCCAAGGCGGGTAAAGCCTTCACACAGGCGCAAGGAAAGCGTGGCAGCTACCTCGCACAAAATGGCTCCCACAAGAAGCAAATACGCCATACCAAGAGTCATACAGTTCCCTTGCTCTTCGTTGCAGCTGGTACGAAGAGTCTTCTCTGCTTGTAGTTATTATCTCCCCCTGGAAACAACACTGCTCCCAAGGGCCACTTCCTCATTCTTTCTCTGATTTTGGGTGGGCCTTGGCATATACTTGCATGAGGTGGGCCAGGCTCACGTGGGTATAGCGCTGGGTAGTGGCAATGCGGGCATGGCCCAACAGCTCCTGCACGCTGCGCAGGTCTGCCCCTGCCTCAAGCAGGTGGGTGGCAAAAGAATGGCGCAACGCATGGGGAGAAACCACCGCAGGCAAACCTGCCTGCTGGCACAAGCGCTCAATAATACGCTGGGCTTCACGCCGTTGTAAGGCAGCGCCCCGCGCCCCCACAAACAGGGCTAGTTCACCCTGGCTGGCCACCTGGGGCCGCAGGCCAAGCCAGCGTTCCAGGGCTAAAACCGATTCTTCAGTAAGCGGAGCAAGGCGCTCCTTGCCCCCTTTCCCCAGCACGCGCACATGCCCTGTGTGGCCTGCCACCCTTCGAAAAGAAAGGGCCAGGGCCTCGCTAATACGCAAGCCCGAACCATACAGCAATTCTGCAAGGCAAATATCGCGCGACCACAACGCAGCTTCCTTGGAAATTCCTGGGGCTGAAGAGTTCATACAAGAGCTTTCCTCTCCAGAAACACCTTTGGCCGTAACGTTTCCTGCTCTCCCTGTATGAACTGCCGCACTTGGCCCAGCCCCTTCCAGCAAGGCAAATGCCTGGTCTACATTCAAGAACACCGGGTGGCGCTTTTCTGTTTTGGGGTTGCCAATGCCTTCAGTGGGCATGCTTGTTACCTTGCCAAGGCGCAGGCAAAAACGAAAAAACGAGCGCAACGCCGAAAGCTTGCGTCCAACGGAAGTTTTTTTTACCCCAAGGCGGTGCAGTTCCGCCAGAAAGCGCTGCACATGGCGTTTTTCCACCCCTTCCGGCGTGGCAAGGCTGGCCCCAATTCCCTCAATGAACGCTCCAAACTGGGCAAGGTCGCGCTGGTAAGCTTCCAGCGTAGCCAAAGAATACCCCTTTTCAAATTCCAGATGTGCCAAAAAAAGGGCCAAAGGCTGGGGCATTGCAGCAAAAGACGTAGTATTTGCCATGGCAGGCTTACCCCTGCCGGGCAAGGCTATACACCATGCCAGGGTGCCGCTGCACCACACCGCGAATTTCCAGTATGGCCAGGGTACCGCTTACCGCAGCTACAGCCATGCCAAGGGCACGGCACACATCATCTATGTGAGCGGGGGTTGCAAGCTGTTGCGCCACAAGCAGTTCCTCCGCAGAAAGGCCAAGGCCTTCCAAAGCGCAAAGCAGACATTCCGCGCTTTGCCCGCTGCCTTCTAAACCATCAGAAGGACCAGAGTCTGGCGCGGCACGCTCCGGCGTTGAGCAAGATATTTCGGGTGGCACAGGAAAATGAGTGGAAACAGCACCCAAAACGGCTCCGTCAAAATTTTCAGGCGGGGTATTGGCGGCTCCGAAAACGACACCAGCGGTTGCATCGGGCGGCGCAGCAACGGCCCCTGCTAACCCGACACCGGGGGTAAGTAACGCCCCATCCACGGCCTGATAGGGAAAAAACAACTCTTGCTGGAAGGAACGCAAGGCCGCATGTTCAGCCGCACTTTTCCCCGCCTTGGGGGCTTTTACGCTTTTTTTATCTTCAGTTTTTTGGGCCTTACGCTTTGTGGCAGGCTCTTCCGGCACACGCCAGGGCAGCTCCCCTTCCGGCAATACAGCTTCTGCTTCTTCCAGGGCTTTGGCTTGCAAGGCAAAAGCGTGGCTGGCGGCTTTTTCTGCCTGGGGCTTACGCTGCTGGCGCTGCTCCAGGGCCTTGGCAGCGTCCTGCGCCAAAAGGGGGGCCAGTTCCTGTAAAATATCGTCGGCATTGAACACAGCCTTTGCTCCGCGTCGAATAAGTTCACGGCACCCCTCAGAACAAGCCGCCGTGGTATGCCCCGGCACTGCAAACACATCGCGGCCCTGTTCCAGGGCAAGCCGGGCTGTTATCAGGCTGCCGCTGCGGGCGGCGGCCTCCACCACCAGCACTCCACGGGAAAGTCCGCTAATAAGGCGGTTGCGTATAGGAAAATGGGCAGCCACCGCTGCCGCACCAGGGGCAAATTCGGAAAGCAACAACCCTTCACGGCCCATGGCTTCGGCCAGGTCGGCATTGCCTGGGGGGTACACCACATCCACCCCCGTGCCCAGCACCCCAATGGATTTACCGCACTCCTTCAGCCCTGCCACATGGGCAGCCCTGTCAATACCTTTGGCCATGCCCGAAATAACCGTAACCCCGGCAAGGCTTAACCCACGTGAAAAAAATGCCGCCACGGCAAGCCCTTCATGCGTGCAACTGCGAGAACCCACCACCCCCACCGTGGGGTTGCTGAGCAGGCTCAGGTCACCTTTGTAATAAAAAAACAACGGGCCATCGGCCACTTCCTGCAAAAGCGGGGGAAATTGCGGCATGTTCCACAACAACAGCTCACACCCTTCCCGTTGCAGGACGGTCCATTCCTGCAAGGCCAGATCACGCCAGCCTTCCTTGATAAAATCACGCCCGGCATAAACAGAAGCCACCCCCACATCATGCCAGGCACGGGGCGAAGCAAAGCACGCCTGCACGGCTGCATAGGCACTGCCAAACACATCCAGCAAACGCCGAATACGCAAAGCCCCCAGCCCGCGGCTATAGCGCAGGGCAAGGCATGCCCATAATTCCGCCCTGTCTGCCGGGCCAAGCTCCTGGAAGGTTGCCAACATGCCCCCTTAACAATCAAATGCACGTATTGCGCAGGGGAACCATAACAACACCCCTAGCAGCTCTCAGAAATACGAAATCACGGATAAAATAGCGTTGGCAAGTACGTAGCGAAACGGAATAACTCAGCGTTTCCTTTATACTTACCATAACAAACCGCCACGCAAGGCATGGCGGCTATGCCATTACTTTTTGGCAGAAAGATATTTTTTTGCCAGCGCTGCCGCGTGGCTGCTTGGAAAATCTTCCGTCACAACCTGCCAGTGGAAGCGGGCATTTTCCATGTCATTGAGCTTGGCGTAGGAAAGGCCAGCCTTCAGCAAGGCATCTGGCGTTTTGTTATGCTTTGGGTAGGCGCTTGCCACATCTTTAAACAGCAGCACAGCCTGGGCATATTCCCCAAGGGAATAGCGGGCTTCCCCCTGCCAATAAATGGCGTTACCCACAAGAGTACTTTTGGGGTGGGCAGCGGCAAACGTTTCAAACAATTGAATGGCCTCGCGGTATTTCCCTTTTTCGTAGGTGGCCAGGGCTGTGTCATAATCTGTCTGCCCGGTTTTATACTTAGCAAGGCCCTGGGCTTCCTCGGGGGGGGGCACAGCACGCGGTGCGGCAGGGGGTATGGGGTTCGGCTCAATTTTACGGGGGCCGGATTTGCCTGTGCTGGCACCCACAGGGGCCTGGGTTTGCTCCAGGGCACTCAAGGCCTGGGTTAAAGCACTCCCCTGGCTTTGCGGCGCTGCATTGCTTGCGGCTGCGGCTTGCCCTGCTGCCACAACCACCGGCGGCTTTGCCACCGGGCGTGGCCCAAGGCCAGAAGAGGAAGATCCCGCAGATACAGTAGGTGCTGCAGAAGCTACAGGAGCGGGGGAAACCACCACCGGGCTTTGCACAGCCCGTGCCACTGGGGCGGCAACGGCTTCCGCTGGGCGAGCCTGGGCACCTTTGCCCTTGGCAGCGGGCACTTTGGTCCCTTTACCGCCTTGCAGGGAGCCCATTTCTTCTTCCATGGCTACCATGCGGTCTTCCACGCGGGAAAGGCGCATGTCCAGCACTTTTTGCCCTTTGGCTTGCGATTCAAGGGAAGAAAGTCGTTCCTCTGTTTTCCACCCAGCGCAGCCTGTAAGCAGAACAGCGGCAAGAACCATGGTTGATTTCAGAATAAAATGCGTGCCCAAGCGACCCCCAATATAATGATGCCATGCGCAATGAAAATGACGCATAAAAACGTTTCGTCTTACAGCGCCCAAGCGCGCAGGTAACTACTGCACAGTAACGCAACGTACCCTAACGGATAATGCTTTTTTTTTCAACTGCCCCTGTGCCTAACGACCCGCACTTGCAGGGTGCGGCATTTTCAGGCAAAATCAATGTGGTTCAAATTGGTAGCTGGCCAACAGTAGGTGATTTTGCTGGTGAAGTTACCTCGCGCAGCGTGTGGTGTGCCTTTACTGTCACCCCATTTTGTTTTTTTACGGAAAATAGACTGCCCTGCAACAAAAAATGGCCTGACAATATTCAGGTAACATACAGAATATTTCAACAGGAGCCTTTCAATGCCAACGTTGCCTTTTGCCCTGGAACACCCTGCCCTGCACTTTAGCGCCATGCTATTTTTGTATTGGGTATTCGCCCTTGCCCTTGTTGCCCCCCTTGCCCTTGCCACCCTTGGGCTGCGCTTTGCCGGACAAAAAAAGAAAATATTTCCCCATTTGCTGGCAACCCAGGCGGCCCCCCCCCTGCTTACAGGAACTTGGCTTGCCTATGCCGCTTTAGTGCTTTTTCTGTTCATGGGCAGCCAAAACACATTTCAGGAAATAACCAAATCTCACCTGCTCCTGACCCTGTTGGGCTGTTCCCTGCTTTTATTATTGGGCCTTACCCTTGGGGCCATACGCTGGAAAACATGGCGCAAGCAAGCCGCATTGCAGGCGTTGCTTCTGCAGGTTGTAGCCCTGGTAAACCTGGCCATTCTGCCCCTTTTTGCCCTTGGTGCCAGCCTGCTGCACAACCCCACCCCGGAAGTGCACGGGGCTTTTAAAGATGTCCCCCTGGAAACTGCCCAGGCATTTTTCAGTACCCTGTTTTTGCCAGAATTCTTCCCGCTAAACGCCTTAGTCCTGCTCCACCTTGCCGGAACAGGCCTTGCCCTGGCTGCATTACTGGCTGGCCTGCGCGTTGCCCTGCGCCGCAACAAAGACGACTTTGGCCGCGACTACTATGCCTATGCCACCCGCACCACCGCCTGGTGGGCCGCCGGGGCCGGGGTGCTGTTTACGGTTGCCACAGCCTTTGCACCGCAATCATTAGTCTTTTCAGACTATTTTCAAGAAGGATTGGAACGCACCCTGTACACTGCCGCAGCCCTTGGTGGCATGGCAACCCTTTTATGGGGGGTTGTGGGGGCAAGCAGCACACCACTGCGCCTTAAATGGCTTTTTTTCCTGGCCGGAATACTCTTTTGTGCGGCCTTTGGGGTGTTTTACCCCATATTGGTACCCACATCTCTGGTATAACCCAGGCCCCAAGCGCTTTGCCCCTGCCCCACAGCCGTAACGCCCACGCCCATAGCACAACAACGCCTTGCCTTACTGGCAGGGCGTTTTTTTTCTTGACACCCCCCCCTGTTTTCTCTAAGGAAGCACTGACTAAATGGCATTTAAGAAACGCTCAGTTATTTCGCTTGGCAAGGCACCAGCTTTTCTTGAAGCAGGAGTGACAATTCCGCAGGAAAGCGGAATTGGGAACTGCCCGTAGGGCAGGAGCCGAAGGCCGAGGCCCAGGAAGGGCCGAGTCAACTCTTCCGTCCTCGACTGTTTCAAAAAAAGCGAAGTAACGCAGCCAAACGGAATAAATCAGCGTTTCTCTAATAACCGCCTTTCACATTCACCAAGGAATGGTTGCCCAGGCATGCGACCATTGCCACGGCTTTTTGTATATCCACCAAAAAGCCACCCACAGTCAGAAAGCCCTCCTGTCTTGCAGGCCATCCTGACAACTGCCCGGGGCGTTGCCTGCGGAACCGTGTTCCGCCATCTGGGCTATTGTTGGTAGAGCGTCACCCCCCACTGCGGATTTTAGCGCTCTTGTGCATACGTAAGCACCCCTTGCGTACTGTTGTTTTGGTACCCGCAACCCGCGCCGTTTCACGGTCGGTTTTTCCCCATTCGTTTATCTATTGCAAGCACTTCGTTGTGCCCCGGCCTTTGCCTTACGGCCACAGCGCCCATAAAGGTAGCCCATGGTTGTGGCAGCCTTTTGCGCTGTGTTCAGGCCGTTTGCCGCTTTTTGCCACGCTTGTGTTGCTGTTTCCAGCGCACAGGCCTATGCTGCGTGGTGCTGGCCCATAGTACATGGGCTGGTGTGCATGCGGTGTGGCTATTGCGCTGCGTGCCTTACTCCACTTTCAAGTAAAAACTACGGTTTTCCCTGGAAAGTCGCTCACAGTGGCACCGCAGCCTTGCTCCGTTAAAACCAGACGTTTTGGTTGCCTGCTTCCGCAGGTTCCGTAATACCGATTCTGGCCGTGTAAATTTGGAATTGGTAATGCTCATTTCAGCGCCCATGCGCACAACCGCAGGCTGGCCCATTGCCACCTGCCAACCGCCACCTGGCTCGAGGGTATGCTTTGACACGCAAACGCACGCTGCAACGCTGGAACACGGAAGACGCCGCCGAACTTTACGGCATTCGCAACTGGGGTGCCGGATATTTTGACGTAGCTGAAACTGGCGACGTTGTTATACGTCCATTTGGCAATAAAAACTCTGTGGGAGTAAGCATTCCGCAAGTGATTGAAGGCATGCGCCAACGTGGGCTGGATATGCCCGTGTTATTACGCGTAGAAAATATTTTAGATTCACAAATTTCCCTGCTGCACAAAAGTTTCCGCAAAGCCATCACCTCCCTTGGCTACAACGGGGAATACCGGGGCGTTTTCCCCATCAAGGTGAACCAGCAGCAGCAGGTGATAGAAACCATTGCCAAGTTTGGCAGCCGTTACCACCACGGGCTGGAAGTGGGCAGCAAGGCAGAACTGTTTGCCGCCATGTCGCAACTGCGCGACAAAGAAGCCTGCCTTATTTGCAATGGCTATAAAGACGAAGAATTCATAGACCTTGGGCTATTTATTACCCGCATGGGCTACAAGTGCTTTTTTGTAGTGGAAATGCCACGCGAACTGGACCTGATTATTCAGCGGGCAAAGCACATGGGCGTGCGCCCCTACATTGGTATGCGGGCCAAGCTTGCCAGCAAAGCCAATGGGCACTGGACTGATTCCGGCGGCGACCGTTCCACCTTCGGCCTAACTGCCACCCAAATTGTCGATGCCGTGGACACCTTGCGGGAAAAAGACATGCTGGACTGCTTCCGCCTGCTGCACTACCACCTGGGTTCGCAGGTTTCCAACATTCGCGACATCCGTAAAGCAGTCATGGAAGCTTCACGCATGTATGCTGGCCTGGTGAAGGAAGGTGCCACCATGGGCTACCTGGACCTTGGCGGTGGCCTGGCTGTGGATTACGATGGTTCGCGCACAAACTACATTTCCAGCCGTAACTACAGCCTGGACGAATACTGCTCTGACGTGGTGGAAGCGGTTATGGCCACCCTGGACGAATCTGGCGCACCCCACCCCCACATTATTACAGAGTCCGGCCGGGCCACAGTCGCCTATTATTCCTTGCTGCTGTTCAACGTACTGGATGTAAGCCGCATTGAAAGTGGTGACGAAAAAGACCTGCCAGAAGTGGCGGAAGATGCGCCAGAAGCTACGCGCAACATGCTGCAAGCCTTGCAAGGCATGACCCTGCGGAACTTGCAGGAAAGTTACAACGACGCCATTTACTACCGCGATGAAATTCGCCAGCAGTTTTTGCACGGCAAGGTTTCCCTGCGGGAGCGCACCGTGGCTGACCGCATTTTCTGGACCATGATCAAGCGCATTGCCCAGGAAAAAACCAGGGCACCCCACCCGCCCAAAGACCTGGCGGAAATCGATTTGGCCCTGGCAGACATTTACTATGGCAACTTCAGCGTGTTTCAGTCCTTGCCAGATTCATGGGCCATTGGGCAAATGTTCCCGGTTATGCCTGTGCACCGCCTGGACGAATGCCCCACCCGGCAGGCCATCCTTTCAGACATTACCTGCGACAGTGATGGGCGCATTCAAACCTTTATTGCCCCCCACGGCGTCAAAAATACCCTGGACGTACACCCCCTGAAAGAAGGGGAGGAATATTACCTCGCCGTATTTTTGGTGGGAGCCTACCAGGAAACCCTGGGCGACCTGCACAACCTGCTGGGCGACACCAACGTAGTGTCCATTCGCGTGAATGAAGACGGCACGTATGAATTTGTACGGGAAATTCCCGGCGACTCTGTGGCAGACGTCCTTTCCTACGTGGAATACGACCCGCGCCGCATTGTGGAAGACCTGCGCAAACTGGCGGAAAATGCCGTGCAGGAAGGCCACATTACCCCCACAGAACGCTTTGCCCTGATGCAGGCCTTTGAAGACGGCATGCGCGGGTATACGTATTACGAAAGATAGGAAGAAAGGGAAGATTTTATGGGGGAAGGAACCCCAAGGACTAAAGTCCTTGAGTTTCCCTCCCCCATACCCTCTCCCTCCTGAACCTGTTTTGAGAGATTTTTTGATTCATTTTTCTTAAACACCGAAGCCCTTGCAAATATTGGGACGCAGCTTTGCGCGTCACAATATTCGCAAGGAGGCTGTGCTTGGGCGGGGCGTTGGTGAAAAGATAAAATTTTTTGTGCAGGAAAATTCGACTTCCTTAAAGCCGACGGCAGTCGCGAGCGTTAGCGAGCCGGGGAGCGAGGCTGGAGGGTACGGCAGCTTTGCTGCCTGTACATTTCCACGCAGCCCGAGTGGAAAAAGGTCGCCTGCGCGAAAAAGGTTAGTTTTACCAACGTACCACGTTCAAAACCAAACACAATACATACAGCTTGCCCTAACACATATCTCTGCCCATGGGCGGCATGGCGCCGCAGTTGCAGTAACCGTGTGGAACCAACGTGTTCCACCCCAACCCTAAGGGATTATTCCCTTAGCCCCTAATGGAGGCTCCCCATGAAAAAAGTGCTTATTATTGGCGCTGGCGGCGTGGGCCAGGTTGTGGCCCACAAATGTGCGCAAAACCCCGAGGTATTTGGCGAAATTATGCTTGCCAGCCGCACGGAATCAAAATGCAAGGCCATTGCTGCCCAGCTTTCCCGCCCTATACAAACTGCCCAGGTAGATGCAGACAACGTGCCGGAACTGGTAGCCCTGATAAACAGCTACAAGCCCGACCTTGTCATGAACATTGCCCTGCCCTACCAGGACCTGACCATTATGGACGCCTGCCTGGAAACCGGGGTGGACTACCTGGACACCGCCAACTATGAACCGCTGGATGAAGCCAAGTTTGAATATAAGTGGCAGTGGGCGTACCAGGAGCGCTTCAAGCAGCGCGGCCTCATGGCCCTGCTGGGTTCCGGCTTTGACCCCGGCGTGACCAACGTATTCAGCGCTTACGCCCAAAAGCACCATTTTGATGAAATTCACCAGCTTGATATTATTGACTGCAACGCTGGGGACCACGGCTACCCCTTTGCCACCAACTTCAACCCGGAAATCAACATCCGGGAAGTAACCGCCAAAGGGCGCTACTGGGAACGCGGGGAATGGGTGGAAACCGACCCCCTTTCCTGGAGCATGAATTTTGACTTCCCCGCTGGCATTGGCCCTAAAAAATGCTTCCTTATGTACCATGAAGAGCTGGAATCCCTTGTACAGAACCTGAAAGGCATCAAGCGCGCCCGGTTCTGGATGACATTTTCAGACAACTACCTGAACCACCTGAAAGTGCTGGAAAACGTGGGCATGACCCGCATTGACGAAGTGGAGCATAATGGGCAGAAAATTGTGCCCATCCAGTTTTTGAAAACGCTGCTGCCAGACCCTGCCTCCCTTGGCCCCCGCACCAAAGGCAAAACCTGCATTGGCTGCCTGATTAAAGGGGTGAAAGACGGTAAGCCGCGCACCTACTATGTGTACAATATTTGCGACCACCAGGAAGCCTACCGCGAAGTACAAAGCCAGGCCATTTCCTACACCACGGGCGTGCCTGCCATGATTGGCGGCATGATGATGCTCACCGGCAAGTGGAAACAGCCCGGCGTGTGGAACATGGAACAGATGGACCCGGACCCGTTCATGGAAAAACTCAACCTGCACGGCTTGCCCTGGCAGGAAACGTTTCTGGAAGGATAGGGACATGCTGATTTAATTAGTAATTCCGTAACCTGACCCAATTGGCGGGGGCAAACACCGGGTTGCCCCCACTTCTTTTTTCATTGCTTAAGAGGAATACTCACTGCCATGCCCAAAGCCGCCCCCCTGCCCTGGCCCCAGTTGTTGCCAAGCACCCTGCCCACCCCCTGCTTTGTGGTGGATGAAGAACGCCTGCTGGCCAACCTGCGCGTGCTGGAAACAGTGCAGCAGCGCACAGGCGCAAAAATTCTGCTGGCCCTGAAGGGGTTTGCCATGTTCAGCACCTTTGGCCTGCTGCGCCAGGTGCTGCACGGCGCGTGTGCCAGCTCCCCACATGAGGCACGCCTTGCCCGTGAAGAATTTGGCAAGGAAGTACACGCCTTTGCCGCTGCCTACAGCGAAGCAGACATGGCAGAACTGGTGGAATTGGCTGACCACATTGTGTTCAACTCCTTTGCGGCATGGCACCAGTTTGCCCCCATGGTACAGGCTGCCCGCCAGAGGGGACGCACCATTGAATGTGGCCTGCGCATCAACCCGGAACATTCCGAAGGGGCCGTTTCCATTTACAACCCCTGCGCGCCGGGTTCCCGCCTGGGCATTCGCCGGGCAGCATTTGCCGGGCAACGCCTGGAAGGTATTGACGGCCTGCACTTTCACACCCTGTGTGAACAGGACGCCGCCCCCCTGGCCCGCACCTTGGAAGTGGTGGAACGCAACTTCGGAGAATTTTTCCACACCTTGAAATGGCTGAACTTTGGCGGCGGGCACCACATTACCCGCCCCGGGTATGACCTTGACCTTTTGTGCCAGTGCATTACACGGGTGCAAGAACGCTATGGCCTGCAAGTGTACCTTGAACCGGGCGAAGCTGTGGCCCTGAACACGGGTGTGCTTGTTTCTACGGTGCTGGACGTGGTAGATGCCGATATGCCCATTGTGCTGCTGGATACTTCCGCCCCGGCCCACATGCCCGACGTGCTGGAAATGCCCTACCGCCCGGAAGTGGTCAACGCCAGCCTACCAGGGGAACGCGCCTGGACCTGCCGCCTGGCGGGCAAATCGTGCCTGGCAGGCGATGTGATTGGTGAGTATTCCTTTGACACCCCCCTGAACATGGGGGATACGCTCATATTTCTGGATATGGCCCACTACAGCATGGTAAAAACCACCACCTTCAACGGCCTTGGCCTGCCTGCCATTGCCCTGGCGGAACAGGGTACCCACGCGTTACGCATGGTGCGCCAGTTTGGGTATGAAGATTTTAAGATGCGTCTGTCCTAAGGAGGTACGCCATGGCACCTTCCCTTTCCATTCCCGTAACCACCATTGGGCTGCTCCTGCTTTCCAACCTGTTCATGACAGCCGCATGGTACGGGCACCTCAAGTTTCCCTCCGTTGCTCTGCCAGTGGTCATTTTGGCAAGCTGGGGGCTAGCTTTTTTTGAATATTGCCTGCAAGTGCCTGCCAACCGCATAGGCTATGGTTACTTCAACGCCACAGAACTGAAAACCATTCAGGAAGCCCTTTCCCTTATGGTATTTATGGGATTTTCCGTTGTGTACCTTGGGGAACCGTTGCGCTGGAACTACCTTGTGGGCTTTGGGCTTATCGTGCTGGCGGTGGTGGTTATTTTTAAAAAATGGTAAGGAACATACGCCCGATGGCATGGTAATTTTACAAGACAACTATTTACATTTCACGTTTGCAAGGCTTTGTGCTAAAGAACTTGAAGCGTTCTTTTACGCAGGAGAATCATTCATGTTCAGCCTTTTTAGCCTAAGCGCCCTTCCCCCCTCCCCCGCAGTGTGCCCCTGGTGCCTTCGGTCTGCCTGTTCATGGGGCAGCCGTATACTGGTGGTGGCCCTTGCAAGCGCTGTGGTGCATCTATTTATGCTGTATTCACCTGCCCTGGCAACAGAAGACTCCGCCGCAGATACTGCCGCATTTTTCGACCAGGTATACGCCACCTCACCCGACGGCAACAAAGGCAAGGCAGGTAAAATCAAAAGCCATAAAGACCTGGAACGTCGCCATACCATTGAAGGTTCGGCAGAGCGCTTCCGGCTGTATGTTTCCTTTCCTTCCCTGGGCCACCCGGTGATTGACGCCAACCTGCGCCTGTGGGCCCTGCAACAGGTCAGCCTGTTCACCCAAGGGCTGGAGGAAGTCGCAGACAACTCCGCCCGCTTTTCCCTGCTCATTACCTACCAGGCCTTTACAGATTCCCCCCGGTGCAACTCCGTGGTTTTTTTTATTGCGACGGAAACAGGCGCTTCAGGCACCCAGCATGGCATGGCTACCTTTACCTTTGACCTGAAAACAGGCAATATCCTCAAACTTCAAGATTTTTTTGAAAAGCCCAACGCCCTGGTGCCATTTCTTTCGGCATTTGCTTATGAGGCCCTCAGCAAGCAGCCCTGGAGCAATAAATCCCCCGACCTGCTAGTGGCAGGCACCGCACCAGAAGCCGCAAACTTTGCCTTTTTCAGCATAGACCACCTGGGCCTTACTCTGCATTTTCCTGAAAACCAGGTAGCAGAAGCGTCATTTGGGCCACAGTCTGTTATGGTTCCCTTAAATAAACTTATGGAATTTGGCCCCAGATTTGAATTTTGGGACAAGCCCGAAGCCATTAAAGCACGGGTAAAGCGGTAGCCCAATGCCCAAATGCTCTTTTTGGCAACGCCTGTTTTCTGTGCGGGCCGTTCCTTTTTTGCCTGTGGCCCTTATGTTGTGTGTTCTGTGCCTGCCTACCCCTGCCTTGGCAAAGGGCGTGGGCATGTATACGTTTGGCAACTTTGAAGACCACGGCTCCCGCCTGGATGTAACGGTGTGGTTTCCCTGCCGGGTGGAAGGCACCAACAGTAAAATAGACGGCTACACAATGGCCGCCACCCGCACTTCCCGCATTACTCCGAGTTTTTACCCTGTGGTCCTGCTTTCACACGATGCAGCCGCCAGCCGCTTTGCCCACCACGACATTGCCACAGCCCTTGCCCAGCAAGGCATACTGGTTATTGCCCCCACCCACCCAGGGGACAATTACAACGACAGCTCCCTTACCTATACCACCCGCAGCCTGTACGACCGCCCGCGCGACATGCTGCGCGCCCTGGAACTTGTGCTGGCTTCCCCGGAATTTGGCCCCTATGCCGATGAATCTCGCATGGGTATTGTGGGGGTTGGCACAGGGGCCTTCACGGCCATGCAACTGGCAGGCATTGCTCCCAACTTTTCCGGGTTTGAAGCCTATTGCGCCAACGCCCCTGGGGCAGACCCCTTTTGCGCCCCCTGGGTACAAAAAAGATTGGCCCGCGTAGCCAATGAAATGAAAACAATCATTGCCAAGGAAGGGAAAAATGCATTCACCCCTGCCCCTGGCACCTATGCCCCCCAGCTTATTACCGTGCCTGTGCCCCCCCCACAGCCAGTAGAAGTTGCGCCGCCCCCGGCAAAGCCCTCCCTGTGGGCACGTATTTTTAAAAAGGACGATGCCCCCGGCACGGCACCACAGGGGGAAGAAAGCACCCCGCCTGAAGCTGAACCCAAAGAAAAAGAAAGCAACGGCTATGCCAATACCGAAGCCGTGCTGAACAGCGTGTTCGACAACCCACGGTACCTGCCGGTGGAATTTCAAACTAGCTATATCTATGGTGCAACCGACGGGCAGGGCTCCGTGCTTATCCTGCCGGGGCCAGTTATTGCCAATTTCCGCGAAATTATTGATGATGAAGCTGAAAGTCCCCCGCCTTCCCCTGTACCCGTGCAGGAAAAGCACCGCAAAGCAGATGTTTTTTTGCGCCCTGCTTCCCAAAGAGTATTCCGGGCTGTAGCCCTGGTGGCCCCTGCCGGGGGTGCGCAGCTTGCCGGCACTGCCGCCAGCATTCCCCAGGCTCTTGCCCTGGTGGAAGCACCACAAGACGGGTTGTATGCCCCCCTGCGCCATGCCAAACCCATTTATGCCAATTTGGGCGTAATGCCTGAACTACTGGAAATACACAATACTGACCACTTCTCCCTGTTTGCCGCATGCCCACGGGAAATTTCTGATGTGCTAACCCAAGGGTGCGGTACCCTTACCGGGGCAGCGCGCGACCACGTTGCCCATGAGCGTGATGCATTTCTTGCCAACTTTTTTGCCACTCATTTGGGTGCCCCTGCCCCGGTGCCCCCCCCTTCCGGGCTTGTGGCTGCCCCTGCCCCGCAGCCTGAAATGGCAAAACCTGTGCCGCAGGAACCACCTGCCCCCACAACAACCCGTGGCAAAACAGGCAAAAAGCGCCAGGCAGGCAGAAATTAGGGAATTGCCCTGGAAGCACTTGCATTTTGCTGCAACAATACCCATTGTACTAAAATTAATCGACGTTGCAAGAACCAGCGCACGCTTACGTGCAGCCGAGACTTGCGCCAATACCGATGAAAAGGCTGGAGACCGTCCATGACACCTCGTTTTTCCACAGAGCATGAAGCTGGGGGCCTTGCCACACCAGAGGTAAGAGAACCCAAGCGCTACAAGGTTTTGTTGCATAACGACGACTACACCACCATGGAATTTGTGGTAGGGGTGCTTACTCTTATTTTCCGCAAAACCTACGATGAAGCCGTAGCCATTATGCTAAGCGTGCATGAAAAAGGTATTGGCGTGTGCGGCGTATATACTGAAGAAATTGCTGAAACCAAGGTTTCCCAGGTACACACGGAAGCCCGCAAAGCAGGCTACCCCCTGCGGTGCAGCATGGAGGAAGAATAATATGTTTGATAGCCACCTTGAACGGGCTTTTGCCCTGGCCATTACAGAAGTAAAAAAACGCCACCATGAATATTTTACATTAGAACACCTACTATACGGTATTTTGCTGGAAAATACCGGACGCGAACTATTACGCGCCATTGGGGTGAATACCAAAAATTTACAGCACAAGCTGGATGTCTTTTTTGAAAGCGATATCACGCCCCTGGTTTCTGAAACCAATGGCGAGGTCATTCAAACCCTTGCCTTGCAACGTGTCGTGCAGCGTCTTATCCGGCATGTGGAATCTGCCGGAAAACAGGAAGCCAGCTTGGGCGATGTGCTGGCCTGCATTATGGAAGAAGAAAACTCCTACGCCGCCCATTACATTCTGGTGCAAGGGATTTCCCGCCTGGACCTGCTGGACCATATCTCCCACACTGTAGCCAAGGCCTCCAAAGAACACACTGCGGAAAGCGGACAGGATGAAGAGAATATTGACATCAAAGCGCTGCGCCAGTTCACCACAAACCTTACGGAACGCGCCGCCAAAGGGCTTATAGACCCCCTCATTGGACGCAATGGCGAATTGCAGCGCATTGTACAAGTGCTTTCCCGCCGCCGCAAAAACAACCCCCTGCTGGTGGGTGACCCTGGCGTTGGCAAAACTGCCCTGGCAGAAGGGCTTGCCCTGCGCATTGCCAACAAACAGGTGCCCGGCCCTTTCCACAACGCCACAGTGTTTGCCCTGGACCTTGGGGGCATGATGGCAGGCACAAAGTACCGGGGCGACTTTGAAGCCCGCTTGAAATCGGTGCTGGCTGGGCTGGAACAATACCCCAATGCCATATTGTTTATTGACGAAATGCACACCATTATTGGTGCCGGGGCAGTGAATGGCAGTGCCCTGGACGCTTCCAATATTCTCAAGCCTGCTCTGGCCAATGGCACATTGCGCTGCATTGGTTCCACCACCCATGAGGAGTTGCGTACCCACCTGGAAAAAGACAAGGCCTTTGCCCGACGCTTCCAGAAAATTGATGTGGCAGAACCTTCAGAAAGCGAATGCGTTGCCATTTTACAAGGCCTGAAAAAACATTACGAAAGCCACCACAAGGTGCGCTATACCCCGGCTGCCCTGGAAGCAGCAGTGCGCCTTGCAGTACGTTACCTGCCAGGTGCCCGCCTGCCAGACAAAGCCCTGGACCTGATAGACGAAGCAGGTGCCAAAAAACGGCTGGAAATTATTGGGGAACAAGCCCTTACCAAGGCAGAACCTACAGCCAAAGCAACGGCAAAAACAGCGGCAACCCCTGTGCCAACAGAAAAAAAGCCTGCCAAAACCGGGCAAAAACCTTCTGTGGGTGTGGCGGATGTTGAAGCTGTAGTTGCCTTTATGGCCCGCATCCCTTCTGTTAAAGCCACCACAACAGACACTGCCTCCCTGAAAACCCTGGAAAGCGAATTATTAAGCGTTGTGTATGGGCAGGGCAATGCGGTTTCCCAGGTAACCCGCGCTGTGCTGCGTTCCCGTGCAGGGTTTGGGCGGCCCAACCGACCTGCCGGGTCTTTCCTGTTTTACGGCCCCACTGGTGTGGGTAAAACCGAACTGGCCAAGCAACTGGCGGCCTCACTGGGGGTAGCCTTTTTGCGCTACGATATGTCGGAATACATGGAAAAGCACACCGTTTCCCGGCTTATTGGCTCCCCCCCCGGCTATGTAGGCTTCGACCAGGGCGGCCTGCTCACAGAAGCGGTGCGCAAAACACCCCATGCCGTGCTGTTGCTGGATGAAATGGAAAAAGCCCACCCCGATGTATTCAACGTACTGTTGCAGGTTATGGACTATGCTACCCTCACAGACAACACCGGGCGCAAAGCGGACTTTCGCAACATCATTCTTATTATGACTTCCAACGCCGGGGCCTTTGAAATGGCTGCCGCCAACATTGGGTTTGGCCCGGTACGCGGCAATGCCAGCTCCACCGAAAAAGGGAAAAAAGCTCTGGAGCGCATGTTCGCCCCTGAATTCCGTAACCGCCTGGATGCCATGGTTCCCTTTGCGCCCCTTGCCAAGGAAGTGATGACCCGCATTGTGGACAAGTTCTTTGCCGAGCTGCAAGAACGCCTGCAAGAACGCGGCGTCCACATTGCTCTCAGCCCGGAAGCGAGGGAGCACCTTGCTCATGTGGGCTATGACCCCGCCTATGGCGCACGCCCCCTGGCACGGGTTATGCGTGAACAACTGGAAGACCCCCTGGCAGCAGAAGTGCTGTTTGGCAAGCTCAGTAAGGGGGGCAGCGTACTGGTGACTGTGGGACGTGAGGCACCTGCCGCAGCAAGTAAAGCGGATAATGCCACTGCCAATAAGGATAAATCGGCGTTGCATTTCACCATTACCTCTGGTGCCCGCCCACAAGGCAAGCAGGATATTGCCACCGCCAAGGTTGCCCCTGCCCCCAAGGCCACAAAAAAGGTTCCCGGCCCCAAAGCGGGCAAAGCGGCTGCTGGGGCTCAAAAGCGCCCGGCTAAAAAGCCCACAAAACGAACAGCATAAGCATCCATTCCGGCTGGGGAGGTGTTACCTCCTCAGCCTTTTATTCGTCAAAGTGTCCACCCTCCACTCCCCTCAACCCACCACAGCCCTCCCCCACGTATGGAAGATACCACCACCGCTACCCGCTTTCTGGAGTCTGAACTGCCCCTGCTGCCCCCGGCAGCCTGCCGTTTTCACGTTATTCCTGTTCCGTATGAAGCCAGCGTTTCTTACGGCGGGGGCACAGCCCAGGGTCCACAGGCCATACTGGATGCCTCCTGCCAGTTGGAAACATGGACAGGCGCAGGGGAACCTTCCCACCAGGGTATTTTTACCTGGCCTGCTGTGCCCTGCACCGGGGAAGCAGAAACCGTGATGCAACACATTGAAGCCGCGGTGACCAAGGCCTTGCAGGCTGGCCCGCAAGGGGCTTTACCAAAACCGTGGCCGCACCCCTGGCAACAGCCAGGACTTCAGCCAGAGCATGGGGCAGGTGATGGCTCACAGAGCACCAATACAGCACCACTCTTTGCGGTGTGCGCAGGTGCCCCCACCCTGCCCGTGGTACTGGGGGGGGAACATTCCCTTACCCTTGGGGTGTTGCGGGCCATGAAAAAAGCCTATGGCCATTTTGGCATAGTGCATTTTGATGCCCATGCCGACTTGCGCCACAGCTACCAGGGCAGCATTTACAGCCATGCCAGCGTTATGCGCCGCGCAGTGGCAGACCTGGGGCTGGACCTGTTCCAAATTGGTGTGCGCAGCCTGTGTATAGAAGAACGCGACTTTCGCCAGCAGGCAGGCATACCCCACTTAGATGCCCGCGTTCTGCAATGCCCCCGCCCGTGGGGTACACCTTCACAGGCAACCGCCCAGCCCCCGCACAACGAACCGGTGGTACGCCTGCCAGAATCATTCCCGCACACTGTGTTTCTTTCCTTTGACATAGACGCGCTAGATGCTTCCCTTATGCCCGCCACTGGCACGCCTGAACCCGGCGGCCTGTTCTGGTGGGATGCCTTGAACCTTATGGTCCAAAGCCTTACCGGGCGTGTGCTGCTAGGGGTGGACGTGGTGGAACTAGCCCCGCAACCGGGGCAGCATGCCCCCAACTTTCTGGCAGCACGGCTGGTGCATGAAATTATGGGTATGGTGAGGTAACGTTCCATGGCAGAAAAGAAACATGGCTCACAGGCGGCGCTGGCACCGTACTGCGCGGCAACAGCCCCAGAGGATGCAATACAACCGCAGCCTTCTTGCCATAACACCCGCCACAGCCGCTCCCTTACCGCCTATGCAGATATTACCGATGCCAGCCCGGAAGAATGCCTGCATCGCCTTGCCACCAGCCGGGTTGTGCTTTTGGGGTGCGGCGGGTTAGGTGGTCATGTGCTGGAAGGACTGGCGCGGGCCGGGGTGGGCTTTTTGCGCGTGGTGGATGGCGACACCTTCAGCCCTTCCAACCTCAACAGGCAAACCCTGTGTACGGAACACACCCTTGGCCAAAACAAAGCCCTTGCCGCACAGCAACGGGCCGCCGCCATAAACAGTGAAATAGACGTGGAAGCTGTTACCACCTTTGCCACCCCCGCCACCTTGCCCGGCCTGCTGCAAGGCATGCATGTGGTAGTAGACGCTCTGGATAACGTGGCGGCCCGCTTCCAACTGGCAGAAGCAGCCTGCACCTGTGGCATCCCTGTGGTACATGGCGCAGTAGCGGGGTTTTCCGGCCACGCCACGGTGGTGTACCCTGGGGATACCAGCCTGCACAGCATTTATGCCACCAATCAGGGGGAAGCTCCTAACAGCCCCAATACAATGGCAGGGGCTACAGAAGCCCCCGGCGTTGCCCCGCCAACCCCGGCCCTTATAGCTGCCGTGCAGGTAGCAGAAACCATCAAAATTCTCTTGGGCAAGCCAGAGCTGACCCTGCGCAACCGTCTGTTTTTATGCGACTTGGGCAGGGCCTATGCCCAGGTGCTCCATTTAACGTAACAGTGCATTTCCTCAATACGGTCACGCACTGTGCCAAATAGCCGGAATAGCGTGGAACAATAAGCTAACAGCCAGGGCCAGCTTTATCACAAAGCCACCAAACCGCCCAAGGGTTACCCCAAAAGCCGCCTTGGCTGCTGGGCCGGAAGCCATGCCCCGCCCTTTTTCCACCACAAAGCACCCCAAAAAGCCCCCTGCCAGCGCCCCCAAAAGGGCCCCAACCCCAAAAAATAGCGGGGCACACATAATGCCCCCGGCAAGGGCACCCACCATGCCGCCAAGGCTGCCTTTATCTGTACCGCCATAAAGCTTGGCACCATAGTACCCTGCAAAAAATTCCACCACTTCAGCCACAAGGCACAGCCCACCCCACAGCAAGAAAAACTGCATGGTGAACACAGATGAGCTGTCGAAAAAGGCCCAAATCCCGGCAAGGGCCAAAATGCCCCAGGTGCCGGGCAACCCAAGAAAAAGCAAAAAAACACAGGCCATCATAGTGGTTATACAGGCCACAGCAAAAATATACGTCATGGAAAAACCTTGCAGGTAACAGGTGTCATGAAAGCAGCAAACCAACCGCCAAATACAGCGGTTGCCGCCGCCATACTGTAAATCAAAGTTGCTACGCGTCAAGTGGCAGCGTAACCATACAACACTGGCATGAAAACACAGTACCATCCCCCCTGCACCTGGTATTTCTCTCAAAATTTTACGGTTAAATAGAGCAACAATATTCTGTGCCATTTTTTTGGCTTTTTCTGAATAAAACTTGTCAAAGTAAATCAATATATTAGAAAACGGCACCCCCTTTTTTGATTTTTTTTTACCCTCGCCCCCTTTCCTTCCCCGAAAAACGATTTATACTCATGTCTTGCAAGGGGAGCGCCACGCCTCCCTTCCTGCACCGGATTTTCAATCCCCCTTGGTATTAGGTCGTAAGACCAACCTGTGGCGCGCTTGGAACGAACGCGCCGTTGTGGTGTGTGCACCAAAAACAAGCTATTCATTTTATTTGGAGGTTTTAGCATCATGAATTTGAAGCCCCTGAACGACCGTGTGTTGGTCAAGCGTCTGGAATCCGAAGACAAAACCGCTGGTGGACTGTACATTCCTGACACCGCCAAGGAAAAGCCCTCCAAGGGTGAAGTCATTGCTGTGGGTTCCGGTAAAGTAGCCGACGACGGCAAGGCCATTCCCATGACAGTGAAAGCTGGCGACAAGGTACTGTTCAACAAGTACGCCGGCACTGAAATCAAAATCGACGGTGATGAATACCTCGTCATGCGTGAAGACGACATCCTTGCCATCATTGCTTAATAACGTAAGCGTAATACGAACACATTTTCAGGAGAACATCTCATGTCTGCCAAAGAAATTTTATTTGACGTTAAAGCACGTGAACGCATTGCAGCTGGTGTAGACACCCTTGCCAATGCAGTAAGAGTAACCCTTGGCCCCCGCGGCCGTAACGTGCTGATTGAAAAGTCTTACGGTTCCCCCGTTATTACCAAAGACGGCGTGACCGTTGCGAAAGAAATTGAGCTGGAAGACAAGTTCGAAAACATGGGCGCACAAATGGTTAAAGAAGTGGCTTCCAAAACCAGCGACATTGCTGGCGACGGCACCACCACTGCTACCGTGCTTGCCCAGGCTGTATACCGTGAAGGCGTAAAGCTTGTGGCTGCTGGCCGCAACCCCATGGCCGTGAAGCGCGGCATGGATAAAGCCGTAACGCGCCTGGTGGAAGAGCTTAACACCCTTGCAAAGCCTACCCGCGACCAAAAAGAAATTGCCCAGATTGGTACCATTTCCGCCAACTCTGACAGCACCATCGGCAACATTATTGCCGAAGCCATGAGCAAAGTGGGCAAAGAAGGCGTTATTACCGTTGAAGAAGCGAAAGGCCTTGAAACCACCCTTGATGTTGTGGAAGGCATGCAGTTCGACCGCGGGTACCTTTCCCCCTACTTTGTGACCAACCCAGACAAAATGCTCTGCGAAATGGATGAACCCCTCATCCTTATCATTGAGAAAAAAGTTTCCAACATGAAAGAAATACTGCCTGTGCTTGAGCAGGTAGTAAAAATGGGCCGCCCCCTTGTTATTCTTGCTGAAGACGTAGACGGCGAAGCCCTTGCTACCCTGGTGCTGAACAAGCTGCGCGGTTCTTTGCAAGTTGTTGCCGTGAAAGCCCCCGGCTTTGGCGACCGCAGAAAAGCCATGCTGCAAGACATTGCCATTCTTACTGGCGGCACCGTGGTTTCCGAAGACATGGGCATTAAGCTGGAAAACATCTCCGTTGCCGACCTTGGCACCGCCAAGCGTGTTGTTATTGACAAAGATAACACCACCATCGTGGACGGCGCAGGCAAAGGCGACGACATTAAAGCCCGCGTTAAACAGATTCGCGCACAAATCGAAGAAACCACTTCTGATTACGACCGCGAAAAACTTCAGGAGCGTCTGGCAAAAATCGTGGGCGGCGTAGCCGTTATTCACGTTGGTGCCGCTACTGAAACTGAAATGAAAGAAAAGAAAGACCGCGTGGAAGATGCCCTGAACGCTACCCGCGCAGCAGTTGAAGAAGGCATCGTTCCTGGCGGCGGCACTGCCCTTATCCGCATTGCAAAAAGCCTGGACGACGTAAAGCCTGCTGACGACGACGAAGCCGCTGGCGTTGCCCTTGTACGCCGCGCCATTGAAGAACCCCTCCGCCAGATTGCCAACAACGCTGGCTTTGAAGGTTCCATTGTGGTGGAAAAAGTACGCGAAGGCAAAGACGGCTTTGGCTTTGACGCTTCCACCGGCGAATACGGCGACCTGATTAAGCAAGGCGTTATCGACCCCAAAAAGGTAACCCGTATTGCTCTGCAAAACGCCGTTTCCGTAGCTTCCCTGCTGCTCACCACCGAGTGCGCCATTGCAGAAAAGCCTTCTGACAAAAAAGACGCTATGCCCGCTGGCGGCATGGGTGGCATGGGCGGCATGGGCGGCATGTACTAAACAAGTACAGCCCCCGGCTTCCAGCCAACATAAAAAGGCCGCCCGAAAGGGCGGCCTTTTTATGTTGGGGGCAAGGAGTTATGCTTTGCGGGGAAGGGGGAAAACCCCTTAAAGCTGACGGCAGTCGCGAGCGTAGCGAGCCGTGGAGTGAGGGTGGAGGGTACGAGCGGCTTTGCCACTTGCACATCTCAACGAAGCCAGAGTGGAGAAAGTGAAGCAACGCCGCCAAACGGAATAAATCAGCGTTTCCCTAACTACCGCGTAATGGTGCCGCCCACATTGCCGCCATTATACATACGCAAGCAGCGGCGAATGGTATCTAACATAAATTCATCACGGGAAGCGTCATAGGCCCTGTTGCTCATGGCAAGGGGGCCAAACACAGGGTAGGCAAAGGCGGAATCCTTTTTCTGGGCCCTGGCTGCCAACAGCACAAGCTGCCGCCGCTCCGCAGGGGTTTTGCCCATCACAAACCCTTCACCCGGTGCCGTGCCTGTGCCGCTCAATGCAATTATTGGCAGCGGCCCGCCGCCAGGAGCCCGCATGGTCACTACCCGTGAAGCTGCTGGCGTGCCCCGGTTCAGGCCTTCGGCCCGTGCCCCGGTGGAAAGCATCACATAATCCAGCCCCTGGGGAATAGAGCCGCCATAGACAATGCCCCCAACCAGACGCCCCTGCCTGCGGGCTTCTTCCAAAGCAGCCCGGAAAATAGCTGGCTTTGCCTCAAATACGGTGGAAACAGCATCAAAGGTCCAGGCTTCTGCTGTGAGCTTGCCAGCACTTTCGCGAAGGTGCTGGGTTACGGCTTCTGGCGTGCTATAGCGGCGCAGGTCTACCACCACATCGAACCCCGCTGCGGGGTTCGCCTTGCGCACGACGTTACGCAAGTTGTGCCACGCGCTTATGGTGACACTTGCCACAGGCTGGCCGGGTTCCAGCCGAATGGAACCTGTGACAAATTGCGGGGTCAGCCCGGCAACAATTTCTGCCACTTCTGCGCGTGTTTTCTCCGGTAACAGCCACTGGTTATTGGCATATTGAATGGCCTGCACGGTTTTGCCAAAGCTGACGCGGGAAAGTTGCCCCGCATTGCTTGCCAGGGGAATGATTTCGGCCAAAGGAATATCGTCGTCATCCGTGTCATTCAGGGCGGCAAGGCTGGCGGCCTCGGCTGGGACTGCTCTTGTGGGTTTTGCGCTACGGGTGCTTTTACTTGGCTTTGTACTTGCTTTGGCCGTAGTTTTGGTACGCTGCCGTGCAGAAGAAGCCTTAGTGCTGGTTGTTGCCTTTTGAGACTTTTTTGCTTTGGCAGGCGCTGATTTAATGGTCACTTTACCACTGCTTTTGCTTGCGGCTGTTGCTGCTGCACTCCCCTTTTTTTTCACACTGCTAATGGTTGTTTTACGCAGTGAGGCATTATTTCTTTCTGCCGGGGCACCCCATGCAGGAAGACACAAGCTAATGCAACAAGTACAAACCAATAGGGACAGGAACAGACGCATAATACTCCAACAGGGGGGTTACGGCAATTTTGCCTGTGTACCAAAAGTCAAGTAACGCTGCCAAATGGAATACACCAGCGTTTCCTAAAGTATACGCGCAGGCACAAAGGAGCGCAAGCACCCAGCCACACGCACCATAACGTCTCGTTCCCGCTGCTAATTCCTTTTGTTTTTGCAAAACAAGGCGTTTTCCCCTTGCTCTCCCACCATTCCGCTGGTAATAAAAAAGGAGGTGATACCACACGGTTAAGGAGAGCCCATGACAAGTACAGAGTCCACCATTCAGGAAGCAGCCCAACCCCAGGCTGATGCCGCACAAAGCACCCACCTGGAAGCAGAGCTTTCGTTTGCTGAAATGCTTGAACAGCATGAACAGGAAGAACCGCCCCAGGCCCGTTTTTCCCCTGGTCAGCGCGTTACCGCCCGCATTGTGGCCATTACTGGCGAAACAGTTTTTGTCAGCACTGGTGCCAAAGTAGACGGCATTGTTGACCGCCAGGAACTGGAAGTGGACGGCGAACTTCCTTACAAGGTTGACGATGTTGTTGACCTGTATGTTGTTTCCGTAAGCCCGCAGGAAGTAAAACTTTCCAAAATTATTCGTGGCGCTGGTGGCATTGCTGCCCTGGAAGAAGCCAAGGATGCTGGCCTGCCTGTAGAAGGCAAGGTTACCGCAGACATTAAGGGCGGCTTTGCTGTAGATATAATGAAGCGCCGCGCGTTTTGCCCTGCCAGCCAAATGGACCTTCGCCCTGTGGAAGATGTAAGCCTGTATGTTGGGCAATCGTTCCCTTTCCTGATTACCCGCATTGAAAGCAGTGGGCGCAACATTGTTGTTTCCCGCCGTGCCCTGCTGGAACAGGAACAGAACCAGAACCGTGATGCTGTGCTGGCAACCATGCAGGTGGGCCAGGTGTGCGAAGGGCGCGTTACCCGCCTTGCCCCATTTGGTGCCTTTGTGGAACTTGCTCCTTATGTGGAAGGGCTTATTCACCTTTCCGAACTTTCCTGGACAAGAGTTGCCCAAGCTGATGAAGCCGTAAGCGTTGGCGACCTTGTACGAGCCAAAATTCTTGCCATAGACACAACAGACAAAGGCACCCGCATTTCCCTTTCCACACGCCAGGTAACGGAAGACCCATGGTATGCCGTGGCGGAACGTCTGCACGAAGGTGACGCGGTTGAAGGCAAAGTGGTACGCATAGCCCCCTTTGGCGCCTTTGTGGAAGTGCTTCCCGGCGTGGAAGGGCTCATTCACCTTTCCGAACTTTCCTATGAGCGCCGTATTATGAAGGCCGACGAAGTGGTTACCGCAGGCGAGCGGGTAACCGTGAAGGTGAAGGAAGTAAGCGCTGAAAAACGCCGCCTTTCCCTGAGCCTGCGCGATGTTTCCGGCAACCCGTGGGAAACTGTGGCCCCCAGCTTTGTTCCTGGCACTGAAGCCACAGGAACCCTGGAAAAGCGTGCCCCCTTTGGCCTGTTTATTACCCTGGCTCCTGGGGTAACCGGGCTTTTGCCCAACAGTGCCCAAGGCCCTGCCAAAGCCCAGCTTGCCAAAGTGGGCGTGGGGGAAGCGGTTGCTGTGCGCGTTACAGAAATTGACCTGCAAAACCGCAAAATTACCCTTGCCCCGGCAGGTGTTGAAGTGGCGGAAAGTGCCGCAGTGGAACGTGAATGGAAAAACCACGCACCAAAGCCCGCTTCCACTGGCATAGGGGCCCTTGGTCTTGCCCTGCAAGCAGCCAAGGTGGCAAAAACTGGCAAAAAGAAATAATATGTTCCTGGGCCAGCGCGTGCTGCCTGAAAAAGGCCTGCCCCCGGCAGGCCTTTTGTTATTCTGCAAAGGCTATGCAGCCATCATGCAAAAGAAATCACTCTGAACCACGTTACGAGTACAAATGAAGAGTCGCGGCACTAAAACGACAACACCGCCACAAGGGCGGTGTTGTTGTGCATAAAGCAGTCAAACGAAATAAATCAGCGTTTCCTTAAGCGGTGGTCGCGGAAGCAATGCTGGGCGCAGCGCGGGCAATAAGCTCACGGTCCACCAGCAACAGGCCGCGGCCATCGCCCTGTACCAGCTTCAAAGTGTTGATAATGTCGGTAAAGGACTCTTCTTCTTCCACCTGCTCATTAACAAACCACTGCAGGAAAGAGTGCGCAGCGTGGTCTTTTGTTTTCAGGGCAAGGTCCATAAGGGAGTTGATGCGCCCAGTAACATATCTTTCGTGGTCCAGGCCAAAGTTGAACACGTCCAGGGGGCTATTCCATTCGGCCTGGGGTTCGTCAATGGCGTACAGCTTGATTTTACCGCCACGGGCAATAACATAGTCATACATTTTGTTCACGTGCAGCATTTCTTCTTCGGCCTGCATACGCATCCAGTGGGCAAAGCCGCTCAGGCCCATATCTGCAAAATAAGCAGACATGGAAAGGTACAGGTAGCTGGAAAAATATTCGTGCTTGATTTGCTCGTTCAAGGCGGTTAGCATTTCAGTGTTTGCCATGATGCAATCCTTTATTAACAGATGGTTAAAGAAACTTGCCTATGCCCATTGCACACGGGCATGAACTGTTCCTCAAGTTTGTTTTATTATAATCCTTTTTAAGGCCCCTAGCAAGGACACGTATGTGGAAATACACACCCGCACCGCGCAGCGCGCAAACCACCATTCCCTGCTCCTGTTGCTCTACCCCGCTGGAAGCACGCCGTTCCTGCCATGAAGCAACACTTTATTGCCCCAGTTGCAAACGTGCCTTCCCCGTGCAAGACTATGTAAAACACATGGATGAAGCCCTGGAAAATTTCCTTGAAGCATTGCAGTGCAACAGAATTTAAAGCATGGCAGCACAATGAGCCAAGATTCATGCAGCGGCCAGTACAGGCCACGTATCTTCCCAGTAACCGCGCCTATTCTGTTGCAAACGTGAGCAAAATGGGCTCGCGCTTGCCGCGATATTCTTCATACACCACCCCGGCGGCGTCCAGCATTCTTCTGCCTGCCACGGTGGATTCTGCGTCTTTATACTTGTTGGAAAGAAACACCACGCGCACAATGCCTGCCTGAATAATTGCCTTGCAGCATTCGTTGCAGGGGAATAACGAGGCATACAAGGTGCAGCCTTCCACTTTGCCGCTGGCGTTGAGAATGGCATTGAGCTCCGCATGCACCACATAGGCATATTTCTGATCAAGAAAATCCCCTTCAGTTTCCCAAGGGAATTGGGCATCGTCGCATCCATTGGGGAAGCCGTTGTACCCAATGCCAATAATGCGCTTATTGGCATTGACAATACAGGCCCCCACCTTTGTTCTGCGGTCTTTGCTTCTGAATGCGGAAAGCTGGGCAATGCCCATGAAGTATTCGTCCCAGGAAATGACAGCGTTCATATGCCACCTTCTTGCAATAAATAAAAAACGTTCCCAACACAGCACATTCCTTGGAAAAAGGACTGCTGCGCCGCAGGAAGTGCACATGACTAATCGCTACAACAGGCAACAAAGGGCTGCGCATGTGCTCAATCAAATTTGCACTAGTTTTTCTTTTTTACGCTGTGGGCACTGGGGAGTCAAGAAGGGAACCACCGCACATGCAGCATGGCACCCCACAACAGGTCGTGTTGCAAGGTGCCATAAGCTTGCGCAAGTGCCCTTACCTTAAAGGTAAGGGAGTTGCACGGTAGGTATTAATCTACCTTGTAAAAAGCAGTAACGGCAGCTTTGCAAATGGGGCACTTGTCTGTGGCTGGGCCTTCATGAATAAACCCGCACACGCTGCAAATGTAGTAATCTACAGCAGCGGTGTTACCGTTGGCGTCCAGAGCTTTCTGGTACAGGCCAGCGTGGCAGGCTTCTGCTTCGCCCACGTCACCAAAGTGCTTTTTCAGGGCGTTGTTGCCTTCAGCTTCAGCATCCGCCACCATTTCAGGGTACATCTTGGTAAACTCAAAGGTTTCACCAGAAAGTGCGTCTTTCAGGTTCTCAAGGGTAGTACCAATTTTGCCAGCCTTACGCAGGTGGGCAAGGGCGTGCAGGGTTTCTGCTTCAGCAGTGGCGCGGAACAGTTTGGCAACCTGGGGCAGACCTTCTTTTTCAGCCTGCTTGGCATATGCCAGGTATTTACGGTTTGCTTGAGATTCACCAGCAAATGCAGCCATGAGATTTTCTTGAGTCTTAGACATATTTGTTCTCCTTGAAAGTAATTAGTTCGTTATTGTGGCAGTTCTTATTAGGAACAACTACTAAATAAGGAAAAAATTGCTGGAAGTAAAGTCTTTTTTTTAGTTTTACTTGTATTTCTATAAAATTCCCTGAAAAGAGTAGGTTACAGGCACAGTTACCCTACCCTATTTCCACTGTTGCTGTTGTTCCCGGTGCTGCCGTTGTTCCCGGCAGGGGCAGCGCCACCAGTGGGCCTGCCAGCAGGCGCTACAGGCTTTTTGCGTGGGGGGAAAAGGTTGCGCTGCATTTCCACCAGGGTGGAACAGCCAGGAAAGCTTCCCCCCACCGGGCACAGCACCGGGGTGTAACCAAGGCGGGAAGCCTGGGCTTCTCGAATCGTTTGCCCCAACACGGGGCGAATTTGCCCGTTCAGGTCTACCTCGCCCCACAGCACGGCCCGCTCCGGCAAGGGCAGGTCGTAAAAAGAAGAAAGCACTGCCGCCACAAGGCCAAGGTCCATGGCCGGGTCTTGCAACTTCATGCCGCCCCCTACCTTGGCATAAATATCAACCTGCCCAAAGGAAAGGTTCAGGCGTTTTTCCAGCACGGCAAGCAACAGGTGCAGCCTGTTCACATCAAACCCCAGGGCAGTACGCCGGGGAATGCTCAGGTAGCTGCGGGTTACCAGGGCCTGCACTTCCACCGCCAGGGGGCGCTGTCCGTCCACAGCCATAACCACCGCTGTACCGGAAAGTGTGGCGTCCCGCGCGCCCAAAAAATAGGTAGAAGGGTCTTCCACCAGTTCCATGCCCTTTTCTGCCATTTGGAAAATAAGCAGTTCCTGGTTTGGCCCAAAGCGGTTTTTCAAAACACGCAACAGCCGGAACACCTGCTGCCTGTCCCCCTCCAGGCTGATAACGGTATCAACCATGTGCTCCAGCAACCGTGGGCCAGCCAGGGTGCCTTCTTTGGTAACGTGCCCCACAAGCACCACAGCGGTGCCCACTTTTTTGCAACGCTCCACCACTTCCGTTGCTACGGCCCGCACCTGGCTTACGTTGCCAGGCAACCCTTCTGCCCGCAGCGAAGACACAGTTTGCACAGAATCCAGAATAAGCAGGGCTGGCGGGTGGGCGCTTTCCAGCTCTGTAAAAATATCTTCCACCTGCGAAGTGGCAAGAGCCAGCAGGTTGTCGTGCAGCACCCCAAGGCGCTCTGCCCTGTTTTTGATTTGCGTTAGGGATTCTTCCCCGGAAAGATACACCACCTTACGGCCGGAAGCGGCCACTGCCCCGGCGGTTTGCAGCAGCAGGGTAGACTTGCCAATACCAGGCTCCCCTCCCAAAAGCAGGGCTGCCCCCGGCAAAAGCCCCTGCCCAAGTACCCTGTCCAGCGCTTCCAACCCGGTGCTGAACACCGCGCCCCCTGTTTCCGGGGCCTCGGCCAGCGGGGCAATTTGCTCTGCCCTGCCACTGGCGGGCATGGCCCTGCCGGGGGTGGCCACACTCACCTGCATGGCCTGCAATGAGTTCCAGGCAGAACAGGTGGGGCATTGCCCCTTCCACTGGCTGGTACGGCTCTGGCACTCTGAACACACATAAATTTCACGCATTTTTGCCATATTGTTTCCTGCCTTCACCCTGGGGGCCAGGGGAGGCTATCGTAATTATAAGCACCTGAAAAAGGAAAAATGGGCTGTACGGTCAATGGCCCAGCACACTCCCCCATTAAAAATGGCCCCATGCGGGGCCACTTTGTGCGCGTACCATGCGCCCCTTATTGCCCTTGGGCCGGGGGAATTTCCGCTCGAATGGGGCGCACTTCATAGCTATATAAATCTTCCGGCACCCCGCTGAATACCACCAGAAAAGGCACCTGCCCACCGGGAAGGATATTGACATTTTTGCTCAATATGTCCACGGGGTTGTTCAAGGCTTTGCCCAGTTCATCCAGGCTGAGCACCTGAAGCTGGGTAAGCATAAGGGAAACCCCTGCCGCCTGCTTGGCCCGGCCAAGCACCTTGCCAGCCTTATCCAGCAAAAGCGCTTCCACCTCAATAAATTCGCGCGGGCTGTCGTAATCATTTCTGGCGTACCCTTCAATAACCACAAGGGGGCCAATGCGTTTATTTTCCACCACTGTTTGGCGCACATTAACCAAGGTAATGGAACTTACCTGCGCGTCTTGCTCTTTGCGGTCTTTGGCTTCCTGTTCCCGCGCTTCACGCCGGGCCTTTACGGTATCAATGGCTTTCTTTTCCGTGTAGGCGTCTTTCAGCAGTAATCCACCAAAAGCAAGCCCTGCAATGCAGGCAAGCGCTACACAGCCAAGCACAATGTATTTTAACCAGCTTTTTTTTGCTTTCTTGGGGGCAGCCTGGCCTGCCGGGCCAGGGCCCATGGCAAAATCAGCATCATTTGGGGCAGCCCCACCCCCCCCGGAAAATGCAAGAGATCCAGCAGGCGTTGGGCCAGAACCCCCAACAGGGCCAGCAGAAGCGCCGGGCAAGGCTGGCATGGCAAACACATGACGGCATTGAGAGCAGCGGGCCTTGCGCCCGGGCCGGTAGGCTTCATCAGCCACCGAAAACGAGGCAGTGCAATGAGGGCAGGTAATAATCATTCGTTTCATTCACCTTTCAAACGCTGAAAGTATCACAATTCGGCCACATAAATAGCAGGAAGTTCACGGTAGCGTTCCGCATAGTCCAACCCGTACCCCACAATGAATCCTTCTTGCACGTAAAAGCCTGCATAGTCAACCTGCACGGCAACCTCACGGCGTTCGTGCTTGTCTACCAGGGCAGCCACTTTAAGCGAGGCAGCCCCGCGTGCAGCCATTTGTGCAATAAGAAATTGCATGGTCTGGCCTGAATCTACCACATCTTCAACCAAAAGTACGTGTTTGTCTTGCAGGGAAATTTCCACATCCTTGGTGAAGCTGATGGTTTTTGTACTGCTGGTACCCATACCATAGCTGGCAACCCGTACAAAATCCACCTCAGGTGAAACGGTCACATGCTTCACAAGGTCGGAAAAAAACATGAAGGCCCCTTTCAGCACACAAATCATTACCAGGGGCTTGTCCTGATAATCACTGTTAATTTGTGCGGCCAAAAAGCGCACCCGCTGGTCAATTTCTTCTGCACTATACTGAACGGAAAGGGATTTTACTTGCATTGTTCGCTCCAAACGCTTGCGGCGGGCGCTGCCACGCAGGCCGCCATTGCGGGCTTCTTGTCTTTCATATCGGCAAACAATTTGTTTGCAGTACCTTTACAGAGGGAATTTATAAAGTTCGCTGCATGGCAATTTCATCGCAGTCCGGAAATTTCACGCAGTGAATGCAGTCGGCCCAAATTTTTTGAGGCAGCGTGTCTTTGCCCACCACATCAAACCCCATGCACCGGAAAAACGCTTCCTGGTAAGTAAGGGCAAATACTTTAATAATGCCCAGGCCGCGGGCTTCTTCAATGCACGCTTCCACCAGCTTTCGGCCTAAGCCTCGGCCCCTGGCTTCTGCCACAACGTAGAGGGAGCGAACTTCTGCCAAATCCTCCCATATAATTGAAAGGGAAGAACAGCCAAGAAAAGTGCCGTCTTCTTCTTCCAGCACCACAAATTCCCGGCTGTGGTTATACAACTGGGAAAGGGAACGGGGTAAAATAACTCCCTGCCCTGCCCCTTCCAGCAAAGCGGCGTGAATATTCTTCACATCCTTTACAGTGGCATTGCGTAGTAACGCAGACATAACAATCCTTTTGTATACAAAACACAGGCAGAGCACCTGAAAAAAGCGAAGCAACGAAGCCAAACGGAATAAATCAGCGTTTCCCCAACAAAAGCAGCAAACCCGGAGCATATACCATAAAATGCTCCGGGTTGCCAGCAGGCACTTATGTGCCACCGTGGTCAAAAAAGCCTATGGCTTACTTGCCTGCTTTCAGTTTGGTAATAATTTCTTCCACTTCTTCCTGGGAAGCAAATCCTTTGTGCTTCAAAGCAAGCTTGCCTTTTGTGTCGTACACAAAAAGCTGTGGTACAGCGGTTATACCCACTTCACGCACAAATCCTTCTGCAGCAATAAACACCGGAAAGTTGAAAGACATTTCTGCCATAAAGGCCTGAAGTGCCTTGGAAAACTTGGGTTCCCCCGGCTTGCCTGCTTCTGTGGCTTCATCAACAGAAACCCCAAGAATGACAACCTCTTCCGGGGAAAACTTTTTCCGTATGGCAATAAGGCCGGGCACTTCTTCCCGGCAGGGAGGGCACCAGGAGGCGAAAATATTCACCACAACCACTTTACCCTTGGATTCACTGATTTTTTTCACCAGCCCCTGGGCTGTCATTTCCGTCACAGCAGGGGCTGCAACGGCTATGGATACACCCGCAAGAACAAAGGCACACAAAAGAGCCGGCAACACCAGCTTACGAACAGAAAACATACACCCCTCCTGCAATAAGCATTTTTTATGGAAACGCTGAGTTATCAGTTGTTCCTTGTAGAAAGTTGAGTAATTCATGCACAAAAACTGCCCCAGCAAAGAAATGGCATTTTTCTTGTTTGGAAACCGTGCGGTACCTGTGTACCCCAAGCAGACCAAGCCCAAGGGGGAAGTGCGCCAAACGTGAATTAAAGAGATTCTCTTGCATTCAAGCCAGTTGCCCTACTATTGAGGCAAGATTCATGCCTAAGGTAAATTACCTTACACAGTTTCCATAAAAAAATCCACCCTGCGTCATGGCAATTACTGACCACAAAATAGCCGTCATTTAGGCAGCCTTAACAAAATCACGGCGCGGGCTCATTGGAAACGCTCATGTTTTCGTATGCCAAGCCATAAGCTTTTTATGAAACGAGTGCTGCCAAACAGAATACCGCAGCGTTTCCTCACTGGGCAGCAAATAGTTCCTTGGCCAAACGTACCGCGTCCACCGCGTCACTTGAATAATGCGCGCCAATGGAACGGGCAAAGGCTTCTGTCACCACAGCCCCCCCCACCAGCACCTTTTTTTCCAGGTTGCGTTCCCGCAGCAGGGCAATAGTGTCTTGCATGCGCACCATGGTGGTGGTCATCAGGGCGGAAAGACCAATGAGCTTGGCGTTGTGGGTACAAGCAGCTTCCACAATGCGCCCGGCGCTCACGTCTTTGCCAAGGTCCACCACCTCAAACCCGTGGTTGCTCATAAGCAGGCTGACAATATTTTTGCCAATGTCGTGAATGTCGCCTTCCACTGTAGCCAGTATGATAACAGGCTTTTCGGTTGTGCGGGAATCTTTGGCAAGCAGGGGGCGCAAAATGCCAAAAGCTGCCTGCATTGCCTCGGCAGAGCGAATAAGCTGGGGCAGGAAATATTCCTTACGTTCATACTTGTCTCCCACCTGGGTAATGGCCGGAATGAGCACATCATTTACCAGGGAGAAGGGGTCGTTGCCTGCATCCAGTGCCGCCTGGGTTAATTCCAGAGTTTTAGCCTTATCCCCTTTAATCACCGCTTCATCCAGGGTTTGGGCTGCCCCGGCAGGGCTGCCTGCCCCCCCTGTTCTAGGTGCATTCCCGCCGGAAGCGGCCCCGCTCCCTTCCCCGCCAGAATGCTTCCAGCCTGAATAGCGGGCGATGAAGGATTCTGCCCCTTCGTCATTGCCTTGCAACAGGCGTAGGGTGTCTAGGGCTTCAGCCACTCGCGGTGCCCCTGGGTTGGCAATACAAGCGGAAAGCCCGGCCCCGGTGGCAAGGGTAAGGAACGCCGCATTCACCAGGTCACGTGCGGGCAGACCAAAGGAAATATTGGAAAGGCCACACACCGTGGGCAGGCCCAGCACGTTTTCACAGTGGCGAATAACTTGTACACATTCTGCTGCGGCCTGCTCGCTGGAAGAAATGGTCAAGGCCAGAATATCCACCACAGCCAGGCGGCGCGGCACCCCAAGGGCGTCCATTTCTGCCAGCAACGCTTCAATAACGGCAATGCGTTCCGCCGCTGTAACGGGCAGGGAGCCGCCCTGCAAGGGCAGCAAAATAAAAGGCGCGCCATAATCGCGGCACAGCGGCCCAAGGCGGGCCATGCGCCCTGCTTCTCCACTAATGGAGTTTACCAGGGGGGATGCCGGGTACACCCGCAGGGCTGCTTCCACCGCTTCGGGGTTGGAAGAATCAATTACCAGCGGGGTAGGCACAGCGGAAGCAAGGCGGCTTACCAATTCCGGCAGCAGGCGCACTTCATCCACCATGGGGGCACCCACGTTCACATCCAGCACTTTTGCCCCGGCGGCAATCTGCTCTTCAGCAAACTGCATGGCCAATTGCAGTTCCCCTGCCTGCAAGGCCGCAGTAAGCGCCTTTTTCCCTGTGGGGTTGATGCGCTCGCCAATGAGCTGGTGAGGAAACCCCGCGCCAATGCGCACCAGTGAACTGCGTGTGGTAAGGGCCACACCGGGGAAAACCGGGCGCGGTTCAAGGGCTGGCAACCCTTCCACAGCATTGCGCAAGGCGCGAATGTGGGCAGGCGTTGTGCCACAGCACCCCCCCACCACCTGGGCCCCGGCCTTGGCAAACTGTGCCGTGAGGGTGGCAAATTCTTCCGGCCCAAGGGGAAACACCGTGCGCCCGTTTTCAAGCTGGGGCAGGCCTGCATTGGGCTGCACCAACACGGGCAAGGGCGATTCTGCCAGCATAGCCGCCACATGGGGGGCCATTTCCACCGGGCCAGCGCTGCAATTCATGCCCACAACGTCCACCCCCATGTTGGCAAGGGTGGCAATGCACACAGGCACGCCGGAACCTGTCAGGGTCGCGCCATCTTCATAGGTCATGGAAACTACTATGGGTAAACGGCACACTTGCCGGGCTGCCACCACCGCGGCCCGCACTTCAGCAATGTCGTACTGGGTTTGGATAAAAAGCAGGTCGGCACCACCGTCGGCCAGCCCGCGCATTTGCTCTGCAAAGGCTTCCACCATGGCCTCAAAGGAAACATCGCCCATGGGGGCAAGAAACACCCCGGTGGGCCCCACGTTCCCCGCAACAAACACAGGCCTGCCAGCCCGGCTGGCGGCGGCTTTGGCAGTTTGGGCCATGCGTTTGTTGAAGGCGTAAGGTTCCAGCTCCTTGGGCAACTTGTACCGGGAAGCGCCAAAGGTGTTGGTGGTGAGCAAGTCAGCCCCGGCAGCGACATAGTCGGCATGCACCCCTTCCAAAATTTCCGGGTGTTCAAGGGAAAACAGCTCCGGGCTTTGGCCTGCCACAAGCCCCCGGCCTTGCAGTTCTGTTCCCATGGCACCATCAAAAAGCAAACGCTTGCGGGCAGCAAGCAGGCTGGCAAATGAATTCACAATATTTCTCCTCACGGTTCAGGCCGTTGCTCCCGCATCTGGCGGTATCTTTAAGGAATCGCTGATTAATTGCCATTAATCAGCTCCAGGCCCAACCAAGCAAAATCCGTTTAGTTGGGAAAGGCACAGAATCCACTCATTATTAGTAGGTTCTCGTCTTTTCGCTCCGTAAAAAAGACGTAAGAAAACACTCGGGCTGTGCTTCCTTAAAAACACCTATACATAACAGGCAAAATAACGTATCCTGTGGCAAGTCAATGCGCCTCGAAGCAGCGGCATTCCACATGCAGCCCATGCAGGCCCACACAGCCCCGGTACCCTACCTAGAAATGACATTCTAAACAAATATATAGCGCTATGGCAACTCTGAAAACACCCCCCAAGCAGCAAAAAACTGCTGCCCCCCCCGGCAAAAAAAAGGGGAAAGCCAAGGCCGAAGCCCCCGCCCCCCCGGACCCGACGGAAGATGAAAGCACGCCTGCAACCCCTGAAGTTGATCTGCTGGAACCAGAAGAGGACGAAGGCGATGCCCTGGACGACCTGGAAGAAGGTGACGTTCCTGTAGACATTGACCTTTCGGACGAAGCGCTGCAAAAACCCCTGGCCCTTGGCATGATGGAAGGGAGGTTTGCCCTTACGCCTGCCCTTGCAGACCAGTCCAAAGATTCCTTGCAGCTTTACCTGCGCGAAATCAGCAAATTCAGCATGTTGCAACCTGAAGAGGAAATTATGCTGGCCCGCCGGGTGCAGGAAACAGGCGACCCGGACGCAGCGTTCCGTCTTGTTTCTTCGCACCTGCGGCTGGTGGTGCGCATTGCCATGGACTTTCAGCGCCGCTGGATGCAAAACGTGCTGGACCTTGTGCAGGAAGGGAATGTAGGCCTTGTGAAGGCTGTAAGCAAGTTCGACCCGGAAAAAGGCATCAAGTTTTCCTATTACGCCAGTTTCTGGATTAAAGCATACATCCTTAAATTTATTATGGATAACTGGCGCATGGTCAAAGTGGGCACAACCCAGACCCAGCGCAAGCTGTTTTATAACCTTAACAGAGAGCGCCAGCACCTTATTGCCCAGGGGTATGAGCCAGACCCGGAAGTGCTGGCGGAACGCTTGAACACCACCCGTGAACAGATTATTGAAATGGAACAGCGGCTGGACAGCTTTGATATGTCGCTGGATACCCCTGTGAACGAGGATGAATCAGGCGGCAGCACCCGCATGGACTACCTGCCCGCCCTTGGCCCTGGCATTGAAGAAACCCTGAACAACAAGCAAATGGCCCACCTTGTGCGGGAACGGTTGGAAGACCTGGAACCTTCCCTTTCAGACAAGGAAAGATACATTCTGCATACCCGCCTTCTTTCCGACGACCCTGTGACCCTGCGGGAAATTGGCGAACATTTTTCCATTACCCGCGAACGGGTGCGGCAAATTGAAGCACGCCTGCTGCAAAAAGTACGTGACCACCTGCTTAAAAACATTACTGACTTCTCTCAAGAATGGATACACTAAACATGCCGCGCCCCTCTTCCTTCGGCTTTCATGGTTCCTTTCCCTTTGGCGCACAAAGCTTTGGCGGTATTACCCCCAGGCTATGCCTGCCTTTTTTAAGTGTTATGCTGCTTACCCTGTGCGGGTTCAGCATGGCGGCCTGTGCCGCTTCTCACTCTGGCGGCATTTTCACCAAGGCCCAGGCCCTTTCCCCGGAAGCCCAACGCCTGTACCACTACCTTGTTCTTTCGGACGCCACCATTGAAGGCGACAGCCCCTCGGCAGTGCGTGCCCTCAAGTCTCTCATTCGCCTGGATTCTTCCAGGGAGTTGTACCGCGATGCAGGCACCATTTTGCTGAACTGGAAAAATTACGGTGAAGCAAAAAAAATTACCGCTGAAGGGCTGCAAAAATACCCTGGCGACGCCATTCTTACCCTGTTGCTGGCAACTTCCCACAGCGAAACAGGGGAAACACAGGCAGCCATTCAGTTGCTTACCCGTTTTGTTAATACCTACAAGCCCACCACGGCAAAAGGCAAAAATGCCACGCTTCCGGCTGGCACCAATGCCACACAAAACGCGGGCAACGAAAAATCGCTCCAGGAATATGCTGCGGTGGTGAATGAACTGGTGCGCCTGCACTTAAAAGACAACAACCTGCAAAAAGCCGGGGAACTACTGCCCCGCCTGCCCACAGCAGAAAACCCCCAAACCATGTATTTGCAAGCCCGCATTCTGCAAAGCACAGGCAAGCTGGACGAAGCCAAAACCGTTCTGCAAGACTTGAGCAAAGCCACCCCGGAAGACCCGGAAGTGTGGATAGACCTTGGCTATTTGGCGGAAAAACGCCAAAAGCCGGATGAAGCGGTGCAAGCCTACAGCACCGCCTATTCCCTTGCCCCGGAAGCGCAGGAACTGTTCTTTCGCATCATTGTGCTGCATATTGAAGCCAAAGAACCACAAAAAGCGGTGGAATTCATCAAGCAGCGGGGGGAAACACCGGGTATTATCATACAGTCGGCCCTGTTGCTGAGCGAACGTGACCTGCACGACCTGGCCCGGCAAGTGCTGGAATTTGCCAAAACAGCCGGGGCCAAAGCCGACGAAGTGGCCATGGCACTTTCCATTGTCTACCTCAACGATGGAGACAATACAGAAAAAGCCCTGGAACAGCTCACCCCCATTACGCCCCAAAATCCTTTGTATGAAGAGGCGCTTGAGCGACGTACCCGCTTGCACCTTGTGGCAAAACAGTTTGCCAAAGCCGCCACCCTGGCACGGGAAGGACAAAACGCCTTCAAAGAAAACACCGTGTTTTGGGAACTGGAAGCGTATGCCAGCATGGCGGAAAGGCGTTTTGACAATGCCCGCAAAATTATTGCCACGGCCTTAAAAACCTTCCCCGGCAATGAAGACCTGCTGTACACAATGGCCACAGTGGAAGATGAGGCCGGCAACCCCAAAAAGGCCATGCGCCTGATGGAAGACATTATTGCCCAAAACCCACGCAATTCCCGTGCCCTGAACTACGTGGGCTACAGTTTGGCGGAAGCTGGCAAAGACTTGCCCCGCGCACTGAAACTGCTTACTGTAGCAGTACAGGAAGACCCGGGGGCGTGGCAAATTCTAGATTCCCTTGCCTGGGCACAGTATCGCCTGGGTAACTATAAAGAAGCATGGGGCAGCATTCGCCAGAGCATTGAACTTGGTGCAGATGAACCCACCATTTGGGAACATTATGGCGACATTGCCCGCGCCCTGAAGAAAAAGGATGAGGCCATCAAGGGGTACGACGAAGCCCTGAAGCGCTCCCCGGACAACGCGGTAGAAATTCGCAAAAAACGCGACGCACTGAACAAGTAATACACATCATTATATTATGAAGTACCCCTTCCCCTTCTCCCGTTCCTGTTGGGCAGGTATTAGCCTGTGTGCCTTGCTGTTGGCAAGCGGTTGTGCCACTAACTCAAAACAAACACCCCAAGGCCAGCAACCCGTGCCCAATGCAGGCGCGCAGGCCCAAGGCGCACCCGGCACCCAGCAAGGCAATGCCCCTGCCAGTGCAGAAAACCAAAAAGCCCAAACCGCATGGCGCAGCTACCTTGTGCGGGCCAAGGCCGTGCCCAGAACGCAAGGGGCCTTTCGCATCAGCGCATCTGTTCGCTACACCACCCCGCAGGAAACGCAGCGGGTAAGTGCCTTGCTGTGGGGGAACGGCAAGCCCGGCTCCCCCTACCCTTTGCGGCTGGACTTACTGGCAGGCGTTGGCAGCGTTGTGGCCAAAGTGCGAGAAACAGAACACAGCTTTACCGCCTTTGTGCCCGATGAAAACGTAGCCTACGTGCACCCCGAGGGGGCCAGCACCCTGGCTTCTTTCGGGGTGCCTATTCCCCTTGATTTACACAGCCTTACCCAAATGCTTACCGGGCGGGGCCACGTGCTACTACTGCCTGCCGGGGCCTCCCTTGAAGCGCCCATGCCCTCAGGTTTCATTGTAAGCCAGGAAGGGGTGCGCTTTCCCCTGCCCACAGCCCCCCTGGGGGGCAGCCTGCTACTTTCCCCTGAAGGGGTCCCCATTGAATGGCAGGAAAATGGAGACAAAGGCTGGGTTATTGGCATTGAACCTGAAAAAACAGGCAGCCTGCGCCCCGCAAAATTGCGCATAAGCCACCCCAACGGCTACGGTGCCCTGCTCGTACTCAAGGAAATAGCCGCCATGCCCGCTCCATTCACCAAAGAAAATATGAGCCTTGTACTGCCCAAAGGCGTAACAGAACGCCCCCTGGAACAGTAGTACAAGCAACGTATAATCAAGAACATTGGGGAGGCTCTGCCTCCCCACCCCCCACCGCCAAGGGCATGATGCCCTTGGAACCCGCATCTACGTTTACTTTTCCGCATAGCGGAAAGGTAAACGAAAATGGGGGTACAACGGCAGCATGCCCTCAAAGCCGACGGCAGTCGCGAGCGTTGCGAGCCGTGGAGTGAGGGCGGAGGGTACTGGCAGCTTTGCTGCCTGTACATTTCCACGAAGCCCGAGCGGAAAAAGGCGGGTTTGGGGGACAGCGTCCCCCAATACTATACATAAATTAAACCACGCGCCAAGGAAATACAATGACCGCTACTACTCCTTTATATATTGCCTCCGACCACGCAGGGCTGCACCTGAAAAACGCCCTTGTGGAATATTTGCCCACGGTGGGCTTTCAGGCCGAGGATGTGGGCACCTACACCGGTGAAAGTTGCGACTACCCGGACTTTGCCCACCGCCTGTGCCAAAAAGTACTGGAAACAGGTGGTAAGGGCATTTTGATATGCGGCACGGGCATTGGCATGTCCATAGCGGCAAACCGCCATGAAGGCATACGTGCGGCCCTGTGTACCCATGAATTTCATGCCCAGGCCACCCGCGCCCATAACGACGCCAATGTGCTGTGCCTTGGTGAACGGGTAACAGCCCCTGGCCTTGCCTGCCTGCTGGCCCGCATTTTTCTGACCACTGCATTTGAAGGCGGCAGGCATGCAGGCCGCATTGCCAAGCTTGCCCTTAACACCATTACTGCATCAAAATAATACAGGTAATTATGCAAATTTATAATACCCTTACCCGCAAGAAAGAACCCTTTGTTCCCGTAACCCCCGGCAAGGTGGGCATGTATGCCTGCGGTATAACCACTTACGACCTGTGCCATATTGGGCATGGCCGTTCTGCCGTGGTGTTCGACGTGCTGGCCCGCTACCTGCGCTCCCTTGGGCTGGAGGTGACGTTTGTGCGCAACTTTACCGACGTGGATGATAAAATCATCAACCGCGCCATTAAAGAAGGGGCAGAAGGCAAAGCCATTGCAGAACGCTGCGCGGACATTTCCCGCACCTACATTGCCGCCTTCCATGAAGACATGGACCTTTTAGGGGTGCAACGGGCTGATATTGAGCCAAAAGCTACCGAACATATTGAAGAAATGATTGCCCTGTGCCAAACCCTTATTGGCCAGGGGCACGCCTATGCCACCCCTTCCGGGGATGTGTATTTCAAGGTGCGTTCTTTTGAGCCTTACGGCAAACTTTCCGGCAGAAGCCTGGATGAAATGCAGGCAGGCGCACGGGTTGCCCCTGGTGAAGAAAAGCAGGACCCCATGGACTTTGCCCTGTGGAAAGGCGCAAAGCCAGGAGAACCTTCCTGGCCAAGCCCCTGGGGCCAAGGCCGCCCCGGCTGGCACATTGAATGCTCTGCCATGACAGAAAAGCACCTTTCCCTGCCCCTGGACATTCACGGCGGCGGGCAAGACCTGGTGTTCCCCCACCATGAAAACGAACTGGCCCAAACAGAAGCCGCCACCCAGAAAGGATTTGCCCGCTACTGGGTACATAATGGGTTTGTGCAAATCAATGCGGAGAAAATGTCCAAGTCTCTTGGCAACTTCACCACCCTGCGCGACATTTACAAAACACACCTGCCGGAAGTGCTGCGCTTTTTCCTGCTGGCCCGCCACTACCGCAGCCCCATAGATTTTACGCCAGAAGCCATGGAAGATGCAGAAAAGAACTGCAAGCGCATGTATGAAACATTGCAGGCCTTGCAGGCAGAACTGGCAAAACCGGAACCCAAAGGCGGCACGGCCCCCAAAGAACTGGAAGAAGAAGCCGCCAGCCTTATGCGCCAATGGGACGAAGCCATGGCAGACGATTTGAACACCGCCGCAGCCCTTGGCTACATGAACAGTATGGGCCACCTTATTAACCGGGTACTGGACGACAAAGGCCTGCGCAAAAACGCCGGGGCACGGCACGTGCTGGCCCACATGGCCCAAGCCTTTGCCAAGGCAAGCGTGGTGCTGGGCCTGTTCAGCCAGCAACCAACAGCTTTTTTACAGGCCCTGCGCAGCATAAAGGCTGCCCGCCTGAACCTGGACATTGCCAAAGTGGAAACGCTGATGCAAGAGCGCCTTGAAGCCAGAACCAGTAAAGACTTTGCCCGCTCCGATGCCATTCGGGATGCTCTTGCCGAGCTTGGCGTTGCAGTGCGCGATACCCCAGAGGGTGCGTTATGGGACATAGCCTGATTACAACGAATTGGGTGCAAAAACTGTGCAGCCGGGCCTTATGCAAGCAGGCATTATGCGCCGTGCTTGTGCTGCTCCTTTGCCTGCCTGCCCCCATTGCCCATGCATTTTGGGAATTCACGGTAAAAGACGAGGCAGAACTTGGCAAAAAGTTTAATATTCTCGTTAAATCCCAACTCCCCCTGGTGCAAGACCCGGAAATAACAGCGTATATTGACGACCTTGTGGCACGGTTGGCCAAAACCATGCCAGCCCAGCCCTTTCCTTTTACTGCCAGTGTAGTGCGCCACAATGCGGTAAACGCCTTTGCCACCCCCGGTGGCTATGTATTTGTATTCACCGGGCTTATTCTTGCCATGAGCCATGAGGCTGAACTGGCCGGGGTGCTGGCCCACGAAATGGCCCACGTTACCCAGCGCCACATTGCCAGCCGCATTCAGCAAGGCCGGGTGGTGAGTATTCTTTCCATAGTGGGGGCCCTTGCCGGGGCTTTCATGGGGGGGGAAGGCGGTTCCGCAGCCATGGCTGGCTCCATGGCCGCAGGCCAAGCTGCCATGCTCAGTTACAGCCGGGCAGATGAAAATGAAGCCGACCAAGTGGGCATGAACTACCTGACCAAGGCAGGGTTCAACCCCCAGGGCATGGGCGGCGCGTTCAAGGTGCTGGGCAGAAAACAAATTATGATGGGAAGCAAAATTCCTTCCTATTATTCCACCCACCCGGATATTCACCAGCGTACAGACAACATGGCCCAGCGCGTGGCCCGCCTGCCCGAAGGACAGCGTAAAAAGCCGGACAACGACGCACGCTTTCTGCGCATTCAAACCCTGGTGCGTGGGCGCTACAGCGACCCGGACATGGCCGAACGCGCTTTTGCCAACCAGCTTGAAAAAGGCCCTAACGCCCTGGCCCTTATGGGGCAAGGCATTTTGTGGTCGCGCCTCAACAGAATTAACGACGCCACAACCGCCTTTGCCAAAGCCATGGAACTGGCCCCAAAAAATGAGTTGATTATTCGGGAAGCAGGGCGCTTTCATTACACCAAAGGCAACCGCGACCAGGGCGTGGCCCTGCTGCGCCGCGCTGTGGAGATGGATAGCAACGATATTATGGCCCGCTATTACCTTGCCAGGGTGCAGGGGGATGAAGGCAAACTGAACGAGGCCATTGCAAACACGCGCCTTGTGCTGCGGGCTGTGCCGGAAGACGTGGAACTGCATGAAATGTTGGCCCGCCTGCATGGGCAAAATAACCAGATGTTCCTGGCCTATTTACACATGGCCTACGCAGCGTTGTATTCCAATAATAAAATTAAAACAGCCCAACTCTATGAAAAGCTCAACGGCATGCCCAGGCAGGCTGAAGAAAAAAACCAGTTGGAACGCTTTCAAACAAGCTACAAAGAGCGGCGCGAATTCTGGTAGTTCACTCCAACAAAACCGAATCGTCCTGAAGGACACAATAGTTAAGAGGACTCCATGCAACTTCGTGGTACAACAATTCTTGCGGTAAAAACGAACAATACCGTGGCCCTGGCAGGCGACGGTCAGGTTACCCTTGGTCAGGCTATTGTTATGAAGCACAGCGCAAAAAAAGTGCGCCGCCTGCACAAAGGTAACATTGTGGCGGGGTTTGCCGGTTCCACAGCAGACGCCTTTACCCTGTTTGAACGGTTTGAAGCCAAGCTGGAAACCCACGGGGGCAACCTTGTGCGAGCCGCTGTGGAAATGGCAAAAGACTGGCGGCAAGACAAATACCTGCGCCGCCTGGAAGCCATGCTGCTGGTGGCAGACGCAACCACCATTCTCATCCTTTCCGGCACAGGGGACGTTATTGAACCAGACGACGGCATAGCAGCCATTGGGAGCGGCGGGGCCTATGCCCTGGCCGCAGCCCGCGCCCTTACCCGCAACTGCCCGGATATGTCTGCAGAAGGCGTGGTGCGCAAAGCCATGGACATTGCCGCTGAAATTTGTGTGTATACCAACACCCATGTCACGGTGGAAACCATTCCCCCAACAGAAGCGTAAAACAGCCCATGCCCACAGCCTTTTCCCTTTGCCCTGAAAGCACGCACGAAACACCCCCCGCAGGCACTGCCACGCGCATTGTAACGGGCTGCAAAATCAATCTGTTTCTGCATGTGCTGGAACGGCTGGGAAACGGCTACCACACCCTTGAAAGCCTTTTTCTGCCCCTGCACACCCCCCACGACGTGCTTACCGTGCAACAGCTTCCTGAACAGGCCTTGGGGGGCCCAGGCACACCGCAAGGTGTACAGGCTGGGGGCGTAACGGGGGCAGGGAACCCGCCTGTGCTTACCTGCACGGCACAGGGCATACACCCGCACCACAATACACTGACCAAGGCCTGGCACCTGTATGCCCAGGCCACAGGTTTTGCCCCTGCCCTTGCCCTGCACCTGGAAAAAATGGTCCCCATGGGGGCTGGCCTTGGGGGTGGCAGCGCCAATGCCGCTGGCCTGCTGCTGCATTTGCAACATCTGGCCCAGGCGGCAGGTGTTGCCCCCCTGCCCCACACAGCCTTAAATGCCATGGCTGCCAAAGTGGGGGCAGATGTACCCTTTTTCCTGCATAATGTGCCTGCCCTGGCCACAGGCATTGGGGAACAGCTTACCCCGGTAGCAAACCCTGTGGCAGGCTTGTGGCTGCTCCTTGTGTGCCCGGCAGTGGCCGTGAATACGGCCTGGGCATACAACGCTTTAGACACCTTAGGAAAAAAAATTTACGGAAAAAAAAGAAAGTGCTTGACTTATTCCGAGGTTCTGGATATTTCTTCCTTCGCTGACGGGGTGAAACCGCAGAACGATTTTGAACAAGTCGTTTTTCAAGAATTTCCAAAGCTTTATACCATAAAGCAGGAACTTGAAGCTGCGGGAGCTATCTATGCACTCATGAGTGGTAGCGGGTCGAGTTTATTTGGCCTGTTCCGCACTGAAGAGCAAGCCCGAAAAGCGTCGCAGTCCGCCGCAGTGGGTGAGCATATCACTTATTTGCAGGCTGTATAAAATGCAGGGGTGTAGCCAAGTTGGTAAGGCACCGGGTTTTGGTCCCGTCATCCGAGGGTTCGAGTCCTTCCGCCCCTGCCAAAAATTACTGAAAACTACCGCCGCAATACTCTTGGGGCGGTTTTTTTCTTTTTGGCGTTGTGAAATTTTTTGCCATCAACACTTAGCCGTGGAAGCGCACTGCCATGCAAGGTCCCCTCAAGATACTTACCGGCACATCCAACCCCGCCCTCGCCAACGCCATATGCGAGCACTTGCAGTGTTCCCTTACCCCGGCCATGTGCGAAACCTTTAGTGATGGTGAAATTCGTGTTGAAGTAGGCGACAATGTGCGCGGGTGTGACGTATTCGTCATTCAGCCCACATGTGCCCCTGTTAACTTCAACCTTATGCAACTGTGCCTGTTGCTGGACGCCCTCAAGCGCGCCAGCGTGGGCCGGGTAACGGCTGTGGTGCCTTACTACGGCTATGCCCGCCAAGACAGAAAAGTGAGCCCCCGTGCGCCCATTAGCGCCAAAATGGTGGCAGATTTTCTGGAAGCTGCCGGCATGCACCGCCTTGTTACCGTAGACCTGCACGCAGGCCAGATTCAGGGCTTCTTTAACGGCCCGGTGGACAACCTGTTTGCTGGCCCTGTTATGCTTGACCACATTCGCCAGCTTGGTAAAGAATTTGTGGTGGTTTCCCCCGATGCTGGTGGTGTAGAGCGCGCCCGTGCCTATGCCAAGCGCATGGGAGCTGGCCTTGCCATTATTGACAAACGCCGCGACCGCCCCAACCAGGCCAGCGCCATGCACGTAATTGGCGATGTGCAAGGCAAAGCCGCCCTCATTGTGGACGACATGGTAGACACGGCAGGCACCATGGTGGCAGCAGGCGAAGTACTGCTGAAAAATGGTGCTACAGAAGTTATGGCCTGCGCAACCCACCCTGTGCTTTCAGGCCCAGCCCTGGACCGCCTGTGTAATTCCGCATTTTCCCAAATTTTCGTTACAGACACCATTCCTCTTGGTGACAAACAGCAAATTTGCTCCAAAATCAAAGTGATTTCGGTAGCAGGCCTTCTGGCCAAAGCAATTCGTAACATTCATACTGAATCCTCCGTCAGTGTCCTTTTTAATGAATAACAGCCTTTTTTCACCTAAAGAGTATATGTACTCTAAGTGAATCTGTTCTTATTAAAAAGGTCCGTCAGCAACGGCGCTCCGTCATGGCTGAGGTTCCCAAGGAGAAACACATGTCCCGACTGCAACTGAAAGCAACTGTTCGCACCACCAAGGGTAAAAACGCATGCCGCAAACTGCGCGCCGTAGGGCAAATTCCGGCTGTATTCTACACCCCTGAAGGCAAAACCGCTTCTGTACAGGTGCGTGAATCTGAACTGATGCGTGTATACAACACCACTGGCCGTACTGCCATTTTCGACCTGGAAATTGACGACAACGGCAAAACCACCACCTGCCCCTGTCTGGTGTGGGACGCAGAATACTACCCCACCAAGCAGCGCTTCCAGCACGTTGACTTTTACGGCGTGGACATGAACAAAGAAGTGCGCGTGCGCGTACCCCTTGAGTTTGTGGGCACACCCAAGGGTGTAAAAGTGGGTGGTAAAATGGACCTGTACCGCGACCAGATTCATATTTTCTGCAAGCCTGGCGATTTGGTACAAAAAGTTGTGGTTGATATCAACAAGTTTGACATCAACACAGGCATGCGCATTGCTGACCTGCCCCTGCCCCAGGGCGTGCGTGCCAGCTTTGACGACAACTACCCCATTCTGTTTGTGGCTGCCCCTGGCGGCGCGCCTGAAGAAGACACAAAGGGCGGCAAGTAACACCTGCTGCTTCCTGAATACAACAAAGGCCGGGCTTGTCCCGGCTTTTATTGTTTAGGAAAACGCCTTCAGCCCCTCCCCCATGGCCTACTGGCTCCTCAGGGACCACTGCTCAAGTGGCACTGCTCAGCCCCATGCCCAGGCAAGTGAAAATCCCATGTTTGAAGAAAGCACATAATCCACACATTTTACAGGACAAATGAATTCTAATTATGGGTGGATTATGGTCTTTTTACTTTGCCACAAGACATAGGGAAACACGTAAACAGTGTTTCCCTTATAAAAAAATCCAGAAAAACCGCAGGAAGGACTTGGCAAGCAAAGCACTTTGTGCTATTTTACACAAATTCAAGCGGCATATTTTTGCGCGACTTGCGCATGCACTCCCCAAATTCCTTACGGAGGAAACTCATGGCAGCTCTTGTCATCGGTCACAAAAACCCGGACACCGATAGCGTTATTTCCGCCATTGCGGTTGCAGACCTTATGTCAAAACGCGGTACAGCTTGCCAGGCTGCTGCCCAGGGCGCACCCACTCCTGAAACCGTATTTGTTCTGGAAAAATTTGGGCTGAAGGCACCGGAAGTAGTTACTTCTGTTGCTGGTAAGCAAGTAGTGCTGGTTGACCATTCCGACCTGCCCCAGGCCCCGGCCGACCTGAAAGATGCAGAATTGATTGCTGTGGTAGACCACCACAAACTGGGCGATGTAACCACTTCCAGCCCACTGCTTATGTGGGTTTGGCCTGTGGGCTGCACCTGCACTGTCATTAAAAACATGTACGACTTTTACGGCATTGAAATTCCCAAAAATATTGCCGGTGGCCTGCTCTGCGCCATTCTTTCCGACACCGTTATCTTCAAGTCCCCCACCACCACGGATGAAGACAAGAAAGCTGTGGAAGGCCTGGCAAAAATTGCTGGCGTAACAGACTACAAAGCCCTTGGCATGGATATGTTCAAGGTAAAATCTGCTGTAGACGGCGTGCCCGCCCGCGACCTTGTGTTCCGCGACTACAAAGACTTTGACATGAGCGGCAAAAAAGTGGGCATTGGCCAGCTTGAAGTTATCGACCTTGCCATGCTGGACGGCATTAAAGCCGAACTGGCAGCCGAGCTTGCAAAGGTAAAGGGCGAAGGCCGCCACAGCGCCTTCCTGCTGCTTACCGACATCATGAAAGAAGGCTCGGAAATGCTTATTTGCACAGACTGCCCTGATATTGTGGAAAAAGCCTTTGGTGTAAAAGCCGACAAAAGCGTGTGGCTGCCCAAAGTAATGAGCCGCAAAAAAGACGTTGTGCCCAAGTTTGAAGCTGCTTTTAAATAAGCACCTGCTGCCATGTATTGTAAAAGGCCGCCCTTGGGGCGGCCTTTTCGCGTTATTGCTTCGTGCTGCCCTGTAGCACCATGTTGGCACTCTTCCCCAGGGGAGCACACGTTCCCACTTGATTCTCATCCCCCCGCAGTATACACTGCTAGGATGCGTATATATTACCACATTAGCAAATATATCAGCCACAGCACGGCCGGGGTTGCCTTCATTCGTGCCTTACGTGCAAACGGGGTTGAAGTTCTCACCGGGGAAAGTGATGCGACAGGCTGCCAAGCCGCTATCATTCACGACGACCCCTTGCACCTGCCCATTCTGTTTAGCCAGCGCCCAGATGTGGCGGGGCTGCCCTTTGCGGCTTATGCGGTGTGGGAAGGAAGCGAACTACCCGCCAGCTACCCGGAACTGTTGGCCCCTGCCGCCCAGGTTTGGACATGTTCGCACTTCAGCCAAAGCCTTTTTTTACCCCATTTGCCAAACACCCATGTGGTGCCACACATTGTGACGCGGCCTGTTCCTTCCGCAGCAGACGTGCGCTATGCCAGGGAAGCCACCGGTGCAGACGATGGGGCCATTCTGTTTTTCTCTATTATTGACGGCTTAAACCCCAGAAAAAACCTGGAAGGGCTTCTTGCCGCATTCAATGCCTTGCGCACCAGGGTTTGTGTGCCTGTGCGCCTGGTGATAAAGCAATATCGTGTTACCCTTCCGTTGCAGCATATTCCCGGTGTTCGCAGCATGGAAGGAGACCTGACCCCAGGCCAAATAGGTGCCTTGCACGCCATTTCCCATGCCTATGTCAGTGCGCACCACGCTGAAGGCTGGGGCCTGGGACTTTCTGAAGCCATGGCCTTTGGCAAGCCCGTTATTGCCACAGGCTATTCCGGGAACATGGAATTTATGGACGCAAGCAACAGTATTCCCCTGCCATACACCATGGTTCCCGTTTCCCAGCGCATGTGTTCCCTGCTCCCTGTGTTTACCCCGCAAATGCATTGGGCCGACGTGGACATACGCAGAATGACAGACGCCATGAAACTTGTGGTAGACAAACGCCTGCCCACAGAGATGTGCCGCAATGCCGCAGCCATTACCCAGCGCTTTTCCCAAGAACTCATTGGTGCGCATATGCACTCCCTTCTCCAACAATTTGCAACGCCATAACGTTGTTTTACCGAAGCGCTCGGTTTTCCCGAACCCAGCGCACAAGCCCCTCCATCTCTTGCAGCAGTAGCGGGTAATCAATGGTGGTATAGCGGCCATCCTGGTACACAATGCGCCCGTCCACTACTGTCAGGCACACTTCATGGGCTGAAGCGGCATACACCACCTGGGAAACCGGGGTAAAACAGGGCTGCATGTTGGGGCGGCGCATATCCAAAGCAATCACATCTGCCGGGGCCCCCGGTTGCAAGCAACCAAGGCCTTCCCAGGCCAGGGCCGTGGCCCCACCCAAAGTTGCCATGTCCAGCACGGCCTGGGCTGGCACAAGGGTGGGGTTTTGCCCCACAACTTTGTGCAGCAAAGCACACTCATTCATTTCAGCAAACATGTTCAGGGCGTTATTGCTGGCAGCGCCATCCGTACCCAGGGCCACAGGTACCCCTGCCGCCAGCAAGGCTGGCACCGGGGCCACGCCAGAGGCCAACTTCATGTTACTTTTGGGGTTATGCACCACGCATACCCCCCGCTGGGCTAACAGGGCTATTTCTTCAGGCAACAGCTCAACGCCATGGGCAATGCTGGTGCCCGGCATCAAAAGCCCCAGGCGTTCAGCATAGGCCACAGGCCGCAGCCCATGCAGACTCTGGCTTTGCTCTGTTTCCGTGGCTGTTTCCGCAAGGTGAATGTGCAGGGGCAGGTTATGCTGGTGGGCAAAAGCCATGCACCGTTCCAGCAATGGGGCTGTGGTGGTGTACACACTGTGCGGGGCCACCACAAGGCGCACCCGTTCATGCCCTTGCCAGTATTTTACCTGTTCTTGCAGCAAGGCAAATGCCTCTTCTTCCGTGGCATAGGCCGGGGAAGGGAAGGAAAAAATTCCCTCCCCTACCCGCGCTTTTATGCCAGCAGCCCCCATGGCCCTGCTGGCCGCCTGGGTGAACAAATACATATCCTGGCAGGCGGTAGTGCCTGTGGCCAACATTTCCGCGCAGCCAAGCAGGGTGCCAATTTCCACAATTTCTTCTGTCAGGTGTTTTTCCACAGGGAAAATATGGTTGGTCAGCCAGTCCATGAGGGGTAAATCATCTGCCATGCCGCGCAAAAAGGTCATGGCAGCATGGGTGTGCCCGTTTACCAGTCCGGGCATAAGCAGGGTATGCTCAAGGTGCACGGTGTTGCCTGCCGTACATTGCTCAAAGCTGGCAGCAGGGCCAAGGGCCGCCACCTTGCCCTGGGAAATGGCCAGGCAGGCATCTTCCAGCACCTCACGGGAGCTATTTTGGGTCAGTATATATTTGGCAAAGAGCAGCATGTCATATTGTGGGTGCATGGGGCCTCCTGTAGTTGCGAATAGCAAGGGGAACAAATTGCAATCCTTGAATTATACCTGCACAGCGGGCGCTTTTCAAAGAAAAAATAGCATGCGGCAAAACACGGCCGATGGAACCGGCGTTTGCTTAATACTCATGCGTGGCAAAATATCACAGGCAAACCGGGCAAGTACCTTGTCAAGCACGGAAAAACTGTCTAAGATGCTTACTCTCTCAATAGCGCAGAAGAACCTCTTTTCCCTGCAAGCCGCCTTGCACACACAATGCCAGCAAGGCACTGGGCAATGCAACCAAAATTGTGCTTGTGGCACAAGGCAAAACGAGCAAACATGAAAACAGACCAAAGGCGCCAGCTTGTATTTACCACCCTTATGGGGCGCTTTGCCAGCAACCATGCACGCCGCCACGAAGCATTAAGCGACGTGCTGGGCCTTACCGTGCCGGGGGTAGACGAAACCGCCGCCCAGAACATTGCACGCCTGGTACCCATGCTGCCTCAAAGTTTGTATGAAAAATGGGTAAACCTGTTTTGCGACACCTTTTTTGCCACCACACCAGAAAGCCAACTGACCCATTTATGCACCCCAGGGGAAGAAAATGAAGCCGTGCTGGCTTTGGTGTTCCTCATGTTTATGGAATCTGCCCGCATGGAACAGACAATTGCGGAAGATTTACGCACCCTGGGCATTGCCGTGGGGAACAACGATGAGGAAGGAACAGCCCTTGGCTTGTGGTTGCGACAAAAAATGACAGCAGGCAGCCACTAAGGAAACACTGCGTTATTACGCTTTGAAAGCGCGGCTCCACTTACCTTCAATCCCAGCCAGGTGCTGCACACATACGTATGAACATACTTTTTATTCATCAAAATTTTCCTGGGCAATTTTTACACCTTGCCCGGTACGCCGCAGCCCAGCCCGGCAACAAGGTTATTGGCCTTGGTGAAGCGGAAAACATTATGCGCCGCGGTTCCCTGCCGGGCATTACCACCCTTGGCTATGCCAAGCCCGCCGGGGCCGGGAACGAAACGCACCATTACTTGCAAAACACGGAAGCCGAAACACGGCGCGGCCAAACGGTGTTGCGTTCATTGGTTACCTTGCGCAAACAACATTTTGAGCCAGACGTTATTTGCCTGCACCCCGGCTGGGGTGAAGGGCTGTTCATACGCGACCTGTTCCCCCACACGCCTGTGATTATGCTGGCGGAATTCTTTTTCCGCTCTGGCGAGGCAGACATTGGCTTTGACCCGGAATTTCCCGTTTCCCTGGACTGGCTGTGCAGCGTGCGTTTGCGCAACACTACCCAGCTTATTTCCCTGGAACAGGCCAATGTATGCTCAAGCCCCACGGCATGGCAGGCTTCCCGCTACCCCTGGTACATTCAGGAACGCTCTGTGGTGCAGCATGACGGTATTGACACAACCTTTATGTGCCCAAACCCCCATGAAACACTCACCATTCAGCCCCTTGCCACCCCTGGCGACAGCATGGTGGTGGCCGTGAATGAAACCCCCATTCCCAGCACAGCAGAAGGACAGCAGCAGCCCAAGGGGGCACCCATTACCTTTACCCGGGAAACCCCTGTTATTACCTACATGGCGCGTAACCTGGAACCGTACCGGGGCTTTCATACTTTCATGCGGGCCTTGCCCCAAATTCAAAAAAACCACCCCGATGCCCACATTCTTATTGTGGGGGGCACCAGCACAAGTTACAGCCCGGCACCTGCCACTGCCAAAAACTACAAAGAGCAGTACCTTACAGAACTGCACAACCAGCTCGACCTTTCCCGCATCCACTTTCTTGGGCGCATACCGTACCTGGCACTTCGGGCCATGTTCCGCATTTCCAGGGCCCACGTGTACCTTACCTACCCCTTTGTGCTTTCCTGGTCTGTGCTGGAAGCCATGGCCTGCGAAACGCCCCTTGTGGCTTCCAACACAGCCCCGGTGCAAGAAGTGGCCACCCACGAAAAAACCGCCCTGCTGGTGGACTTTTTTGACCCGGCAGCTGTTGCCGCAACCATCCAGCGCACCGTGAATTGCCCGGAGGAAATAGCCCCCATGCGCCGTGCAGCACGCCAGGTGGTTGTGGAGCGCTACGAACTGAAAAACTGCCTTGCAGCAAACTATGACCTGCTGCAAAAAGCCGCAGCCGGGGCCTTTCCCTTACGCTAATAGCAACCAATGCGGCTATGGTTCCAGCAGGCTTGCCAATTTGCGGTACAGCGTTTTACGGGAAATGCCAAGCAACAGGGCCGCCTGGCGTTTATTGCCATGGGTACTTGCCAGCACCGCCTGAATATGGCGCAGTTCCATGGCAGCCAGGGGGGAAAGCCTTTCTTGTGGGCTTGCGGCACCCGCCTGGGGCACGGCCCCCAGCGGTTGAGCTTGCGGCATGGTGTCAGGCAACTCAGGCACGGCGGTACGCAACAATTCCTGCGGCAGGCAGTCCGGGGTAATTATTCCCTGTTCCGCCAAAATCAGCCCCCGTTCCATCACATTACGCAGTTCCCGAATATTGCCGGGCCACGAATAGGCCAGTAAATGGACCATGGCTTCCGGCGTTACCTGGCCTGAATTTGGCCCCTTATGCAGCATGGCAAGGAAGTGGCTGACCAGGGCTGGAATATCTTCCTGGCGCTTGGCAAGTGGGGGCAGATGAATGCGGAACACGTTGATGCGGTGGAACAGCGCCTCATGAAAACGCCCCTGGGCCACTTCTTCTGCCAAGTCCCTGTTGGTAGCAAACAAAAAGCGTACGTCTGCGTGGCGTTCCTCTTTTTCCCCCACCCGGCGGTAGCGCTTATTTTCCAGCACCCGCAAAAGCTGGGCCTGCACATCCAGGGAAAGTTCCCCTACTTCATCAAGAAACAGCGTGCCCCGGTGGGCATGGCTTAACAGTCCTTCTGTCGCACTCACGGCATGGGTAAACGCCCCTTTGGCGTGGCCGAACAATTCTGTCCGGGCCAGTTCCGGCTGCAAGCCCGCACAATTCTTCACCACAAAAGGCATGGCAGCCCGCAGGCTGGCCCGGTGCAACGCAACTGCCGTAACGTCTTTACCGGTGCCGGAAGCACCCGTTATAAGCACAGGCACATCTGTGGGGGCCACCTTTTCCACAAGCAGGCGCACCTGCTGCACCGGGGGAGTGTGCCCCACCATGGTAGATATATTCCCCTTGGCGGCAAAGCGCAGCCCGGCGTTTTCCCGCTCCAGGCGGGCATGTTCCAGGGCCCTGCACAGCACCACTTCCAGCTTTTCCAGGGGAAACGGCTTGGTCACAAAATCATAGGCTCCCTCGCGCATGGCCCGCACTGCCAGTTCCACATCGGCGTAGCCTGTCATCACCACCACCTTGGCCTGGGGGCAACAGCGCCGCACAAAGGGCAAAAGGTCAAGGCCGTTGCCATCGGGCAGGCGTACATCCAGGAGCAGTGCATCAAACGGCTCGCGCTCGCACAGGGCACGCGCTTCTGTTAAAGAGCCCACAGCACGCACCTGCCGGGCCGGGGTTGCCAGTTCCTTTTGCAGCAAGCGGCAAATGGATTCTTCGTCATCCACCACCAGCACAGAACACATGGAAACATCAACCGCCATATACCCCCCTGCCTGTGCCCGGCCCGGTGGCAAGGCCTTCTCCCTCACCTGCTGGGGTATTTATCCCTTCACCCGCAAGGGGCAACCGAACAGAGGCACACGTGGCCCCCTGGGGGGTGCTTGCCAGGGCAATACGCCCGCCATGGGCCTGCACCATGGTGTAACACATGGAAAGCCCAAGCCCCAGCCCCTTGGGCTTGGTGGTGAAGAACGGTTCAAAGACGGAGGCCAGATTCTCCTGGGCAATGCCTTTGCCGGAATCTTCCACTTCCAGCACCACTTCCCCCTGTTCCACACGGGTACGCACAGTAATAACCCCTGTACCACCTTCTTCGCCCGCTGCGCTTACGGCATCAAGGGCGTTGGTCACCAGGTTCAGCAACACCTGGCGCAACTGGGTGTCGTCTGCATAAATTTTGGGTAAACCGCTGGCAAGGTCAAGACAAAATAATACCCTGTGATGCAATTTTATGTTGTGGCGTAATAGGGAAAGTGTTTCTTCTATCAACGAATGCAAGCACACAAGACGTAGCAGTGGCGCGGAGCGGCTAAAATTCATCAGGGTTTGCACAATGTCGCGGCAGCGAATGCATTCGCGCACAATGGTGTCGGTATATTCTGCAAGGTCACGCCGCAATTCTTCCGGCACAGTGTCTTCCAGCAGGGGCAACCGCCTCTTAATGCCTTCGGCAAAGCCGCTTACTGCGGTGAGTGGGTTATTGATTTCATGAGCCACCCCGGCAGCCAGCATGCCCACGGAAGCCATTTTTTCCGTCTGGTACATTTGGGCCTGCATCTGTTTTTGCAGGGTCACATCGCGCTTGAACACCAGCACACCGCGCCCCTGTTCCCCCGGCAGGGGGGAAGCCACCATGTCGAAATGCATGGTTTTGTCGTGAACATGAAAAATAGCGGTTTCCCGGCACACATCACCGCTGTGCAGGGAACGCAGCGCCGGGCAGCCTGGGCACACCCCACCCCTGGCATGGAAAAACTGGTGGCAGAACTTGCCCACAACGTCTTCATTGGGAAACAGAGAGTGGAATACCCGATTTACGGAAACAATACGCAACTCTTCATCCAGCACCATCATCAGGTCGGCAATACCTTCTAAAATGGCCTGGTTGGCAAGGCGCTGGTGTTCCGAGGCCGCGTGGGCCTTGCGCAGCTCCACCATTTTCCGCTGCCATTCGCTGTAAAAGCCAAGCTTTGTCTGGCTTACGCCCAGCACATCTTCAATGGAAGGAAGGTGGTTCACCATGCCTCCTGGCAAATTTCAAGCAATTGCTCTGCCCCGGCTGGGCGTGGGTTGGTCAGCATGCAGGCATCCTTCACCGCAGCCTGGCACAGCTCTGGCAGTTGCTCCTTGGCCTGCGGCGGCAACACAGCCCCAAGGCGCACAGGTGCCCCCAGGGTGCTGAAGCGCTCATAGAGCAAGGCAATACCCTGCTCCACTGCCGCCGGGCCGGCAAAGGAATGGTCAGGAAACAGCAAGCCCAATATTTCCGCTGTTTTTGCCGGGCTGTGGGACGCATTAAACCGCAAGACAACAGGCAGCAAAATAGCGTGCATACCACCATGGGGCATGTCAAAACGCCCGCCAAAGGCGTGGGCCAGGGCGTGCCCCACCCCAAGGCTGGCATTGCTAAAGGACATGCTGGCCGCAGCACTGGCAAGGCACAGCCCTTCCAGGGCGGCAGGTTCCCCGGCAAAGCAGCCCCGTTCCGCATGTTCGTTCCACAAGCGCAGGGCCAGCCGGGCCTGGGTTTCCGTAAAGGGGGAAGCTGCCGTGGAAATGAACGATTCCACTGCATGGGCGAGGGCGTCTATGCACGAATCCACCAGCAGCCCACGCCCGGCAGACTGCAAAAAATCGGGGTCAATAATAGAAATGTTGGGAATAAGCGAGCGGCTGATGAGAGACATTTTGAGCTTGCGCTGCACATCGGTAATAATAGCAAACTGGGAAAGGTCGGAACCGCTGCCCGCAGTGGTGGGCATAAACAACATGGGGGGCAAGGGGTGGGTTACCCGGTTGGCCCCTTCATACTCTGCAATATTCCCCCCATTGCTTACAAGAATGCCAATGCCCTTGGCCGTGTCCATGGGGCTGCCACCCCCAACGGCCACAATAACGTCTGCGCCGGATTCACGGTATAACGCCGCCCCGGCGTGCACCTGGCAATCACGCGGGTTGGGCTGCACCTGCAAAAACTCCACACAGGTTAGCCCGGCCTGAGCAAGGTGGCCACGTACCACATCCAGCCAGCCAGCCTGAGCAAGGCCTGGGTCGCTTACCAGAAACACCGTTTCCCCGCCAAGGGCCGCTGCACAGGCACCCACATGGGCCATGCTGCCCCTGCCAAACAAAATTTCCGGTATGGCAAACTTGGTAATACGCACAAACCCTCCCAAACGGCTACGCATTGTGGCTACGCCTTACTTTACACACACCCAGTGGCATAGCTGCTTTCACAAAAAACTGACTGCTGCGCGGTGCTGCAATACGCACACTCACATCCCGTTAGTTGTACATGCCCCACCCCCAGGAAGCAAGCCTGGCCTGCGGGGGAAACAGGGCCTGCACACGCTGCCGGGTAAACAGCAAAGCCCCCCACTGCGTACCGCTGAACCACCAATGAAAAATGCCCTTCTAAGCAGTGTTACCCGTTACGGCAGCACCCTTAGAAGGACAGATCATATTACGATGAGGGAGGCACCAGAGAAGTCGCGCAGGAGCGCAACCCTGGTGCCCATGACCCTACAAAACAAAGACGGCAAGGCAAATGCTACAGGGCAGACTGGTAAATGGCTGCGATTTGGGCATCATTAGCTTTACGCGGGTTAGTAAGCATGCAGGCATCGCGCTGGGCGTTTTTGGTCATGATGTCAATGTCTTTTGCCTGCACGTTTTTCCCGTAGCGCTTGCCAAGTTCCACAAGGCCGGAAGGAATGCCTACGTCTGCTGAAAGGGTACGAATGGCTTCAATACCTTTCAGGGCAGCTTCACGCGGGGTCAGCCCAGCGGTGTTTTCGTCTAACAGGCGGGCAATAGTGCCGTAGCGGCCCATGCGGGCAATAAAGTTGAACTGGCACACATGGGGCAACAGAATGGCGTTGCATTCACCATGGGGCAAGTCATAAAAACCGCCAAGCTGGTGGGCCATGGCATGCACATAGCCAAGGCTGGCGTTGTTAAAGGCCATGCCTGCCAGGAACTGGGCGTGGGCCATTTGTTCACGCGCTTCCATGTTGGAACCGTCGCCCACGGCTTTGCGCAGGTATTTGGCAATAAGCACAATGGCTTTTTCCGCGCATGCGTCTGTCATGTGGGTGGCTGCGGTGGAAACAAATGCCTCCACTGCGTGGGTCAGGGCGTCCATGCCTGTAGCTGCGGTAAGGGACGGGGGCATGCCTACCATGAGCAGGGGGTCGTCAATGGCGGTGTTGGGGGTAACACGCCAATCCACAATGGCCATCTTCACCTTGCGGCTGGTGTCGGTAATAATGCAAAAGCGGGTCATTTCCGAAGCGGTGCCCGCGGTGGTGTTCACGGCAAGGTACGGGGGCAAAGATTTTTTCGATTTATCCAGCCCTTCATAATCATGAATTGCGCCACCATTGCTTACCACAAGGCCAATGCCCTTGCCACAGTCGTGGGAGCTACCGCCGCCAAGGGTAATCAGGGAATCGCACTTGTTGTCTTTGTAAACCTGCACGCCTTTTGCCACGTTAACGTCTGTGGGGTTGGGCACGGTTTCATCGTAAATGGCATAATTCAATTTGGCGGCTTTCAGTTGCGCCTCTATTTGGGCGGTAATGCCGCAGGCGGTAATGCCCTTATCTGTTACCAAAAGAGGTTTTTTGGCACCAAGGGCCTTAATGCGGGCGGGAATTTCCTTGTGTGCGCCAATACCAATAAGGGTTACCCGGGGCATAAAAAAGCCGGATACTTGTTCAATGCTAGCCATACGATCTCTCCTGTTGTAGGGGCATGCCGCGCATGTTTACCCACCATGGGGAAAATGACTGCGGCACGCCTGGATTCACAAAGGGTCATTCCAATTGCCTACAAGGTAGCAAAAACAATGCCGTTTTTTACACCAAGGGCGTGTGCAGGAGAAATAAGTACAAAAATATATGGACTTGCGCCGCAACCCCTTGGGCGACCAGCGTTTTGAAATAAACAAAATAATAACCACAACAACACCTGCCGCTGCCTGCACGGCAACTTCCCATAAAAACAGCTCCTTCCACATAAGGACAGGTGCAGCAAAAAGACACACACATGTATCATAAGGTAACATGTGTGTGTCACACAGAAAGAAGGGGTACCCAGCCCCAAAAGTATTGCCAAGCATCCAGAAAAAGCAAAGCCTTGCAGCTACCTTCCGCAAGATGGCATGTGCCTTTATACTGCCCCCCTCTGCCGCCATGCAATCGCTGCTAAACTTTATTTGCACAAATGTCGATATGACATTACACTTAAAGAATTCACCTTCCACATCGACATATACTGCGTTGCGTTAGCAACGCTTCAGAGGTGCCCTGTGTCAATTCGTACCAGAATAGTCATGCTTGTTTCCCTCAGTGTGCTCATTATAGTATGCCTTGCATCCGCTATAATATACCGCACTGCTTCCAGAAATGCCTTACGCCAGTTTGAGCAACAGTCACAAAGCCAATTGCTCCGCATTGATGATATCATTGCCACGTACCTGAGCAGTGGGCAAACCATTGTTACCACCCTGGCTGCCAAACAGGAACTGCTTGATGCCCACGACAAGCTGACTGATTATTCCCAAACGCAAGAAGCCACCCCCCTGGTTGTGGATGAAATGGCACCCGAAGTAAAAGCCGTTTATACCCTGCTCAGCAACACCAAAAACCTGGCACCCAATGTCGACTTGGTGTTGTTTGGCACCCTGAACAAAGGCTACATCCGCGGCCCTGCCAAAAACGTTGCCAAAGGGTACGACCCCACAACCCGTGGCTGGTTCAAGTTGGCTGCCTCCGGCAACAGCCCCTATACCATTACAGACCCGTATGTTTCCACCACCGGGCAAATGGTTATTACCGTTTCTGCCCCTGTGCGCCTCAGTGGCAAAATAATTGGCGTAACCGGGGTAGACTTCAGCCTGCAACCCCTTGTAGACAGGCTGACAGCAACAAAAATCGGCCAAACAGGCCACATTGTCTTGTTTGATAAAGCCGGAAGGGTCTTTGTAGACCCCCACACAAAAACAGACGCTATTGCAGGCCAGTTCCGCAACAACACAACGTTGCAAGAAAGCGCCCTGCTTGAGCTTGGCAAAATGCAACCCGGCACCACCACAATCAACAGGCTTGGCACAAGCTACATGGTTAATGTTGTGCAGTTTGCGGATACGGGCTGGCGGGGCGCTGTGCTCATAAGCCAGGAAGAAGTCATGGCAGACACCAACAAGCTCATCAGCCAGGTGCTTATGGGCTGTGGCGTTGCCGGGCTTATTCTTATTCTTGCGGGCATGGCCATTGCCGCAGGCATTACCAACCCGCTGTATACTTTAATGAACAAGGTGAACAAGGTGGCCACAGGCGACTTTACGGCCTTTGACAACCAAGCCTTGCCAAAAATGCCTGAAGTAAAGAACCTGACGGAAAACATTCAGCGCATGATAGGCCAAATTGTGGGGCTTATTTCTTCCACCCAGGCTAAAGCCAAAGAAGCGGAAGAGAACAGCCTTGCCGCCCGCAATGCCCTGAAAGCCGCCGAAGCAGCCCAGGAACAGGCTAACAGAGCAACCCATGAAGGCCGGGTGCAGGCGGCAGGCAAGCTGGAAAACATTGTGGAACAGGCCGCCCATGCTGCCACTTCCCTTACCAGCCAAATTGAAGCCACCGTTGACAGCGCCCAAATGCAGTTGCGAAAAACGGAAGAATCGGAACATGCCATTGGTTCCATGCTGAATATGGTTTCCGACGTGGCCCGTTACGCCCAAGATGCAGGCGCAAGCACAGAAGAAACGCGCCACAATGCCAAAGAAGGCGAACAAATAGTCACCAAAGTAAAAGATATTATTCATGACGTGGACACCCACACCGAGCAGCTTAGTGAAAGCCTGGGAGCCTTGGGCGATAAAGCGCAAGGCATTGGCAACATCATGGTTGTTATTACAGACATTGCCGACCAGACCAACCTTTTGGCCCTGAATGCCGCCATTGAAGCCGCGCGAGCAGGTGAGGCCGGGCGCGGGTTTGCCGTGGTGGCAGACGAAGTGCGTAAACTGGCAGAAAAAACCATGGTGGCCACCAAAGAAGTGGGCGACGCCGTGAAAGCCATTCAGCAGGGAACAAACCTCAGCATTTCCCTTGCAGAACAATCGGGCACCATTGTGAAGCAGTGTACGGAACTGGCCCAAAATGCAGCGGATGCCCTGAACAACATTGTAAAAGCCGCAGAACGCAGCAGCATGCAAGTGGAAGCCATTAATGACTTTTCCACAAAACAGACCAGGGCCAGCGACGAATTAAGCCGCAATACAGAGGAAATATCCATGGTGGCCAACACCAGCGTTGTGCTGATGCAGGAATCGCAACAGGCTGTTATGGCAATTTCCGATCTGATTATTCAGATTAAAGATTTTATTGAGGAACTGAAAGCCAATACCCAGGCATAGTCCTTAATACACAGCATACACCAACGACAGATGTGGAGTTGATCCACAAGCAACTGAAATAACAAAACGTTGGGTTATTCCCCTTGGTCCCATAAGAGAAAGAACATAAACGAGCTGGCGTGCGGTGTTGCCGTGCCAGCTCGTTTATTGTTACAACGCACAACACAGGCAATAACGCTTCACCCCATAAACCAAGAGGCCTTATGCGTCCAATACAGTTGATTTTTTTTGGTTTGATTATGTACGTAGCAACACCAGCGCTTGCCGCCTCAACAGACCCTGTTCTTGGGGAGCGGGCCTTGCGTGAGGAATGCAGTGCCTTCCCCCAAGCAGAAATGCACGTCTGCCTGGCGCAGAAAGCCGAAAGCAGCGAGAAGGCGTTGCGGCAAGCCGAGGATGAGGTAGCTCGCCTCCTCTCAAAATGGGATGAGGATAAACAGTACGTTAACCAAGCCAAAGAAAAACTTGCCACATCCAACAAAAATTTCTCCAACTACCGTGATTCCCAATGCCAATTCCTGGCTTCGCTCAGTGGAGGTGGCGCTGGCAACGCGCACGAAATACGCCGCCTGGCATGCATTGCGGAACTCAATAACAGACGAACCCAGCAACTACGCGACGCGGTGTCTGATTTGCCATTACAATAGCTCACATGCGGGAGCAGGTCTGGCGATATTCATGCGCCCGGTTCTGCACGTTATCGCAAAAGCTTTGAGCTTGGGCGTTACGTTCATTTACATAGCAGATAGCTCCATTACATTGATTTTGCTAACAATGTACGTTGTGACAACAATTCAAAATGTAGCGGGAATGCAGCAAGATAGCTTAGAAAGAGTGTTGCTTTGTGTGACGGCAGGCGGCATTGCTATCTATGCTTTTGTTACAGAAGCAATGAAGAATACAAGAAAGTTTGATGCATATACTGAAAAGATGCATAGACACATTGCGGAAGTGTAGCATGTACGCAGTAATAGGAATTACATTGATAGTGTTCACGATTGCAAGCGGTTTTTATCTTGACAGGCAACAATTCAACAGAAAAAATATTGCCGGAGTGCAGGAATTTAGCAGTTACGGCTCACTTGTAAAAACACGCATAATAGAAGGCACAATAAAAGCAATGAGTATTGCATCTGGGCTTGCAGGCATCGGCTTCATCATTGTACATTTTTCGTGAAACACAACAGAGTAGCAAAAAAGGGGCATCCAGGAGGGTGCCCCTTCATAAAAGAACTTTATATAAAAATGCTCCCTATCCTCCCATACTAGACATATGATACTTAATTATGCTTTATTTATACAAAAGCAAAGGAGGAATAAATGCCAATCCGTTACAAGGCCATCGGTTTTTCATATGAGGAACACAAAAAATACGCTCAATTATGCAAAATAGTGCGTATGTATGCACCTTGGTCTAATTATTGTAATAAGCTTCATTGGGAAATGGAAAAGTTACTTGCTCATGAAGGGTATAAAATCGACTTTTGCCGGGGCCGGAGGCACCCGCCTGAAGAGGGAAATTATTATAGCCCCTACCTGGAAGGCCCAGATCCAGTTTTACCAATTTATTCATTGGATGAATGTTACAAAGAACTGCACCTACTAATCACGAACCTTGAAACATCAGATGCTCCAACATGTGCGACCAATGCAATAAAATATGCACACAAAGCCATAGAGCACCTCCAACGGTCCAGTAGGACCAAGTACTTTCCTCAGTATATTAAGTGGGTCAATAAATTAAATCCAAACAATATAGTGAATAATGAGTGCAAATAACAAGTGGCTATATCAAATGATATTCAGTAGTCAGAAAGAAATAAGGGCACCCTGTTGGATGCCCTTATTTATATTTCTTAATCATCATTCTCTGCATAACTTTCTCTTACAGTACCTATCTTTGTTTGCCCTGGAACGTGGTTCCCGTCTCCGTCAAGAACATCTACAGTAAGACCAGGATATTGCTTACTAAAGCGACGATCTTTCCATTCTTTAACGGTCATATCATTTTTTGCCGCATTTACCATGCCATACTGTGGCAAATTAGCTTTATCCGAGCGCAAGTTTTTACTTTCAGAAGTTTTCATAACTACAGAAAACCCTTCAACATCCCAAATTTTTTTTCAACAGACTTAACTCTTGCCACATTATCTCCTTAAAATTTGGCCTATGTGAAACCATATTGTTTTCAAGATTTTGAACTTCCATCGAAGTCCATTTTTGCCCTAAGTACCTAGAACTATTCCTGCATACGACCTGGAGCATCAAATTTATCCCGCAACCGCCACATCCGTTCTCCACGATCCCAGATTACAATATTATCAGATATCTTTCTGAATATCTTCAATATATCCCTATGAATAGCTTGATTACCATTATCATTAAGATATGAGAACTCCTCCCCGAAGTTTAATATAATAGATGATACGGCATGATCTTGGTACAAGGCACCGTCTTTTTCAACTGTGGCAATCATCCATTCTGCTATTTGCTGGGGCGTAATTTCTTTTGGCTCTTTTGGCATATAAGGTTATTTTTTGGGCTCAGGTTCAACGTATGATTGCAACGCCTCATAATTAAAATTCTCTTTATTACTCTTTGTCCCTGCAAACCATACACACGTGCATGAAAGCGGAAATGTGACAGAATTAACAGTCATTTTCGGGCCTCCAGATTTAAGCTGGACAAGGTCGCCAATTTTAAATTTTTGCTTGTTATCGGTCATGATATTTCCATGCATAGTTATAGGTTGTCTTGAAAATTTTAGTTAAAACAACGTTCCACTCAGCTATCAAGCTTAACGTTCTTTATTTGATTGAACTAAAACAGAAGCCGCAAGTTCTTTTGTAAGTTCGCTAGACCGAATACTCTTCAACGCCGCAGAAGCCTTTGCTTCCATATCTGCCCCAGTTTGCTTACCCGAAGCAGCTTGTGCTAATGCAGAAGCTGCAAGGCTCCTCTGGATTGCAGAAGCATTTTCATCTTGTAAGACTTGCCCCGCAATGCTTGCAATCTTCTGCGAAGTTTTCTTTTTATTTTCTGCCATAAAAACTCCCGTAGTAGATTATTTTTGCCATAGATTTTTATAATGACCACAAAATAATTATATTAAAAATAATGCGTTATTTCAAGAAGTCAATAGTCATTTCCTGAATAAATACTGCATGAGCTATTGATCGTTCTTATCCGTTCCATTTCATGGTGCGCATCCGCACAACTCTCACGCCAAAGCCTCACAAATATGTATATTCACTTATTTCACTATAGAAGTAAACCCTTCTCCCAAAAACACCCAAGGCATATGGTAACAGCAAGCGCTTACCCCCCCCGCCGTATACACATTGTATTGACATCATCCCCCGCAGGCTTTATCTTTCCTCAACAAGGAAGGACACGCCATGAGCGCCACAGCCACCATAAATTTACGTATATCCGACGAGGAAAAAGCCCTTATCGACCATGCCGCGCAGAGCATGGGCAAAAGCCGCACGGCCTTTATTCTTGAAAATGCGGTACGTTGTGCGCAAGAAGCCTTGCTCGACCGCACCCGTTTTGTGCTTGATAGCAGCCAGTGGGAGCAGATTAATGCCGCCATGGACGCCCCCCCTACAGAAGGGCAGATTCAGGGTTTGCGTAAGCTGTTTGCCGCCCAAGCGCCATGGCAGAACTAAGTCGCGCCATGCTTTCAGTCCCCGCACCGCTCACCAAAGCCCACGCTCTCTCCCACTTTTCGTGCGGGGAGCATTTACTGGATGACTGGCTACGCCAACGGGCCATGAAGAATGAACTCTCCGGCGCAACCCGCACCTATGTGGTGTGTTCCGGTAAGGCGGTGGTGGGTTATTATTCGCTGGCAGTGGGCAGTATTGAACACCAATTCACACCGGGCAGTATCAGGCGCAATATGCCACAACCCATTCCTGTAATGCTTCTGGCCCGCTTGGCGGTGGACCAAAACCACACAGGGCAGAACATGGGCACTGGTATGCTGCGTGATGCCCTGCTGCGCACCCTGCAAGCGGCAACCATTGCTGGCATCAGGGCGCTACTTGTCCATGCCCTGCACGAAAGAGCTGCGTCATTCTACCTGAACCGGGGTTTTATAGTATCACCCTTTGACCCCTTGGTTCTGTTATTGAATCTTGACCATGCCAGGGCAACAATAGCCCCCTAACAAGACAAAGGCTTTTACTTCATAGATGCAACCCGTAAACTGCTCATAACCAACCGTCCGCAAGGATGGTTTTTTTTGCCCTTCTCTTGCACACCCTTGCCATTTCCCCACCATGAACCCAAAGCCCTAAATACAGAAAAAGCCCTTACAGCGTTTCCACTGCAAGGGCCTAATTTCTATGGTTGCGGGAGCAGGATTAAAATTTAAAACATAACATGTTGATACTTTTCAGATAAAATAAAAAATTAAAAACTGATACCCCCTCAAATACCCCCATATTATCTTGATGTGAAAAGATTTGGTTACACAAAGTGGGACAGAAATCGCCCACAGGTATATGCCATATACAAAAAACAAGCAGAGAGAAGAAAGAAAACCTGGAGTATTCCAGCAAGTGCACGCAGGAATAACGGAAAAGTCACGCTAATGTCACAAAAATGTCATAAATTATCCATGGCAAAGCGTGTTTGCTGCCGATATGCAATAATAAGCTCTGAGGTGCATTGCCCAAACAGGCCAATAACACTCTCATTCAAACATGTTCTTATTTTTGCCTGTAAATATACCGGAAGGATGGTCTTTTCATGTCTGTACGGACAAAGATTCTGCTTGGCATCTCGTTTCTGTTGGGGCTTCTCTTGCTTTCAGGGGGTGCAGGCTACTACGGCGTGCGTTCGCTTTGGGCAGAAACAGCAGCTATACGGGGGCAAGAAACCCAGCTTGTACAAGCTGCTAACGCGGCCCATATTTCCATGCTCACCCACAGGCGGTTTGAAAAAGACCTGCTGCTGAATGCAGGAGCAACTGAAAAACAAAAAGATTACTTGCAACGCTTCATGGCAGAAAATGACCGCTTGCAGCGCATACTCCAGAGCCTGCTGCAACTTGCTAGGAATGACGCCAGCATGCCGCGTGAAACCCGTGAAATGCTGGATTCTGCCCCAAACGACCTGAGTGTGTATATACAGGGGGTTAAGGGCGTGGCCGCCGAACTGTTTGCCCACCCGGAACTTACCCCGCAGCAGGGTAATAGCAAGATAGGGCAATTCAAAACGGCAACCTACCGCATTGAGCAGGCAGTAAATGCCGTGCTTACCTACAGTGCTGAAGCCATAAGCAGGCGCGAAGCCGAGCAGCAGGAAAACAATGAAAACATCAGCAGTCTCATCCTGCTTGTCCTTGCTGCGGGGGCCGGGAGTTCGCTGGTTATTGCCCTTGTGTTGCTCCGTTCTGTGACGCAGCCGATAATTGGGCTGATAAACTTTGCCCAAAATGTGGAAAAAGGCAATTTGGAAGCTGTTGCCCGTGGAACATATAAGGCTGACATGCTTGTTCTAAAACAGGCACTTGAGGCCATGGTAGCTTCATTGCGCACAGAAATGGCAGCTGCTGCAACGCAAGCCAGGGCAGCCCAGGTGGCAACCCAGGCAGCAAAAGAAGCTCAGGCTAAAACGGAAGAAGCCATGCGGCAGGCTGAAACCGCCAAGCAGGAAGGCATGGCCCAGGCAGGCAAGGCGCTGCAAGGTGTTATGCAGGAATTGCGCGCTACGGCAAAGGCTATTGAGCAATGTGTTGGCACAGCCAGTGATGGCACTCGTAAGCAGCAGGATCATACCCAGGGTATGGCAGGTGCCATTGGGCAAATGCGGGCCAGTGTGGAAGTAGTGGCCCAGCGGGGGGCCACCACTGCGGCGGAAAGCACCACGGCCTATACCGCCGCAACGAAAGGCCTGCAACGGGTGGAAGCCTTGGCAGGCTCCATGCAGGAAATATCGCAGCAGGTGGAAAACACTCGCCTTGGCCTGGGTGCGCTGGAAGAGAAAATGAACGGCATTGTGCAGATTTTGGGTAGTATTCGGGAAATTGCCGACCAAACCAATTTGCTGGCCCTGAATGCCGCCATTGAAGCTGCCCGCGCTGGTGAAAGTGGGCGCGGGTTTGCTGTGGTGGCTGATGAAGTGCGCAAACTGGCTGAAAAAACCATGACAGCCACAGGGGAAGTGCAGTCAGTTGTGAACAGCATTGGCACCGAAGTTGGTCATGTGGCAGAATGTATGCGCCTTTCCATTGCCTCTGTGGAAAAAGGGGTAAACCTGAGTCAGGAAACGGAGCACCATATTCGAGACATTGCTCATTCTACACAAGAAGCTGCCACCCAGGTGCAAAGCATTGCTGCGGCAGTGCAGGAACAAGCCGTCAGCAGTGAGGCGATAGAAAGAAATGCCACCGAAGTACACTCCATTGCCAGTGAAACGTTTACCTTAATGCACGAAGCTGAAACCAGAGTCGGCCACATCGGTTCCAGCGTGGCAACGCTGGAAACACTCGCAGCACAACTTATATCCGGTAAACAGATGCATTAATAACAGCAGGTTGGCATGGAGCCATTCAAGGCCGAACTCTTCTTTTGCAGGAGTTCGGCCTTTTTCTTTTCTTTTCTTTTTCTTCTCCCGTGTTCCCTGTCACCAAAATGTCATGGGTCTGCCATTGTTTATTCACACAGGTTTCATACAAACTATTGCAGCAGCCAATGCGGCTGCGTGTTGTGTGAACTTCCATACGAGCAGGCAGAACCATGAATATATCTTGCTGCGGCAGTACAGAGCCACTTACCAGGGCGCAATGGATGCGCCTTCTGGCCCTTGCCCCAGAACAATTACTTGATGCATTTATCCGTCCGGTAGCCCAGCGCGCCGCCTATTCTTTTTTGCGCAAGCCCGAAGCTGGGCTTGTGATGGTGGAAGGCCAAACAGGAGCCACCCGGTTTAATCTTGGTGAAATGCTGGTTACCCGCTGCACCGTGCGTTTGCAAGGCGAACAGGAATGCCTTGGCTATGCCTGGGTGCAAGGTAACAAGCCAGAACATGCCACACTTGCTGCTTTGGGCGATGCCTTTATGCAGCTTGCTGAATATAATAAGCCGTTTACAGAGCAGCTATTTTCTGTGCTGCAACAAAAAGAAGCTGAGCGCACACTGGCTCAGGAACAGGAAGTAGCCCCAACGCGGGTAGAATTTTTTACCATGGTACGGGGGGAAGACTAATGAGTACACTTGTTCCCGGTTTTGCCAGCCCAGTGCATGAGGCGCAGCAATGCTTCCACACTGTGCTCCATGCCATGAGCACCCCCTGCACGCTGCATACCTTGCCTGTGTTGCCCCCCCAGCCTGAAGCCGAGGGCAAATTCAGCGCAGGCATGGCCGCCCTGGCCCTTGCCCTGTGCGACGGGGAAACACCCCTGTGGTTGCAGCCAGAGTTAGATACTGAACCCCTGCGCCGCTACCTGCGGTTTCATTGCGGGGCCGTGTTTGCACCTTCCCCTGAAAATGCCGCCTTCGCCTTTATTGCCATGCCACAAACCATGCCCAGCCTGAATGCTTTTTGCCAAGGCACTGCCATGTACCCGGAAACCAGTACCACCGTCATCATTGCTACTTCCTTTGCTGGGGCAAGCGGCCTTGTGGTCCAAGGCCCCGGCATTGGTGGGGCGCATGGTAAGCAGCGCCCCGTGCCAGTAGCCGAGTTGCCAGAACTTTTTTGGCAACAGTGGCGGGAAAATAACCGCAGTTTCCCCTTGGGGGTGGATGTGGTTTTTATTGAAAATACGACGAATACAGCCATGCCCCGCATTATGGGCTTGCCCAGAACCACGGTTGTGCAGGCCGCCACAGTTACACAGGAGGCCATGCCATGTATGTAGCCGTAAAAGGGGGCGAAAAAGCCATTGACGCCGCCCATGCCTTGCTTGCCCAAAAACGCCGGGGCAACCCTGCTGTGCCGGAAGTTGGCATAGAACAAATAACCGAACAGCTTTCCCTGGCAGTGGACAGAGTTATGGCGGAAGGTTCCCTGTATGCCCCGGAACTGGCAGCCCTTGCAGTCAAGCAGGCCAGGGGTGACATGGTGGAAGCCATTTTTCTGCTCCGTGCCTTTCGTACCACCCTTACCCGTTTTGGCTCTTCCTTGCCTGTGGCAACAGAAACCATGCAGGTGCAGCGGCGTATTTCTGCCGCCTATAAAGACATTCCCGGCGGGCAGGTGCTTGGCCCCACGTTTGATTACACCCACCGCTTATTGGATGCCTCCCTGCTGACTCCTTCTGCCACGACAGAAGACGTATCTGCCATGGCACAAGAACAGGCGCATGCCACAGTAAATAACGTAACCTACCCTAAAGTTATGGGATTCCTGGAGCAGGAAGGACTGTTGCCGCAAGCAAGCAATACAGAGCCACCTGCTGCACCGGAAGACATTACCCGCAACCCCCTTACCCTGCCCGCAGGGCGCGATGTGCGTCTGCAAAACCTGGCTCGCAGTGATGAAGGGTTGTTGCTTGCCCTTGCCTACTCCACCCAGCGCGGCTTTGGTTCCACCCATCCCTTTGCCGGGGAAATTCGCATGGGTACGGTGGAAGTGAGTTTTGTGCCGGAAGAGTTGGGCTTTCCTGTAGTGCTTGGGGAAATGTTTCTTACGGAGTGTGAAACGGTGAACAAGTTTCACGGTGGCGCGGGGATAGAGCCTTGCTTTACCAGAGGCTATGGCCTTGCCTTTGGGGAAAACGAACGCAAAGCCCTGAGCATGGCCTTAGTAGACCGTGCCTTGCAAGCCCCGGAGCTGGGGGAAGCCGTCATGGCCCCGGCCCAAGACCAGGAATTTGTTTTGTACCATAGCGACAACGTAGAAGCTTCCGGCTTTGTGCAGCATTTAAAGTTGCCCCATTATGTGGACTTTCAGGCGGAACTTGGCCTTGTTCGTGGCATGCGCGAGGCATTTGCCCGGCACCAGGCCAGCGCCCAGGCTACCACACAGGCAAATGCAGCAACCGGTACGGAGGAAGGCATATGACCGCCCAAACAGACACAATGCACAGCATGGAAAACCATGCCGAGGCATGTTTTCAATACAATTTTGCCTACCTGGACGAACAAACAAAACGCATGGTGCGCCGGGCCTTGCTCAAAGCCGTTGCCGTGCCGGGTTACCAGGTACCCTTTGGCAGCCGTGAAATGCCCATGCCGTATGGCTGGGGGACGGGGGGCATTCAGATTTCTGCCGCCATTATGGGCCAGGATGATGTGCTGAAGGTGATTGACCAGGGGTCAGACGACACCACCAACGCTGTTTCCATTCGCAGCTTTTTCCGCAAGGTTGCCGGGGTTGCCACCACAACGCATACAAGCGAGGCAACCATTATCCAAACCCGCCACCGTATTCCTGAAGAAGCCCTGCAAGAGGGGCAGGTTATGGTGTACCAGGTGCCCATTCCTGAACCTTTACGCTGGCTGGAACCCAGCGAAACCGAAACACGTACCATGCACGCCCTGGAAGAATACGGCATCATGCATGTGAAACTGTATGAAGACATTGCCCGCCATGGGGAAATTGCCACCAGCTACGATTACCCCGTGCTGGTGGGGGGGCGCTATGTGATGAGCCCTTCCCCCCTGCCCAAGTTTGACAACCCCAAAATGGACAACTGCCCGGCCCTGCAACTGTTTGGGGCAGGCAGGGAAAAACGGGTGTATGCCATTCCGCCCTATACCACAGTAAAAAGCCTTGATTTTGAAGACCACCCCTTTGCCGTGCAAACGTGGCTGCGCCCTTGCGCCCTGTGCGGCAGCACAGAAAGTTACCTGGACGAAGTGATTGTGGATGATGCCGGGGCGCGATTGTATGTGTGTTCAGACTCTGACTACTGTGCGGCCCGCCAGGCCCAGGGCCATGTGGGTGACGGTATGCCCGTTGCTGCCCCGCAGGGTACAGGGAAGGAAGCATAGCTATGAGTACAGTATCTTCACAATACCCAACCACGATGGAGCCCATGAATACCAGTACAGAACAGCCTTTGTTGCAGGTGGAAAATGTGGCCCACTATTATGGTAGCCGGGTAGGCTGTGCCAAGGTCTCATTTTCTTTGTGGCCGGGAGAAGTGCTCGCCATTGTGGGGGAATCCGGTTCTGGCAAAAGCACGTTGCTCAACATTATTTCAGGCCGCCTTGCCTTGAGCGAAGGGTCTATTACCTACCGTGATGCCGCTGGGCAGCCATACGACATTGCTAACCTGCCGGAAGGGGCAAAACGCCGCCTGTTGCGTACGGAGTGGGGTTTTGTACACCAGCACCCGCGTGATGGTTTGCGCATGGCGGTGAGCGCCGGGGGGAACATTGGGGAACGCCTTATGGCTTGTGGTGAGCGGCATTATGGCACCATTCGCAATGCAGGCAAGGAATGGTTGCACCGGGTGGAAATTCCGGAAAACCGGCTGGATGACACCCCAGCCTCCTATTCCGGCGGTATGCAGCAGCGTTTGCAAATTGCCCGTAACCTTGTGTCTTCCCCACGGCTGGTGTTCATGGATGAGCCCACAGGCGGGCTGGATGTTTCTGTGCAAGCAAAGTTGCTTGACCTGCTCCGCCACCTGGTGCGCAACCTTGGGCTTGCTGTGGTGCTTGTTACCCACGACCTTGCAGTGGCCCGCCTGCTGGCAGACAGAATGCTGGTGATGCACCAGGGTGCGGTGGTGGAAGCAGGCCTGGCAGACCAAGTGCTGGACGACCCACACCACCCATACACCCAGTTACTTGTTTCCTCCATTTTGCAAGGATAATGCGCCATGACCATTTCCGCTGTACCCACAAATACCCCGCCTGCACTGGCAGTGCGCAATCTTTCCAAAACATTCACCCTGCACACCCAGGGCGGCGTGCGCATTGAGGCCTTCAATAACCTGAACCTTGAAGCCCATTATGGCAAATGCCTTGTGTTACACGGGCCTTCCGGGGCGGGTAAATCCACCCTGTTGCGCTCCATGTATGCCAACTATAAGCCGTGTTCCGGCAGCATTGTGGTGCAGCATGGGAAAGAAGTGGTGGATATAGCCACCGCAACACCCCGGGAAATATTGGCGATACGCCGCGACACCATCGGTTATGTCAGCCAGTTTTTGCGGGTTATTCCCCGTGTAAGCACCCTAGATATTGTGGCAGAGCGCTGCCTGAGCATGGGGGAAGACAAGGCCTTGGCAGAAGAAAAGGCCGTGGCCCTGCTACGCCGCCTGCGTATTCCAGAACGGCTCTGGCGCATTGCCCCTGCCACCTTTTCCGGCGGGGAACAACAACGAGTGAACATTGCCCGTGGGTTTATTCGCTCCTACCCGGTGCTGCTGCTGGATGAGCCCACAGCTTCACTGGACGCCACCAACAGACAAACAGTTATTGAACTTATACAGGAAGCCAAGGCCAATGGTTGCGCGGTAGTGGGCATTTTCCACGATGAAGCCGTGCGCCATGCCGTGGCAGACACCCTTTTTCAAGTACAATCAGGAACAACCAATGCTGCGTGAACTGTGCCTTGTAAATGCAAAAATTGTCACCCCTTTTTCCGTAATAGAGGGGCATGTCCATATCCAAGATGGCAAAATTGCCCATGTGGAAGCAGGCCCTCTGCCTTCCCTGCACCTGCAAAACGGGTGCACTGTGGAAGACTGCCAGGGCGATTACCTTATTCCTGGCCTTGTGGAACTGCACACCGACAACCTTGAAAAGCATATGATGCCACGGCCCAAGGTTATTTGGCCTTCTGCCAAGTCGGCTTTTTTGGCGCACGACGCCCAGCTTGCCGCAGCAGGCATAACCACCGTGTTTGACTCTGTATGTATTGGCGAAACCCAGGACAAAGGCCGTTACCCCATGCTCAAAATGGCGGTAAAGGCGTTTGATGAATGCGCCCATGAAGACGACATGCGCGTGGACCACCGCTTGCATTTGCGGTGCGAACTGAACGACCCCAACATGTGGGACATGTTTGAACCCCTTGCCCAATCAGCGGGTTTGCAGCTTGTTTCCTTGATGGACCATACGCCGGGGCAGCGCCAATGGCGTAATACCGACGCCTACCGCACTTACTACAGCACTTCAAAGATGTGGAGTGAAGAAGAATTTGCTGAAACTGTTGCCATATTGCAGGAAAGGCAACGCCGTTACACACCCTTGCACACCCGCATGGTGATGGAGTTTTGTGCCCAGCGCAACCTGCCCATGGCCAGCCACGACGACACCACCACAATGGATGTGGACGATGCGCTGAAAATGGGCATAGGCATCAGTGAATTTCCCACCACCCTTGAAGCCGCACAACACGCTCATGCCCATGGCATGACAGTACTTATGGGTTCGCCCAATGTGGTGCGCGGGCAGTCGCATTCCGGCAATGTCAGCGCCCTGGAAATAGCCAGGGCTGGCTGGCTTGGGGGCCTTTCATCCGACTATGTTCCTGCAAGCCTGCTGCACGGGGCTTTTGTGCTGCACCAGCAAGCGGGCCTTTCCTTGCCCGCAGCCATTGCCTTAGTAACCAAAAATAATGCCGATGCTGTGGGCCTGAAAGACAGGGGTGCCATTGCCCCTGGCTTGCGGGCAGACATGGTGCGGGTTGCCCTGCGGGGCGATTTGCCCGTTGTACGCCGGGTGTTGGTACAAGGCCAATTGGTATTTTAATGAAACAGTATTCCGGACTTCTCGTGTATGTGGTTGGTCCTTCCGGGGCTGGCAAGGACAGTTTGCTTTCCTTTGCCAAAAGCCATTTTGCCCAGAACAGGCAGGGCAGCCAGCCCATGCATTTTGTCCGGCGGCACATTACGCGCCCAGCAAAAGCTGGGCATGAAGATCACATACCCCTTTCCTCTTCCCAGTTCACCGCACTTTCCCAGGATGATGCCTTTATTCTGGAGTGGCACAGCCACGGGCTTTCCTACGGCATTCACCGCAACATACTGGAACGCCTCAAGCAGGGTGGCATTGTTGTCATGAACGGCTCACGAGCCTACGCCCAAGAAGCTGCCCGGCGCATTCAGCCCATGCTTGTTGTTGAAATTACTGTGCAGCGGGAAGTTCTGCGCCAGCGCCTTGCGGCCAGGGGCAGAGAAAGCGAAGAAGGTATTGAAGCCCGCCTGGAACGGGCTGGCCTGGAACTTCCTCCCCTTCCAAACCATATACGCATTGATAATTCGCTGGCGCTGGAAACTGCCCAGCATGCGTTTGTGCAAACCCTTGCCAATTCTTGGCAATACGTTCTTCATAAGGAGACTACTCATGATTAAGGTCAAGAATCTCTCCCGTTCCTTTGGTTCCCACCGTGCTCTCAACGATATATCCCTTTCCATCAATAAAGGGGAAATGGTGGCCCTTATTGGCGCTTCCGGTTCCGGCAAATCTACCTTGCTGCGCCACATTTCCGGCCTTACTCAGGCAGATAAGGAAGGCGGCTCAGTGCGCGTTTTGGGTGACGTTGTACAACATAACGGTAGGGTTACCCCGAGCATCCGTAAAACCCGTGTGAACATTGGCGTTATCTTTCAGCAATTCAACTTGGTGGAGCGGCTATCCGTACAAACCAACGTTATGCTGGGGGCGTTGGGGCGCGTTCCTTTGTGGCGTTCCTTTTTCGGTATGTTTCCGGAAAAAGTGCGTAAAGATGCCTTGCAAGCCCTTGTGCGTGTTGGGATTATAGACAAAGCATTTCAGCGTGCTTCCACTCTTTCCGGCGGGCAACAGCAACGCGCTGCTATTGCAAGAGCCATGGTGCAAAAGGCCAAAGTGCTTCTGGCAGATGAACCCATTGCTTCCCTTGACCCTGAATCTTCCCGCCGGGTTATGGAACTGCTTGCCGAAGTGAACCAGAAAGACGGCGTTACCGTGGTGGTAACCCTGCACCAGGTAGACTTTGCCATTAAATACTGCCCGCGCACGGTAGCCTTGAAAGATGGCGTGGTGGTATACGACGGCCCTTCCGACAGACTGACCCCTGCCTTTTTACAGGAAATCTACGGCGCAGCCAGTGCGGAAATGTTTGCTCATGCCACTTCGCAGGAAACTGAACATAACTATGCACCATCCATGCAGCTTGCCCACGGGGCTGCATAGGGAAACGCTGATTAATTCCGTTTGGCGGCGTTGCTCGTTTTTTTTGAAGCGGGGCAGGACCGAAGAGTTGACTCGGCCCGTCCTGGGCCTCGGCCTTCGGCTCCCGCCCTCCGGGCGGTTCCCAATTCCGCTTTCCTGCGGAATTGTCAGCACCCGCCTCAAAAAAAGCTCGTGCCTTGCCAAACGAAACAACTGAGCGTTTCCCCCAATGGCCATGTAATCAATGTGTTTCAAATTTTTATCAATCTTATTGGAGTGCCCCATGAAACTATCCCGTATACTGGCTTTAGCCCTTACTGTGGCCTGCGTTACCGGTTTTTCCCTTCCTGGTGTGGCAGCCGCCCCCAAGGAACTGGATTTTGGTATTATCAGCACGGAATCTTCCCAGAACCTGAAATCACAGTGGCTCCCCTTTTTAAAGCGGATGGAAGAAGAAACGGGCATGAAAATTAATGCCTTTTTTGCCCCGGACTACGCAGGCATCATTACCGGTATGCAGTACAATAAAGTACAGCTTGCCTGGTTTGGCAACAAGTCTGCCATTGAAGCTGTAGACAGAGCTGATGGCGAAGTATTTGCCAAAACCATGGATAAGGCGGGCATTGGTGGGTATTACGCCCACCTGGTGGTGCGCAAAGACTCCCCACTGAACTCAGTTGAAGACGTGCTGAAAAATGCCAAGAACCTTACGTTCAGCAATGGCGACCCCAACTCTACCTCCGGCTTTGTGGTGCCTGGGTATTATGTATTTGCCAAAAACAACGTAGACCCCAAAAAAGCATTTAAGCGCACTGTAAACGCAAACCATGAAACCAACGCCATGGCTGTTGCCAACAAGCAGGTAGATGTAGCCACTTGCAACAGTGAAACCTTGACAAACCTGCGCAGAAGTAACCCCGCCAAAGTAGATGAAATCAAAGTTATCTGGACTTCCCCCCTTATTCCCGGCGACCCACTGGTGTGGCGTAAAGACCTGCCCAAGGAAACTAAAGAAACCATTGCCAACTTCATCTTCAATTTTGGAGTAAAAGGCCCAAAGGTGGAAGAAGACAAGAAAATTCTTGCCAACCTGGATTGGGCTCCTTTCCAGCCTGCCACCAACGACCATTCCATTCCCATTCGCCAGCTCGAATTGTTTAAAGACCGTTCAAAGGTTGAAGGCAACGCCAACCTGAGCGATGCGGAAAAGAAAGAGAAATTGGCTGCCATTGACGCTGCCCTGGCAAAACTGGATGCCCGCGCCAATGAGCTGAAAAAGGCCAAGTAATCTTTGTTATGACTGTTAAAGAGCCCGGTTACAAGCCGGGCTCTTGTATAGAAAGGAAAGAGTATGACCAATGCTACGTTACTCGCTCCCAAGCGATCCTGGTTTCCTATGTTTCTTTGGGGAGGTTGCCTTGCTGTGCTGGCCCTCTCTTGGAATGGGGCAGACATGCGCCCCATGGCCCTGTTTACCGATGGTGCCAACATGGGGTCTTTTGCCAAGGGGTTCTTCCCGCCAGATTTTGCCGACTGGCGGCTGTACCTGGAAGAAATGGTAGTAACCATTCAGGTTGCCTTGTGGGGTACGGCCCTGGCTGTGGTGTTTGCTGTGCCTTGCGGCATTTTAAGTTCTGAAAACCTGGTGCCCTGGTGGGTGTACCAACCCATGCGCCGCCTTATGGATGCCTGCCGCGCCATCAATGAAATGGTGTTTGCCATGCTGTTTGTAGTAGCAGTGGGGCTTGGCCCATTTGCCGGGGTTATGGCCCTGTTCGTCCATACCACAGGTGTTCTGGCAAAGCTGTTTTCCGAAGCCGTGGAAGCTATTGACCCGCACCCGGTAGAAGGTATCCGCTCCACAGGTGCCCTGGGTATTGAAGAAATTCTGTACGGCGTTATCCCGCAGGTTCTGCCTTTGTGGATTTCCTTCTCCCTGTATCGCCTGGAATCCAACATCCGTTCTGCCACTGTGGTGGGTATGGTGGGTGCAGGTGGCATTGGTGTGGTGCTGTGGGAGTTAATACGCGGGTTCTATTTTGCCCAAACCGCTGCGGTTATGCTGGTTATTATTGCCGTGGTTATTTTGTTTGACGTGCTTTCCCAATTCATTCGCAAGCGGTTTGTATAGGGAAACGCTGATTAATTCCGTTTGGCGGCGTTGCTTCACTTTTCTTACCAAAACTCAGAGCAGAATATGGAATACCGCTACGCTATCTATTATATCCCCAAGCATGAAACCCCCCTGTATTCTCGTGGGGCAGCCTTGCTTGGCTATGATGTGTATACAGGCCATCAGTTGCCTTCAATCAAGGCTGCCCTGCCAAGGCCCCTGGCAGAGGATGCCCTGACGCAAGAGCCAGCCCGCTACGGCCTGCACGCAACCGTAGTGGCCCCTTTCTTTATCGCCTCCCTTACAGAAGAAGAATTGCTGGCAGAAGCGGCTGCTTTTTGCCTCCGGGCAAGTTCCGTGGTGTTACCGCATGTCCAGCTTGTCATGCACCGGGGGTTCTTTGCTTTGCGCCCGGCCCAGGTTTCCGCGCGGGAGCGCACAGCCTATGCCCAGTTGATGCAGCTTGCGGCGCTTGCTGTGCGCTTTTTTCATCCCCTTCAGGCTCCGCTTGAAGAAGTTGAACTGCGCCGCAGAGGCGGGCATTCCCTTACCCCACGGCAACAGGCCAACCTCACACGTTGGAACTACCCCTACGTGCTGGATGAGTATGAATTTCATATAACCCTAACCGGGAAGATTGCGGAAGGGCAGGAAAACAGCCTGGTATTGCCACTTAATTCATATTTCGCTCCACTCCTGATGGATCCACTGGAAATAGGCAGCTTGTGTGTGTGCCGCCAGCCCGTTACCCCGGAAGAAAAACGTGAAAGCCGCTACGCTTCCCCCTTTACGGTAGTGGCGCACTTTCCCCTTGAAGGCACAGTGGAAAGGAATGCCCTATGAAGCAAGAAACTACAGCCTCCAATACAGCAGGCACGACCATGCTTCACCCGGAACCTTCCGTGGCACCCTGTGCCAAATTGCATGAAACCGTGTTGGGAAAATGGACAGAAGTGGGGGAACGCTGCCAACTGCACGGGGTAACCTTGGGTGATTATAGCTATGTTTGCAATGATTCCGACATTATGTACGCATCCATCGGCAATTTTGTTTCCATTGCTTCCCATGTGCGCATAAACCCCAGTAACCACCCCTGGTGGCGGCCCACGCTGCACCACTTTACATACAGGCCGGGGAAATACGGCTTCCAGCATACCGGGGTAACAGACGAAACGGTGTTTACCTGGCGCCGGGAAGACGGCGTGCGTATTGGGCATGATGTGTGGATAGGCCATGGGGCCATTTTGCTGCCCGGTGTGCAGGTGGGTAATGGAGCCATTATTGGGGCAGGCAGTGTGGTAACAAAAGATGTACCTGCCTGGCATGTGGTGGTGGGCAACCCTGGCCGGGCGCTACGCCCCCGGTTTGCCAACCCTGCCATAGCCGAAGCGCTGGAACAGCTTGCCTGGTGGCACTGGCCGGAAGAAACCCTGAGTGCACGCTGGCATTTGTTTTGCGAAGATGCACCAACCTTTTTAGAAAAAGTTGGCCAATTTCTGTAATGCGCGGCTCCTGCACGTTCTTCATGGGAACATAACCAGGCTGTCATAGCAATAGTCTTCTGCTATTAGGTGAATATAGAAAACGCCACGCCCCACCCTTAAGCCGGGAGGAGCATGGCGTTCTTGTTTTGTTACGCGAGTGGAGCAATACTGTAACCTGTTTGCAACGTGAACTTCCTATGCTTTTTGCCTCTGGCGTATCTCAACCAGAGCATATCTGACAAGTTCCACTGGCAGCAGCCCCTGGCGCACCCACCACTTTTCCACCGTTACGGAGCATTTATGCAAACACCGCGTATATTTTCAAGCTCCATTGCAAAAATCCGGCGCAAAGAAGAACAGGAACTTATTGCTCTTATCCACACATGCAATGTGTACAGCGTGCTCCAACCTATCATCTCTCTTCAGGATGGTTCTGTTTTTGGCTATGAAGCGCTGGGCCGGGGGCCAGCAGGCAGCCTTCTGGAAAACCCAGAAGCCCTTATACGCTGTGCCACAAAAAATTGCCGTTTATTTGCTGTGGAATACCTGTTTCGCGACGCCGCCTTGGTGGCGGCACGGCAAATTCCGGTTGGGCTGCGTTTGTTTATTAACGTGAACCCCAACATCATACACGAACCACAGTTTCGCAGTGGCCTAACCCTGGAGCGGTTGCAAGAATATGCTCTTTCTGCTGAGCACGTTGTTTTTGAACTGACTGAACGCGAAGCCGTGCAGCACCCGGAAAATTTCAAGCGTATGCTTGCCCACTATAAGCAGCAAGGTTACCACATTGCCATTGATGATGCCGGAGCAGGGTATTCCGGGCTGAATCTTATCTCTGATGTGCAGCCACACTTTGTAAAGCTTGATATGTGCCTTATTCGCTCCATTGACCGCGACAAAATTAAGCAGGCCCTAGTAAAAGGCATGCAAGAATTTGCCAAGCTCACCAATACAATGCTTGTTGCCGAGGGCATTGAAACCGAGGCCGAACTTGCCACACTCATTGCTTTGGGGGTTCCTTTAGGGCAGGGCTACTTTATTCAGCGGCCCAGTGCTGTTGTGCAGCCCATTACACCCCACGTAATCGCTGCAATACAGCAATATGCAGCATTGAAAATGATCAAGGAACAAAGGCAGCCATGCACTTGCCCTTATAAAAACGCCGCACCAGGAAAGTTGCTTTCTTGTCAAAAGATGTGCTGCCAATTATGAAAATATGGCTATGAACAAGAACACTTAATCCTCTATTCTCCTTACACTACCATTCTTGCTCAAAGGAAACATATATGCGCCATGCTTTGGCAAGTTTGAAAGAGCTTCCCATTCCCTGCATCATATCCCTTGGGTGTAGCCAGATTATTGCGTGGGCTTCTTCCTACTATTTACCGGCGGTTATTGCCAAACCCATGGCCAACGCATTGGGTATTTCTCTTTCCTGCGTTTATGGCGCATTTTCTGTGGCGCTTGTAGTTGCCGCACTCACGGCTCCGTTTGCAGGGAGATGTATAGACCGCTTTGGAGGAAAGAAAGTACTTGTTCTTTCCAATGTGCTTTTTGCAGGGGGGCTGTTGTTTCTTGCGCACGTTCAGGGACTTTTTTCGCTTTATCTTGCCTGGGCATGCCTTGGTATGGCCATGGGAGCAGGGCTTTATGACATGGCCTTTGCAACAGTTGTGCGGGCGTATGGCATAGCTTCTTCTGGCATTATTGCCGGCATAACCCTGCTGGGCGGCTTTGCCAGCACAGTGGGCTGGCCTCTTTCCCACTTTTTGCTGGAACAGTTTGGTTGGCAGAACACGCTGCTTGTGTGGGCCTGCCTGCATCTTGCTGTGGCCCTTCCCTGCAACATGTCTCTTGTTTTGCCAAAAAGGCAAAGCATCCTCTGCCCCAACCCGCAAGTGGTATCACACCGCAAAGAAGAAACAGACAAAAGTAACATCATATTTATCCTTCTTGCTGTTACTTTTGCATGCACTACCTTTAGCACTACAGTTATGGCAAGCCACATGCCTGCGCTACTTCATCTTTACGGAGTAACCGCCTCAGCCAGCATTGTGGCAGGCATGCTTTTTGGCCCGGCCCAGGTAAGCGCCCGCATTGTGCAGCTTACCCTTTTGCGCTCTTGTAACCCTGCCTCAGTCGCATTTTTTGCTGCGCTCGTTATTCCTTTGGGGGCTGTATCTCTTTTGGTATGGGGGCCAGGGGCCGCGTTGCTGGTGGGAATATTCCACGGGTTGGGAAACGGCACAATGACCATTATAAAAGGTACATTGCCATTACAAATTTTTGGGAAAGAAGGGTATGGACAACGGCAAGGCTGGCTTTTTTTACCGGCAGGCATAGTGCAGGCTTGCGCCCCTTTTTTGTTTAGCCTTTGCATTGAGCATATAGGGAAAAATGCTCTATTTGTGTATATTTCCTGTTCTCTGGTGGCGGCGGTTTTTTTTGCTGTACTGGGCAAGCTACAAAAACAGAGTACTCGGATGTCCGTTTTGATACATTCAGACATGAGTGCGTGATACAAGAAAAGGCCTGTTTTTTGCCTATACTGCGTGCCATGCAAAAAAGCAGCACGTCCCTCCATTGCAGGAGTAGAGAAGTGCTGCTCATTAAGTGAATAAATTACCCACTACGGGCGCAGTAACCGCACTATGGCTTCCCCAACTGCCGTGGCAGACTGAGGGTTTTGCCCTGTAACCAGGCGTTGGTCCACTGTCACGTGCGGCTCAAACAGGCCGGAATGTTCAAATATGGCCCCACGTTCTTGCAGGGTTGTTTGCAGCATAAAAGGAACCACATTTTCAAGAGCAACGGCGCGTTCTTCGTCATCGGTAAAGCTGTTCACGCGCTTACCTGCAACAAGAAATTCGCCATTACTGAGGCGCACATTCACAAGCCCAGCCGGGCCGTGGCACACAGCGGAAACTATTCCACCCTGCTCATATATGTTCCGGGTAATTGCAGCCAGCTCCTGGTTTTCCGGGAAATCCCACATGGTGCCGTGCCCACCTGCAAAAAATATGGCTTCATAGTCTGCCGGGTTCACCTCGGAAGGTTTTTTGCTTGCCTCAATTTTTGCGCGCTCGGCTGCATTGTTCCAAAAGGCCGCATTTGTGGTGTCTTCCAGGTCGAAGCCATCAACAGTAGATTGCCCCCCCTTTGGGCTTACATAGTCCATGGTAAACCCTGCTTTGGTAAGCACAGCCCAGGGGTGGGCCACTTCGCTCAGGTAATACCCGGTATCTTTGCCTGTATTCCCTACTTTGCTATGGCTGGTGATGACAAAAAGAATTTTCCCGCTTTTAGGAGTAGTTGTAATTGCTTGTGCAGACATGATACATTCCTATGGTATGGGTGCTTGTAACAACACCGTTAGAGTAGTGATGGTATATATACGGCAGCATGGTACGGTTGCTTATTTCCCGCCAGCCGTTTGCCTTTCATTAATATAGGCATTGCCCGTCTGCGTTTGAAGCTGTAATCCTGCCTGTTTTTTGCCTAATTCTCTCGCAGCCCTTTGCAAAAAACTACAAGGTGGCTACATTGCTGCCATAGACATTCTTATTTCAGCTACAGGAAGAACACTGTGAACAACGTAATCATCCCACAGGACGAGCGAAAGCACATTCTGGAAATCAATTCCCGCTTGAAAGAAAACCTGATGCGCTATTGCCTGAATCCAGGAACCCATTGCCCAACAGCCATCACGGGGCTCAATGTTGCCATGTGTACAGAGCAAAACCATATTGGCGCATGCTTCGATGAGCCTACCATTGGCTTTGTCGTTCAGGGAAAAAAAGAATTTCTCGCGGAACATGGGCAACTTCAGTATGAGGCGTTGGATGCGTTTGTAGTGGGTGTGGATATGCCTAACGTGAACCGAACGATTCTTTCTTCAAAAGAACAGCCATTTCTTGCTGTAAAGCTGAGCATGGACAAGCTGCTGGGGGCGCAATTGTGCGCTGATATGCCCAAACCCAACAGGCAAGCTGCAACGGCACATTGCGGCATGGCGGTTGCCCCTGCTTCCGCTGCCCTGCTGGAGGCCGTTGCCCGGCTTGTTGACCTGCTGGATAAGCCAGAGCAAGCCCCTGTTTTGGCCCCCATGTATATTCGTGAAATACATTACCATACCCTTCTTGGCCCGTTGGGGGAAACTATGCGGGCTTTTTGCACCTTGGGCTCCCAAAGCAATCAAATTGCCGAGGCCGTAACGTGGCTTCGCAATAACTTTTCCAGCCCTACAACCATTGATGATTTGGCCCGCCATGCCCACATGGGGGTATCTACTTTTCATAGACATTTTAAGGCAGTCACCAGGGTAAGCCCATTGCAATTTCAGAAAAAATTGCGCCTGCATGAAGCCCGAAGACTGATGCTGACACAAGGGCAAGACGCGGGTAACGCAAGCTATGCTGTTGGCTATGAAAGCCAAACCCAGTTTAACAGGGAATATAAACGCCTGTTTGGTGAACCGCCGCACAGGGATGTAAGCCGGTTACGGTAGCCGCAGGGTACCTCTGGTTGAACAATATGAAGTGCTGTATATGGCAGCATACATTGTGCTGCAACATTTTCATATCACAACGGGGCAGCTCCTTGCAGCGCTGCCCCGTTGTTTTTCGTAACTAAACGTTGCCTGGTCAAAGTCATGCGACTTTGCCAAACAGCATAAGAACCATTATTTACTGTGCCTTGGCTGCAACGGCAATGGCAATTGTCTTGCTTTCGCCCCAGGTAATGCCTGGCTGCTCAGGTGTGGCGTTCCACAGCACTTCGCGCACCGTCATTTGGTTGGTCGCTGTATCAATGCTTACAAACTGGAAGGAAAGCTTCGTTTCATCTTTAGAAGAAACATTGCCTTTCATGGAAGAATCCACCCGGAAAACGGGCATGGCAATGGTGTTGTCCGGCCCTTTCCATTCATAAAATTCATTATAGTTTTCATTGCCGTGGAAGTAGGCCACAATGTTTGGTTGGGCTTGTAAAAAGTTGGCTAAATCACGATGTTCTTTTACCGGAATTTCTTTGGCCTTGGTAACGCTGGATGTGTCGGCAAGCAGGTTCTCAAATTTATCGTTGCCGTTAATGCTGTGGTCGCCATTGGGGTTACGCAGGTGTTTTGCCTCCACATCTGGCTGGTCGTGGGTAAACAGCAATACAGGTGTTCCCTTGGGGAGTTTGACAATTTCCTTGGCAAGCCAGGCCCGAGTGGGGGTGTCTGGCCACATTTGGGCAAGCAGCAGGTGCACCCCGTCCAGTTGTTTGCTTATAAGCACCTTATGCTCATCAAATACATACTGTTCTGGGGTAATGGCGGTGTTGTTGGCTTTGTTGTACATGGCCACAACGGACGAGGCATCTGTTGCCGGAACCATGGGCCGGTGAAAGCCAACGGCATTGGTTACATCGTGGTTGCCGGGCACAACAAGCAGCAGTGGGGCTTTTCCCTTGCCGTTGGTCAGGGAGAGTTGCTTTGTATACTGCTCGTTAAACGTATTCCAGCACTGCGCAGCAGTTGCAACGGCTTGCGGGTCTGTTCCTTCCATACGGTTGGCAATGTCCCCTGTAGAAATAACAACATCTGCCCAGCCCACTTTTTCTCCAGCATCAACCCCGCTATCATTGGGAAATACCATACTCGGTAAGGAATTAATGGCCTGCACCATGGCAGCGTTTACGTCTGTGGCAGAAACATTTTCCCTGCCCCGAAACGTTTTGCGGGTAATGCCATAATGCTGATCAGAAGTGTATACAAGGTGCAATGACTCTGCGAAAGCAGACGTCATGCTCAAAACAAGCAATACCCATGCAGCCAAAGAAGTGGCAATGGAGCGTTTACCCAACGAAGAAAGAGAAACCATGTTTGTATACTCCTCATGTAATGATGGTGAAGGTAGCAAGTTTTAACTAATTATACAGTCTCTCTGTGACGTTTTTGTTGCAGATGAATGAAGATTACGCGGCTAACGGGGTAATTGCGGTTCCTGTTGGCAGTAGTATCTTCTGCGCATGAACTGTAATAGAATCTCAATGAAATTGACATGATACCGTCACACTCCTACTTGTATACAGCCACATAACCTGTTTCATACCCTATTAATCAAGGAGGAATGTATGAAACGTCTTTCAACTCTGTTGCTTTCGGCTGCCATGTTTTTAGGCACCGTGGGCGCAGCACAGGCTGTGGATATCAAGGCCAAAGGGCAGTTTGAATTTGCGTTTGGCTGGGCCAAAAACCAGGCTGGGGCCAAGGGCTTCAATAGCGGTAACGCCCACCAGGATTTCATTGCCCGCCAGCGCATTCGCACCCAGGTCAACTTCATTGCATCAGAATCCCTTCAAGGTGTTTTGATGTTTGAAATTGGTGATACTGACTGGGGCCGCACCAAAAGTGGCAACTATGGCGGTGGCTCTGGCGGTGCGCTGGATGCCGACGGCGTGAACGTGGAAACCAAGCGCGCCTATATTGACTGGATGGTACCCAACACAGACCTTTCTGTACGCATGGGTATTCAGGGCCTGGCGTTGCCTTCTGCCACCAAATTTGGAAATCCGGTATTTGATGCCGACGTAGCAGGCATTACCGCCAGTTACAAGATTAACAGCATGTTTGGCCTCACCGCCTTCTGGGCACGTCCCTTTGATGCGTTTTCCAACCACAACTCTAGCGACGTGACCTACAAGGAAACTCGTCGGCTGGACGATTCCCTGGACATATTCGGCCTTGTGGCCCCCATTACGGGGAGTGGCTGGGGCATTACCCCCTGGACAGCCATGGCCAACATTGGCAACCAGTCTGGTTATTCAGAGTACCTTTTTGAAAAAACGAACCCCATCACCGCTACACGTGACGTGGAAAACGACCGTGCGTTTGCCTGGTGGATGGGCACAGGGTTTGAGCTGACCATGTTCGACCCCCTTACCTTTGGCATGGACGTGATGTATGGCCGTATGAATGACCTGGAAGGCATGGGCAACATGGGCAAACTGAGCGGTGCTGATAAACTTGCCACTGTGCGTGCTCGTGGCTGGTTCCTGGACGCCCGCCTGGATTACAAAATGGATTGGGCCACTGCCGGCCTGTTCGGCTGGTGGAGCACAGGCGACGACGCCAGCGACCAGCGTAATGGCCACGTGAAGCTTGGCCGCATGCCCGTTGTGGGTGTAGACGGTGGCTTTAACCCCACCTCCTTCGGCTTTGGCGGTAAAAAAATTCGTGGCGACGCCAACGCCATTAGCCAAACAGCCCAGGGTACCTGGGGCATTGGCACACAACTGGCTGACATGAGCTTTATTCAAGACCTAAAGCACACCCTGCGTGTTGCGTACATTAAAGGCACCAACGACCGCGACCTGGCTCGCGTAGGCGCTAATAACAAAGCATGGGCTGAAGAAACCCGTTATGGTGTAGACAACCTGTACCTGACCACGGGCGATGCTGCCTGGGAAGTCAACTTTGACCACCAGTACAAGATTTATGAAAACCTTACTGCTTACCTTGAGCTTGGCTACATTAACCTCGACTTGATTAAAAACCACTTCCAGAGCGATTCCGACGATGCTTGGAAGGCTCAGGTTGGCTTCAAGTACGAATTCTAGGAAACGCTCATTTTTTCCGTTTGGCGGCGTTACTGCGTTTTTTTGGAAAGGGGGCAGGGCCAAAGAGCCCACCCCCCTTTCCAAAAAAACTTGCGCCTTGCCAAACGAAAAAACTGAGCGCTTCCTTTCCCCGCCCTCACTCCACGGCTCGCGATGGTCGCGACTGCCGGCGGATTTAGGGAGTAGGAGATAGGAAGGAATCGGTAGCACTCGCTTCAAAAAAAAGCTGGTGCCTTGCCAAACGAAATAACTGAGCGTTTCCAATACGCTGATTTGCGAGCGTTTTTCTAAGTTTTGTTTCACTTGCACGTCCGGGGGCTGTATGGCCCCCGGATTATTTTTAGTGAATTACGCTATGCGCTGCCAGCCTGCACACAAACTATTCACTAAACCGGGCCGTGCCCCAGGCAATAAGCAAAATATAGCACCCGGCAAGAACGCACAGGGCAGCACTTATATGATAGGGCGCTTCAAGGGCCACACGCATTATCAACGTGCTAACGGCATACCCGGAGTTTCTGAAGGTAATATGAAAGCTGGGCAGAAAATATTGGCCTACAAGAATAATCAGAATATCAGCAAATATAAGTGTGGTGTAAAAGTGGTGGAAAAAGTTGGAAGGCACAGCACGGAAAACAACCGTGTAGCTGTCGTATATGCCAATGCCAACAAAGGCCACAAGCAAGGCAAGGGCCACACACTTTTTCACGGCAAGGTAATGCTCCATGGCGGTGTATTGCTGCACATAGTGCATCTTCCAAAAAAGGCCGCGAATAATAAACAGTATATACCCACCCAAAGCAACACTGACCATCTGTAAAAGTAACATGCCATGGTCTGCCAGGTTCAGCGGACCATTTAACTGGCTGATGGCCTTGAAAACGTCACGGAGCAAAATAAGGGACATAATTTCTAGCTGTTTGCGCACAGCAAGTGCAACAGAATCGGCAAGAGCAAAAATAAGTTCCACCATTTCCACCAGTAGCACCATGGTGAATACTATTTGGATAGAGGCAAAATAATTGGTAGGCACCCACGTTGCCAGCCACGTTGGCAACAGGGCCATTTTGTTTGCCCAAATAGTCACGCCGGAGCACACAAAGGCAATGGCGGCAAACATGGCTGTTTTACGAATAATACTATATTTGCCCCATGCGCTGTGTATGCTGTCATACAGGGCACAACAAAGACGAATAAACGGCATAAATAATTCCTACTCCTTTTAGTATGGTTTCATGCGATAGCACACTGGCTTTTTACTACAAAACTCATTGTGCAAAGTGCAAGGCCTATGGTGGTTTGCACGCGCATGAACAGGAGCAGGCCATTGTGCACGAAAAGACCCATGGTAAGGGGAACTGGAATAGGTTTTGCCTTATCGTAGAAACTCCTTACTGGGCTTTGGCGTGCCATTTTTGGGTGGGGGCATTGTTGCCTTGGCAAGTTCATCTTGCTCTTCTTCCCATTCTTCCTGGCAGCGTGTGCAGCGCAAGGTATCTGGCCGGGCAAGCAGGCGCTGGGGGGCAATTTCTTCTCCACAATCCTGGCACAGCGTACTGATCTGGTTTTCAAGAGCAGTAATGGTGCTTTCAAGGTTCACAAGTCGCTCTTGGGAACGGTGCATCAATAAGGTCATCATGTTGATATGTTCATGCAGTAAGGCGGTATCATTTTCATCCGCACAGGGTGAAACCTGAAAAGCCTGCTGTGCTTCAGCCAATAGCTGACGTTCTGCTTGGACATAACCTCGTAAAACTTGAATACGTTGCTGGTGCATGAGAAACCTCCTTTGCTTCGTGAAGACATTGAGGAACTACTGAGAATAAAATGAACATGCACACGTCTCAAGAGTGTTACTGTTTTGTTACAGAGTAGTGAATAGATATTAAATGTATAAAATATAGTTACCTGCACTTCCTATTTTCTCCATTGTGCCATATCACCGCTTCAAAATCGGATACATTTACTCCACGTCACAAAAATGTCATGTGGCTGTCACTATATGGCATTTATTCCTCCTGTATTTCTTCATTATGTCTTCAATGAAAGCATAACCTTAAGGAGAAACACATGAATTGTATAAAGAAAATGGCATCATTGCTTTTGGTTGCAGCAACATGCACCATGGGCTGGGTTGCCCATGCTGAAGCCCGCAACCTTATTGTGGCAGTGCCCAGCTTGCCCCCCACCCTGGAACCTATGGGAGAAAATGCGAACCGCATTTCAAGGGTTACCTATAGCATTTTTGAAACACTTATTCGGTTGGATCAATTCACCGGCGAAATGTTGCCCAGCCTTGCTGAATCGTGGAAGCGCATTGACCCGCGTACAGTGGAATTCAAACTTCGTAAGGGAGTGAAGTTCCATGATGGCAGTGAATTGACTGCTGAAGATGTTGTGTTCTCCTTTGGTCCCGAGCGTTTTCTCTCCGAAAAGGCTCCTGGTCGCATTCTGGCGGCATCGTTCCTGGGTGTTGTGGAAAAGGTCGAAGCAATTGACCCTTATACCGTAAGAATTCACACCAACGTTCCAGACCCGCTGCTGGAAAACCGCTTTGCCTCACGCATGGCGGAAATCATTTCCAAAAAAGCGTACCTTGCTGCCGGAGGCTGGGATAAATGGAGCCAAAAGCCTGTTGGCACTGGCCCGTATAAAATATCCTCTTTTGCCCTAAACAATCGGTTAGACCTGCAACGGTTTGATGGGTATTGGGACGCCGCTGCTCCGACTGAAAAGCTCTCGTTTATTGAAGTGCCGGAACTTTCCGCACGCATTGCCGGGCTGCGTTCTGGCGAGTTTGATGTCATTACCGAACTGGCCCCAGACCAAATAGCTACACTTGATAATGTCAAGAATGTTGAGGTGGCTGGAGGGCCTGTGGAAAATATTTACGGGCTTGTGTTTGATACCTTGAGCAGCCCCACCTTAAAAGATCCTCGCATTCGTCAAGCCATTTCCCATGCCATAGACCGCAAAGCCATTGTGGATGCGTTGTTCATGGGGCGTACAACAGTTGCTAATTCCTGGCAGATGAAAACCTTCGGGAATATGTTCTTTCCTGAAATGGATAAAGAACAGCTCAACAAAGACTTGGCCAAAAAGCTGGTGAAAGAATCTGGCTACAAAGGTGACCCCATTGTGTGGCGTTTACTGCCCGGCTACTACACACTTGAAGTGCCTGTCACCCAGGCCATTGAGCAAATGCTGCGTGAGGTTGGCCTAAACATCAAGCTGGAAATCAAGGAAAACTGGGAGCAGGTGGAAGCCAAAACACCTTCCCGTATGATCAACAACGCTTCTGTTACCGGCTACTACCAGGACCCTGTGGGGCAACTGTGGCGTCGCTTCAAGCCGGAAGCCCCATGGCGTAAAAAAGACTTTTTCACCATGTCCCAGCGGTTTGACAGCCTGGGCGCTATTCTTGAAAGCTCTGTAGACCTGAAAGAGCGCCAGGTGGCCTTTAAAGGCATGCTGGAAGAAATGGCCGCAAACCCCACAGGCGTGCCGCTGTATATGCTGCCCATGTTTTACGCCAAAAAAACAGACTTTCAATGGAAAGCCGGTGTCATGGAGTTTATGGATTTTTCCGCGCGGAACCTGAAGTTTTAACGCAGGTTATTCGGTTCGTGGGTATAATCACGGTGCGGCTTTGCGCCGCACCGTGTACACAGGAGTGTTACACTATGTCACAACCATTACTGCAAATTCAATCTTTTTCCGTTTCTTTCGGTGCCTTCCGTGTGCTGAACAATATACACCTCACCTTGGCTCCTGGTGAATCACTGGCCCTTGTGGGTGAATCCGGTTCTGGCAAAAGTGTTTTGGCTCGAAGCATTATTGGCTGTGCAGGGGCAGGAGCCCGGCAAGAGGGTACTGTACTCTTTCGTGAAACAAACCTCACCTCCGCTTCAGACCAGACACTGACCTCTTTACGTGGCGGGAAAATTAGCCTCATGTTGCAAGATGCCCTGAGCGCCCTGAACCCCCTATATACTATTGGCCGCCAGATGATGGAAACCATTGCCCTGAAGCACCCTGCTTTTGCCAAGGGGGCAGGCCGCGCCTGGAAAGGCTTTGGACGTTCAGACAAACCTGCCTTGCGTGCCATGGCCCTTGAACTGCTGCATGAAGCTGGCATGGACAGGGCAGAAGAATGCTTTCATGCCTTCCCGCACCAGCTTTCCGGGGGCATGTGCCAACGGGTTATGCTTGCATTGGCCCTGGCAGGAGAGCCGGACTTGCTCATTGCAGATGAACCCACCACAGCCCTGGATGTTGTAGTACAAAAACAAATTTTACACCGGCTTACGCAAAATGTGCGTGCCCGGCGGGCAGCCTTGCTGCTTATTAGCCATGACCTGCATTTGGTCAGCGAATTTACGGACCGTATTGCGGTTTTGTACGCTGGCCAAATTATGGAAACAGGCCCAACACGCAAACTCTTGGCAAACCCGCGCCACCCCTACACCCGTGGCTTGCTTGAAGCCATGCCAAAAGCCAATACCCCCAAAGGGAGCTTGCGCCCCATAGCTGGCGAAGTGCCTGCCCCATGGGAACGTGACCAGGGGTGCCTTTTCCGTGGTCGCTGCCCCAAAGCCTTGGCCGGGTGCGCCCTGCCGCCACAGGAATATGTTGTGGAAAATGGGTGGGCCAGCTTTTGCGGACAATTGCCGCACACTACCATTCCCCATGCACCAAGTGGAGGGGGGCCTGCATATGCATTATGCAGTTAGTAGCGGGGCATCAGTAACCCTCCCTCCCCTAATGGAGGCGAAGGACGTGAGCCATGCGTATGGCTCTGCAAACTTGTTCGCCAAAGGACACCGGAACTTTGTTCTTGAGAACATAAGCATTGCTGTGACGGAAAGGCAGACACTGGGTGTCGTGGGTGAATCCGGCAGTGGCAAATCAACCCTTTCCCGGTTGCTGTTAGGGTTGGAAACGCCCACTTCCGGTCGCGTGCTCCGTTATGGCGACCCTATGCCCGCACCTGGTTCACAGGCGTGGAAAGCAATGCGCCAGAAAATGCAGATGGTTTTCCAGAACCCCTATGCCTCGCTTGACAGGCGCATGAATATACTTGACCAGGTGGCAGAACCGCTGTGCATACATGCGCTTGCCACACCCAAAGAAGCCCGCGAACAGGCCCGTGCCTATTTGGCGCGGGTGTCGTTTCCCCCGCACCTTATGGGGTATAGGCCTGATAAACTTTCTGGCGGTCAATTGCAGCGAGTTGTCATTGCCAGGGCTTTGGTAACACAGCCGGAGTTTGTCGTGTGTGATGAGCCCGTGGCCTCGCTGGATGTTTCAGTGCAGGCGCAGGTGCTGGAACTGCTTGAAAGCCTGAAGGCAGAACTTGGTTTAACCATGGTTTTTGTGAGCCACGACCTGAATGTGGTGAGCTATGTGTGTGATTCCATAGCCGTAATGCACCGTGGGCGCATTGTGGAATACGGGCCTGCAAAACAAGTGTTTGCTGCTCCGCTGCACCCCTATACGCAGCTGTTGCTGGAAAGCGCCCCTGGCAGTGGGGTGCCTGTGATGGAGAATAAAGAGGATGTCACCGTGTCCATGGGAACAGGATGCCGGTTTCAGGCACGGTGCCGCTACAAACAGCCTGCCTGTTCAGGCAATATTCCCCCTGCGTTGCGGCCCTTTCCACAGAAAAGGGCCGTTGCCTGCTTTAACCCCTTGAGCGAATTATGAAGACACTTTGTTTACGCGCTTGCGGCAGAGCAGCGGTTACCCTTGCTCTTCTTATTACCTGTGTATTTCTTGGGCTCCACCTTACAGGGGACCCTGCCACCCTTATTTTGGGTTTTGAGGCGACTCCAGATGATGTGGCAGCCTTCAAACTGGCACGCGGCCTTGACCTGCCCATGTATGCCCAATATTGGCGCTACCTTGGCGACCTGATGCACCTGGACCTTGGAAAATCCTATGTAACGGGTTTGCCCGCCATTGAGGTATTCCTGAGCGCCATGGGGCCAACCCTTCACCTTATGTTGCCCACGGCGCTTGTCACACTGCTTATAGGCATTCCCCTTGGCATTGTTGCCGCGTTGCACAGCGGTACACGGCTGGACAGAGGGTTGCTTTTTGTTTCCGTGTTGGGGTTTGCTGTGCCCAATTTCTTTTTCGGACTGTTACTCATTCTCTTTTTCTCTGTGTGGCTGGGGTGGTTGCCAACGTACGGTAACGCTTCATGGCTACACTACATTATGCCCATAATGACCATTGCCACATCGGAAGCAGCCATTTTCAGCCGTATGGCGAGAAGTGCCATGCTGGAAGGGTTAAACCTGCCGTGTGTGCAGGCCGCCTACATGCGCGGTATTTCCCGCCAGCGCGTTATTTGGTTCCATGCGTTTCCCAATGCACTCATAAGCCTGTTGACAGTAGCAGGTTTTTTCCTGGGCACACTCACCGCTGGTGCTGTGATTACAGAAAATATTTTCTCCTGGCCTGGTATTGGCCGCCTGCTGGTGGTTTCCGTTGCCAAGCGAGACATTCCGGTGGTGCAGCTTATTGTGCTGGGTGTGGGATGTTCGCTGATAGTGGCAAACCTTCTGGTGGATCTGCTGTCGCTTGTGGTCAACCCAAAACTGCGTAGAACAACCCGGTAGACCTATGAAACACTTCTTCTCTTCCTTTCTGTTACCACTTTATAGGCGTATGCCCGCTTCTGTGCTTTGTGCCACAGTCACTCTCATATTTCTTCTTGTGGCCGCCCTTTTAGCAGACCTGATTTCTCCCTATACTCCAGAAGGCACTAACTTGCTTGCGCGCCTCAAGCCCCCGTTCCCATTGGCTGGTTCCAGCCTGAGCCATTTTCTGGGAACAGATGAACTGGGGCGCGACATACTGAGCCGTGTGCTGTATGGCATGCGCATCAGCTTTCTTATTGCCTGCGCGGGCACAGTGGCGGGAATGACCCTGGGGGTGTTTCTTGGCTTTCTGGCTGCCCACAAACGGGGGTTGGTGGATGATGCCGTGCTCATGCTCATCGACTTCAATGCGTCCCTGCCATTCATTATTATTGCTCTGGCCATTCTGGCATTTTTTGGTTCAGGCCTTACCATAATTATCAGCATCATGGCCATTTATGGCTGGGACCGATACGCGCGCCTTTCCCGTAACCTTGCAAGGGCAGCACTCACGGAAGGATACGCCAGCTCCTTACAAACCCTTGGGGCTGGGGCCCCACGCATTTATGTGCGCCATATTTTTCCCAATATTGCAGGGATGCTCATTGTGAACATGACCCTGAATTTCCCTGGAACCATCCTGCTTGAAACATCCCTCAGCTTTCTTGGCGTGGGTGTGCAGCCCCCCATGACCAGTTTGGGAATGCTGCTTGGTTTTGGCAGGGACTACCTGACCTCCGCATGGTGGATAGCGGTTATTCCCGGCACAATTATTGTGGCGGCAACGCTTTCCATTTCTCTGCTGGGCGACTTTGTGCAAAATCAGCTTGACGGTGTAACTCAAAGGAATTGAAAATGAAATCACCTGTTCTTATAATTGGATTTGATGGGCTGCGCCCCGATGCCATTACCCCGGAACGCATGCCAAACCTTTCTCGTTTTATGCAGCAATGGACAGTGTGCCGGGGGCACCGCGCTGTGTTCCCCACAGAAACGTATGTGAACCACCCCAGCATTTATACCGGGGCGAACCCTGGCAACCACGGCATTATTGCCAATTTTTATTATAACCGCCCTGGCACCTCACCATCCGCTTTTTTCGATGGCAGCAGCGTTTCCTCCATTGAACAAAACGATGCAAAGCACAGGCTTTTCCATGCCCGCACCCTGGGGGAACTCTTGGGTGAAGCAGGCATGACCATGCGGGTTATTGGTTCCAATAGTGCTGGCAGTACCCGGTTGAAACACCACACCGCCCACAATTATCTTGGGCATTTGAATTTGCCCGTGCATAACACAAGCCTTACTCTTCCCCTGGAAGAAAAAGGGTTCTGGCAGCAACGCATGGGCAATGGTCCCGAACTGATCAAACCCGATTACGCCGGAAGCAGTGCGGTGGTGGACGCCTTTTTTGACGTGGAAGTGCCCCGTGGCCTGGCAGATGTGACAGTGCTCTGGATTGGGGAACCCGACCATACCTGCCATGGAGATGGCGTGGATGGCGCTTCTACCCGCGCCGCCCAGGCCCATGCAGACAGCCTGTTTGGGCGCATTGTTGACTGGTGGCAGCAGGAAGGCCAGCACACCCAGCTAATGGTTATTTCCGACCATGGGCATGTGACAATAGACAGGCATAGTGATTTGCGCGGTGCTTTGACCGCTGCCGGTTTACGGGTAATCACATCAGACGATATGGATGCCGGAGTTACCCCTGACCAGATGGACTTCATTATGGCAGGGGAGTATTGTGGCGGCTTGTGGGCTACGCAGCACAATCCTGCCCTCATCCAGCGTGCCCTGAAAGCGCTGCAAGCCTATGAGGAAACAGGGATGCTGTTTTGCCGAGGCACCAGTGGTACGCCCCTGCCTGAAGGCATATTTGCAGAAGAGCTGGTACTGAGTGCCCATGAGCGTTCCCCTGATATTCGGTTCATCACCAAAGGCGACCCGGAGCGCGGCACCATTGCCATGGAACCTTGTTTGCCCATTGGCGGCGGGGCGCACGGGGGCCTGCTGCCACAAGAACTCCTCTCCTTGTGCCTATTCGCTGGCAATCGCTTCAAACCATCCTGGGAAAATACCTTGCCCAGTGGCCCGGCAGACATAGCTGCCACGGTATTGGCCCTTCTGGGATTTGGGAAAGAAAAGACTGAAGGGCTGGATGGCCGTGTTTTACGCGAATGCCTGGTTAATGAAACACCAGATACTGCTGCCCAGGTTGTCAAGGAAACACTTTCTGCACAGAAAGGACGTTTTCAGCAAGTTCTTGAACGCACACAGTATAACGGTAGAATATATTTGGATAAAGGGTACAGGGTATAATTTGGCTTGTCTTCAAGGGTGGCGTTTCCATTTGGTGAGATATTTATAAAGTAACACTCGCTCATTTGGATGCTATTTTTCCGCACAACAAAAAGAACTCCCGCATTGTGGGAGTTCTTTTTGTTGTGCGGAATGCCAACTATTTGATCAGACGCTGCATATCTTGGTTTCCCGGCATGTGGCAAACAGATCAAAATTGATCCGTGGCCCAAGGCACTGTCCATGTGTTTCTCTTTGGTGGCATAAACGCCAAAGTGGCTGGGTTGCCTCGGGCCGCCTTGTCCTATTCAAGGAATCTCAATACTCCTCACAGTTCATCCAAAGGTATGTCCGGCGTTACAACAAATCCACCGAGAGCCTGGGGAAATTTTCTGTCTTTTCCAGAGGCGTCTTTTTCGCTGGCCTGAGCCGCAGCAACCACTCGTTCAGCGCACCGTTCCCCGGCACTTTGCTGGGGCGAGGGTGTGTCTGCTTTTTTGCCTTTCCCGCGTCTGAACTCATTCAGGTATTTAGCAAGGGTCGGGGCTTTTACCTCTATGCCTTTTTCGTGCAGTTTATCGGCTATCTCCTGTATGTCGAAGCCGCGCTTTTTCATGCGCTCCAAAGTGGGGGCCAGGGCAAAGACTGTTTCTTTCACGCTTAGGGTACGGTTGCCAGCAAGGGTGACTTTTTCCGGCTGGAGTTTGGCAAGCTCGGTTCTGATTTCCTTGACTTGGGCTGCGGTGATATTCATGTGCATTTCTCCTATTCTTATGAGGGGCTAACACTTCATAGCCCCGGTTATGTGTTTCTGCCTTTGGCGGTCGAGCGGCACGGTCGCCCACACTTCGCGCAGTGAAGTATAGTGGGCTATACTTATGGCTTGGGCAAAGATGCGGTGCAGACCTAACGGCCCATACCCATGCCACGAGGCCGCACCGCCACCTGACGCGCCTTTTGTTGCTCCTGCTCCCGTTGGCGCTGTTGCTCGGCTGCCCGTTGTTGCGCCAAATCCGCTTCCAGACGCTCATTTTCCTGCTGTAAGGCCCGCTCCTGCTCCAGAAGCTTTTGCTCCTGGGCTTTGCGTTGTGTTTCCCGGCGTTCCTGCTGCACAAACTCTTTGTGCATGTCATGAGCTTCCGGGTTCCAAAGGAAAAAGCGCTCCACATCTTCCAGTCGAGCTGCTACATTTTGATACGCATTAAACCAGTGGCGCAGTTCGCGTTGGTTACGCTCATTATTTTCCTGCTTTTCCGTGTGCAGGGTTGTTAGCTGTTTGTGCAAACCGTTTATGGTTTCATGCAGGCTTTTGACTTCGGCTTGCAGTTTTTGGTTGTTGGCAACAAGAATGCTTTTTTCCGCCAGGGCTTTTTTCTGCCGTTCAATAATGGCCTGGGCAGCTTCTAACGCGGCCTTGAAGTTGAACATAGACGCTTGCGGAATGGCAGCTTGAACAGAAAGCTCTTTTTCAGCTTCCCAAGCCTGTTGCTGAATGGCTTGCAAGCGTTCCTGCGCGGCGGCTTCTTCCTGCTTGTGCTGTTCCAGGCTGTTGCTGACGGATGCAGTCTCCTTTTCCAGACTGCGCAAGGCCTCCTGTTGCTGTTTGAATTCTCGCGTATCCAGATGCTTTTTGGCGGATCCGGGTTCCTGTTCCACACCACGCTGCACGTCAAAGCCACGGCTTTGCAGATGCCGGGGTAGCTCGGTTTGCAGCTTTTTCAGACTTTCACGGGTATAGAGTGTTTTGGCGCTCAACTTGCCATCCGGCGTTACCGGAACATGCAGTTAGTCTTTGACAACTTAAATACGACACGATACGTTAATTGATATTTATTCTGAGGAGAGCAAACATGAAAATATTTATTAGCTGGTCAGGTGAACTCAGTCGGGAAGTAGCAGAAGTTTTTCGTTCTTGGTTACCATCTGTTATTCAAACCTTAAAACCATATGTATCATCAGAGGATATTCAAAAGGGAGTAAATTGGTCTACCAATATTGCATGTGAGCTTGATAGCTCAAGTTTTGGAATTATTTGTTTAACTAAGGCTAATGTATCAGCTCCTTGGGTAAATTTTGAAGCTGGAGCATTAAGTAAGTGCTTCACTAATGCAAAAGTTTCTCCTTTTTTATTCAGAATAAATCAATCAGATGTGCAAGGGCCCCTTACTCAATTTCAATCAACTAAATTTGATGAAAAAGATATATTAAAACTGTTGACCTCAATTAATGATGCTTGTGGGGAAAGAAAGTTAGACAGCCAAATTCTTGAAGAATGTTTTGCTGTTTGGTGGCCCAAGTTAAAAGAAAAACTTAATGGGATAAAAACGGACTCGGAACATGAAGTACTCAATGTTAACTCACAAGGCGAACAAGAAACAGACCACATATTGGAAGAAGTCCTAGACACCGTCCGCACAAGTTTGAGAATTTTGAATGAACCCGAGAGGTTACTGCCTAAAGAATATATGGCACTCCTTTTATCAAATACTGATTTTCCAAATGGAAGCCTGCAGAAACGCTATATACCAAGAAACCACCCCGCCATTAAAGACTTACACATAAGCTACCAAAGACTTAGAAGTTTTCTTAACGATACTCTCAAAGACACCAAGGCCACCTCTATTGCTGATTTAGCAGAGATTACTTGTCGTATTGATCAAGAAGAATTGTTCCTGCCATGGGCGGAAGAAGTAATACGATTAACCGATAGCTTAGGTCGCCCTATCCGTTTTTTGCGAAGAGAGTTTGATGAATAGTAATTTACTGTCTTCACCTCCTCATCCGGGCCATGCGGCCCGGACAAAGAGTCTGAACGTAGTGAAGACTCTCTTTCTTCTTCTGGAATGGCAGAGGAAGAAAAAGGCAAAGAAGGGAGAGGAAAGGTAAGGAAAGGGCTTAAAGGGGTCGTTAACCACCGTTCAACGATGGCTTGAGGGTCGTTTGACGCCGTTATAACGCCGTATTCTTCCCTGGAGATTCCTTTAATCCTAGCCTGTTCCAGAATTTTGTAAATGTCCGGGTGTGTCTTGGCCATGCGTGAAAGACGGGAAGCATTGGAGCGGTTTTCAGCCTCCGACTGCCAAGTGTTATGCTCCTGCCAGTCGTGAATCAGGCAAGTGCCCCCCTCTACATCGAGTAACCGTAAACGCGTTATAACGTCCTTAAACGCCGTTGCTTCGCCGTTCCAACGGGCTGCAATGGCTATGTCTTCATCATCCATACCGGAAAGCAGCCCGCTTGGTCTGTTCTGCGCCACCCACAGCCATAGGCGTATGAGGGCAATAACGCCCTCATAGCCAAGCTGCCGTTCAAGCTTAATAATCTTTGGATGATCGAAAAAAACCACGGACAAACGAATATCCCTATTCATTGCCTGCCCCTACTTGCCAAGGCTCTCAATAAAAACGGCAATGTCCTCAGCTCGCCACACGGTTGTGCGGGGGCCTAGCTTGATGGGCTTGGGGTAACGTCCGTTTCGGCAACCTTCCCACCAGGAACTCCGGCCCACAGGAACCAGTGCCAACACCTGATTGATACGCAGTAATCTTTTGGGTTGAATAGAATTTGTGTCAGACATAAAGAATCTCCTTTGTAGAAATGTGTTCTACGCGGGAGACTGCATGAAGATGTTTGCAAAAGAAGTATGAAGTATGGAGTTCAGAGGCTTGTTGTTCTAAGACTTTACCTCTTAGACTTCTTGCATAATAATTTAAGCTAGGTACAAAAGAAGTCTAAGAAGAGTCGAAGACTATTGCTCTCGCATTCTGCCGTTATGCTTGAGGTTTTCAGGAACCTTTGTCCAGGCTTCCCTTGCCGTGTCATGGTGGGGTTTCAAACCAAGGCGCTTCTCGACAGCGCCGATGAAACCCTTCCAGTTAGTCTTGCCATTATCAAAAAGCAGGCCTTGCCGCCACTGTGCCCTATTGTCGTCAAAGACTTGCTTTTCTCTGTAGAGTTCTTTTACGACTTCTTCACAGGCTTGGCGGGTTGCCTGGATGCGCTCGTGGTCTTTTCTGCTACCAGTGGAAGGTGAAGCAGGAGCCTGAATAGAGGACTGCTCTACAGAAAAAGGTGTCCCTGGCAGTTCCTCTGGAAATGTCTTGAGGACAAGGGTCACAAGGGCATGGGTTATGCCTTTCACCTCCTCCCGTAAAGGGTAATTGCGGAGGAGCCGAATAACGGCAACTGTGTCCACAAGCACCGTGTCTGCAAAGATATGACTGATGAAATGATAGCTAGACGGGGGAAGAGACAGTATTTTGTCTTCAAATAGCTCGGAACTTGGGGAGTATTGCTCAATAGGGTCTACAGTTTCAAGTCGTACCAAGGTCTTAAACAGAAACTCCCGTTCTTCCTGAAAGAGAGTGGCATTATCTTCGTATGATTCATCCAGAATGTATTGCAGTCCTTGCTGCAACGGGCCAGATTGAATATTGAGTGAAAGTTTTCTGAAAAATTCCATCACATCCAGGGCACATAAGTGAACATGAAAGAATTGCTTTGCCGTGTCCACCTCCGGCAAAGCCGGACTATCTATCTGGTATACGGCTTGGTTGCTGTCGGCAAAGCCGCGCCAGTATTGTTCATGCGTCCTGCGCCATAGTTCCACAGGAAATACGGCGTGGGGCCAAAGTGCATGAATGACACTTTCCACCTCATTTACAGAAAGCCCATAAGCTTGGCGCACTCTGCCCATTGGTATCTTTTGTTGGTCTAACATGGCGATAAATGTACGCTAAACGATGTGGGCAATCAATAAGGGCGGCGTATCGCTGTAAAAAACCAGTACAACGTCTGTGACCAGTAACGAAACACAATTTGCCCCTGCTTTGCCTATTTTGTTCCCACTAAATGCCGCAGAACCTGCAATTTAGACCCCATAAAAAGGGAAGCATCAGGCAGTGCATAAGAGCTCATCTCTTGCATGACCACTGTTGTAAAAAACTCTTCCAGCGCCTGTAAGTCTTTAGCTGTGGCGCTATAACCTGCCCCGTCAAACGATAGTTCTACAATTGCAGGTTCCGTTTGAGGACTTATCCCCCATGTTTCAATAGCAAATTCAATTTTACTATTGTCTGGTAGAGTAAAAATGCCGGGAAGTATTTGGGTGCTATAGGCCACCATGCGGGAAAGTGGTGTTTTTGCAGGTACTCCTACATTCCCCAGCAAGGGATAGAGTGCAGCATAGTCTGCCACAGTGCCCCCTGAAAGCTCCTTTTCTCTAAAGCGAGAGCTGAATGTTGCTTCGAAGTAGGCCTGCAACATGGAATTTTGTGTCGGGAAAATATTTTCTTCAATTTTTTTAGTTACTTTTTTAATGCCTTTTGCTGGCACAAGGCGAGAGACAACCGCAGGCAACGGGGTATTGGCGGAAACTTCTTTTACCGTCAGCTTTCCTTTTGTTTCTGGGCCAATAAGAGAGCCTGGGGAAATCTTGTAATTTTGCCGTATAACTATGCCATTCTTTGCAAACTCCCCTTGTTGTGTATCCAAAAAATGTTTTTCACTCAAAATAAACTCTTCACCGTTGTTTTTTGCGAGAAACGAAATATCTTTAGCCTTTGCAGCGCCAAGCATGGCGTTTTTATAAAACACAAGTGTTTCTTGTGCAGTTTTTCCCGGCAAAGGAGAGACTAAAAACTTAAAAGAACGCGAGGATACACTCTTCATCGTTTCACCATAGTGTTGCTGGTGCGAAGCAAATAGCCACGTACCTTCTGCCGCAGAAGATAAAGAGACTAGGGAGATACAAAGCAGGGCGAGAACTCCAGACAATATTTTCAAGCGCATATAATCCTCTTTACTATCGTGTAAAAGTAGAGCCACTCAGACGAATGTCCAAAATGATGGGTTTCAAGCAATTTTGTATTCATGTAACAACACTGCCAATAGTATGCAAATCTAAGTACCCAAGCAATTACTAAAAAAAGCGGACTCAATCCTCAAAACACTCTTGAAAAATGAGACTGCTATATTCGGCAGGAAATAACAATAAAACAGTAAGGTAAACGCAGGAAAGGCTTGACAGCACATAGAGGCTATCGAATAATAAATGTAAAACTTACTGTTAGCTAAAGGAGATTTCGTTATGAAGAAAAGCCTTTTTATTATGGCCTTATTTGTTTGCTTCCTATCCACGCCCGCATTGGCTAGGTTTACAGGGCCCAGTGTTGGTGGCCCAACGCAAACGGTGGCGCAAGCCCAGAATGTGCGCACGGGAACGTACATCAGCCTTACCGGAAACATTATTGAGCATTTGCGGGAAAACTACTTTACATTCAGGGATGCTACAGGCTCCATTCGTGTTGAAATTGAGAACGATGTTTGGCAAGGTCGCGATGTATCACCGCAGCAACGTATCACCATTTTTGGCGAAGTAGATACTGACCGCCGTGGACGCTACATTTGGGTGAAGTCCCTTACCGTATCAAAGTAGTTAGTCATGTACCCCCGGCAAAGCCGGGGGCTTGAAATGCTGTGAACCGCTCAAAGCGGTTAGAAACGCTTGAACCGCCTAAAGGCGGCTGCCTCAAAACAATTGCAACTGGTCTATTCGCTGGTCTTCTTTTTCCTGATGCTTGATGTACTCACGCACAGAAGCTTCATCGAGCCCAACAGTTGAAACATAGAATCCTCGTGCCCAAAAACTTTCGCCCACAAAATTGCGACGCTTTCCCAAAAAATTGCGAGCGATATAAATGGCACTTTTCCCTTTGATAAAGCCAACAGCAGAAGAAACTGCCATCTTTGGTGGAATT
>NZ_AUCY01000011.1 GCF_000430005.1 Desulfovibrio cuneatus DSM 11391
GGCGGAGGGTACGGGTAGCTTTGCTGCCCGTACATTTCTACGCAGCCCGAGCGGAGAAGGGAAGACGGCAGTCGCGAGCGTAGCGAGCCGTGGAGGGAGGGCGGAGGGTGCGGGCAGCTTTGCTGCTCGCACATATCCACGTAGCCCGAGCGGAGAAAGGAAGACTTTGGCGTAGGGCTGTATTGGACAACACTACGGCCTAGGAACCTTCCAAGCTCCTGCGAGCGAGTGGAGGCACCGTAGGTGCATCCATGGCGCGAGCAGGGGGCTGTGCTTGGGCGGGGCGTTGGTGAAAAGATAGAATTTTTCGTGCAGGCAAGGCGGCGGCGAATTTTTCAAGGGGCTGACCTCACGGTCTGCCCTGACGGAAAATTCGCCGCCAACGAAGCCTGCGCGGAAAAGCCTAGTTTTACCAACGTGCCACGCCCAAAACCAAAAACAAAAACAAAGGAAGCAGCCTGCCCTACGCCTTAAGCACGGGCGTCCGTAAAGGCATGCACCCCTTCCAGGAACGTACGCTTCACGTCCTGCCAGGGGCGCTCATATATGCGAATAGGGGCAGGTGGCACGCCCTGGGTAATGGCTAGGTCGGGCCAGTGCGTCACCTGGTACATTTCCGCCACCATCACGGCTCTGTCTGCCAGTTTTACCGCTTCCGGCCTGGGCCAGGGCAGCCCAAACCGCGCAGCCACCACCTGCATAAGCCTGTCTTCCACTTGGGTATAGGGCTCCCCCACAAGGCCTTTGGCCGGGGAAACCAAATCCCCCAAATAGGCTTCCGCTGCGTCGTGCAAAAGCCCCCACAGCTTAAGTTCCGGGGGCAAGATATGCGCCACATATTCTGCATGTTGCCCCACAGAATAGTGGTAGGGGCTGGCCCCATTATATCTGTCCAGTTTGGCGCAGTGGTGGGCAATGTCTTCCAGCAAAATGGTTTCTGGTTTGGGCTCAAGCAGGTTTACATCAACCCCTGAAAACGTGCGAACCGTGTGCCGAATGAACATGGGAACTCCTGATGCGTGAGGGCATTTCAATGGTGAAACGCTCTGTGGACACGCAGCGGACACTCGCGAAGTGTGTCGTTTTATTCTATTATCACATGGAGTTATATTGATTTTCCCAGTGTGGTGGAAAGGCAATACAACTTTTCGAAGTGAGATCATGGCAAAACTACGTTTTGCGTGCTTTTTCCATCATATTTCCCTCTGCCTGCGCAAGCGAAATATGGCCTAAGTCACAAAAGGCACTCATTACATTGACTTGAATTAATTTGCAATTGTCATTCTTATACACTTATCGGCTTTGCAAAAGCAAGCATTACAGCCTCACAGTGCATGGTGCAAAATTATTTCGGGCTGTTTACGGGATTCATTTCAGCTTGGGGGACTATTTTATCGCCAACACTGTGTTGCGAGCCTGGAAAAGGTTACGTGTGCCTCATTGCAGTTTGTTCTTGTTTGCCCTATACTTTTTGCCTTCTTAGAGCAAGTTTCCTTTGTGAATAGACGTTCTCAAAGTATTGCACGCCTGCTTCAGCGTTTAGCGCCTGCGTGACGGGTACTTGCGTATGTATGTACCCGTGCATTCCCACAGTGAAAATGCGCTAACGGATGTTTTTGTTGTAACCGCACACATATATGCAGAGGAACCTAATGGCACACAACCTGACCCAAAAAATTTTGGCAGCCCACAGCACCGGGCCATTGCCCGCAGCGGGCGAACCCATTGCCTTGCGTATGGACCAGGCCCTTACCCAAGACGCCACAGGCACCATGGCCTGGTTGCAGTTTGAAGCCCTGGGCGTGCCCAGGGTAAAAACAGACCTTGCTGTAAGCTATGTAGACCACAACACGCTGCAAATGGGCTTTCGTAACCCGGACGACCACCGCTTTTTGCGCACTGCCGCTGCCCGGTTTGGCGCGGTGTTTTCCCCCGCGGGTACAGGCATTTGCCACCAGTTGCACCTGGAAAATTTTGCAAAACCCGGTGCCACGCTTATTGGGTCAGACAGCCACACCCCCACCGCCGGGGGCATAGGTTCCTTTGCCATGGGGGCAGGGGGGCTTTCCGTGGCCCTGGCCATGGCAGGGCAGCCCTATGTAATTCCCATGCCCAAGGTGGTGCGCGTTACCCTCACGGGCAGCTTGCAGGGCTGGGCTTCTGCCAAGGATATTATTTTGCACCTACTTGGCCTGCTTTCCGTAAAAGGCGGGGTGGGCAAGGTGTTTGAATATGCTGGGCCGGGGGTTGCCACCCTTACGGTGCCGGAACGCGCCACCATTACCAACATGGGCGCAGAACTTGGGGCCACCACTTCCTTATTCCCCAGCGACGAACAGGCCCGCCAGTTTCTGGCAGCCCAGGGCCGTGCAGGCGACTGGCAGGCTCTTGCGGCAGACGAAGGCGCTGCCTATGACGAAGAAGTGACCATAGACCTGAATGCCTTGCAGCCCCTTGCCGCTGCCCCGCACATGCCGGACAACGTGGTAACCGTGGCTTCCCTGGCAGGCCTTGGGGTAGACCAGGTGGCTATTGGTTCGTGCACCAACTCTTCCTATGCCGACCTTGCCCAGGCTGCTGCTGTGATGCAGGGCGGGCAGGTGGCTGCGCGGGTGGACGCTTCCGTAAACCCCGGTTCCAAGCAGGTGCTTGCCATGCTGGCACAAGACGGCGGGCTTGTGACGTTATTGCAATCAGGCATGAGGGTACTGGAATGTGCTTGCGGTGCCTGCATTGGCATGGGTGCTTCCCCTGTTTCCCAAGGGGTGAGCGTGCGTACATTCAACCGGAACTTTGAAGGCCGCAGCGGCACCAAAGATGCCAATGTGTATCTGGTTAGCCCGCTAACCGCCGCCCAGGTGGCCCGCCAGGGGCAGTTCACCGACCCTGCCGGGTGGGGCACCCCCCCGGCCAAGGTCAGCCTGCCTGCCACGCCCCCTTCCATCCGGCATCTGTTCCACTTTCCGTCGCAAGAAGGCAGTGGGGTGGAAATTACCCGCGGCCCCAATATTGTGGCCCTGGAAATGTTTGCTCCCCTTGGGCAAACGGTAGAAGCCAAAGTGGTTATTACCCTTGGCGACAACATTACCACCGACCATATCATGCCTGCCGGGGCAGAAATTACTGCCTTGCGCTCTAACCTGCCTGCCATTTCAGAACACGTGTTCGGCAGGGTGGATGCCGGGTTTGTGGCCCGTGCCCGTGCCGCCGGGGTAGGCGTTATTGTGGCCGGGGAAAACTATGGGCAAGGTTCCAGCCGTGAACATGCCGCCCTTGCCCCGCGCCATTTGGGTGTGCGGGTGGTGCTTGCCAAGTCCTTGGCCCGCATTCACCGGGCTAACCTGGTAAACTTTGGTATAATTCCCTTCACCTTTGTGTACGCGGCTGATTACGCCAAGGTAGCAGAAGGTGCCATGGTTAAGGTGAATGCCCAAGCCCTGGTACCGGGTGGTGAAATGCTGGTGGAAGTTCAAGGGGCGGGCCAGATTGCCGTAAAAAACGACCTCAGCCCTGATGAATGGGCCGTTATTCGGGCTGGTGGCTTTTTGAATCACGTGAAAACCATGCTGTAAGGGTATTTGCCTAATAGCTTCGTATCGTAAGCATAACGCGGCCCCTGGAGATTCCGGGGGCTGCTTTATGTTTAATAGCGATTATGCAGGCTTCACAGGCTGCACTATGCCATTGTGTCAATTTCTTCTGGAATCAGAGAGTTCTTTTTCATCATCAGGCGTTACCGGAATTTGCCCCTGCACATAGTTAAACCCTAGCTGGATGTTGCTGTGCAGGATGTTCTCAATGGTTGCAATATCATGATTTTTAAGGGCCACAAGAATTTCCTCGTGGTGTTCTATGGATTGTTTTCTGTACTCATAATCGTACGTATGTGTATTCAGGAAGGTATCTACATGGTCGTTCAGGTGGCCGAAAATATCTAATACATGGGGCATGTCTGCCACCGCATACCATGACAGGTGGAATGTTCTGTCGTGCCAGAAGAACTTTTGCGCTTCGTCAATGTCTTTGCGGGAATTGGCCACAAGTTTCGTCAACTGTTTCAGCGTTGGTGCCGTCATTTTTTTCGCAGCGGCAAGGGCCATTTGGGTTTCCACAAGCTTTCGCGTTTGGTAGATGGTGGCCATTTCTTCCAATGAAGGGGGGGCGCTCACCACCGCACCCTTAAAGGGAATATTCTCTACAAGGCCAGACCTGTCCAGGCGCATGAGGGCATCGCGCACTGGCCCTTGCCCCAAGCCCAGCTTTTTTTGTAAATCCGCAAGCACCAGGCGTGAACCGGGAAGATACTCTCCTGATAAAATGCCATCCCGTATCATCTGATAGGCCGTGACAGATTTGACAATGTTCTTTTTCATGAATGGTCTGTTCCTTCTCCTGCAAAGATTTTAAAATGGAATGTTCAGGTAATGCGAGTTCCGTGAATTTTGGAAACTCGCGTTTTTTCCTTGAATCAGGTGTCCATTTCATGAAAGGCAAGCAACATTGCCAAACGGAATACATTAGCGTCTCCCCCGCACTCATCCCTAGGGGAACTCCCAATATATGTCAACATAACTTCTATTGAGATTATGCATATCTAGTTAAAATAATACGTGTTGCTTGTTGTTTTGGTAAGTATATTTTTCACAAGGCGCTCCCCTGCATGTGTGTAGAGAGTTGGTGGTAAATATATCTCAGTATTCTTTTATTTAAAATAAACAGCTAGTTGTGAGTTATTTTCAAAAATATTTTTTAAAATAAGTGTTAAAATGTTGACATTTCGAGCTTTTCATATGTATTGAGAAAAAAAGCGCAAGCTTATGTGCTTTGTGGCAAGGCTGGTTGCAGGGCAACCCTGCGGCTGAAAAAAGTAACAAGTATAGGAATGTGATGGAGTAAGTATGAAGATGTTACAATTCTTTTCACGCAAAGTGGCACTTACCTTGGCCCTGGCTTTGGCTTTGTCGGCGGGTGGTGTTATTCAAGGCCATGCAGCCCGCATCATCAAGCTCGCTCACCCTAACGTACCTGCCCACCCCATGGGGCAAGGCTATGAACTTTTTAAGAAAGACTTGGAAGAACGTTCCAAGGGCGCATTTAAAGTACAGATATACGACAGCTCAAAGTACGGTAACTTTGACGCAGTAGTGCAGGGCATCCGTATGGGTGTGTTGCAAATGGGTTCCGACGGTGTTGGCAACTTTTCTGTATTCAACCCTAAACTGATGCTTTTTGATATGCCGTTCATGATTCCCAGTTACGAAGCTTCCGACCTGATTACCGACGGCCCCATTGGCCAGGAACTGGCCAAAAGTCTTGAAAGTAACAACATCAAGGGCCTTGGCTATATTGAAATTGGCTTTAAAAACATCTTTAGCAACCGCCCGGTACGTACCCTGGAAGATGCCAAGGACTTGAAAATTCGCTCCACGCACTCCAAGGCACACATTGCTGTGTTGCAGGCATTGGGTATGAACCCCACCCCTGTGGCATGGGGTGAAGTATACACAGCCCTGCAACAAAAAACCGTAGACGGCATTGATATTGACCTGAACCTTGCCTATTTCAACAAGTTTCCGGAATTGACCAAATACGTGACCATGTCGCGCACCGTATATTCCCCCCACCTTGTGATGATTTCCACAAAATTCTGGGACAAGCTGACCCCACAGGAACAGCAGTGGGTTACTGAATCCTTCAAGGTGATGCAAGAGTTTGAGCGTGCTGAAATCCGCAAGAACGAAGCGATGATTATTGAAAAAATCAAAGCTTCTGGCGGCGAGGTTATTGAACTTACACCTGAAGAGCGCCAGCGCTGGGTGGAAGCCACCAAAGGCGTGTTTGCCAAATTTAATGATGCTATTCCCGCTGCCACAGTAGAAGCTGTGCGCAACACCGTGAATGCCGGAAAGTAGACTTTTTGTTCTTGCGGAGGGTACGTGTGGTTTGGCCATACGTACCTCTCCTTTACATAACGCAGGCTCCACCTTCATCGTTCAGCATACTGGAGACTCTCATGCTACGCGTTTTAAAGAATATTGAAGAAGTTGTTTCTTCAAGCCTCTTGGGGCTCATGACTGTTGTCATTATCATTCAGGTCATCTTTCGGTATTTTATTTCGTACTCCCTGGCATGGCCTGAAGAATTGGGGCGCTACCTCTTTATTGCTTCCGTGTACATAGGCTCAAGCTATGTGGAACAACACGACAAGCACCTGGCCATTACCATTTTGCGCACCAACGGCGGGAAATTTTTGGGTAAATGGCTGCCAGTGTTTGTGCACTGCGTGACCATTGCCTTTTCTGGCCTTATGGCCGTGTGGGGCACACAAATGGTTGTTTTTATGTATGCAACAAACCAGCTTGCCCCGGCCATAGAACTTCCCATGTACATTGTGTATGCCTCCATCCCCCTGGGCATGGCGGGCATGGGCATTCGCGCCGCCATCAACCTTGCTCGCAACTGGCCAAAAAACCAGAGCCTTTGTTCAGAATAATAAGGGATACATCATGGAACTACCAATTATTTTAAGTGTAATCACCCTTGTTGTCATGCTGGCCTTGAGTGTGCCCATTGGCATTTCTATCGGCAGTTGTGTGGCTGTGGCTGTGCTGTTTGGCGACTTGCCAGTAGAATTTTTGCTGCAAAAAATGTTCACCTCCATCGACTCCTTCCCACTGCTGGCAGTGCCCTTCTTTATTTTGGCCGGGGAAATTATGCAAAAGGGGAGCATGGCCCAGGCCTTGCTCAACATTTCCCGCTGTCTTGTAGGGCATATCACAGGGGGCATGGCCCATGTTTCCATTCTTACCAGCATGTTTTACGGGGCGCTGAGCGGTTCTTCCCCTGCTACTGTTGCGGCTGTGGGTGGCATCATGATTCCGGCCATGGAAAAAGAAGGCTACAGCAAAGACTTTTCCGCAGCGGTGAACACGGCCAGCGGGTGCCTTGGGGTTATGATTCCCCCCTCAGTACCGCTGATTATTTATGGCACAACCGCCAACGTTTCCGTGGGTGACCTGTTTTTATGCGGCATTGTCCCTGGCATTTTTATTGGCATACTGCTTATGGTGCTCAGCTACTTTATGTCTAAGCGCTATGGCTATGTAGGCACATCAACCCGGGCCAGCGTTGGAGACACCATGAAGGCACTTGGCAAGGCCAAATACGCCTTGCTGGTTCCCCTTATTGTGCTGGGCGGTATTTATGGCGGCATTACTACCCCTACGGAAGCCGGTGCCATTGCCGTTATTTATGCCTTTGCTGTGGAAGGGTTTGTTCTGAAAACACTCTCCCTTCGCGCTGTCATGGATATTTTTAAAGGGGCAAGCCTTACCTCCGCTTCCATTTTTATTGTGGTAGCAACGGCAAGTGCCTTTGGCCAGCTTCTTATGATTTATAACGTGCCAGATACGCTGGTGGAATGGCTTTCCGGCATGGCTGGCAATAAAAATCTTCTTTTGTTCGCTGTAGTTATCCTGCTGCTGGTCACAGGCACCTTCATGGACGCCCTTGCCAACATCCTCATTCTTACGCCCCTGTTGCAGCCGTTGCTCATCACTGCGGGTGTGGATATGACCCACTTTGGCATTATCATGATTGTGGCCTGTTCCCTTGGTTTCCTTACCCCCCCGGTGGGCGTGAACCTGTTTGTGGGGTGCGGCATTGCCAAAATCAGCATTGAACGTTTAAGCTATGCCGTGTTGCCCTTCCTTGGGGTTATGATCATTGGGCTCTTGGTACTCACGTACGTTCCTGCCATTTCTTTGTTCATTTTGAAGTAACGGGAACAAGGCATGACAACAATATTACCAGCGGCCATAGCAGCTCCTAAAGCAGCCCTTGCCGGGCACATTGGCGTGGGGCATGCGTATAGCCATTCCGGGTTTGTGCAGGAAGATTCCGTGGGGTTCGCCGCATTATTGCACATTTTGCAACGTGCCTGCCCCATGAATTTTACTGTGACCAAAGTGGATGGCGAGGGCGACACGGTGCGTGTGCATACAGCGCAAGGTGGCGTTGGTGAAGGCACCGCACTTCGTGGCTTTACCCCTTTTGAACGTGACATGATGCAACGTGCTGTGGGGCAAGTTTGCCTTGCCCCGCAAACTGCTGCCGTGCGCATTTTCGGGCGTATATATGGGCAGGGTGTTTGTGAGCCTGCTGCGGCATTTTCCCTTGCTTTGGCCAAAGCCTATGTGCATACCGTGCAGTTGGCATGGCCTGAAGCCACCCTTCATGCCCCTGAAGATGTAGCAGGGGGGTGTGGGGAGTTTTTAGGTGGCAACATGAGTGTGCACAATGAACCTGTTGCGTGGCTTTTGTCGGTGAACGCCAGCCCAGGCGGAATTGGCCCAGTGGAAGATGCCGAAGGCATTATCCCCATTGGCAACAAAGGGGAGCTCATGGCGGCATTGGGCATGGATACGTGCCCTGCCCTTATTCTGGAATCAAAAGCGTATAACCCCAAATTGTCCGATGCGCTTGCCGAAACCACCTATTATGCCCGCTGGAACGAAGAGCACGATAATGCCGTGGTGGGGGCGTGCCTGCGCATGGCCCTTGAAGAAAGTGGCCTGCCGTTCAAAGTGCAGGCCGATGCCTACCCCCGTAATGGGGCGTTAACGGATGAAACGAAGCGCATTGGAGATGTTATTGCCCAGTTGGGCCAGGAGTATGCCAGCGCACAAACGGCTTCCCACAAGGTGACCCTTGCCTACCGTTTGGCGTGTATTGCCAGCCAGGACTTGGGGGGCAGTATATTTATGTCGGATGTCATATTTGAGCTTGCTGGCGCTGGCGGGCTGTGGCCTGGGCAGGCCGCAGTGCTTTCCAGCCTTACAAGCCAGGATGATTTACGGCGTATGGGCACCCTGACGGTGACGGAGGAAGAGCTGCGCCGCTTGGCAGATATTGCTTTAGCAACGGCCTGCCATATGACCCAGCAGCATGCTGCTGCGTTGCGCATTCTTGAAGACAAAAGACCTGCGCACACACCGCAGCAATTGCTTGACTTAGTGAGCAATAGTGGAGCGACTCCCCCCTCGCTATAAAGCGCACTCCATGTGGAAAACGGTTGCTAACGGGCTGTGTGTGAAATTTTTATTTCTCACGCAGCCCGCTTTTTTTGTATACTTACGAAGGCAAACAGTAAGAACCCCCACAGCCCCAAAAAATAGCAACGCATACCGAATTTTTTTCTTGCGCTTTACCGCCTGTGGGCTTACCTACTGTGTGGTAGTTTGAAAGGGAAAACTTGAGTTCCCGGCTTTTTTGTTCCCAGGCTCTGTCTGTTGCGCTTGCCCCACCGCTTTTTGCAAACGAATTTTGTCTGTGTGCACTCGCAGCCCTTGCTTGGGGCAGAACACAAAAACCGCTTACATCGAGCTTCCTGTATTATAACAGCGGAATTTTGTATTCCTCATAAACGGTACTGGACACAAACGTATGACGCAATTGCAGCACAATGACAAGATTCGGAATATCGCCATTATAGCCCACGTAGACCACGGCAAAACCACTCTGGTGGATGCCATGTTCCGACAAAGCGGTGTTTTCCGGGAAGGCCAGGCAGTGCAGGAACGCATTATGGACCGCGGCGACATTGAACGTGAGCGGGGCATTACCATTTCTGCCAAAAACTGTGCTGTTACTTGGCACGACATTAAAATTAATATATTGGACACCCCTGGCCACTCCGACTTTGGTGGCGAGGTGGAACGCGCCCTTTCCATGGTTTCCGGCGCTATTTTGCTGGTGGACGCTTCCGAAGGCCCGCTGCCGCAAACCCGTTTTGTTCTTGGCAAAACCCTGGAAGCAGGCTTGCCCATTATTGTGGTGGTGAACAAGGTAGACCGCAAGGACGCCCGCCCCGCAGAAGTACTGAACGAAGTATACGACCTGTTTATTGACCTGGGCGCTTCTGAAGACCAACTGGATTTTCCCGTACTGTTTGCCATTGGCCGTGAAGGCATTGCCATGAAAACAGCGGAAGAACGCAGCACAGATCTTTCCATTTTGTTTGAATCCATCCTTGAGAACATTCCTGGTCCGGAATACAACGATGAAGAACCCTTCCACATGCTTGTTTCCGACCTGGACTATTCCGACTACCTGGGCCGCCTTGCGGTGGGCCGTGTTGCCCACGGCCACCTGAGCATGGGGCAAACCCTTACTCGCATGGACGAAGACGGCGAAGCAAAACCCGCTCGCGTGAACAAAATTCAGTTGTATCAGGGTATTGAGCTGGTGGAAGTGCAGGAAGTTGGCCCTGGCGACATTGTGGTGCTCGCCGGACTGGAAGATGTGACCATTGGCGACACCCTGTGTACCAGAGAAGCCTTGCGCACCTTGCCCCGCATTCGGGTGGACGCCCCTACGGTGTCCATGTCCTTTTCCATCAACTCTTCCCCCCTTGCCGGGCAGGAAGGGAAAATTGTACAGTCCCGTAACATTCGCGACCGTCTGTTCCGCGAAATGCAACGTAACGTGGCCGTGCAGGTGGAAGATACCGCCACGGGCGACAGCTTTGTGGTGAAAGGCCGTGGTGAACTGCAACTTGCTATTCTTATTGAAGAAATGCGCCGCGAAGGCTATGAACTTAGCGTGAGCCGCCCCAAGGTTATTACCCGCGTGGTGGATGGCCAATTGCAAGAACCCATTGAAAACGTGCTTATTGACTGCGACGAAGCCTTCATGGGCGTAGTGACGGAAAAAGTGACCCTGCGCAAGGGCCGCATGACAAGCTTGCACAACAACGGTTCTGGCCGTATACGCATGGAATTTTCCGTGCCTTCCCGTGGGCTTATTGGCTACCGCGACGAATTCCTGACCGACACCAAAGGCACTGGCATTATGAACTCCTACCTTGATGGGTATGAGCCATACCGTGGTGATTTCCCTGTGCGTTTTACAGGTTCCTTGGTGGCAGACCGCGCTGGCACGGCTGTGGCGTATGGCCTGTTTAACCTGGAGCCACGCGGCGAAATGTTTGTGGTGCCGGGCCAGCCCATGTATGAAGGCCTTGTTATTGGTGAACACAACCGTAGCAACGACATTGACGTAAACCCCAGCAAAGAAAAGAAGCTGAGCAACATGCGCGCTTCCGGCAAGGATGAACACATTATCCTTACCCCGGTGCGCCCCATGACCCTGGAACGGGCCCTGCACTTTTTGGAAGACGACGAACTGGTGGAAGTGACCCCCAAGTCTATTCGCATACGTAAAGTGATACTGAGTGCCCAAAAGCGCCACCAGGTTATCGGCGCAAAAAAGAAAGAAGCGTAAGGAAACGCTGATTTATTCCGTTTGGTGGCGTTATATCCCTTAAGCCGACGGCAGTCGCGAGCGTTAGCGAGCCATGAAGCGAGGGCGAAGGGTGCGGGTGGCTTTGCTGCCCGCACATCTCCACGAAGCCTGAGCGGATAAAGGAAACAGTCGAGGACAGAAGAGTTGACTCGGCCCTTCCTGGGCCTCGGCCTTCGGCTCCTGCCCTACGGGCAGTTCCCAATTCCGCTTTCCTGCGGAATTGTCACTCCTGCTTCAAAAAAAGCTTGCGCCTTGCCAAACGAAATAACTGCGCGTTTCCAAACTGCTAATTAATCACTGCGTCCCTAATTCTGCTGTGCGGTAGTAAACCGCTGCTGGCTTCAAACAACAACGCCCGGTTCTTTATGAGCCGGGCGTTGTTGTTTTGTGTGGTTTGAGACCATTGCATAGCTCTTCCGAAAACTGGCAATGACTGCTTTTTTACTATCAGTTGAACAGGGCGTTACGGAACGTGTTGGCGGGAGTGGTGTGCTCCTGCCGTGTTGTGGTTACCACTGGTGCTGTGGTGGGGGCTGTAAAATGCAGGCCAATGGCTCCGGTCTTGGCCGTGGCGTATAGGGGAATATGCATCTCTTGCAGCACATCACTGATGGTTCGGTGGGCAAATTGCCCGCTGGGCACGTGGCGCGCGCTGACCAGGGCAAAACGGGGGCTTGCCGCAGCATACAGGGCCGGGGCCAGGGCTGAACCTGCCCCGTGGTGGGGTAGCACCAGGGCCTGGGCGCGCACGGGGTTTGTGCTGGCAATGGTGTCCAGTTCCTGGGTACTTAAATCGCCGCACAGCAGCACCAGCCCGGTGCCTTCCCACACAAGGCGCAAGGCAAGGGAACGGTCATTGCGTCCATTTTTTGAAGAAGGGGTTGTGGTGGTGCCTTCCGGCCACAGCACTTCAAGCCCAAGGCCAGGGGCCAGGGGAATGAAGTTCCCTTTGCTGACCTCTACCGGGGAAAGGCCGCTGTACCTGAGTGCCGCATCGTAGTGTACTTGCAGGTACGAGTTGGGGGCATCGTCTGTTTTCAAAAAGCGGCCTACCTGAAAGTGTTGCAGCAGGTACACCAACCCACCAAGGTGGTCGGCGTCGGCATGGGTGTTAATAACGGCGTCCAGCCGGGGCAGCGCTGCATAGGTTAAAACAGGGGCCACAATTTGCTTGCCCTGGTCAAAACCGGTGGAAAAGCGGATACCGCCATCAATAAGGGCACGGCCTGAAGCTTGGGGCAGGTGCCATTCTATCAGTGCAGCTTGGGCGTGACCCACATCAAGCAGGGTAAACTGTACCCCGGTAGGACGTTGGCTTAGGGGCAGTAAAACTCCGGCAAGGCACAGAGTGAAGCCAGCAGCCGCAAGGAGGACAAGGCGGGGGGGGGCATACTTGCCCGCACGGGTACGTTCTTGCTGCGCGCCCGGTTGAGGCGCATGCACTATGGTTGCGCGGGGGCGTAACACCCACGCGAAAAGGAGAAAAGGCAGGCTGGCACACAGCGCCCACCATCCGGCAATAAACAGCCAGTGTGGCCGGGGAAGGAGCGGTGCCCACAGCACCCCGGCGTTGTCCATGCGTTCCAGTAAGGCCAGCAGCCAGGTGCAGGGCAGGCTGGCAAGGTGCAGGCAAAAGGTAGCCACCCCACTCAGGCCCAAGGCGGTGGCAGCCAGCCCGGCAAAGGCCAGGGGCATAATAAGGGTGCCCAGCAGGGGCAGCCATATAAGATTCAGGGGCAACCACACCCCGGCAGAGCCAAAGGTGGCAATAAGCACCGGGGCCATTACTAACTGAATGGTGCAGGTGGTGAACAGCAAGTAAAAGGCCCATTTACCTACGCTTTGTAGGCCAGAATCATGGTTTTTACGTAAGCCCTGCTGTGGGAACAGGCGGTTTGCCACGGCTTGGCCAAGGGGCAGGTACAAGGCAATGGCAGCAATGCTCAGGGCGGAAAGCTGTAAGCTGGAAGCAAACAGGGCCAATGGGTTCCATAATGCGATGCCTGCCAGGGCCAGGAGCAGGCCGTCGTAAAGGCAGGCCGGGCGGCGCAGCAAAAACAGGGCACCCAACCCCACAAACATGCAAAAGGCCCGCAACAGAGAAAGGGGTGCCCCCCCAAGCCATAAGTAAAGCAGGGCAACCGGCAGGCCAAGAAGCAGGCTGAGTACCGGGCGCGGGAGCCACAGGTATATTCGTGGGGCTACGTGGGCAATGGCCCTGACTGCGCAAAAACCAAGCAGCAGGGCATAGCCAAGGTGCAGGCCGGAAAGGGCCAGGCTGTGGGCCAGGGTAGATTGATTGATGCGCTCGGTATGTTCCGGGGCAATAAAGGAGCGGTCGCCAAAGAGCAAGGCAGGCAGCAGTGTGGCACCGGGCAGTAGGGGGGGGATGTCTTCTGTGGGAGTAAATTTACCGTTGAGAGTGCCCACGGTGCCTTCCGGCGCGGCAAGTGGGGCGCGTGGCAGCAGGCCCAGGGTTTGCTGCACCAACTGCTGGCGCAGGCGACTGGTGGTGTTTGGCTGGCCTGTTACCTGCACTATGGCCTTGGCAGAAGATGTGGCCCGCAGCCACACATTTTGGTCAAACCAGTAGCCTTCCGGGTTCCAGGAGTGGGGGTTGGCAAACCCGCGTATGGGGGAAAGGGTCATGGGGGCCTGCACATACTGCCCTTCCAGGGGGAGCGGTGTGGGCGCTTGCCCTGTCCATTGCACCAGGCCTGTGTAAGGTTCCTCGTGCGGGGCAGGGGGGCTGGTAGCCGCGCTCCGGGCTTTCTGGAGCGATTGTACTGGCTCTGCTGGTTCTATTGATTCTACTGGCGCAAGCTGGGTAAGAATAAGCTGCACCTTGCCTTCAGGGCGTGGAATAACCTGTTCCACCCTGCCAGTAAGGTGCAGCTTGGGGGCACTGAAGGGGTTGCGGCCCCACTGGTCAAAGTGCTCTTGCACCCACTGGGGCAGGGGTGGCTCCTGCGGGGTGCGAACGAAGGTATAGGCAGCGCCTGCACCAAACAGCATGAACATTAAAAGGGGCAGGGTGGCAAAAGCCAGCTTGCGCTGTGCCCTCTGCCATGCCTGCCACAGTACGCCACAAAGAATAATGGCAAGGGCAAAAAACCCCTGGGCAGGAAAACGCGCCCCCACAATGCCCGCCAGGAAGGCGAAAATTCCCCACTGGCGCAGTAAAAAAGCCGGTGGCAGCAGCCGGGGGGCGGTGGTTTGGCGTGTGCGTTGCCCAAGTGCCATTAACGTAGCGTTTCCCTACGCGTTTTCTTGCATACGGCGAATACGCGCCCCCACCTTTTCCAGCTTTTCTTCAATGTGTTCATAACCTCTGTCCAGGTGGTAAATGCGCTGCACATGGGTTGTGCCTTGGGCCGCAAGGCCTGCAATAACAAGGCTGGCGCTTGCGCGCAGGTCGGAAGCCATTACAGGTGCCCCTGTAAGGTGCTTTACCCCGCGTATTACTGCGCGTGAACCGGCAAGGCGAATGTCTGCCCCCATGCGGGAAAGTTCCGGCACGTGCATGAAGCGGTTCTCAAAAATGGTTTCTTCTACGGTGCTGGACCCTTCCGCCAGGGTCATAAGGGTCATGATCTGGGCCTGCATGTCTGTGGGGAAGCCAGGGTAAGGGCTGGTGGTCATATCTACCCCGCGCAGGGTGCCATTGCGTCGCACGCGCACGCCCTGGTCGCATGGCTCCAGGGTAATGCCCATTTCGCCCATTTTTGCCATAACAGCGGTAAGCTCTTCCACCGGGCAGCCTTCAATAAGGCATTCCCCGCCTGTAATGGCCGCAGCAGCCAGAAAAGTGCCTGCCTCAATGCGGTCGGGCATAATGCTGTACTCTTTGCCGCGCAGGGCAGCCACACCATGAATGTGAATGGTGTCGGTGCCGTGCCCGGAAATCTTGGCCCCGCAGGCATTTAAGAAATTGGCAAGGTCTTTAATTTCCGGTTCTTTGGCGGTGTTGCGCAAAATGGTTTCCCCTTCTGCCAGGGCTGCCGCCATAATAAGGTGTTCTGTGCCGCCTACGGTAGGAAAATCAAAGGTAATGTCTGCACCGTGCAGCTTTTTGCAGTGCCCTACAATATAGCCGGAATCCAGCTCAAAGGTGGCCCCCATTTTTTCCAGGGCCTTAGTGTGCTGTTCCACCGGGCGCGCACCAATGGCACAGCCACCGGGCAAGGCTACCTTGGCCTGCCCAAGGCGGGCCAGCAAAGGGCCAAGCACCAGCACGGAAGCCCGCATGGTTTTTACCAGGTCGTAAGGTGCTTCCGGCTGCAAGGCACCCGGTACAACGTTTACGCTGTTGCCCGTTTCCCCGGTGAATTCGGCATCGCACCCCAGCACACGCAACAGGGCGTTGGTGGTGCGAATGTCGCGCAGGCGCGGTACGTTATGGAAAGTAAGGGGGGCATCAAGCAATATGGAGGCAAAAAGAATGGGCAGGGCTGCGTTTTTGGAACCACTTACTGCAATGGTGCCGTTCAGGGGCAGGCCGCCTTCAATAACAAGTTTTTCCATGGGGGTTCCTTCAGGAAGGGTATGTGTGGCAGTGCAGCCAGTTGGGCGCACCTGTTGTATGTATGGGTATATTTAGGCTGGTATTTGTGCATGATTGTGGGTGCATAACCAGCGGGCACAGTAGCATAGCTTCATGTAAAACTCCAGCCTGCCGGGGTGTGTATACTTTCTTTAAAAAAATTAGGAAAATTGCTTGACCTTGGGTGCAAAACCAAGTAAATACCACTTCTCGAACGGCGGATGTAGCTCAGTTGGCAGAGCACCTGGTTGTGGTCCAGGTGGTTGTGGGTTCGATCCCCATCATTCGCCCCATATTTTGCGCAGCGCAGTGCCCAGGCACCGTGCTGCGCTCTTGTTTTTAGTGGTGTTCTTTTGTAAATTACTCTCTGGCTCTTGTTTGTCCTTTCTTTCTATTGCCAACAGAGGTTCTTCATGCCCCCATCCATTCCCCGCGTGGCTGCCATTCATGACCTTTCCGGCTTTGGCCGCACCTCGCTCATGGTGGTTATTCCCATTTTTTCCGCCATGGGCATTCAGGTGTGCCCCCTGCCCACGGCGGTACTTTCCACCCACACCAGCGGGTTTGAAAACTTCCGGTTTGTGGATTTAAGCGGCCCCATGCGCGACTTTTTGCACCACTGGCAAGAGCTTGGCTTGCAGTTTGAAGCGGTGTATAGCGGTTTTTTGGGCTCCCCCGGCCAGGTGGAAACAGTGGCGGAATGTATTGACACCTGCCTGGCCCCCGGTGGGCTGGCCATGGTAGACCCGGTGCTGGGCGACAACGGCAAGCTGGACCCCACCATGAGCATGGAAATGGTGGAACGCATGCGCTGGCTGGTGGGCAAGGCCAGTTGCATTACCCCCAATTTTACGGAAGCGGCCTTGCTGCTGGGGGAACCCTACCCCCATGAGGCACACACCCAAGCCTTGCCCAATAGCATGATAAAAGAATGGCTGTGCCGCCTTACCGACCTTGGGCCGGACGTTGCCGTGGTAACCAGTGTGCCCCAAGGCACAGGGGCAAGCCATGCCACCGCAGTGGTGGCCTACCATAAAAGCCGCAACACCTTCTGGAAGGTGGATTGTGAATATGTGCCCGCCTTTTACCCCGGCACGGGCGACACCTTCACCAGCGTACTTACTGGGAGCCTGCTCCAGGGCGACAGCCTGCCCCTTGCCATAGACAGGGCCGTGCGCTTTGTTACCCTTGGCATTCGAGCGGCATTTGGGCACGATGCCCCCCAGCGTGAAGGCATTTTTCTGGAACGGGTGCTTTCTTCCTTGAATGCTCCGCTCACCGCCAGTTCGTATACCCTGTGGACCGATGCTTCATGAACCAGCAACCCATGCCCATGATGAATACCCTAGATAACAAGGCCGCACAGGCCGACACTGCCCGCTGTGAACTGCCCATTGGGGTGTTTGATTCCGGCGTGGGCGGCCTTACGGTGCTTGCCGCCCTGGCGCAGCGCTTGCCCCACGAGCACCTTTTGTACCTTGGGGATACCGCCCGCCTGCCTTACGGCACGAAAAGTGTGGAAACCGTAACCCGCTATGCCTTGCAGGCCACGGCCAAGCTGGTGGAGCGACAGGTGAAAATGCTGGTGGTTGCCTGCAATACGGCCACGGCAGCGGCGTTGCCAGCTCTGCGGGCGGCCTACCCGCACATTCCAGTGCTGGGGGTGGTGGAACCAGGGGCCGCGGCAGCGGTGGCGGCTTCAACCACTGGGAATATACTGGTGCTGGCAACGGAAGCCACGGTGCAGAACCGGGCGTACCATAAGGCTATAGCGGCCTTGCGGCCTTCTGCCGAGGTGACGGGCCTTGCCTGTTCGCTATTTGTGGCACTGGTGGAAGAAGGATGGGCTGCCAGCCATGTGGTGGATGCCTATTCCGGCAGGGGCATGGCGGAAGTGGTGGCTGCGCGCTACCTTGCGCCGTTGTTTGCCGGGGCAGGGCAGAAGCCGGATTGCATTGTGCTGGGGTGTACGCATTTTCCGCCGCTGGCGGAGGCTATTCGGGCGGTTGTGGGGCCGGGGGTGGCTATTGTGGATTCAGCGGCGACCACGGCGGAGGCGGCGGCAGCGGTGCTGGGCCAGGCGGGCATTGCCCGGCAGGGCGGCGCAGGCCGGCATGTGTTTTTGACAACGGATGCGCCAGCGCGGTTTGCCAGAGTGGGGAGTATGTTTATGGCGGAGCCGATTGATGAGGCGGCGCTGGAGTTGGTGGTGCTGTAGCGTGTGGTGAAGAAGTCGGGCATGGTACGTTGGTAAAACTACCCTTTTTGCCGTATGCTTCGTTGCGGGGCAATTTTCCGGCGGGGCAGTATTTATATACAGCCCCTTGAAAAATCGCCCCGCGCCTTGCCTACGGCAAAAATTGTATCTTTTCACCAACGCCATGCCCGAACTCCACGTCCGCTCGGTATCGCCTTGCCTCCGGCAAGGTAATACCAAGCGGAGGCTAAGGTGGGGTGGGGATGTATACTCTAAAAATTATATTTTCGCATTCTGGTTTCAGGGGAGGACTTGGGTTAAAAAAAGAGTCTTGTAGTTCTCGCAATGACATTTAGTAGTATTTTTTTCATCACTTTTTAAATATAAATAGGTACTCATGGGCTAGGAGCAAAAAATTATATTTTATGCTGTTTGTCTTCCAATAACCTGTTGCCTTGCAATTATGCTGTTCTTTAATAATAATTTCTTTTGTTTTAAATTTGGCATGCTCAAAAATACGCATTACCTCAAAGCTCATGGGAATAATATGACCTTTTTTACGTGTATCTCCCATCAGGATTGCACAAAATTTATCTTTTTTTAAAACTCGGTAACTTTCTGCTGCGACAAGTTTCATTTGCTCTAAAAAAGATGTTACATCCAAGTGTGATAAATCATTCAAATTATTTTCGCTATATTGAATAATATTAGCATATGGCGGGTGAGTACAGACCAAGTCAATGCACTCGTCCTTGATGAAGTTTAAATTGCGGGCATCACCATGCCGAATGACGACACGCCCCGCATTTTCAGATTCAAAATCACATTTTACTCGGCAACATTCAAGCGCAGATTCATTAACATCAACTCCCAGTACATTGCGTTTAAGAAGTTTCGCCTCAACAAGTGTAGTTCCACCTCCAGCAAACTGATCTAGTACATAGTCGCCTTCAGATGAGTACCGAAGTAATATATTTCTAGGTATATATGGAGACCAATTCCCTCGGTACTTGGCATCGTGCGTTGCCCAATTTCCACGTTGAGGAAAGCTCCACACGGTATTCATTTCAAGTTCAAAATTGTCCGGCCCCCATTTTTGTTCTTTGTTTTTTAGCAATGAATACTACTCCCTCTGCATAGTGAGTGCGGTATATGTGATGCTTGGTTGGATTATAATGTCTATAAAATATACACTTGAAGGCATCAAAGTCCTTTAATCAAAATCTCTTCCAGAAACCCGTGGCTGAGCATGTTAATATTCATTACAAAGTCTGTTGCTATAAATGTTTCAAGCAATGGCCGTTTTGCTGTGTGCCAACCTTGACCGTCGGTTATCCAAATGAAGCCGACTCCTGGGGATTGTGTTACAAGCTCAAAAAGACTTTTAAATTCTCCAGCAACACTTTTTAATTTGGAACCGCCACCGCCATAATAATTGACCTCGAGCAAATAGATTTTATTCCCAGTATCGACGGCAAAGTCAAAATAACGATTTGCTTTATCCGTGGGCACGTCACGACCAAAAACAGCTTTAATCTTAGCAACAGTGGCTTGACGTAAGTACCGATAACCATGCCTTTGACAGATAGCCTTGATGTACACTTCACTGAGTGTCTCCATAGCATCGCCACTACGATTTTTGCGGGCATTGGTGTCAAGCCCCACTTCAACACCAATACAGTAATCTACAAGGTTTTTTACAGCCTTATCGGAAAAAATCTTGAGTAATCCACATTTCTCGGTAAACTCCACAATTTTAGCTATTTCATCTTCACTGTAACAATTTCGTTTAAAAAAAAGATATTCAATATCTCCACCCACGGTGGCAATACGAATGCTTGTGTCCCTAACAGCTATAAGAAGAGGGAGTACCGGCACAACCTCTGGATATGAGCGTATCATTTCCGCAAGCCGTTTTGGAAGGCTATCTTTCCCAAGAAGACTATTGAGAATATTTAACGAGATTTCCACTTTTGCCACATTGCCCAAAACTTTTTCCCACGCTACAAAAAAGCTATGCGTACGGATGGTGTCTTTGAGGGTAACTATTAAATTTTCAAAAGCAGCACTTTCGGACAATATTCCAAGATGCTTGTAGGTATCTACAAATTTCACAAAACCTCCTAGCAGCTATTCAGCCTGCAACGGTGCTTTAAACTGTGTTATTCGTCAAGAACCGCTGAGTACGCCTTGCAGGCCTTGCCTGCTTTGCAACCAGCAGACCTGCAAGCCCTGCAATAGGATTGTGGGATTATTTTTCCATTTTCCTAAGCCCAAACTTGGCCTCTATTTCATCTAGTCCTTTACCCGTTTTACCGCAGCATGGACATTCTGCACTTATCTCATATGGCATATTGGCGACCTACTCTTATTGTGTTCTTAACTGTTTGTTATCAACAATTCACTGATACTTCCGCGGCTCACACCGTTGCAGTTTATCATACGCTTTGCCAACACTCGGTCAATTTTGAATGCGTTGTATAATTTATCAAAAAAATCATCGCTAACATTGGAATTCTTTGGATCAGAATTACTTACTAGGACCCGTGCCCCACGGTCAGAGATATGTTCAATAAACTGGGCGAGTGCTATCTGCTGTGCGTCATCAAAAGGGGTTTCATTATAAGCTGTAAAATTTGCTGTTGCAGTTAGTGGACGATAAGGTGGGTCAATATAAACGAATGTCCTATCGTCAATAAAGTCAGATGATTGTTCGTAGCTTGCGCAATGGATATTTATATTTTGAAGCGAGTGGTGTAATTGTCGCAAGTTGTCTTCATCGCAAATCAAGGGCATTTTATATGCCCCCATTGGCACATTAAATAATCCCCTAGAATTTACTCGATAAAGGCCATTAAAGCATGTACGATTAAGAAAAATAAATAAAGCTGCCTTGAAAAGACTGCTAGATTCATCCCAGTTACTTTTTAAGTTATTAAATTCTTCTCTTTTTGAGTAATAGTAATGCTTTCTTTGTTCTGCATTAAGTGCCCAAAAATGGGCTTGAATCGGTGCAAGCTGGTTAACAAGTGCCGATATATTACTTTTAATTATGTTGTATGTGTTTATGAGCTCACGGTTGGTATCGCTAATATAAATACTATCAAAGCCAAGCGGGAGTAAATCAAAAAGAACAGCACCGCCTCCTACAAAAGGTTCACAAAATTTTGTAAAATATGTGCCAAGATTCTGCGGGTAGCGTTTACGAATCTCTCCAAGCAACTGACTTTTTCCTCCAGCCCACTTCACAAAAGGCTTTAGTGACTTCATAGTATTTCATCCAATTTGTTTAAGGCAAAAAAATGTTCACTTGTATTTCCATTTTCACTTGAAGTAGCTTTAAGTTTGCAACTCAGTCACTGCACTTCATTTGGTCTTCAGAGGAGAGGGAGGTCTCTGATTGACTTTCAAGCCACGAAAAACATCTTGGCAATAAGTATATTACAAATGACAAATATTGCCAAATAACAAAATTGAGTAAGAATATATGTGAAATTAAAGTCAAATGTATGTAAATTGTAGGTGTTGCCGAAGTTTCTCCATCCCACGCGCGCTTTGTTGCGCCCGCTTACTAATGCGGAGTGCTGTATGTTTGTACGCCGCTTACTTTTGTTGAGGTAAATTACCTTCTGTGGCACGCCCGTTAAAATTCCCCAGCCCATAACACCCACCTTACCCATGCTCGGCACGGTGTAATTCCCGCGCGAATATATTTGTGTAGCGTACGAGTCTTCGAGTGAGCGGAACAAATCTACCTGAGCGCGGACAGCAGGCTTAGCGGGGTCACGGGGTGCAACCCCGTGGGTGTGGGGTTGTTAGGGGGCCGCACAAGGGCCCCCTGACCCAAGCGGAGCGGATGAATAAAAATAAACCACAAGCTGGTGTGGCGCTTGCGCCGCAAGAACCCAAACGGAGCGGCAAACTAAAAAATAAACTACAAGCTGGTGTGGCGGCACGCCGCAAAAAACTATGCCTCCCTGTATCTGCCCTTTCTTGTCTTACGCAACATACAGCCTAACTACCAAAGAATACTGGATTCCCGCCTTCGCGGGAATGACGGTGCTGGGGGCTTATGCCTTGCCAAACGAAAAAAAATTCACCCCTCCACCAACGGCATAAACCTTGCCAGCACTTCCCTTACAAACCCCTCACCAACCTCCTCCTTCAATGCAGCCCCCCTTACCTGCCAATCCAAACTACGCATCTGATCGCACAGCACCACGCCTGTTGTCTGGCAGTCCGCCGGAAGCGCCAGTTCAAAGGGATACCCTTTGCTCTGGTTGGTTATGGGCACCACAAGGCACAGCCCTGTTTTGCCATTATACGCCTTGGGGGAAAGTACAAGGGCAGGGCGGTGTCCTGCCTGTTCATGCCCGGCTTGTGGGTCGAAATGCAGCCAGATGATATCGCCGCAATGGGGAACATACGCCTTTACCATGCTTCTTTGCCCTGAGCTTTGCCAAAGTCGGCTTCATGGTGCAGGTTTTCGGGCGTTACTCCGGCAAGCAGTTCTTCTAGTGTGAATTTTTTGGGTATGGAGGGAACGGTCACCCTGAAACCGTCTTTTTCAATGTGCAGTTCCACCTCTGCCCCACGCTCAATGCCAAGCTCGTTAATGAGCGCTTGCGGCAAACGTATGGCAAGGGAATTGCCCCATTGGGAAACTTTTGTCTGGTTGTGCATACGGGGATCCTTTGTATATCTTCAAGATATACATGCGCGCTACAAAATGCAAGTAGTATTGATTTTCCGCTTACCCCATCTCTTCCCGCTGTGCCCATTACCTTCAACGGCACAATCGTTACCTACCCTCTCCCCGCCTCAAGCGAACCTACCCATAGCCCCACCACCCTCTGCGCACTTTGCTGCGCCCGCTTACTCATGCGCAGCGCAGTGGTTTTCCCTCCATCCTTTGCCGTGCCCGTTACCTTTAGTAGCGCAGGCCGTGCGTACCCTCAGTCCTTCTCAGGCGAACCTACCCATAGCCCCACCACCCTCTGCGCGCTTTGCTGCGCCCGCTTACTCATGCGCAGTATGGTCTTATTGTTGTCACTGAATAGAGGTGAAGTATTTACCGTCTATGGCAAGGCTGTTAAGCCAAACCAGCCCACACAAAATGAGCTTACCCATAGCCCCACCCCCCTCTGCGCGCTTTGCTGCGCCCGCTTACTCATGCGGAGTGCGGTAGTTTTGTTGTCGCTTCCCATTGCCGTGGCTATTACCCTCTGTGGCACGCCCGTTAAAATTCTCCAGCCCACACCCTCCACCTCATCCATGCTCTGCACGGTGTAATTCCGCGCGAATATATTTGTGCAGCGTACGAGTCTTCGAGTGAGCGAAACAAATCTACTGAGCGCAGGGCGTAACCTAGCGGGGTCACGGGGTGCAACCCCGTGGGTGTGGGGTTGTTAGGGGGCCGCACAAGGGCTCCCTAACCCAAGCGGAGCGGCAAACAAAAAAAGAAACCACAAGCTGGTGTGGCGCTTGCGCCGCAAGAATTCACATACTCACGCTTTTTAAAAAGCTGGTGTGGCGCTTGCGCCGCAAGAAACTATGCAGTCTCGTTTCTTAAAAACTGAGAGCGTCAGCCCCTTCTACCTCCTGTAAGGATACCTCCCCTTCACCTTATTCATAAAAGACCAATTAGAATTCCCGTCATCCGCCCAGGCGTCCCATACTTGAGCTTCTTGTTCATAGGGGTCGCGGAACTCCGCAGTTTTCTGCTTTTGTGTTGTTCCAGCGCACCCAGCCACCAGCACAGCAGAACTACACAAGGCCAGAACCACAGCTTTTTTCATCATTCTCATTATATGTTCAGACATTTCATTCTCCTAAAATTACAGTGTATGCCACTAAAAAAGGACGTTACAGCCACGCTGCAACGCCCTTTATATGTGTAACTCTAGCGGTAGCTACTAAGCGCGGGCCGCCTGAACAGCAGCGTCATATTCCACTTGGAGGCTATGAATCAGTTCTTTCACGGTGGTAATGCAGTCTACACGGGGGCCATTGGCCCCGATAAAGGCAAAACCACGGTCCAGGTTACCCTTCATGGCATTAAGCAGGGCCTGGGCAATGCAGTAAGGGGACGTTTCCGGGTCGCAGGTGGAAACGCAGTGGAACACGCATTTAAAGTTCTTTTTGCCTTCTTCCAGCGCTTCAAGAAAGCGCCCGCGAATGGCCCGGCCAGGCATGCCCACCGGGCTTTTAATAATAGTAAGATCTTCTTCTTTGGCATTTACAATGGCTTGTTTGAAGCGAATATCCGCGTCGCACTCTTCCGTGGCCACAAAACGGGTGCCCATTTGCACGCCAGCCGCGCCCATGGTGAGGTATTTGTGAATGTCGCCGCCAGTGTATACGCCCCCGGCAGCAATAACAGGAATAGCCCTGCCGTATTTGTCTTCAAAGGGCTTGAGGCTATCGAGCACCTGGGGCAACACTGTGTCCAGGGAATATTCAGGATCATTGAGGTCTTCGGGTTTGAAGCCAAGGTGCCCGCCAGCTTTTGGGCCTTCCAGCACAAAGGCATCGGGCAGGTAGTCGGCCTTCAGTAGCCATTTTTTGCACAAAATGCTGGCTGCGCGGGCGGAAGAAATAATGGGAACCAGCTTGGTTTTAAAGTCTTCTTTCTTTTCTTCACACATGGTGCGAAAAATTTTGGGCAGTTCCATGGGCAAGCCTGCGCCGGAAAAAATAACGTCTGCCCGGTTGGCAATGCTGGTGCGTACCAAATTGGAAAAATCGGTCAACACAACCATGATATTTACACCCAATACGCCATCAGTCAGGGCACGGGCTTTTACTATTTCAGCAGCAAGGGCACGTGCGTTTGCTGTTTGCGGATCTTTGGCAATATCGTGCTCACGCATGCCAATCATGGCGCCAGCAATAACGCCAATGCCACCCTCTGCAGCCACTGCGGCAGCAAGGCGGTGCAGGGAAATACCTACCCCCATGCCACCTTGTACGATAGGAAGTTTGGCGGTGAGATCGCCGATTGATAACGAGGGAAAAGGCATTCGTTTCTCCTTGAAGAGTGCCGTGTGTATTCACGCGGCGTTTATCAAAAGCATTAAGCTTATAGTATAAGGCAGGGGCATGACCCCTACAGGGATATCATACACGTTTTTTTGCATGAACACCAGAGGCAATGTTCCCCTTGCCGCGGAAAATAGACAGAAGATTCTGCCATGTGCCGAATGAGGAAGGAAACCAGCAGGGGAATTTGGGCGTGTATGGCATGTAAACGAGTTTCCGGCTCGGCATACGGGGCAAACAGGGGGTGTTCTTCCCCAAAATCGGCAAGGCCAACAAAGGCGGCGTCCCACAGGGGAACATGTTCCGGCACAAAGGAAAGCTGCCCTGTTTGCCGGGCCATGCTGCACAAATGCAGGTAAAAGGGCAACTGCACACGGGGCAGGGCGGCTGCTACCCGTTCCAGGGCCATGGCGTCGCGTTCCGGCGTGCCGGGTTGCCAGGTGGCCATGTGGTCCCACAGGGCGGAGTTGTGCCATACCCCGTGGTCTGGGCGGGGAATGGAGCCTGTTTTATAGTCCAGTATTACAAGGCCTTTTTCCCGCATGTCAATACGGTCAAGCTTTCCTTTAAGGCGCAGTGCCTGGCCCCCGTAAAGCCGTGGCCCTAGCTCTTTCCGTTCTGCCCCAATTCCTTCTACAGGGCAAAAGGGCACTTCAAGGAAGTGTTCCACTGCCAGGGGCATGGGGGCAAGCTGCATTTGCGCTTCCAAAAAGGCGTGCAGGCGAATGTTGGCTGCGCTTTGCAGCATGGCCCCGGCATCTGCTGGAAGGGTGCCGGGCAGGGGGGAAGCCTTGAGGCAGGCGGTGAATGTTTCCTGCATGAGGTCTTGCAAGGCCTCTGGCGAAGCATCTTCCGGGGGAAAGGGCCTGCCAAGGCAGGGAGTGAAAAATTCCTGTAACGTTTTGTGCAGCAAGTTGCCCACTTCCAGCGGGTCGTCGCGTTCCTGCGCTTCATCTGGTTCTGCAAGGTTTGCCGCCCGTTCATGAAAAAACTGTACCGGGCAACGCAGGTAGCTTTCCAAAAGCGAAGCGGAAACCCCGCGCCCCAAGGTGGCGTGCACCAGGGCAGCCGTGTCCGGGGTGGCGGCAATGGCGCGGGTGTGGCTGGCCTGGGGGGCCAGGCTGGTGGCAAGGGTTACGTAAGGGGCGGTGCTGCCGGGTTCATGCACAAGGCAGCCCTGGCGTTTTTCCTGTTCCCACACCAACTCTTCCACAAAGCGGCTTTTTTGCTGTTTTTGTTCAAGGCCAGCATCGGCCCCTTGTTGCCACAGCAGCACCACTTCTTCCGCCCCGGCCAGCAGGCGGAAAAAGTGGTAGGCGCTTGTTTCATTGCGGCCTGAAACAGAAGGCAAGCCCAGTTCTGCCCGCAATGTGTCTGGCAGCAGGGGGTCGCCCATGGGGATGCCGGGCAGGTTTTCATCGGTGGCATCCAGCACATACACGCGCTTGAAGGAAAGCAGGCGTGTTTCCAGCATACCCAGCACCTGGGTGCCCACCAGCGGGCTGGCGGTGAAGGGCACGCGCTCTGCATCCAGCAACTGGCGCACAAGGTTGAACAGCGTTTGGCGGGGCAACTCTTCCCCGGCCAGGGAGCTGTGTAACAGTTCCGGAATGACGGATTGCAGCAGGCGGTGCAAACATTCGCCGTCAATGGGGAAGCGTTCCCACAGTGCTGCGCCGTGTTCCAAGAGCAGGGCACAGAATTGTTCCAGGGCAGCGCCAAGGGCTGCCGGGGTGTTGGGGCTTTCAAACGCTGTCAGGCTGGTGTTCAGGGTGGTGTCCAGCAGGTGCAGCAGGGTTAGGGGGGGCACCTGGCCGGGGGCCATGCTGGCGTATTCTTCCCGCAGCAGGGTGAAGGGGGCCACAAACAGCGCGCCGGATTCGCGGATGGATTTTTCCAGCCTGTGCAGCTCGCCGCGCAAGGAAAGGGTGGCATCGGCAGTGCCAGCCGTGTTTTGCGCTGCCTGCCCGGTGGTGGTATTATTAGTTAAGGTTTGGGAGTTTTCCTGTGCCTGCACGCTTGGGGAGAGCATTTTCAGGTAGGGGTGGCGGGCAAGGTCCACAAGGTCGCGCCAGTAATAGGTATTTCCCCGGCGTTTTTCTTGCAGGGAAAGCAGGGTGTGCAGCAATTGGGCCAGGGGAGAGCGCCCAAGGGGATAGCCCATGGAAATGTTGCAGTCTTCCTTGGGCAGGTGGTGCAGGGCAGGCAACAGCAGGCCACTTTCCGGCAGTACCACGGCAAGGGGAGCAGACCAGCGTTCTTCGTAGGCCGTTTCTGTTGGCTGGGCGTCATTTTCGGGCTTACTTTCGGGTATACTTGGCCCCCGTTCCGCCCGCTCTTCGTTGCGCTGTTGCGTCAGGTGCTCTGTCAGGGCATTCAACTGGGAATGCAGGTCAAACCCTTCATAAAAGGTCATGCGCGGCGGTGTGTGCGGGGTTTCCTCTTCCACCGGGGTAATGTGGGTGCGCCAACTGCTGGCCCAGGCGGAAAAGGTGCGGCAGCTCCAGTGGCCGTTGTGCGGGGTGCCATGGGCATTTGTTTGGCGAGCCTGTGGGGTGTGGGGGGCGGTAAGGGCCGGGTCTGCATGCAGCACCACCCTTGCCCCGTGGTCTTCCCACAGGCGGCGCAGCAGCAGGTCTTCCGCACCGGTAAGGGTGTGGAACCCGGCAAAAAACACGCTGCGCTCGCCGCACAGGGCGTCGGGCAGGGCACCGCCCCCGGCGGCATGGCGCGCCGCAAGAAAGGCGCTGTGCCCTGGGGTTGTCCAGCCGCGCTGGGCAAGGGCTTGTTCATAGCGGGTGAACAGGTGGGCAAGGCGTGCCAGCAGGGCCGCTGCAAAGGGGGTTGTTTGCCCTTCCATGTTGCGAAAATTTTCCGGCCTGCGCAGGTGGGTGAAGCATTCTTCAAACAGGTTGGCAAGCCGCACCCCCCAGGGGAAAAAACGGTCTGCGTCCATGCCCGCCAGCAAAGGTGGGGCGTCGTCCCCGGCATTGGCGGCTTCTTCCCTGGCAGAAGCCAGCAGCAGCCCTACTCTGTCTAGCAGGCCAGCCTGCCACAACGGGGTTGCCACAGCCATGCGGCACACCTGCCCCACCACTTCGCTTACCGTAAGCATGGTGGGCATGACCAGCGGGCGCGTTACATAGGGGGCTGTTGCCAAAAGGCGCGTCATGTATTGCGCAGCCCGGCGGTGGGGGAACACAAACACCGTTTCTGCAAGGGGGCGTTCCCCCGGTTGGCAGGCTAGGTGCAGCAGGGCAGGCAGGAAATTTTGGTGCCAGGAAACAAGGGTAAAGGGCAGGCCACTCACAAAGGCACCTCTTCAAGCCGCCGGGCGTCAAGGTAAACGAGCAGCCCACGCACAGGGCGGTTTTGTGCTTGGGCCAGCAAGCGCATATAGCGCTGCATCTGTTCATGGTACTTGGGGCTTGGTGCGCCTGTTTTATAGTCCACCACCAGTAGTCCGGTGCGGCCTTCGTCTACCATCAGGTCAACTCGCAGCACGCTGCCATCTGCCTCCATAAGGGGCTGTTCGCGCCGCCCATGGGCCAGCCAGTGTTGGGCCTGTGGTTGCCCGGCAAACCAGTGCAGGGTTTCTTCAAGCTCTGCCCGTGCTTCCGGCGGCAAGGCCAGGGGCAAGGGGAACAGGCGCAGGGCCATATCTACCGCCAAGGTGACGGCTTTGCCAAAAGGAGAGGTTGCGGGTGCCGGGGCAGGCTTTGCCAGGGAAAGCAGGGGCATGGCAGCTTCCACTGGTTGGGTTTTGGTTGCTTTTTCCAGCACCAGATGTTCCAGGCACAGGTGGGTAAGGGTGCCCCGGCGTTCCGGCGTAAGGGCTGCGCCGTGCAGCACGGAACGGTAAATTTTCAGGCGGGGCAGCCACCCCATGGGCCGCCATGCTTCCTGCCCTTGGGCAGAATCTTCAGGAATAATGGGCAGCAGTGGGGCATGGGGTGCTTCTGCCAGTAACCCTGTGAGCCATTGCGGGGAAGTGCTTGCAAGGCAGGGGTCTTCGCATTCTTCTTCTGGTGGGAAGGGCTCGGCAGGCATGGCGCTCTCTGGCTCTTTGCCTCCTGGTATGGCTTCGCCTGCCATTGCGGATTCTTCGCCTTCCTCGGCATCCTCTGCGTCCAGTGTATCCGCTTCGGCCTCAATTTGTTCATGCCGAAACAGGTGGGCCTGGGCGCTATGCAGGTACAGGGGCAACAAAGTTTCCATGGCACGGGGCAGGGGCGTGCTGCCTGCTTTGCCTTCCGGCAGGGTAATGAAGGCGTGCAGTTCTTCTCGCGGGCGTGTCCAGGCAACGTATAGCAGGTTCAGCGTTTCCAAAGCTTCTGTTACGCAGGCGGGGTAGTAGGTGTCTGGCAGGTGCTTGTCTGCCTGCACCAGTATGGGGGTGCCTTCAAAGGTAACGGCTTCAAGCTGGCTGCCATAGGCCGTGCCCCCGTGGTGGAAGGGCAGAATAACCACAGGAAATTCCAGGCCTTTTGCCTTGTGCATGGTCATAATGCGCACGGCGTTCATGCTTTCGGGCAGGGGGAGCTTTGCCCCTTCTTCCTGCTTTTGCCAAAATTGCAGGAACCCGGCCAGGGAGGCGGCCCCTTCCTTTTCCGCCACGTGGGCCAATTCCAGCAGGCGGCGCAGAAACGGCGCTGCTTCCGGGGTAGTGTTCCACAGGTCGAAGCGGGAAATGGCTTCATACAGGGTGTCGTAGGCGCTCATAAGCCCGGCTTGCAGGTAAAACGGTGCAAGCCATGTGTTCCACTGCTGGGGAAAGCTTTCGGCAAAGCGCCGGAACAGGGGGGGGCGCGTTTCCCCCATGCTGGTGCGGGCCAGCCAGTCTGCCAGTTCCTGCCAGCCAAGGCCGCTTACCGTGCCAAAGCATTCCGGCCCGCTGATAAATTCCCAGAAGGCTAGGTCATTTAACGGGTAGTCCAGAAAGGTAAGCAGGGAAACAAGGCGGCGCACCAGGGGATTTTCCCCCAGGGTAAAGCTGTTTTCCGTCACCACCGGAATGTTCCAGGTGGTAAGCCACTGGGCCACCAGGGTGGCATGCTTGCCGGAGCGCACCAGAATGGCAATGTCGCGAAAGGGTCGGTTTGGCAGCAGTTCTTCCAGCAGCAGGCGGTGCAGGCGTTCTTCCACCAACGCTTCTGTGCCAAGGCCTGTGCTGGCCCGCACCTCATACAGCACCACTTGCCCCTGGTCTGTCTGGCCTTGGTTTGCCGGGTTTTGGTCTGCTGTGGCGGCATTGCTGTAGGGGCTGGGTGGCGGTAAGGCCTGGGCTGCGCGGGAAAAAACAGCGGCAGTGCGTTTGGCGGCTTCCACCACAAAGTGGATGGGGGTAGCGGCAGGCAGCATGGCCTGCAAGGTGGCCTGGGCTGCTTCCGGCGTGCCCAGCAGGGTGAAAAAGGCGTTGTTGTGGTGAATGATGCCGGGCAGGCTACGCCAGTTGTAGGGCAGGCTTTCTGCCACGCTTTCTGCCATGGCAGCCAAGGTGGGTTCTTCCAGCACGGCATCGAACAGGGTGGCGTCGCCGCCGCGCCAGCTATAAATGGCCTGTTTTATGTCCCCCACATAGGTAAGGCTGCCGCCTTTGGCGAGGCTTTCTTCTGCCAGGGGCAACAAGGCGGCCCACTGTTCCTGGCTGGTGTCTTGAAATTCATCCAGCAAAATGTGCAGCAGGCGCGAACCCAGGCGGCACAGGGCGTCGGAAACACCCATGCTGCCTTCCAGCAACTGCCCGGCAAGGGCAGGAATGGCCACCGCAGGCAGTACCCCTTGCAGGCGCACGGCAGTGTCCAGCCGGGCAAACAGTTCATTGGCCAGCAGGCTGAGGGGGGCAAGGCGCATGGCTTTGGAAAGCACCCCTTGGGCGGTAACGGCTGCGGCATGGGCTGCGCACAGGGCGTGGTATTCTTCTTCCAGTGCAGGGCTTGCCTTGCCGAGTGAGGCTTTTTTCAGGCAGGCATCCAGGCATTCCTTGTTGGCAAATGCCGAGGTTGGCGGGGGCAGGTGGGCAGGTATTGCTGCCACCTTTGCCAAGAACTTCAAAAAATCCACTTTAGCCGCTAATTCTTCGGAGGCAACACCTGCATTCATGGTAGCAGCACATTGTTGCAGGGCCGTGTGCCGGGCGTGCAACAACTGCAGCAATTCTTCCGGCTGCATGGTGGGCAAGGCCTGCCCTTTGCACCGGCGGTCAATGAACTGCAACAGGGTGTAGTGCAGGGTGTTGCGGGCCATGAACCCTCGTTTTTTTCCATAAAAAATCTGGTTACGGCAGGCCGCGTGCAACGCTTCCAGCAGTTCTGCCCCGCTGGTGGTAAAAAATTCGGGCTGGCTGGGAGTATCTTCCGCGCCGGGTTGCTTCTGGACCTGTTCTTCACCATGGGGGGGGGCTGTAACGTCTTCTGTGGAGTGATTACCTGTGTCCTCGGCATTGCGCCAGTCCGGGTTGGCTTGGGCGAAGGCAGCCATGTCTGCCATAAGCCCTTCATACAGGGGGGTAAAGTATTCTTCCGGGGCAAAGCTTGGGCGAAAGTCCGGCGGCAGGTTCAGGGAAAGGGCGGAAAGCCGCACCAGGGAACTGAGCAGGCTGTCGATGGTACGAATATTCAGGGCATTGTAGTTTTCCACAATGGCCCGTACCCAGCGTTCCGCATTGGGCACAAGGGGGGTACCTTGGGGGGAATGGCCCTGCTGCCGTGCGCGAATTTCTTCCAGGGCAAGGCTTTTCAGGGTGCCCACCACCCGTTCCTTCATTTCAGCCGCTGCCTTGTTGGTAAAGGTGGCAGCCAGCAGTTCTTCCAGGGAATACACGGTGTGCGGGCGGCCCAGCAGGCAGCCGGAAGGGGCAGGCAGGGGGCTTGCCCCGGCAAGGCGGGAAAGAAACTGCCGGGTAAGGGTGTATGTTTTCCCCGACCCGGCAGAGGCGCTTATTTGTAAAATCATGTTTTAGGTTCCGGGGTTATGGCCACTTTCGGGGTGTGTGCTGGTTCCGTAAACAGGGCAAGGTTGGGGTGCCCGGTGGATTCCAGCACGGCCCGCCAGTATTCAGAATGCACGTTGAGCTTGCGGCGCTTGCGAATGACCAGTTCCAGGGGCAGGTGCACGTACCTGTCCATAATTTTTGCCACCACCATGTTGGTGCGGCCTGCCATGGCGGCATGCACGGCGTTTTGCCCAAGGAAGCCGCAATACACTTTGTCGTTGGCGCTGGCAGGCACAGAGCGGATAATATAGCTTGGGTCAATATACTTCATGGAATAGTGCACGTTACGCTGGTTCATGTATTTTTTAATGGCATTAATGAGCAGTTCTGCCACGTCTGCCAGCATGACGTTGCCGGAAGCATCGTGCCGTTTTGTGCGTTCCACAAGGTGCTGGCCTGCCCCTTCTGCCACCACCACCACCGCATGTTTGCGGTGGTGCAGGCGCTGTTCCAATAATTCCAGAAAGCCCCCTGGCCCTTCCAGGGCAAAGGGTACTTCCGGCACCAGCAGAAAGTTTACTTCCTTCTGGGCCAAAGCCGCGTGGGCGGCAATAAAGCCGGATTCGCGCCCCATAAGCTTTACCAGCCCAATGCCGTTACGGTAGCCAAGGGCTTCCGTGTGGGCGCACATGATGGTTTCCGCAGCCTGGAACACGGCTGTTTCAAACCCAAAGGACTGGCTGATAAAGTTGATGTCGTTATCAATGGTTTTGGGAATGCCAATGATGGAAATATGCAGGCCACGGTGGGCAATTTCTGCGGTAATACTTTTCATGGCCCGCATGGTGCCGTCGCCGCCAATCATATACAGAATGCTGATGTTCAGGCGCTCCAGGGCGTCTACAATGGCAGCCGGGTCTTGCGGCCCACGGGAAGAACCGAGAATGGTGCCGCCAAACTGGTGAATGTCTGTTACGTTTTCCGGGGTAAGTTCCACCACCTCATGGCCGTAGGAGGGGATGAACCCTTCCAGCCCGTAGCGAATGCCCAGCATGCAGGGAATGCGGTAAATGTGGAACGATTCCATGACCAGGGCGCGGATAACATCGTTGAGCCCCGGGCACAGGCCACCGCAGGTGACCACGGCGCATTTGGCCTTGGCACTGTCAAAATAGAGGTGCTTGCGCGGGCCTGCGGGTTCAAAATTCAGGGGGACAGATTCGTGCCCCTGCAATTCTTCAATATGTTCACTGTCTATGTACAGAGGAATAAATTCGTTTTCCACAAAGTGCACTGTGGGTGAAGGGGAAGCCGCAGTACAGCGCCCCAAGGTTTCAATGGTGGTATCTATGGTGTAGTCGTTAATGGTAAAGCTGGTGCTTGGCATGGGGAACCTCCTGTACGCGGGAATGGGACAGCGCGTAAGCGTTGGGCCACCATAGCCTGTAACAGCCAGCAAGTAAATAACAGGGCGTGGAAGGCTTGAAAACTCACGGTGGGGCCGGGGAAACCATGCACACTGCCCTGTGCTTTTGCCATGAAGGGAAAAAGCACAGGGCAGTAATAGGGAGCGGTAACGGTAGGGACTGTTTCTTAAGCCAGTTCGCCGATCAATCCATTCAATTGTACCGCCTGTTCAGCCAGGTCTTCTACAGCATGGGAAGCTTGCTGCATGGCCAGGGCTGTTTCAGAAGAAACAAGGCGCACGCCTTCAAGGCTTTGTGTAATGCTGGTGCTTGTGTTTGCCTGTTGTTCCGCAGCGGTGGCAATGGAGTGAATTTTACCTGCCACGTCTTCAACCAAATGCACAATGGACGTTAGCGTGGTGCCTGCTGTTTTTGCCTGATCAATGGCAAGGCTTACTTTTTCAGAAGCCATGTCTGCATTGGACATGGTGGCCTGGGTGCCGCTTTGGATGCCTGTAATAACATTGCGTACTTCTTTGGTGGCCATAACGGTTTTTTCCGCCAGGTTGCGCACCTCGTCTGCCACCACGGCAAAACCCTTGCCATAATCGCCTGCACGGGCGGCTTCAATGGCAGCGTTCAGGGCCAGCAGGTTGGTTTGGTCGGCAATGTCGGTAATAACGCTTAAAATAGAACCAATGTTGCGGGTTTGCTCCCCAAGGCCTTCCATTTGTTCTTTGAGCATGTGGGCCACAGTGTTCACATCGGCAATACTGGAAATAACCGATTGCACAGCACTGAACCCCTGCTGGGCGGTGTTGCGGGCTTCATCCGCATTGGTGGCGGCGTTGGAAGCGCTGGTGGCTACTTCAGTAACGGTGGCGTTCATTTGGGTCATGGCGGTGGCTGTGTCTGTCAGGCGTTCACTTTGGACAAGCGCCCCCTGGCTGGCCTGTTCCACCTGTACGGAAATTTCCGTGCTGGCAGAAGAAACATTGTGGGCCACGCCCTGAGCAGAGTTGGCAAGGGTAACAATGCGCTGATTGGCGTTTTCCACTTCATACTGTTTGTGCATAATATCTGTAATATCGTTCCAAACAGAAAGGGTGCCCAGCAGGTTGCCTTGCCCGTCGTTAAACGGGGCAGAAGAAACTTGTATAAACCGGCTGTTTCCCTTGTGGGTGCGAAATTCCCGTTCCACCTGTACCAGGCGTTTTTCCCGCAGGGCAATGGTGGAAGCTGTGGGTTTTGTTTTATCTCCCCAAATGTATTCACCGGAAGGCATACCGTAATAATCTTCAGGGTTGCCTGCACGTTCCAGTAAATTTACCATGTGTTTATTGGTGAACACGGTTTTATCGTCTGTGGAAAAGACGGAACACGGTACGGTAATGCCATTAAGCACCCCGCGGGAAAAGGCCAACTGCTTGTGTAAATTTTCTGTCAGTTCGGCAAGGCTTTTTGCCAGGGTGCCAATTTCGTCATTACGCTTAAAAGGAAGTTTTCCCTTAATTCCCTTACGGCAATTTTCCGCAAAAATACTGATAATTTGAATGGGCCGTAGGACGGATTTGTAGAGCACACTCCCCAACCACAGCATGGAAATGCAGGCCGCCGCCCCCAGAACCGTTGCTAACAGAATGGCCTGTTCGGTGGTGGCGTCTTCCACTGCCCTGAGTGCGGCAATGTCTTGGTCCAGCAAGGTATGAATGGTGGCAAGCTGGTTGGTTACCTGGTTGAAGGCAGGCAGGGTTACTTGCTCAAAAACGGCTTGGGCTTCCGCCACATTGCCTTCGTGTTTCAGTTGTTCAATACGTGTTGCGCTGGTGTGCAGGGTTTCATGCGGGCCACCCAACCCACGCAGCACTGTGCCCAGGCGGGGGAACAGATTGATAACTTCATTCAGTTCGTCGCTATAATACCACTTGCCAAAGTCGCACTGGGTGGGGTTGGTTGTGGCCTGTAATTTGTCTGTGCTTTTCTGGTTAATGTAGGCAGATACAGCGTTAATCCACCGTAAGTGCTGTACTTCCCGCGTGAGCAACTCTTTTTCAATTTGTGTGGCTTCACGTTGTTGCAGGGCAGAAGCATCAATTATTCGCAGGGAGTAGATGAAGTATAGGGCACTTGTAAGCACAAGAAGAAATGCAATAGACATAAGGAAGAGGAATTTTGCACGAAGGCTAACTGATGTGAACAGTGTCATGGGGGACCCTCTTGGCTTCTGTAGTCTAATAAAGAATGGTGGCTGGTTTATGGAATGCAGCCATGCAAATACAACACGTTTGCGGTTGCAAATGAAAAATATTGCAAGCGAATTTTTAGGAAAATTTGGGTACGCGCTTGCTTGTGTATTATACCCCCAGTGCCGTAGCTTTTATAATGTAAAAGGTGTGGGAATTGCTCTACTTTCTTAGGCGCAGAAAGGGTGGCGGTGCCTGCCCTTAAATTTGCTATATGACAATAAAAGATAAGAAATGTTCTTGCAATAAGTTTCTTTTAAAACAGTATGTTGTCATATCTTTTTCTGTCACAAATTTGTCTTGAATTTGACAATTTTGGACATTGTGAAATAAGATTCTTTTGCTGGGAATTGTTCGTTTCAAAGGTCGCTGAAAACGCTATTTCCTTAGAGAACACTGGAAGATAAAGGTATATAACTATATATAGTATTGATGGGTGGAGACAGAGTATGTGCAAGAATGAAGTGTTTGCCAGCAGGAGGATAAAAAAAATGCACGGCACAGGCAAGCGCCTGTACCGTGCGGGGAAGGAAGGGGAATTGTGTGAAGAATCGCCTCTTGAAAACTGTTATTTCAGCACACCCCATATAAGGCCCTGGTGCGATACCCTTACTTGTGCACCAGTGCCTGAATTTTTGCCAGAATCAACTCGGTATCAATGGGTTTCATGGCATGGTCATTCATGCCACTTGCAAGGCAGGCCTGCACATCTTCCGTAAAGGCGTTAGCTGTCATGGCAATAATGGGAATGTTTTTGGCCGCAGGTGTGCCTAGGGCGCGAATGGCGCGGGTTGCTTCATAGCCATTCATAACGGGCATTTGCACGTCCATCACAATAACATCAAAAGCGTCCTGGTTCTGGCTAAAAATATTCAGGGCTTCCTGGCCGTTTTCGGCTGTGGTAATGTGTATTCCTGAAGGTTCTATGAGGGTGGTAAAGATTTCCCGGTTAATATCCAGGTCTTCTACCAGCAATAGGCGCAGGCCTGCCAGGGAGGAAGCAGACATTAGGGTGGCTTGCTGTTCTGCTTGTTCTGCGGGGAGCAAGGCCGAAAGGCAGGCAAGGAGTGGGGAAGGTAATAGCGGCAGGGCCAAAAAATGGGAAATGCCCATGGCAGTGGCTTCGTTTTCCCAGTAGGTCCATTGGGAACTTGGGCTTACCAGGGCGCAAGGCAGGCCCGCTGCCGCAGCATGGGCCTCCTGCACTGCAAGCAGGCTTTGCGGCCCTTTGCAGGCATGCAATAAGACGGCAGTAACGGCAGGTGCCTTGGCTTGTGCGATGTTTTCCTTCAGTAGGGCACTTACTTCCTGCGCAGAACTGGCAAGGGAATGGGAAAAACCGACCAATGCGGCGATGCGGCTAAACATGGCTTGCAGGGTTGGGTCCTGGCTTACCAGTACAAGATGCATTGTGTTTGTGCGTGTAAGGACGGGGCATGTGGTGGTGACACCCGCCTGCATGCATGTGTGTTTGTTTTCCTGCGTGCATAATGGGAGCCCGGCTTGCGTGCCGGGGCACGCTTCAAGCAGGCTGGGCTGGGCTGCTGGTTGCAGGGGCACTTCAAAAAAGAAGGTAGCCCCTTGTTCCGGCTGCGACTGCACGCCAATGTGCCCGCCCATTTTGTTCACAATACTTTTGGAAATGGCAAGCCCAAGGCCTGTGCCCCCAAAGCGTGATGCAATGGAAGAGTCTGCCTGGGTAAAGGCGGAAAACAGGCGGTCAATTTGTTCCTGCGTCAAGCCAATGCCCGTGTCTTTTACAGCAAATACCAGGACTGCATTGGCACCAGATGTTTCTACCTGCTGCACCGAAAGGGTAATGGTGCCTCCTTCCGGGGTAAATTTAATGGCATTGCCCACCAGGTTGGTGAGCACCTGGGAAAGGCGCAGTTCATCGGTTACGTAATTGCGGCACATTGCCTCTGTGGGTTCAACCAACAGGGTTTGGCCCTTTTCTTCTGCCTTTGGCGCAAACATGGTACACAGGGCAACAAATACATTTTCCAGGTACACCGGGGCATTGTGCAATTCCAGCTTGCCAGCTTCAATTTTGGACATGTCCAGAATGTCGTTGAGCAGGCCCAAAAGGTGTATGGAAGAGGATTTAATGCTGTTCAAGCAGTACTTGAGCTTTGAGACTTCATTTGTTTTTTCAGCTATTTGAGCCATACCCATAATGGCGTTCATGGGGGTTCGTATTTCATGGCTCATAATGGAAAGAAAGTCGCTTTTGGCCCGGTTGGCCTGCACAAGCTGGCTGGTGCGCTCTTCCACAATGGCTTCCAGGTTTCTGTTCAGCCTTCTGTTTTTGGCAAGCAATGTTGCCACTGTCCCCAAACCAAGCCCCAAAAGTACCAGGGCGGCAATAATGTAGGGCAAGGTGTCTTTAAGCATTTTGCTGTTATAATCGAACACCTTGCGCTTCCAGTGCTCTGCAATGGTGTCTGTTTCCACCAGGGGCATGACTTTATCAAGAATGGAGCGCAAAATAATTTCATCTTTATGCAACCCGAAGTTGGAATAGGAAGGGTACTGGAACACAAAGTTGGCCTTAAAGCCGGGCTTTTCCAGGTAGTTTGTAAAGCTGAGCAGGGCTGATTCCGTTTGCATAAGCAGGTCAATTTCCCCTTTTTCCAGGGCTGGATAGGCTTGATCTGCACCATGAAATACTACAATATTGCTATGGTCGGGGAACCAGTCGGAAAATAGTTCCGAAGCGGCTGTGTCTTGCAACAGTCCGACTTTGGCGTGGCGAATGTCGTTAATACTTTGGTTTGGGAAATCGGCACGGGAAATAAGAGCAAAGTAGTCTGTGTTGTAGGGGTAGTTTGGCCATATAAAGCGAGTGTTGCGCTCTTCAGTGGGAACGAGTTCAGTAACAAGGGAGATTTTGCCATTTCCCAATTGCTGCAAAAGTTCTGGCCAGCGCACATTCGGGTTGTTGGCAATGCGTACCTGTAAGCCGCTGAGCCGGGCTATATGGTCCAGGACGTCAACGGCAATCCCCTGAAACTGTTGTTCCTTGGGGTTATAAAAAGAAATGGGGTAATTTTCATTTTCCGCCCCAATTAAAACCGCTGTTTCTTGCGTGCTGTGCTGTTTTATGTACAATTTTTCTGTGTTTGTGAGCAAATTTTCCAGGCGGTTTGTCATGTACAATTCTTGCCCTTGCTTGTGCAGCGCGGCAATGTGCACTAGGCCACCTGCAAGAAAATAGCGTTGCAGCACATCAATAACAGGCTTCAACTGGGGGTTGGCTGTGGTTATGGACAAAGGGGAATAGCGTAAGGGGTAATATTCTTGTGAGTGAATAACGGGAGTATGCTGGAAGGCGGCTTCAACAGAGCCTTCATCAATATACACATCCAGGGTACCTTGTTCCAGGCCATCCAGAATGTCTGCTTCCGATTCCATGAACTGCGGCACAAAGGGAAGTTGCCAGGAACTTTTTACAATTCCATAACTGGTGGTGCCCTTCAAAAAGCCTGCTTGCAAGGGGCGTTCCTTGGCAATGTCGGCAAGGGGCGGGTTGTTCTTGTTGGTGAAAATTTTGAAAATGCGGTTAAAGAACGGCGTGGTCATAAGATATTTTGCATGCCGTTCAGGCGTTGGGCTGAGTTCCCCTGTAAGGTCAAGGCGGTGGCTATGGAGTGCATTAACAAGCGCATCCCATTCCAGCACCTTGGCTTGCACGGGCATGCCAAGCAGCTCTTCAAGGTGTTCTGTCACAAGGCGCACAAACCCGTCTGGCTTGCCTTTGTATCCGTAAAAGGCTTCAGTGGTAAGGGCCATGCCAAAAGAAAGCGTTGGGTGCTCTTTTTTCAGGGCTTCCAGAGCGTCAATTTCCGCTTGGGTAATGCCGGGAATGTTGGTGTAATGGGTAATGGGGGGCGGTGCTTGCCGGGGGGCAGGGCTGTTTTCACAGCCAGACACCATGCAGGCTACGCAAAGCCAGCAAAGCAGTAAGGGAATGCGCCAGAAGGTGTACATGGAAAGCCTCGTTACACAAGTAACATGCGGTCGGAAAATTCAGCAATACCTACGGAATGGAAGCTTTCCAGCAGGGTATCTACCGTAAGGCTTTTCACTTTTTCGCCGCGTACATCAAAAATAACACGACCCCTGTGCATCATGATAACACGTGAACCAAAGGCCAGGGCGTGGTGCATGTTGTGGGTGATCATGAGTGTGGTCAGGGAGAGTTCTTCCACAAGCTCTCGGGTCAGGCTTAAAATCAGTTCGGCTGTTTTGGGGTCCAGTGCGGCTGTGTGTTCATCCAGCAGTAGAATATCAGGGCGTACCAGGGTGGCCATAAGCATGGTTAAGGCCTGGCGCTGGCCACCGGAAAGTAGGCCAACCCTGTCGTGCAGGCGGTTTTCCAGGCCAAGTTCCAGCTTTTTAAGCCTGTTTTGGAACAGTTCACGGTGGGCTGGCTTCACACCACGGCTAAGGCCACGCCTTTTGCCGCGCAACATGGCAATGGCCATGTTTTCTTCAATGGTCATGTTGGCGGAAGTGCCACTGAGGGGGTCTTGGAATACCCTGCCAATGAATTTGGCCCGTTTGTGTTCTGGCCAGTTGGTTATGGCATTGTCTTGCAGCACTACGCTGCCTTCGTCAGGAAAAAAGGTGCCTGCAATGCTGTTCATGAGGGTGGATTTGCCCGCCCCGTTGGAACCAATGACACACACAAATTCGCCTTTTTCAATGTCCAGGGTCACTCCGTCTAAAGCAAGCACTTCATTTATGGTGCCGCGCCCAAAATATTTCCGTACACCGTTCAGGCGGAGCATCATTTGCGTAACCTCTTTTGCAATTGGGGCAAGATAAGGGCAAATACCACCAATATGGAGGTAATGAGGTTCAAATCGCTTGGCTGGAAGGAAAATTCACCCACTTTTATGCCCAGGGCAAAAGCAATGGCAAGGCGGTATACCACAGAGCCAAGAACCACGGCAACAACACAGCGCCCCACGCTGCTGCCCCCGGCGCGGGAACCAAAAAGGGTTTCCCCCACCACAATGGAAGCAAGCCCGGCCACAATGGTGCCCACCCCCATGTTCACGTCGGCAGCGCCCTGGTTTTGGGCAATGAGTGCCCCGGAAACAGCCACCATGGCGTTGGAAAGGCCAACCCCAAGAATAATCATGGAGTGGGTGTTCACCCCCATGCTTTTGATCATTTTTGGGTTGTCCCCTGTGGCAATAAGGGCCTGTCCAGTTTCTGTTTGCATAAACCAGAACAGCAGGGCCCCTGCGACCATGGCGAAGCCGCCAAAAACAATGGGAGATGCCAAAAAGGGGGTAATCCCCATTTCAATGAGTGGACTGAACACAAAGGGCAAGCCCAAAAGCGGCAGGTTTGGCCCCCCCATAATGCGTATATTCACGCTGTACAGGGCTGTCATGGTAAGGATGGAGGCAAGAAGATGCAGGATGTTAAATTTGGTGTTCAAAATACCCGTCACACTGCCAGCCAGGAAACCGGCAAAGGCAGCAGGTATAAGCGCAAGAAAAGGCGGCATACCCTGGGCAAGGCATACCGAACCCACAGCCGCCCCAAGGGGCAGGCTGCCGTCCACCGTTAGATCCGGAAAGTCCAGCAAGCGAAACGTCATGAATACGCCCAGGGACATCATGCCATACACAAGCCCCTGTTCAATGGCCCCAGAAACAGCATACCAGGTTATCACACAGTTCCTCTCAATATAAATGTTTTCATAAACCGTTGGGGTAGCCAGATGAGAGTATTGCACAATTGAAATTGCAGCATTTTACTTGGGTAGGCTCTACCTCTTCACGATGCCCCAACGGAAATATGAAAAAGCAGCGTTATGGCCGTTGTTATTTTACAAGGAAGTCAGCTTTTTTCATCAACTCTTCAGAAATTTTCAGGCCCATGCCGTGTGATTTCTTCAGGTTAATAACGAGCTGGAGGTCTTTCAACTCTTCCACAGGCATTTTGGAAACATCTGCCCCATGTATCATAATTTGCTGGGCCATTTTGGCGGTTTGGCGCCCAAGGCGGTAATAGTCGATACCCACAGTTAGTGCCCCACCGCGTTTTACAGAATCTGTTTCAGCGGGGTACAGGGGGATTTTGTTTTCCAGGCATACTTTAATGACTGGTTCCATGTTGGCAATAACGGTGTTGTCTGTAGGCAGGAAAATGGCGTCTACCTTGCCCACCAGGCTTTTGGCGGCCTGGTATACCCCGGCAGAGTTGGGGGTTACGGCTTCCACAACATCAATGTTATTCGCTTTGCACACTTCTTTCAACAGGGCCACTTGTACTTTGGAGTTGGCTTCACCGGCGTTATAAATAACTCCCATGCGCTTCAGTTCCGGTTGAACACTGGTAAACAGTTCAATTTGTTTTGCTGTTGGGCTCATGTCTGTTGTGCCAGAAACGTTGCCCCCAGGCAGTTGCATGGTTTTTACCAGGCCTGCGCTTACCGGGTCTGTTGTGGCGGTGAACAAAATGGGAATATCTTTTGTTTTTTGGGCAGTGGCCTGGGCGCTGGGGGTAGCAATGGCAAGAATAACATCAGGCTTTTCCCCAACAATAATTCCTGCAATTTGCAACGTTGTGGCCATGTTGCCCTGGGCATTGTGCAGGTGGTACTTCACGTCAATGCTGTCGTCTTTCATCTGGTCCTGGAACCCTTTCAAGGAAGCATCAAGGGAAGGGTGTTCCACAAATTGGTTGATGGAAATGGTGTACGTTTTGGCGTGCGCCAGCCCTGGTGTGCCCAGCATAAGCCCTGAGCAGGCAGCCAAGGCCACCAGCGCACCAGAAACGCGGCATAATACTCTGTTCATAAGAAGGACTCCGTGGGGGTATTTCAGGCAGTGTGCCCGGTACGCATGTCCGGGGTGTTCGAAAGTGAACATATCTGCTTGATTGTATTGTGTTTATTGGAAAATAGCGTGCAGGGACTGCTGCAAATTATATAAGATGATTTGTGGTGAATAGCAAGAAGTACATTGACGTATGCCAGAAAGCGCCTGTGCTGCAATGAAGAGATAATTTTAGCAGCAATGGAGGCATGTTTTTTGGCTCTGCCTATACATTTTGCGCGCATTGTCCCAAAAATACCCATTCAGGTGTGCAGGGGGGAGATGAGAACTCGTTGTTTTTGTATGCACTCCCCTGACCAGGGGTTACATTACGTAAAAACCCGCGTCTTGCCAAGGCAACAGCGGGTTTTGGGGAAAATGCAGAATGCAGGTGCATTTTAGTAATAATAAAGGACAGTTACCCTGCATTACGTTGTTGGTTGGTAGGCAGCGTGCCTGGCATGCACATTGAAAAAACCATACCTACCCAAAAGGCAGCAGCGGGCGTAGGTGGCGAATGAGGTCGTCGCGCAGTTCTTCTTCTTGCAGTGCAAAGTAAATGTTGGCAGTAAGGTATTCTGCCCAATCGCCTGTATCAAACCGCATGCCGTGAATTTTCACCGCCAGCAGCCCTTGGGTATTTGCCTGGAGTTGCAATGCATCTGTCAGCTGAATTTCACCGCCATGCCCTGGGGCAATGCTTTCCAGGTGCTTAAAAATGCTGGAACTGAGCACATAGCGCCCCACAATGGCCAGGCGTGAGGGGGCTTCATCTATTTTGGGTTTTTCCACCAGTTTTTCCACCTGGTAAATACCGGGGGATATTTCTGTGCCGGATATAATGCCGTAGCGGCTCACGTGTTCCTGGGGTACTTCCATAACCCCGATGACAGAAAGGCGTTCCGACTGGGCCACGTCAATAAGCTGCTTGATGCCAGGATTCATACCAAACATGAGGTCGTCGCCTACCATAACGGCAAATGCTTCGTCCCCGCTCATCACTTCCTTGGCGCACAGCACGGCATGGCCCAGGCCAAGCTGCTGCTTCTGGCGAATGGAAATACAGTTAATCATGGTGGCAACACGGCGAATCACTTCCAACTGCTGTGTTTTCCCGGCCCGTTCCAGCACGGCTTCCAGTTGCAGGTTGTGGTCAAAGTGGTCTTCAATGACGTTTTTATCGCGGTTGGTGATAAAGCACACGTCATTCAGGCCAGAAGCAATGGCTTCTTCTACCACATATTGCACCACAGGTTTGTTATAAACAGGGAGCATTTCTTTGGGGATATTTTTGGTGGCAGGTAATGAGCGGGTTCCCCAGCCTGCAACAGGGATAATAACTTTATGGATATTCATGGGATGCCTCCTTGAGTTGTGCCGCTTTGGTGTGACCATGTGCACACCGCTATAATATGCCTGTAAAAATGGCTATAGGCAAGGGCGCATATGGAGAAAATTCCGTATACGCCCGTAATTAATGCAAGAATAGGTTGTTTGGGAAAAAGGGGAGTTGGAATAAATGACCGTTTCCCTAGGAAAGCACTCATTAAGTGGCATTTTGGAAACGCTCAGTTATTTCGTTTGGCAAGGCACGAGCTTTTTTTGAAGCAGGAGTGGACTCTTTTGTCCTCGACTGTTTCAAAAAAAGGGAAGTAACGTAGCCAAGCGGAATAAATCAGCGTTTCCCTAGGAAAGTGCTTGGCGGACCGTTTGGGCCAGGCTCGTGGCAAGGCGTTCCACTTGGGTGTCGTCTTCACCTTCCACCATAATGCGGGCCAGGGGTTCTGTGCCAGAATAGCGCAACAGCACGCGGCCCCTGCCTTTCAGCGTTTTTTCTGCTTTGGCCACGGCTGCCGCAATGGTGGGTTCATCTTCAAAGGGAATTTTGCGCTGAATGGGAACGTTGATGAGCTTTTGCGGGAACAGGTGCAGAATATCGCCCAGTTCAGAAATAGGCTTACCTTTTTCACGCATAATGCGCAGCAGTTGCAAGGCTGCCAGCAGGCCGTCGCCTGTGGTGCCATATTCCATAAATACCAGGTGGCCTGATTGTTCCCCACCAAGGATTGCGCCGTGTTCGCGCATGGCTTCCACCACATACCTGTCGCCCACAGCCGTGCGCAGCAGTTTGCCCCCATGGTCTTTCATGAATACTTCAAGGGCCATGTTGCTCATAACGGTGCTTACCAGGGTGTTGGCTGCCAGCTTGCCTTTTTCCAGCAAGTCCAGGGCGCAAATGGCCATAATCTGGTCGCCATCCAGCACATTGCCCTTTTCATCCACCACAATGAGCCTGTCTGCATCACCGTCCAGGGCAAGGCCAATGTCTGCGCGGGTTTCGCGCACTTTGGCTGCCACCACATCCGGGTGCAAAGAGCCGCAACGGTAGTTAATGTTCAGGCCATTGGGTTCTGTACCAATTTTAACCACTTCCGCGCCCAGTTCTTCCAGGGCCATGGGGGCCACTTTGTAGTTGGCACCGTTGGCACAGTCAATAACCACGCGCAGGCCATCAAGGGTAAGGTTGGGAGGGAAGCTGTTTTTTATGGAAACAATGTAGCGGCCCGGGGCATCATTAATTTTATAGGCGCGGCCCACGGCGGCTGGTTCCGGGTATTGCCATTCGCAGTTGGCGTCTAGCACCATGTTGGCAATGGCGTCTTCCACGCTGTCTTGCAATTTGAAGCCGCGCGAATCAAAAAACTTGATGCCATTGTCTTGGAACGGGTTGTGGGAGGCGGAAATAACAATGCCAAAGTCGGCTCGCATGCTGCGCGTTAAAAACGCAATGGCAGGGGTGGGCAGGGGCCCCACCTGGAATACGTCCATGCCTGCGGCGCATAGCCCGGCCGTAAGGGCACTTTCATAAATATAGCCGGAAAGACGGGTGTCTTTACCAATAACCACCCGGTGGCGGCGGCTGCCGGTGCGGAAATAGGAACCTGCCGCAAGGCCAAGGCGCAGGGCCATGTCTGGCAGCATGGGGTAGGTGTTCACTGTGCCGCGCATACCGTCGGTTCCGAAAAGGCGCTTGTTCATAACGAGTGTTCCTTACAGTAAGGGAAAGGCGCAATGCGCCACAATAATTATCAGAGTAATGGCTGCTATTTAGCGCTATGGAGGGGGGCCGTCAAGTGCCTTGTATGTGAATTCTCTAAGGAATGGCTGATTCATTCCGTTCCGCGGTGTTACTTTTCTTTGCCGTTGCTTTTGGGGGAGGGTGCTGTCTCCGTAACCCCTTGGGTCTTTTGAGGGGAGTCGGGCTGGCTGGTGTTTTCTTCTGTAACAGCCACTATATGCACAAGCACTTCAGCAGGTTCAGCGGAGACAAGTTTAAATCCTTCAGGCAAAAGAACACGCACAGGAAGGCGGTGGTTTCCTGGAGTGGTTTTTCCCATTTCGACCACAACCTTGATGGCAGTATTTTTGGGTGCCAATTTTTCTTGTGAGGCAGGCACAAGCAAGGAAAGGGTGATGCTTTTAGGCTCCACCACTGTGGCGTTAATGAGCGGGTCAAGCAGCTCCACCTGACGGGTGACGGTTACGGGAGTGCGGTTGGCTTCCATGGTGAGGGTGAGCACCGTTTCCCTTGCGCTGGCAATAACCCCATCTGCAATGGGCAAGGGGAACTTTTGTTCCAGGGGCTTTTCCGAAAACTCCGAAGGTGTTGCCGCCGTAAGGTTTATGGGGTTAAGCGGTTGTATGAGTTCGCTGGGGCCGCTGACTTCCACAAAGTCCGGGGTAAGCTGGGCTGAAACAGTAACATCTTTGGGTGGTGCGCCGCGTAAAATAACGGATATGGGCAACGTCTTTTTTTCCAGCGTATCGGCATACAGTTCAATTACTGCAGGGCTTACATCAATCACTTCAATGCCACCCCAAAAGGGCAGTTCATTGGTAGGAATGGGCAGCACGTTGCGGCCTTTGGTTATGGAAGAAAGGTCCAGGGAATGGCTGTATGTCCGCTTGTTCAGTGAGCGCAGCAACCCGGCAGAAGCACGCACACGCACTTCCACCTTGTTAATAAGCCCTTCCCGAATGACAAGCCCCTGGGGTGCGCCCTTGTATTCCAGGCGCACTTCCACCTGTGTTTCCAGCTTTTCGCTACCGCTTACCCCGTACCAAAGAATAATCGCCAGTACAAAGGCAATGCCTAAATCTTTCCAGCGGATATTCATTGTGTTGCCTCCAGCGTTGCTGTAAGCACCTGTTTTAATTTTTGTTCATCCAGCGGGGCAGTTACCCTGCCATCTACAGCAACGGAAACAACACCGCGTTCTTCTGAAACAACCACCACCACAGCGTCTGATTCTTCCGTAATGCCAATGGCAGCGCGGTGGCGGGTACCAAAGTCGCGTTTGGTAACGCTGGTGGAAAGGGGCAGAATACACCCGCCAGCCACAATGGTTTCCCCCCGAATAAGAGCGGCGCCATCGTGCAGGGGGCTTTTGGGCCAGAAAATGGCAATAAGCAGCTCGCGTGAAAGCTTGGCCTGCAACTGCACACCCCGTTCCGTAGTATCTGCCAGGGGAACGTTGCGCTCAATAACAATAAGTGCCCCAATGCGTTGCTGGGCCATGGCAATGGCCGCTTCAGCAATTATGCCCACCCCTTGGGAAGTACTTTGCTTGCGAAAACGTGAAGGCGGCCACCAGCGTTGCGAGCCTATGGTGGTGAGGGCGTTGCGAATATCGCGTTGGAACACAATGATGATGAGAATGAACAACGAGCTGAGAATGTTGTCCAGAATCCACAGCAGGGTGTTCAGCCCAAGCTGCCGGGAAACAAAATACACGGCAATGATGCTGATAAGGCCATAAATGGCTGCCACAGCCCGTGTTTGTTTCACCATGACAATGGTGTTGTAAAGCAGCAGGGTGACAAGGAAAATGTCGATCCCTGCACGCCAGTCCAGGCTGAAGCTTTGAAACCAGGCGGTGTCTAGCATGGGGACTCCGGCATGTGGGGCTGCCCCTGTGAAACGGTGAAGGACCCTGCTGCGGTGTAAGAGGCAGGGGGACATTGGTTGCAAAGCGATACGGAAGCTGCCTTGCAAGGGGCACCGGGTACGGTATTGCCCCCGGTGGCATGGCAGGAGCCTGGGCCATTGTCCCCATGCTCCCCAGTATTGGGCATGGTAAAGGGGGCAAACTGGCAGGCCAGAAGCAAGGCATGTTTTGCCGGGGCCACGTGGTGCACACGGTGTAGCAGCACCCCCTTGCTGGCAAGAAGCGCCGTGGCCACAGCCGTGGCTGTGCCGCGTTCTTCCACAGGCAGGCCAGTCAGTTCCCCCAGCATGCGCTTGCGGGAAAGGCCAAAATAGAGCGGCCTGCCCAGGCTGAGCAGGCGGGGCACCGCCCGGATAATGGCAAGGTTGTGTTCCAACGTTTTGCCAAAGCCTATGCACGGGTCAAGCACAATGCGTTCTTCCGGCATACCGCGTTGCACCAGGGTGTTCATGGTGCGGGTAAAATGGGCAAGCACTTCTTCCACCACATTGGTATAGGTGGGGGCCTGTTGCATAATAGATGGAGGGGCAGGGCAGTGCCCCAGCACATAGCCGGGCTTGTGCTCTGCTACTAAGGGCAGCATGTTGGCATCAAATGCGCCGCCGCTGATATCATTAATAATGTGAGCACTGTTTTCCAGTGCCCAGGCAGCGGTGCCTGCTTTGTAGGTGTCTACACTCAGGCCAACGCCAGGGGAGTGCTGCACCAGAGTTTTGGCCATGTCCAGTACCGGGGCAAGGCGGCGAATTTCTTCTTCTTGTGGTACGGGGCTGGCCCCAGGCCGGGTGGATTCCGCCCCAAGGTCAAGCATGTTTGCCCCTTCATCCAGGTGACGCTGCATAAGAGCCAGGAGGTTTTCCTGCCCGCTGTGCGTGCCGCCGTCTGAAAAGGAGTCTGGCGTAATATTAACAATGCCCGCAACCAGCGGGCCATGCACTTGGGCCGTGCTAGGCACGGCCCAGAATGCAGAAGGAACAAAAGCAAGAGTTTGCATGAAAGGAGGTGGGGTAAGAATTATTTACTGTCGTCTTTGGGCCAGCCAAAGCCTTCCTCTTTTTGTGGTGGGGTGGTTTTTGCTTCCACCCGTTCCTGTGTGCTGGGCACATCCCCTTTAGCCGGGGTTGCTTCTTCTTGTTCTTTGGGCTGCTCAGGTGCCGTATCCGGTTCTGCCACAGGGGCATTTTCACCTTGTTCAGCAGGGGCCGCCTCTGGGGCTATGGGCTGCGGGGCAGGCTGGCCGTTGGGGGCCTTTGGCTCCATGGGGGGCAGGTCTTCACCGCGCATAATGGTACGAATATCCTCGCCGGAAATGGTTTCCCGCTCCAGCAGGGCTGCTGCCACTTTATGCAGCAAGTCGAGGTTTTCCCGTAGCAGTATATCTGCCCTTTCCACGGCAGTGTCAATAATGCGTTTTACTTCTGAATCCACAAGGCGTGACATTTCTTCACTGTGGTCTTTGTTGCTAATCCATTCGCGACCAATAAATACTTCTTGCTGTTGGTCACCAATGGCCATGGGGCCGACTTTTTCGCTCATGCCAAGCTGGCACACCATGGAGCGGGCCACCTTGGTGGCACGTTTGATGTCGTCTGAGGCACCCGTGGTGAAACGGTTGAAAATAATGAGCTCCGCTGCACGCCCGCCATAGAAAATAACTAGGCGGTTTTCCAGTTCCGTGCGGCTGCTGCTGTATTTGTCTTCTTCCGGCAACGACATGGTTACCCCCAGGGCACGGCCACGGGGAATGATGGAAACCTTGTGCAGTGGGTCGGTTTCAGGCAGCAACATGGTAAGAACAGCGTGCCCTGCTTCATGGTAGGCCGTGTTTTTCAGCTCTTCAGGGGACTGCACCATGGTGCGGCGCTCTTTACCCATAAGCAGCTTGTCTTTGGCATTTTCAAAGTCCACCATGTTTACAAAGTCTTTGTTGGCCTTGGCGGCTGTCAGGGCGGCTTCGTTCACCAGGTTTTCCAGGTCTGCCCCGGAAAAGCCCGGTGTGCCCCTGGCAAGCAGCTCCAGGTTTACATCTGGTGCAAGGGGGGTACGCTTTGCATGGACGCTGAGAATATGCTGGCGGCCGCGCAGGTCTGGCGGGGGCACCACCACTTGGCGGTCAAAGCGGCCTGGGCGCAGCAAGGCAGGGTCCAGCACGTCCGGGCGGTTGGTGGCGGCAATAAGAATAACGCCTTCGTTGGCTTCAAACCCGTCCATTTCTACCAGCAACTGGTTCAGAGTTTGTTCACGTTCATCGTGACCGCCCCCAAGGCCTGCGCCGCGCTGGCGGCCTACCGCGTCTATTTCGTCAATAAAGATAAGGCACGGGGCACTTTTTTTGCCCTGCGCAAACAGGTCACGCACGCGGGAAGCACCCACACCTACAAACATTTCCACAAAGTCGGAACCGGAAATGGAATAGAAGGGTACGCCAGCTTCCCCTGCCACGGCTTTGGCCAGCAGGGTTTTGCCGGTGCCGGGGGGGCCCACAAGCAGCACACCCTTGGGAATGCGGCCACCTAGGCGCGTGAACTTTTTGGGGTTGGAAAGAAAATCCACTACTTCAGAAAGTTCTTCCTTGGCTTCATCCACACCCGCCACGTCATCAAACGTGACCTTGGTTGATTCTTGCGAAATCATGCGGGCACGGGAGCGCCCGAAGGAAAGGGTTTTGTTGCCGCCATCTTGCATGCGGCGCATCAGGAAAATGTACAGGCCAATGAGCACCAGAATAGGTGCGCCAGAGGTAAGAAACAGAATGTACCAAGGAGTTTCTTCCGGTGGGTTGGCAGTAATGGTCACGCCTGCGGTCAACAGCCGTTCAATAAGATTTGGGTCGCTTGGGGCATAGGTGGCGAACGGCGTTGTGCCGTCTACCTTGCCTGAAATGGTGTTGCCCTGAATGGACACATCCTTAATTTTCCCAGCGGTGACGTTGTCAAGAAATACAGTATATTGCAGTTCCTTCACCGGGGAAGGTTGCTTGTACATCTGGTTAAACGACACCATGAGAACCATTATGATAATGGCCCATATAAACAGGTTACGTTGGTTCAAAGCTGCCTCCCGAAGTCAGTATAGAAGGGGAACCGGGCGCTGGTTTTTGTTGTGCAGCCGCTTCTGCACCCATTGGTGCGGCCGCTTGGATACGCCTTGTTTCTTGATAAGCAATCCACACATAGCAGGTGTAGATTATTTTGTTGATGGGGCACAGCAACATTGGGAAAAAATGCCTGCAAAAGGTATTTTTTTGTGCCACCGAGTGAATGCTGTCCGGCTAAAAAGCCGGGTGGCATTGGGGTAATTTTGCTTGCAAAATTGCCTCGCGAAGCGTGTCGTTTGCCTTTACAGTCACCTCTTTTTTGTTTCTTTTCTGTGGGAAATGCCAGCCTGAGAACAAAAAGAAGGTTGGACCGTATCACCACCCAGTGAAACTATAGCTTTTTTTAGAAGAAGTTGCCAGCGCTTCTTTATGGAAAAATGGAAAAGGCCATTTGCTTTGGGCCGCAAGCACATAAGGGCTTGTTCCTGCCATGTCCTGCAACCAGGCGGGTGTGTGCGGAGGGGGGCATATCCAAAAAAACGGAAGAAGTCACCTCCCATTCTATGGGGAATTTACCGCCACTGTGGCAATCAATTAACTGTGTTCAGGTTCTTCCTCCCCTTTCATTTGTGCCATTGTTGGTGTTCTTTACAACGCGCAATGAACATACCCCTGCTGGCCTGTTTGGGGCTGGCAGGGGTATGTTTTTGTGAGGCTGGTTCCCCCCCTTTTTCACGGCAAGCGGTGGCTAGGCTGTGAGTTCCGGTGGGGGGGCAATGGGCAACGGCTTACTTTTTATTGAGAATAGCCTGTACTTTGTCTACCACGGCCTTGCCGCCAACGGCGTCATACATTTTTGGCCATACAACTTCCAGGGCAATCTTTTTCCACTCTGCTTCATCCGTCAGGGTGGAAACTTCCATGCCGCCATTTTGCAGGCCAACCTTGGCCTTGTCTGCTTCCAGGGTTTGGAACAGCAAGCCATACATTTGCGCTTCCAGAGCGGCCTGCAATACGATTCCTTGCAGTTCCTTGTCCATTTTATCAAATGTTTTCATGCCAATAATCATGGGTTGCAGGGAATACTGGTAATGTACTTCGGTGAGGTACTTCTGCACTTCATGGAACTTGGAGGTGTAGTTTACAATGTAGGGGTTTTCCTGCCCGTCAAGCACACCCTGTTGCAAGGCCGTGAAGGTTTCAGACCAGTCCATGGGCACGGGGTTTGCGTCCCAGGCCTTGAATGTTTCAAGAATAATCTGGTTGTGGGGCACGCGAATTTTCAGGCCTTTCACGTCTGCCAGGCTTTTAATGGGGCGTTTGGAGTTGGTAATGTAGCGGAAGTTGGAGTAAGTCCAGCCAATAATTTTGAACCCGCCATTTTTCATGGCATAGTCGTTCCACATCTGGTTCAGTTCGCCCGTGGTTACCTTGACTACGTCATAGGGCGTTTGCAACAGGTAGGGCATGGAAAGTGTGCCCAGCTCTTTAACAAAAGGAACAGCATTGCCAACACCGATAATGGCGATGTCCAGTGTGCCCATGCGGGCATTTTGCAGCATTTCTGTTTCCGTGCCCAGGGCACCGTTGGGGAACAGTTCTACTGTTACTTTGCTATGGCTGAGGCCTTCAACAATTTCCTTAAAGCGCAGGGCAAAAGCGCCCTGGTCAGAATCTAGCGGGTCGCCCATGCCCACGCGCAGTGTTTTGGCGTACACCGCAGTGGACATAAGAACCATAACAAGTGCTGAAACGAGGAACAGTGTGAATTTACGCATTGTACAAACCCCTTCTTTACATGGTGAAAAAGCGGATAAAACACATACGCTATGCCAAAATTTCTTTTGCGGCCTGGTGAATAATCTGTCCTATAAGGGTACAGTCCTGTGTAGTGAAGGTTAAGGGGAGCCTTATGTCGCACAGTTTGGCGAGAATGGCATCGGTTTTGGGCAGGGTTTGGGTAAGGCCCAGGTATTTCCATGTTTTATAGGAAGAGGTGAAGCCAATGGGCTTTGGCTCGCCAAACCATTTAATGTGTACGCCGCGCTCTTCACAGGTTTTAAGAAACTGGCGTATGTTTTGTGGTGTGCTGTTTTCAATGGAAAACTGCAAGGAACTGGGCACAAAGTCTTCTTTGGGGCTTCTGCTGGGCAGCACAATATTGGGGGTGTGGGCAAGTTCTGCCGCCAGTGCGTGGTACAGGTCTTTCCAGCGCTGGCATTGTGCCTCCAGGTTACGCAATTGCACCCGTAAAAGGCTGGCCCGCAGGTTGTCCATGCGGCTGCTGTAATTGGGGACATCCAGGGCAATTTTTTCAAACACGGCTTTGTCTGGCCGGGAAAGGTGCTTTTCATACAGCATGTAGGAACCGGAAAGGATAATGGCCTTTGCCAGGTACTCTTCGTTGTCTGTTACCAGCAGGCCACCTTCGCCGGAGTTCATGTGCTTGTAAGTTTGGGTGCTGAAGCAGGCAATGGCCCCAAAGGAACCGCTTTTTTTATTGTTCCAGTGTGCCCCCATGGTGTGGGCGCAGTCTTCAATAAGCACAATGCCGTGCCGCTGGCATATGTCCATAACGGCGTCCATGTCTGCAATGTGCCCGCGCATGTGGGAAAGCAGCAAATACCGTGATTTATATTGCGCGGCTTTGCGCTCCAGGTCGGCAAGGTCTATGGTGTAATTGTTTTCTTCAATTTCCACAAAAACGGGCTGGGCGCCGGAATTTTCCAGGGCTCCCGGCACCGGGGCAAGAGTAAAGGCGTTGCAGAGCACGGTGTCGCCTTTTTGCACGCCTGCCACTTTCAGGGCCATATACAAAGAACTGCCGCACGAACTGCATGCAAGGCAAAACTTTTTGCCCATGTAAGCGGCAAATTCCTGTTCAAGCAGGGCCGCGTCCCCTGCTTCTGCGTCGGTATTGTAGCGAAACAGCCTGCCTGTGCGCATAAGCACTACGGCGTTTTCAATGGCTTCTTCTGGTAAGGGTTCTTGCTGGGTAAAACTTTTGGTAAACATCAGGTGTGGCATAGCCTCTCCTTTTGCCTGCTGCCAGCCAGTGGTCTTCATGGTGAAATGCTTGCTTCATGCCAGGCAAAGCCTGCCTGCAAGCGGTTCATGGCTGGCAGCCATGGGAACACGTTAAATTTTGTAGACAGGATGCTGGTATACGGGGAAGTCCCATTGCTTTTCCGGGAAAAACTTGGTCAGCCGCCAGTCGCACGCCCTGGCATGGCCTTCCATGCCTTCCAGCCGTGAAAGGCGTGAGGCTGCGCCGCTAATGAGGGTCGTGGCCTCTTCTGTGACTTCCTGGTAGGTATAAATTTTCAAAAATTTATGGACGTTCAGGCCACCGCTGAAATGGCCAGCGCGCTTTGTGGGCAGAATATGGTTTGTGCCGGAACACTTGTCGCCCTGGGCTACGGTGCTGCCTTCCCCAATGAACATGGAACCATAGGAGCTGAGCTTTTCAAGCCACCAGGGCAGGTCTTGGGCCAGCACCTGAATATGCTCTGGGGCATAGCTGTCGCTTACTGTGCACAATTCCTCGCGGGAGTCGCACAGAATAATTTCCCCATAGTCGCGCCAGGCAGCTTCCGCCACTTCGGCATTGGGCAGGTCGGCAATAACCTTGGGCATAAGCTGTAACACGGCGTTGGCCAGTGCTTCGCTGTCGGTAAACAGCCACACAGGAGAGTTTACCCCGTGTTCAGCCTGGGAAACAAGGTCAATGCACACTGTCATGGGGTCGGCTGTTTTGTCTGCAATAATGCCAGACTCTGTAGGGCCTGCAAAAACGTCAATGGTACACTGCCCGGAACCTGCCACAAAGGCTTTGGCTTCTGCCACAAAGGCATTGCCTGGCCCCACCAGAATGTTGGCAGGCTTGCCTGTGAACAGGCCATACGCCATGGCCCCAATGGCCTGAATGCCGCCGAGTTCCAGAATAATGTCTGCCCCGGCCAAATCCATGGCATAGCAGGTAGCGGCGTCAATGCTGGTGCCCCGTGGGGGGGTTGCGGCAATAACCGTTTTCACGCCGGCTGCCTTGGCTGTGGCAATGCTCATAATGGCAGAACATACATGGGCATAACGCCCCCCAGGCACATAGCACCCGGCCACTTCCATGGGAATTATACGCTGCCCAAGCTTTACCCCTGCCGAGGAGGTCATGGAAAATTCCTGAATGCTGTTTCTTTGCATGGTGGCAAAGGTTGAAACCTGCTCAAAGGCAAATTCTATGTCCCGCTTGGCGCTGGCTGGTACGGAATCAATAAGCTGCTTTCGCTTACTGGCTGAAAGTACAATGTCCTGTTGCCACTTGTCGAACTTGAAGGCCAGTTCCTTCACGGCTTCTTCCCTGCGCAGCACAATGTCATTCATGGTTTGAATAACAACCTGCCGGGCAGAATCGCTGTTCTCCTGGGTGGTTAACAGGGCTTTTTTCACATGACGCATGGTAACTCCTCCACTATGAGTAAGGTGGGTGTGCTATTTAAAGCCAAAAAGGTTGGGCAACGTCAAAACAAGTTGAGGGAATATTGCCAGCACAATTATGGCCGCCAGCATGGCCAGGCAGAATGGTATGGCTTTGAGCGAGAGTTCTTCAAGGCTTACGTCTGAAATGCCCGAAGCAATGAACAGGTTTTCACCCAGGGGCGGAGTGGAAAAGCCCACCGCGCAGCAGCACACCAGAATAATGCCAAAGTGAATGGGGTCTACCCCCAAGCTTATCATAACAGGCAGCAGCACAGGGGTAACAAGCATGATAATGGCCAGGGTTTCCATGAACATGCCAATGAACAGCAGGAACGCAATGACAAGGGCCCAAATAATAACAGGCTCTGTTGTCAGGCTGAGTATGCTGGAGGCAATGACTTCCGGAATTTTATACTGCACCAGCAAGCGGCCAAAGGCATAAGCGGTGAACATGATAATAAGCACACGCCCTGTAAGCCATGAACAGGTTTCAAGGGAGCGCATTATGCCTTTCAGGGTGAGTTCCTTGTAAACAAATAAGCCAATGAACAGAGTATAAAAAATGGCTACAATGGCAGATTCCGTGGGGGTAAAGAAGCCGGAGTAAATGCCCCCAAGAATGATGAGCGGAGCAAGAATGGCCCACACCCCATCACGCACAGCCTTTTTCAGGTTGTGTGTAGCCAGCACTTCCGGGCTGGCCTGCAACCCTTTGTTTCTGCAATACAGGTAGTGGGTAAGCACAAGGGTGCTGGCAATAAGCAGCCCTGGTACAACCCCGGCCACAAACATTTTGGTAATGGAAACCTGGGCGGTAACGCCGTAAATAACCATGGGAATGCTGGGAGGGATAATAATGCCAATGCCCCCCGCGGTGGCAGTGGTGGCCCCTGCATAGCGTGGGTCGTAGTTGTTGCGGATCATGGCAGGAATCATAAGCATGCCAATGGCTGCTGTGGTGGCGGGGCCAGAGCCGGAAATTGCCCCAAAAAAGACGCAGGCAAGGGTAGTGGAAATGGCAAGCCCACCAGAAATTTTTCCTGTCATGGCTTCTGCAATGTGCACCAGCCGCCGGGAAATGCCGGCACCTTCCATCAGGGCACCTGCCAATACAAAGGCAGGCAAAGCCATAATGGGGAAGGAGTTTACAGAGTTAAAGGCAATTTGCACAATGCTGCTTAAGTCCTGGTCAGCTACCAAAAAGGTAGCCATGGCAGAAACACCCAGGGCCACAGCAATGGGGGACCCCATAAGAAGCAGCACAATAAATGTAGAGAAAAGGACAAGTGTGTAGCTCATTTATTCCCCCTGCTCTTTAGCAATAAGTTCGGCATACTCTTCCGGTGCTACCTTATCTACATCTTCCAGTTCCATTTTTAATACATATTTCATGTAGTTAACCTGTATAATACGAATAGTCATAAGGGTAAAACTAATGGGGAAAATGTAGTAGACATATTCCATGGAGAGCCCAAGGGCAGGAGAATGGTATTTGTATTTTGCCAGGTCTTGAATAACAATGATGCTTTCTTTGATCATGATGATGTTAAAGGCAATCCATACCATATCAGAAAGCAACAAAAGAACCTTTTCAAAGGCTTTTGGCAGTAGTTTGAACTGCACAGTGACCCGGTTGTGGGCACCCAGGCGGGCAGCATAGGATGCCCCAAAAAACACAAACCACACAAAGGAGAAGCGAGAAATTTCCTCGCTCCAGGTGACGACGTAGTTAAACGCGACCCGCAAGAATATTTGTGAAAATAAGATACATACAAAAAAAACAAGTAAAATCTGCGCCATATAGTTTTCAGCGCCATCAAGAAAATGTAAAATTTTTTTTGCGCTCATCCTTCACTCCATAGGTTAAGGTGCCGAAATATATGAAAATTAAACGTAATTCATTGATTGAGCTAATATATTGAAGTATTGGGCGAATTGAAGCTTGTATCAAGTTGGAATTATTTGGCAAGGACTTTACGTCAATCCCCAAAATTTGACGAAATGGCTATAATGGAAAGTGTACTATACTAACGGGTAGACCAATAATGGCAGCAACAGCCCATGCCAAAAGTGCGCAGGAATCTTGGGTTTTTTACGCTGACTATGCTGATAAACATTCTGAGACGCCATGTACCCCCCCCAAAAACTTTACAGGTTTATGTACCCAGCTCGGCGTAACTCCTTTACCAGCGTAGTTAACGTCTTGCTGGTAACGAAGGCTTGTTGGTGAAAAGCTAGCACATGGTTTTTTCACGGTCAAGATTTCATGAAATATTTCACAATATATTTCATGAAATCTATGAAATGGAATAGAGTATGTTGCAAAATCCCATTGACCCCCCATGACTTTGCTGCTTATAACATACTCATGCATACTCAAAATAACCCAGAATACCATGCCCCTAAGTCACTTATTGCTTATGAAATGATATGCAAAATGATTTTAAGTGGCGCAGCCCTTCCTGGAACCCGGCTTATTCTCGTTGAACTTGAACAAAAATTAGGCATGGGCCGGGGGCCCATACGTGATGCTTTGTTGCTTTTGGATAAGTCAGGGCTTGTGCAAAACATTCCCTACAAAGGGGCAGTGGTAATGATGCCCCCTGGCTACAGGGAAATGGTGCTTATTTACGAACAGCGCTGTCATCTTGAAATTGCCCTTGCGGTGGAAGCAATGCGCCTGTCCAGCCCGGAAGATATTCATTCCCTTGCAGCCAAAGCGAAGGAAATGGAACTGCTTCCGCAAGAAAAAGGCTATTTTTTTCATATGGACAGGGAATTTCACCACCAGTTGTATCAGCTTTCACGCATGCCGCATCTTGTGTCCATTGTGGAACATCTTATGGATTTTGTGCAGGTATTCCTTACATTGCGGGCCTATTCTGTGACACACAAAGAGCTTTTCAATCAGCAACATGAAGCCATAATTCAAGCCCTTTGGCAAAAAGACGAAGCGCTACTGAGAACAACATTAGAGAATAATATTATGGTAGGGCTTGAGGCAGTGCGCGAAGAGTTGCAACGCTTTTCCCGTTAAGGTGGTTTAGGTATACGGCGTTTTTTCTGGCGGGAAAGGGGGTTCTGGGCGGTGTGCTTGATGTACTCATTCCCGAAAGGAATTATGAATGGCTGATACTTGATATGAGCAGTAAATGAACAGCCCCGCAACGTCTTTTGGACATTGCGGGGCTTTTTTGTACGGTAGGTGGCGGAAGCGTATAGGAGTCGAACCTACAATGGACATCACTGCCCACCACTGGTTTTGAAGACCAGGCGCCACACCGGTGACGAAACGCTTCCATGGCTGGAAGATTTAGCATGTGAGGTATGCCTTGGCAAGCACAAGGTTATGCATCTTTCCATGTGGGCCTGAAGTGGTGCCCGTTGATTTTGTTTTTTTGGGGGGGACGGTATAAATGGGTGTTAGGGCAGGTTCAGGCAGGCGGTATTCCGTTTTAGCGAAAATCTTCGAAAATCGTATTCGAGAAAAAAGGGGGGGGGATGGAAAAAAAAATGGTTTGGTGAACAGGAGTAACTGTTTGTTGCATATGGATAATTTTATCTGTTTGCTCTCTTTTCTGTGTTCATGGGGGGGTGGGGAAGGCGTAAAATGAAATAGTGGGCTTGTTGTACAGTGTGTATGCTGCTATAGTTATGAACACTAATGCCTACAAATGTGGTTATGTCTGTTTTTTGGGGGCATGGCTGCATGGGGAATCGCTTTTTATTAAAAGGCAATGGGCAACAGTTTTATGAGTGTTCATAAAGGATAAGTAAGATGTTTGTACCTAGAACTGGTAGCATACGTACGGCTGGGAACCGCCCCTGCTCTTGTTTACTTTTTTTCTTATCCTTTCGCTTGCCGTGCCATTGTCCCTGGCAGGCAGTGCCACTAGTGCAGCACTATGCGTATTGGTAATTGCGCGGAAATTACGTTGTGCTGATGGTGGTATGAACTGAGGGGAGCCCAACAACTTTAGTGCCAACGCAGGAGTTGGGTTCCCTTCTCTTCTAAAGTATGTACCATTTGGAGTAGTCGCTTAACGGTGCGTAACGCGCGCTTGGCCCTTACGTCTTTTGCCTTAATCTACCCAACAGTAAAAACGCATTTTGTGTATCCTTTGTGTTATGGCAAGGGGGGCACTGGCATTTCCGCGCACCTGCTGTGCAGCCCCTGCCCATGCACGGCCAGCCAAATGCACGGGGTGCTTGTGGTGGCTACACGGTGTTTGCAATGGGCAGGCAACAGCACGTGCATGCCCTGCACAAGGTGCACAGTGCTGCCGTTGGCATATTCCAGTGTGGCTTCGCCTTGCAGCACCATCACCCATTCATCCTTGTCCTGGTCATACCATTCCCCTGGGGGGGTGGTGTGCCCATGGGAAATAATGCGCTCTACCAGCAGTCCATGGGGCCCTTGTACAATGGGTTCAAAAATTTCCTGGTCTGTGCTCTGTTGTGCCAAGAGGGATGGGGGAATATGAAACAGGGTGTGCATAATGGGTGGCCGTGGTTCAGGAATGAGGTTGCGGGGGGAGTGACTGTTTCTGCGTGGCCTCTGCTTCTGTGTGGCGGCAGACCTGGAACAGGTTCTGGTGTGAAAAGCTGTCCGTGGTGGCATGTTGCTTCAGGCAGTCATAATCTCTGTGGCCGTATTTTTTCATGGAATCTGACTTCATTGAGTGAAAAGTTGCCAGCCCGACCAGCTTCACCCACCACCAGCACAAATACCGTGGGCATAGTGAGTTCTTCTGTTTTTTGCGTCTTCCCCAACATGGACAAAACCAAGGGGAACGGCAAATTTCTTCATTGTGTACCGAATGGAGGAATACACATAGTTGCCCACGGTAATAAGGGCTTTGGCTTTGGCATGGTTTCTGCCAAATGCCACAACTTCTTTATGGTTCAGGGCACCAAGGCTTGCCACTAGCAACAGGCCCAAAAGGCAGACCAGCAGCCGAAAGCGCACTTCCTGCCACAGCGGGCGGTAGTGAATGGGCGTGCAGGCCAGCAGTACCGCAGGCAAAACCCCTGTGCACAGCACCCAGCAAAAAAGAGGGCATGTGCATAACGCGCATACCCACCTCCAAGCACAAGCCAAGATACGTTCTGTGACAGTCTGACGTTATTACGCAGAGTGGGGCGGGTGCATTTTAGGGCGTTTAGTGGTTCCACAGCTAAAATGCACCCGGCATCGTGCAGGTGTATACGTTAAATCAATACAATGGGTTTAATAACATCGGCAGATTTGGCGTGCATCATTTCAAGGGCTTCGTCAATTTTATCCAGGCCCTTGAAGGTGTGGCTTACCATAAGGGCAGGGTCCAGGCGTTTTTCCATAACCAGTTCTGCCATGCGTTCCATACGCACCCGGCCACCGGGGGTAAGGCCACCCTGGATGTTTTTATGTCCCATGCCGCAAGCCCAGCCCAAGCGAGGAATGGGCAAGGTTGCACCTTCGCCATAGTAGTTGACGTTGCCAATACTGCCCCCGGCTTTAACCATGTCTACGGCCTGTCCTAATACAGTGCCAGGTCCGCCTGCCACAATAACATGGTCCACGCCTTTGCCATTGGTTGCGTCAAGAATCTGCGTGACAATATCGCCATTTTTGTAGTTGATAATGGTTGTGGCCCCGTATTTCATGGCCAAATCGCAGCAATTTTTGCGGCTTCCCACAGCCATAATGCGCCCGGCTCCGCGCAGGCGTGCCCCAGCCACTGCCATAAGACCTACCGGGCCAATGCCAATAACGGCAACACTGGCACCGAGTTGGATGTTGGCCAGTTCAGCACCATGCAGGCCAGTGGTGACCATGTCTGGCAACATAATAGCCTGCTCCAGGGTCATACCTGCGGGTATTTTTGCCAGGTTCATGTCTGCATCGTTCACATGAAAAAATTCAGCAAAAACGCCATCTTTGATGTTGGAAAATTTCCAGCCGCTCAGGGCACCTTCCGAATGGCAGGCAGGAACGCCTTCTTGAATGGCAACGGAGCGCCAGTTGGGGGTAATGGCAGGAACAATAACTTTATCCCCAGGTTTAAAGTCTTTTACCTCACAACCAACTTCTACAATTTCGCCCACTGCTTCGTGCCCCAGAATCATGTCTTTACGTTCCCCCAACGCGCCTTCATACACGGTGTGAATATCTGAAGTGCAGGGGGCAAGGGCCAGGGGACGGAGGATGGCATCAAAGGGGCCAGCCACTGGCTTCTCTTTTTCAATCCATCCCGTTTGTCCAATTTTGAGCATAGCAAATCCGCGCATAATGAACTCCTTGTTATAGTTTGACCTGCTAAATGAATACAATATATTTATTTATGACTATGGCGTTATTGGGATAATGTCAACGGACAAGGAATAATATCAGCAAAATTTTTTGCGTACAGAGTCGATGGTATCGGTTATGCGAGCAGGACAGCAGTAAAGCAGGGGAGTGCCTGGTTTGGATAACTTGGGAAAACGTAAAAAGTCCGAGGAAGTGTAATTTAAGAAAGTATGTATGATCTATGCGCCGCTTCATGGGCGGGGTGAATCAAGGGCAGCTTGTTTTTTGCTATCCAGCTACAACAAACTGGTGCATGTATTCCACCACCTGGGGCAGCACTTGCTGGGGCAGCAGGGTGTTCAGGCAGGCAATGCCAATGGGGCACGTGTTTTGGTCGCATGGTTGGCAGGGCAGGCCAAGGCGCATGTCCATGTGCTCCGGGGAAGGGAAGGTCCATTCCGTGCCTGTGGCCCCAAGCAATGTCATGGTGGGCACCCCAAGGGCCACAGCCATGTGCCGCGGGGCGGAACAGTTGCCAAGGTGGGCTGCGGCAAATGTCATGCAGGCTGCCATGGCCCGCAAGGAAAGCATGGCAGAAGGCACCACTATCTGCTTTTTGCACTGGCACAAGGCCCGCAGGGCGTGTACTTCTTCCTCTTCCCCTGGGCCATAAGGCAGCAGAAAGTGGCAACCGGGAAACTGGGCCACCATGCCATCCATAAGTTGTGCATAATGGGCAGCAGGCCAGCGCCGCGTTTCCCTGCGGTGGGTGGCATCTATCGTAATGAAAAAGGGCTGGTTCGGGGCTATGCGCGCGGGAAGGGGGCCAGTGGCTTGTTCCCGCCCTGGAAAAGGGGTGCAGGGCAGGCCGTATTCTGCAAGCATGGCCGCAGCAGTGTGGCGTTCATCCTCTGTAAGAAACAGGCGGGGGCGTTCCCCTTGCCATTCCAGGCCAAGACCACGCAAAATACCTGCTTTTTGCCCGGCGCTGTAGCCTTCTCCTTCCTCATACCAGTGGGTATACAGCGGGCGGGTGTACCATGGGGGCGGAAAGCTTAGGCGGATGGCAGCGCGGGAAAAGCCCACTACCCAACGGCAGCGGGGAAGCTGCTGAAAGTCGATAACCATATCAAACCCGCTGGCTGCCACACTGCGGTAAAATGCTATTTCATGCCACAAGGTGGTGAGCTTTTTTTTGTCTACCCCCCACAACGTGTGCAGGTATGGGTTGCCTTGCAGTACGGGCAGGCACTTTTTTTCTGTAAAATAATGCAGTTCCGCTTCAGGAAAACGGCGGTGCAGCATTTCCACCGCAGGGGTGGAAAGCAATACGTCGCCAATTTGGCGCAACTGGCATAGCAAAATTCGCCGGGGTGGGTGCTGGAGCAAGGCAGGGGGCACGGGGCGTGCAGCAATATGGGCAGGAGCAGAATGGTTCATGATGGCAGGCAGGGTTAAGGGGCGGTACGTTTGAATAGGATAGTACTGGAACCGGAACGATGCGTAAGCGCAAACAGTACCGGGGGTTGTACCGTGAAGCCCGGGGAAAGGCAATGAACTTCCGCTCCTGCGGCGGGAAAGATGCTCCGGCGGCATAGCCGCCTACGCCCCGCCTTGTTGCTCGACTTGCTCCGCTTGGGCTTCGTTAAGATGAACAGTCAGCAAAGCTGTCTGTTCCCTCCGCCCTCGCTCCACGGCTCGCTACGCTCGCGACTGCCGTCGGCTTTAGGGAAGGCTCATAGGTTCACAGAAAAACAGAGAAACAAACCATGGAATGGGAGGAAGTGCTGGATTTTTTCGTTTGGCAAGGCGCAAGCTTTTTGAGAAGGTAGGAAACGCTCAGTTTTTTCGTTTGGCAAGGCGCAAGTTTTTTTCAAGAGGGGGGTGGGCTCTTTGGCCCTGCCCCCTCTTGAAAAAAACGTAGCAACGCCGCCAAAAGAAAAAAATGAGTGTTTCCTCAGGCGGAGCGCCAAATAGAGGCCGTATACCGCGCCACATCTACAACGTCGCGTAGCCGTGGGTAATTATCCAGCCAGCGCGCGGGCGGGGCATATTCCACCGTGGGCACACCGTGCAACAACCGGGAACGCACAGCTTGTGCCATGTTAGTACGCCCAAGGCGTTCCAGCCCTGTGCAAAGCATTTCCAAACTTTCCTGGGGTTTTGGGGTAAACTGGCAGGCCCGTGCCACAAGCCTGTTGAACAGTTGGGGGCCTCCATGGCCTTCCACCTGTTGCTGGTGGCGGGCGGCTTCCAAAAAGCTGCGGGCCGCTTCCGTTGGGTTGCCTTCTTCCAGGTAGCTCACAGCTTCATGGGAAAATACGTTGCCTTGCAATAGCCGCTGGGGCAAGTTGGCGGCCACGTTTTCTGCCATGGCGGTGTCCCCTGCCCGCAGGGCAGAAGTGTAGGCCCGCAGCAGGGCGCGTTCCATACCCTTGGGGTCGTTGTGCATGCGGCATGTTTTTGCAAGGCCAAGCAGGGCAGGCACGTAGCCGGGGGTGCGGGCCAGGGCAAGTTCAAATTTATGGGCGGCTGCATCCACTTCGCCGCGTTGCAGCAGCTTCATGGCTTCCACATGCATGTCGGCTACGGTCATGGGCTTGCGTAGGGAACGCACGGCAGGCTTTGGCTGGGGCAGCAATGCCGGGCAGGAAGAACCTTTGCTTTGGCTTGCTGCCAGCAGGGCATCGCAGAGCGCTTCAAGGGTATAGGGGCGCTCCAGCATGGGAATGCCCGCGGCCTGCAAATGAGCCACAGTTTTGGGGCGGGAAGGAAAAACAAGTACCGGGGGGCGTGTACCCCTTTCCAGGTACAGGGCAGCCAGGGCATACCCAAGGGAGGTGTCGCCTGCATGCTCGTCGCACAAAATCAGGTCTGGCTGCGGCTTACTTGAGTCAGCCAAATGGGCCAGCAGCAAGTGCAATGTGCCCAGCACGGCAATGGGTGCCGTGCTAAGGCGGCGCAGGGCGGTAAGTTCTGTGCGTACAGCCCCTTCACCCCTGGCAAGAAACAACAGGCTGGGTAAACGCGGTATGGGGGGCATAATTCCTCCGTAAAATATAGGCGCACAGAGAAAAGGTGCGCAACAACTTTCAGTGCAGAATCAAAGAAGATGCTTACTGAAAGGGAGATTCTTTGGGTAGGGCAGAGACCCCCAATACTGCCATAGAGTCTGGCAGTATTGGGGGTGCCCCCTTACCCTTTGGCAAAAGGAATTACTTTAGCCCGGTCTCGGTGTGGGCTAGGCATGCCAGCAACTTCCTGCATGGCGCCGTGGGTAAAGCCAGCTTCCACCGCTGTGGCGGTTTGTGTGGCAAAGCTTGTGCGGCAACTTGGGCAATAGCGTTCATGCCATTCACCGGAAAGCCGCATAAGGGAACCTTCCGTGTTATAGCAATGCGCGCAGAATGGCCCTTGCTTGATGCTGCCAGTGACAAGCCAGTAAAAAGTGCCATCAAAAAACAGGTTGCGCTCCAGGTACAGAATGTCTTCATATTCCTGAAGTTGCATTTTAAGGGTTGTGTTTTCATCGCAAATTGCCACATAGCGCCGTTGCAGCTCCATGAGCTGAGCCCGCGCCTCCTGTTCAAGGCCCTTCATGAACAAGTCAAAAACGGTCTTGAATTTGTAATATTCAAGCATAGCTCTCTCTCCATGAGTGCATCATAGCCGCCTTCCTTGGCGGCCTTACTAGTGTATTTCGGCATAAATACAGGAATCTTTAGCGTTAGTGTTGCATTCATGAAATACTCAGGGGAAAAGAAGGCACCATTGGCCCGGAGCCTGATTGTATAATGCTTTGCGCTTTCTCCGTTTTCAGGGTAAGCCCCTAGTACAGCCATGCTGTACCACGCTATGCGCCTGTATTTTGGGAGCAAAGGCGTTTACTTTATTTAAGGGGGTGTGCCATGAGCGCCACAATTGAAGAACTTACCGTGAATTATGAAGAAGATGGCATTGAAGTAGTGAAAGAACTGGATAAGGCCGTGCTTAGCAAAGGGGCCTGGGCAACAGTTGTGTACCGCTACCAGCAGTGGGAAAAAGCAAAAGAAGCCTACAGCGAAGACAAATACGTTATTCGCCGTTACCAAAAGGTGGATGGCATGTACCGGGTAAAGTCCAAGTTCAATATTTCCAGCAAAGATCAGGCCACCAAGCTGGTGGAAATTCTTTCTGGCTGGCTGCAAGGTTAGAGCAATTCCACGTTGCAATTGCTCGGTGGACGCAACGCATACACCCGCTGAGCGTTTCATTTTGTTATGTTATAACAGGTTATTACATTGGAATGCCAATGTGCTGCATGGTCATTTGATGTATATTTTCAAAGTTAAACTGCTCTAAGGGAACGACAGGAAGGCCGCATGCCGCGTATTGTTTCGTTGCTTTTAGACCGTGACGGCACGGTGATTGAAGACAGGCACTACCTGAAAGACCCGCAAGGCGTTGCCGTGCTGCCCCATGTGGCACAGGCGCTTGCCGCCCTGCAAGCCACAGGGGTGCGGCTTTTTTTGGTGAGCAACCAGTCTGGCGTGGGCCGTGGGTATTTTACTGCGGCAGACGTGCTGGCCTGCAACCAGGCCCTGGCGGCGCAACTTGACCCCAGCGGGGTGCAGTTTGCTGATTCCGTGTTCTGCCCCCATGCGCCGGAACAGGACTGCACCTGCCGTAAGCCTAGTTCTGGCATGTGGGAAACCCTGCAAGCCCGCCATGGCCTTACCCCTGCCACCACTGTAATGGTGGGCGACAAGCCCGAAGACATGGCCTTTGCTGCCAATGCAGGCCTTGCCGGGCGTTTTTTGGTGGCAACGGGCAAAGGCCAAGCCACCATTGAGCGGTTTGGCCTGCAAGAGCAGTTGCAGCAGCACTCCTTTATTGCCCAGCCTGCCGCGCCAGAGTTGCCCCAGTATATTCTGGAAGACTTTTCCGCGCTGCCCCAAGCCATTGCCCTGCTGGAGGCCTTGCCTGCATGAGTTCTTGCTCCGTAGCCTCTTTTGCAACGCCCCCGGCCCGTATTGGGGTGTGGAACACCGCCTTTCTGGGGGATGCCGTTCTTACCCTGCCCCTTATTCAAAGCCTTGCTCTTGCCTTTCCCCAGGCCAGCATTGATTTTTACGTGCGCGGCGGGCTGGCTTCCCTGTTTACAGGGCACCCGGCCTTGCGCCACGTTATTGCCTACGACAAACGCGGTTCTGCACGGGGTGGGGCAGGGGTTGTTGCCATGTGCCAGCAGGTGGCTGCACAGCACTACGATTTGTGGATAAGCCCGCACACCAGCCTGCGCAGCAGTGCCGTGGCCCTTGCCAGCCGCGCCCCTGTGCGGGTGGGCTATGCGGAAGCCACGCTTTCCCGCCTGTGCTACACCCACAGGGTAGGGCGCGGGTTTGGGCAGAAGCATGAAGTGGAGCGATTGCTGGCGCTTTTAGAGCCGCTGGGTGTGCCCCCTGCTTCTGTCTGGCCGGAGTTGCCCATTTCCCCTGCTGCCAGGGCAGAAGCTGAAGCATGGTTTGCCGCTGTGCCGGGGCCGATTTTGGGCATGCACCCCGGCTCCACTTGGCCCACCAAGTGCTGGCCTGTGGAGTATTTTGCAGAGCTTGCCTGCACGGCCTTGGAGGCGGGAGCTTCTGTGGTGCTGTTTGCCGGGAATGATGAAACGGATAAGACTAATGCCATTGAAGCGGCTGTGCGCCAGCGCATGGCGGAAGCCGCAGGACGGTGCTTTAACCTTGGGGGCAAGCTTGGCCTTGGGGTTTTGGGGGCGTATATTGGGCAGGTTTCGGCCTATGTGACCAATGATTCCGGCCCCATGCACCTGGCGTGGCCCCAGCGGGTGCCGGTGGTGGCGCTGTTTGGGCCTACGGATGCCAGCTTGGGGTTTGCCCCCAAGGGGGAGAGTGCGGTGGTTATGGGTGTGGAACTGCCGTGCAGGCCGTGTGGGCTGCATGGGGCAAAGGTGTGCCCGCAGGGGCACCATGGCTGCATGCGGCAGTTGTCCCCAGGGCTTGTGTGGGAGAGTGTGCAGGCGGCGCTGCTTGCTGGAGTGAAGTAGGTTTTTTTCTACCCCCATTGCCACCGTCCTGACCTTCAGGTATCATCATATATACGTTAATTTACTGCCCTGCATCGCTTACACACCGGGAGCCGTATGCGCCGCGAAGCATTCTCTTACAGCGTTTCCATTACTCCACTTGTTTTTTTGCTCTTCTTGTGTGCTGCATGCCGTTCGCCATTTTAGTCTAACATAACAAGCTCGTTATGAATAAATAAATGCAGGCAAAAACATGAGAAAATATATTCGCATAACATTGTCACTTTTATGGGGAATACCCACCCCCTTCATACTAACCCGTAAAGAGTTCATTAGAAGAGCGCTGTATCTTTTTTTACTCCGCCTGCCTATAAGCAATGGCCTGGCAGATTTATATGCCTTACTTGCCAATGTAGACATTGAGGCGGATTTTCATAGCAATACATTATTAGTTGTCATCATGAGCTTACTGTCTTTTTTTCTTATACCTTACTTCACAATATTCAACTGCCGGGTGCGAGGTGCAGGTTTTCGCTTGTGCTACACCATTACTTTTTGTATGGGGTGTACCCTTTTATTTATTACGTATCATCTCCCATCTCAGTCAGGATTTTTGGGACACCTTTCTCAATTTATACTCCTCTTTATTCCCTATGCGATTTTGGCCCTGTTCAAAGATAAAGAACTTGCCCCTCTTAAAGAATAGAGTTGCACGGTAGCAACCATGCCGTTGCTGCTGTGCAACCCTTTTATCTTAATTTTACTTTAGGACGCAACACGCGGTCATTTCTTATTTCTTTTATTCATTCGTTCTGGATACCCTTCATCAGGAAAATATCGTTTCCACATGCCGTTGGGATCTTGGTATCTATCCCCGTATTTTTTCCATAACTCATCTGCTTGTTCATTGTAGTCTTCAAGTTGTTGTCTGTCTTTTTTGGTTGCATTCCCTGCTTTGATTTTTTCTTCAAGAATACGAGAATTTTCTAAAACATGCGTAATGGCATGGTCTTCAGAGACTGAATCCGGGAAAAAAGGATCAGCTAGTGCGCCTCCTATCCGCTTTCCAATAAACTTTTCAATCCAAGGTAAGGTTGCCAACCCCTGCGGGTCAACACAACTCACGGGGTCATCCACACAGTAGTCGTACAAATCAGCATCGCCGCGCAGGTCGCGGGCAGGGTCTTGGGCGGTGAAGCGTCCGGTTTGCGGGTCATAGTCGCGGTAGCCGAAGCGCACGAAGCCCGTGTGTTCATCCACCAGCCCGCCTGCAAAGCCGAGGGGAAAGGACAATTCCGGGAAGGAGTCACGCAGGACGTTGCCAAAGCTGTCGTAGGTGATTTCCTTCACCATGCGTCCGTCTTCCGTGCTTAAGGTGCGGATGCTGCCCACCTGGTCGGCCCCGATGTGCAGAAAAAGGCTGTCCGTAGCCTCTTGTGCTTGGAACATTGGTGAATAATAATCCAGATTACCGCGTTGAAAACGCTCCTTAATGAAGGCCGCCCCGGTGCCGCTGATGTATACTCCCGTGGGGACACGTTGCCCCTTGTACTGGAATGTGTAGCGGGTGTCCTGCATTACGTCGTAATATTCGTGCAATTGCAGTTGTTCGTGCCAGCGGTATTCCCCTACCAGCTGCCCTGACACGTGAATGCGCTCCGGCAGCTGGTTTTGCCCATATTCGTAGCGAACCTCAAACCCGGAAGGCAGGGTGACGTTATCCAGCCGGGTGTCGTCACCATAGCTGAAATAGGTGTTTTTGCCGTTTTCCTGCTTGCCGCGCAGAGTGCCAGAGGCGGTGTAGTAAAAGCGGGTGGCGTTTACTTCCACCAGTTGCCCCTCGTCATTGTAGGTGAATCTGCGCTGCCCGCCCCGGTGGCGCAAGGCCTCGGGCACGCGGTCGACAATGCGCTGGCCTTGGGCGTTGTAGGTATATTCCTCCGTTACCGCGCCGTTGCAACGCACCGTGGCAAGGTGCCCTATCGTATCATAAGTATACTCCCATCGGGTGCTTTCGTTAGGGGTATGTTCTTCCTTGTCCTCTATCTTGCCAAGGTGGTTTGTAGTGCAACGCATGCGGAAAACGCTGGCACCATATCCTGCCTGCGGTGAACCAAACAACGACTGGCGCGGGGTAGTGCCTTGCCAACCTGCCGCTTGGGGGGGCATGAGGCCGGATGCCCCGGAAAGAAAGGTGCCGGAACTGCTGGCATTACCGTTGTTGCCAAACACAATTTCACGTAAAAATTCTTCGGTACCCATGGGGTGCATATTCTGCCTCCTGCCATAAATGGAAAACGATTACGCCGCAGTATTCACAACGAATACGCGGCAGTTGGTTTCCCCATAGCAGAAGGAAAAAAGTGTAGTAAGGCTTGGTTGTACGCTTATGACATACGGGAGAAGGGCGGGTGGAATAGCTGAGAGAGGGTGCGTGGAATAGCTGAGAGGAGGCGTGTACCGTACAAAACTACTCGCTATCTTTCCTAATGATGGTGGCGTGAATCTTCACTAAAGCCGACGGCAGTCGCGAGCGTAGCGAGCCGTGGAGCGAGGGCAGAGGGCGCGGGCAGCTTTGCTGCCTGTGCATCTCCACGAAGCCCGAGAGGAGAAGGTCGCGTCTTCGCCGCACCTTACAGGTAATTCTCCGCGTCACCCCCCACCCTACGTGCGCTTTGCTGCGCCCGACCACTCATGCGGAGTGCGGAACATTTTTGGGCCGCTTTCCGTTGCCGAGGCAATTACCTTGTGTGGCAAGGCTGTTGAGCCTCGCCTATCCACTCTCTCCACCTCACCCATGCCCAGCACGGTGCCCTCCCGCGCGAATATATTTGTGCAGCGCCACGAGCGCAGCGAGTTAGCGGAACAAATCTACCTGAGCGCGGACAGCGAGCCTAAACGGGGTCTTGGGGCAGAGCCCCAAGTGTGTGGGGGTGTCGGGGGGCCGCACAAGGGCCCCTCCGACCCAAGCGGAGCGGCAAACAAAACAAAAAACCACAAGCGGTTGCGGCGTCACGCCGCACAATCGATACGACTGCTGGCAGGAATTGTTATTTTCCCTTTACCACGATTTCTCCTCTATTATTCCTCAGGGGGAGGAACATACAATTCTGGCTCTGTTTCCGGGATAATCTTGAACGTTTTAAGAATTTGCTCGTAGAGCTTTATATGTTTTGGTTGGCCCGTGTAAGAATAGTGCGCGTAATATATCATACTCATGATCTCTTCAGGATGTCGTGCCATTGCCCGAAGGGCATCAGGGCACACGTAGTAAAACGAGAACATGCCCGCAACAGGGACTTTCTGGCAAGGTGCCACTTCTTGCAAAAAAACCACATCATCGGCAAAATCGTTGGGGACGCTGTCATCAAGCATAGAGCGCCCTTCACCAATAACATTAATTTGTTCTTTTTTTAGGAATAAAACTATGCCGTGGTTGGGCCCGGCTGAATCCCGATCTCCACGGATAACACGTTTAATATTAATTGTATCATACTCAAACGAGTAGCAAAATGGAAAATTTTCATATACCTCCGTCTTCTTTTTTGCTTGGGCTGTATTTACCATTCCCAAGAGGCACACTATGGAAAGCACAACAGAAAATATTTTCATTTTGGTTTCCTTTTTATAATGGTCTTGTATTGATTACGAAGTTTTTCGTCGTATTTTGCATCTTCAGAATTATAGGCGTTGGGGCCATTGTGGCGCAAACCATGAATGAAAGCTTCCATGTTTTTACTGTCGCGTACCCGTTCTCCAAAGTTTTTTACCCAGTATTCAACGCTTTTTCCGAGAGAAGAATAGGACAGATTACGTTTGCCAGCGTTGGTCACACCAAAAAGATTGTTTAGTCCAAAATTATGGTCATTAAGCCAACTACTTTCGTGAGAAGCAAGTGCCATCAAGTAATCAGGGTCAATATTCAAATGATCAGCAGCCTCTTTGAGCATGTCGGCCAGCAAATAAAAGCGAGCAACTTTATCGTCGACAGGCATTTTATCAACAATCTGCCCTTTTGTTGCACGCTGTAAGGCTTCACGAATATTATAGGAATAGGGGGTGCTTGTGAAGCTTTTACCTGGAGTTGTTTCAGAAGGCGCTTGTAATTTTCCTCTAGCATTTTGCCCATGTGGAGCACCAAAGGGGTGCGAAATACCTTTATGCGAAGCCCACCAGAGCTTGCTTCGGCCTCTGTAAATTCCAACCCCTGCGGGTCAATGCAACTCACGGGGTCATCCACGCAGTAGTCGTACAAATCAGCATCGCCGCGCAAGTCGCGGGCAGGGTCTTGGGCGGTGAAGCGTCCGGTTTGCGGGTCATAATCGCGGTAGCCGAAGCGGATAAAGCCTGTATGTTCATCCACCAGCCCGCCCGCAAAGCCAAGGGGGAACGACAATTCCGGGAAGGAATCGTGGAGCACATTGCCAAAGCTGTCGTAGGTGATTTCCTTCACCATGCGTCCGTCTTCTGTGCTCAGGGCGCGGATGCTGCCCACCTGGTCGGCCCCGATGTGCAGAAAAAGGCTGTCCGTAGCCCCTTGTGCTTGGAACATTGGTGAATAATAATCCAGATTACCGCGTTGAAAGCGCTCCTTAATGAAGGCCGCCCCCGTGCCACTGATATGTACCCCGGTGGGCAGTCGTTGGCCCTTGTACTGGAATGTGTAGCGCGTGTCTTGCATAACATCGTAATACTCGTGCAATTGCAGTTGTCCGTGCCAGCGGTATTCTCCCACCAGCCGCCCCGATACGTGAATGCGCTCCGGCAGCAGGCTTTGCCCATATTCATAGCGCACCTCAAACCCGGAAGGCAGGGTGACGCTGTCCAGCCGAGTGTCGTCGCCGTAGCTGAAATAGGTGTTTTTGCCGTTTTCCTGCCTGCCGCGCAACGAGCCTGAAGCAGTGTACAAATAGCGGGTGGCGTTCACCTCTACCAATTGTCCTTCGTCATTGTAGGTGAACTGCCGCTGCCCGCCCCGGTGCCGTAAGGTATCGGGCACGCGGTCTGCAATGCGCTGACCTTGGGCGTTGTAGGTATATTCCTCCGTTACCGCGCCGTTGCAACGCACCGTGGCAAGGTGCCCGCCCGCGTCATAGGTATACTCCCAGCGGGTACTTTCATTGGGGGTGTGTTCTTCCTTGGCTTCTATCTTGCCATGCTGGTTGGTGGTGCAGCGCATGCGGAAGACGCTGACACCGGAACCTGCCTGCGGTGAATCAAGTAACGACCGACGCGGGGCATTGCCTTGCCAACCTGCCGCTTGGGGGGGCATGGGGCCGGATGCCCCGGAAAGAAGGGTGCCGGAACTGCTGGCATTACCGTTGTTGCCAAACACAATTTCACGTAAAAATTCTTCGGTACCCATGGGGTGCATATTCTGCCTCCTGCCATAAATGGAAAACGATTACGCCGCAGTAGTCCCAACGAATACGCGGCAGTTGTTTTCCCCATAGCAGAAGGAGGCGAGTGTGGTAAGGCTTGGTTGTACGCTTATGACATACGGGAGAGGGGCGGGTGGAATAGCTGAGAGAGGGTGCGTGGAATAGCTGAGAGGAGGCGTGTACCGTACAAAACTACTCGCTATCTTTCCTAATGATGGTGGCGTGAATCTTCACTAAAGCCGACGGCAATCGCGAGCGTAGCGAGCCGTGGAGCGAGGGCAGAGGGCGCGGGCAGCTTTGCTGCCTGTGCATCTCCACGAAGCCCGAGAGGAGAAGGTCGCGTCTTCGCCGCACCTTACAGGTAATTCTTCGCGTCACCCCCACCCTCCGTGCGCTTTGCTGCGCCCGCCTACTCATGGGAAGTGCGGTACACTTTTTCACCGCTTCCCGCCTGTGAGGCAATTACCTTGCTTGGCAAGGCTGTTGAGCCTCGCCTACCCACTCCCTCCACCTCACCCTCGCTTGGCACGGTGGTTTCCCGCGCGAATATATTTGTGTAGCGCCACGAGCGCAGCGAGTTAGCGGAACAAATCTACCTGAGCGCGGACAGCGAGTCTAAACGGGGTCTTGGGGCAGAGCCCCTAGTGTGTGGGGGTGTCGGGGGGCCGCACAAGGGCCCCTCCGACCCAAGCGGAGCGGCAAACAAAACAAAAAACAACAGGCTGTTGCGGCGGTAGGCCGCACAAAATGACTAAATACCTAAAAATACTGGATCCCTGCCTTTGCAGGGATGGCGGTGCCGGGGCTGGTGCGGCGGCACGCCGCACAATCTCGCTCTCTCCCCCTCTATTCCTTCTCCCCCCTTTCCCCCATCCCCTTCTCCAAACAAAAAGCCGCCCCCCAATGCGGGGGCGGCTCTCTGTCTTTACTGTATTCTGCTGAAGCGTAAAACCTGTGAAGTTATGAGCAAAGTTGCTTTTGGAAACGCTCAGTTGTTTCGTTTGGAAAGGCACGAGCGTTTCTTGAAGCAGGAGTGGACTCTTCCGTCCTCGACTGCTTCAAGAAACGTGAAGTAACGCAGCCAAATGGAATAAATCAGCGTTTCCTCAGCAACCCTTACTTCGCACTCACGTTAGCAGGCACCGCCGGGGCATCCCCCTTGGGCAAACGTTCCTGCAAGTGCCACACACGCTCTGCCTTTGGCAGGGGTGTCAGGTACTTTGTCCATATATGCTTCTGGAGGTTTTCCGGCTCCATCTGCATTTTGCGCGTCCATTCAAGAATGGGGGGCACAAGGGTGTGAATGTCGCCTTCCAGGGTTTTACCAATGCCAAAGTTGGTGGCTGCCATGGCAGCGTTCACGGCATTTTGGCTGTACTGTTGCGACTTCGCCAGGGTATCCAGAGCTTTCACAGGGTTGTGGAAGCCAACGCTGTTTTCAGCGGAAACGTAATCCCAGAAGAACTGGCCTTTACGTACCCACTCACGGGCTTCTGCCATGAGCTGGTCGTAGTTGGCGGCTTTTTCCCCAGTCCATTCAGAAGCCTGACGCACCGCTTCATGAGCCTTCACGGAAAGGTCCTGTGCGGTCATAAGCTGATCGTAGGTCTTTTTCTGGGTGGCTTCCACGCGGCCACGCAGGTAGGCCGGGGTTTTATCGGCGTGGCAGTTGCCGCAGGTGTCACGAATCATTTCATCGTTACGCAGCGGGGAAGTCCACAGGTGGCTGGATATCTTCTTTTTGCCATCCACGCGCTTGTAGGGCATGTGGCAGTCTGCACAGCTTACGCCAGCCGCACCGTGGGGGCCGTCGCCCCAGGTTTCAAACTCTGGGTGCTGGGCTTTAAGCATGCGGGTTTTGGAAACAGGGTGAGTCCAGTCTGCAAAACTGTCGAACCCGCCCTGGGCGTTTTTGGGGCCTTTATCCATGTAGTATTCATACATGTCGTCAGGGTTTTTACCATTGGCCCAGGGGAACTTGGGCTTCTTGTTGGGGCCGTGGTCTTTTTCCATGAAATAGTATTCCACGTGGCACTGGCCGCACACATAGCCGCGCATTTCGTTGCGTGTTGCCTTGGTCCAGTCAATGCCTTGTTCTGCCAGGGCTTCCTTCAGCGGAATGCTGGTAATGACCAGTTCCATTGTTTTAGGATCGTGGCAGTTGGCACAGCCAATGGTTTGGTCTTTCATGCTGATTTTGTCAGTGGTACGAAAATCATGAAAGTTCATGCTCCAGAATTTGTCGTCGCCGTATTCGGCAACCCATTCTGGAATTTTTGGGGTTTTACAGTTCCAGCAGGTGGCAGGCAAGCCAGCGCTTTCACTGTAGTTGTTAATACGGTCAATTTCCAGAATGTCTTGAATACCGTAAGTGTGCCCGCGTGCTTCGTTGTATTCAAAGCTGAAGGGGTAGCCCAGCCACAGGTTTTTCAGGTAAGGCTGCGCAGCCTGTTTGAAGCCCTTGGGCAGTGGGTTCACGTTGTCGTTTTTACGAAACGGAATGGAGCCCTTGAAGCGGGTCATGGTTTTTTCGTCAGACTGGTTGTTCATCTGGTACGATTCAAAGTGCAACGGAAACTCTTTGCCAAAGGCAGAGTTGCGCGTTTCATTGGCAGCAAGGCCAGTTTTGTAGGTGGGGGTAACGGGCGGCTTGATTTCTGAACGGCTTGCGGCGGCAAAAAGCAGCACGCCTACGCCACACAGCCCGGCGAAAAGAAGTATGCGCTTATTCATCAGCAGCCATCCTTTTTGCTAGAGGGGTTCGTGTTTTGTGCGGCACAGACCGGTGGCAGTCTACGCAGTAGGGTTTGCTATCCATAGCCACTTTTGAAACCGTTACACCGTGGCAGCGAATGCAGTTTTCCTGCACAACGTCTTTGGTGTTGGGGTTGGCGTGGATAACGTCAGCAACTCGTTGGAAGCTGTTGTGAAAAATGTCGCGTGTTCCGGCTTCGGCCTTGAACACAAGTTTTTGTGCGAGAGAGGCAGGTGCGTGGCATTCGTTACAGGCAAGCTTGGCATGAATGCTTTGCGAGTGCGTCCAGGCAGCTTCAGACATAACGTGGCAGCTTCCGCAGAACTCCGCCTGGTCTGTGGTTTTCATGCCAAAAGCGGCAAAGCCCACAACCAAGGCCCCCACAAGCACGCTGGTGGCTACAAGCCATCGTGTGTTTTTTGGTGTGGTGTCTTGCTTCATAGTTTCTCCAAAGGTGCAAGAAAGTGTTGGAAATGATAAAATACGGTTCTCCACCTCCTTTGTTCTCTATTTCATTATCACAACTACAACAATGAACTAGGGTGTTCGTAGTAGGGATATGAGCCTAAAAACGACCTTTAATACAATACGTTTATGGTTGTATTTATTTGTGCTGGTCGTAAGGCTGATTCCTGTGTTAGGGTATTCGTGTGTGTTTTAGACGTGGGGCCAATGTTTAATGTCAATGCTTTTGCTGAATGTTTTAGCGATGTTTTTGCAGTTTTTTGTGAAATTCTGTCATGCGCATTGCCACCATAATCCTCTGCCGGATACCATTGGGAAGAGCTATGAATAGCAAACTAAAAAGTTATGAAATGACGCATTCTGATGAAGATAATTTGTCAGAAAAAAATGACAATTGGGCAAAGCCTGACTCTGGAACAGGCATGAATACAGGGCCTAAGCAAGTGAAAAAAGCCTCATGGTGGTTATTGCTGCCAGGTGTTTTGGCGGTGCTATTGCTTGGGGCGCACTACTTTCGGCAAAGTGATGACGGCATGGTGGTGTTTTGCCTTGCCTGCCTTGGCTTACTTTTACGCCGCATAACGTGGGGGGCATTGGCCCTTGCCGGGGTGTTGGGCTTTGGGGCGTGGGAGTGGGTGGTAACAGCCCAGCGCCTGGTGGGCATGCGCCTTGCCATGGGGAAACCGTTTGTGCGCGGCGCGGGAATTCTTGCCGGGGTGGCTGTGTTTACGCTGCTGGCAGGTGTGTTGTGCTGGCGCTATGCCAAAGCCATACAAGGCCGGAAAGAGCAGGGCAGCCTGCACGCAAAGGGGGCAGCGCCACATGCATATATTTCGGCAGTACAGGCCGTAGCGTTTTTGGGCACAGCGTTCTTACTGGGGTGGCTGCGGTGGCGTTTGCCAAACCTTGTGCCCCTGTTGGCAGACCGCTTCTTTCCGGGCATGGGCATGGTGCAGGTGGCCGGGGCTGCGTGGTATGCTGCCTGGGTGGCAGGGCTGTTGTGCCAGCCCGCTAAAGCAGGGAGGGTGCGGCGGCGGCTGTGGTGGCTGTTTTGTTCGGTGTTTTTTGCCCAGTTTGCTCTGGGGTTGGCAGGGTTTTCCACTTTCCTCATGACAGGGGCGCTGCACCTGCCCATTCCCGGCATGATTCTGTTTGGCCCCATTTTTCGTGGGGGCGGGCTGTTCATGGTGTTTTTGCTGCTGTTTTCTCTGATGCTGCTGGGCAGCGCGTGGTGTAGCCACCTGTGTTATTTTGGCGGGTGGGACGCCCTTGCCACCAATAAGCAACGCATACAGCCCCTTTCGCTATTTTGGCAGCGGGCTGTGCGTTTTGGGCGGCCTGTGGTGGGGCTTTTGGGGGTGGCTGTGGCCCTTGGCTTGCGGGTGCTGGGGGTTGAGGCCTATGTAGCCGCCATGGCAGGAGTGTTGTTTGGTGTGGTGGGGCTGGGGATTACGCTGCTCTTTTCCCGCCGCTACGGCCTTATGCTGCATTGCACGGCTTATTGCCCCATTGGGCTTATTGCCAACGTGGTCGGGCGTGTTTCGTTCTGGCGGGTGCGCGTTGTGCCGGAACGCTGCACCGGGTGCGGTGTGTGTGAACGGGTGTGCCGCTATGCCGCCTTAAGCCCGGTAGAGCGAGCGAACGGGCGCAGTGGCTTTCGCTGTTCCCTGTGCCGCGACTGCCTGGGGGCGTGCCCCCATGGGGCGTTGAGGCTGGGGTGCTTTGGGCTTACCCATGAGCTGGCAACGGCGCTGTTTGTGGTGTTGGTAACTGTGCTGCATGTGGTGTTTTTATGCACAGCACGCGTGTAAGGGGAACGCTGATGTGGGGTTCCAAGGGCATCATGCCCTTGGCGGAGGGGTTTGGGGAGGCAGGGCCTCCCCAAAGTAGAATGTAATAATATCAATTAGGAAATTGTCTATTTCAGCATTTCGCCAGCATCTCTTTAAAAAACGCCTGTGCTGCGGCAAAGTCTTGTGCATCGGGGTGGGTAGCGGCAACGGCGATGCGCTCTCGGCGCTCCTCTGTCATGGGGTGGCGTTGTTGTTCCTTGGGTCGGGCGGCTTGCCGGGCAAGGTGGGCCGGGTCAATTTTGCCCTGGCACAGGAACACGCCAAGGGTAGGGTGGGGAGCCACGGCTTCTAAGGCACGCTGGCGCACTTTGTCGGCATGGGGGGAGTCTGTGTAGGCCCCAAGGGTGCCAAACAGGCCCACGGTGCATGCTTCAATGCGGCGCATGTAGGCAAGCATGGCAGGGTCCGGCCCGCCAAGGGTGACCCAAAAACCAAGGCACAGCAAGTCATAGCCGTGCGGGGCTGGGGCTTCTTGTACAGGCAGCAGGGCGGTGCCTGCGGGCATAATGGCGTGAATGGCCTGGGCCACGGCACGGGTATTGCCAGTTTTGCTGGAATACACCACAAGGCAACGCATAGGTATCTCGTTTATTGTAATGAAGGGAAAATGCCCTGTAAGGGGGCAGGCTGGTGAAATGGCAGTTGTCAGAGGGGTGTGGAGAATGCTATATTCCACGGCACATCAGAAGTGTTTTCTGCTACTTCTTTCATACAGCATTTTTTCCATGCGGGAAAGGGGCTTTTTCTCTTTTGCCCTGTACCCCATAAGGCACGCATATGCTTTACAGGCTCTCCTCCCTTTTTGATTTGTTGCACCATATGTGGGAACATCCACGTTCAGAACGTTTGCAGGCTTCTGTGCTTATTTGCCTGTTTATACTTGGTTTTTTGGGAATTCAACTGAACCGCTGGGGGCTTTTGGCTTTTTTGCCACCAGATATTCTGACCCAGGTGCCCCTCAGTCATTTTCAGGCAGTGCATTTGGCGTTTTCCATGCTGCTGTTTTTGGAAGTTATGGGGCTCATTTTTGCTATACCCTATTCCATTTCACGGGCCATTGCCAAGCAGTTGGAAATTCTTGCCCTTATCTTGCTGCGCAATGCGTTCAAGGAGCTTACCTATTTCCACGACCCCATGGACTTTGCCCTGGACCAGGTGGTGGTGCCGCGCATTGTGGTAAGCAGTGTGGGGGCGCTTTTGGTATTTTGCTGCTTGGGCATTTACAGCCGCATGCCACGCTTTCACAATTCCATGCCCCCCCAGGAAGTTATGCGTTATGTAATGTGGAAAAAAATGCTTTCCCTGGGGCTTATAGTGGCCGTGGCCTACCTTGTAGCGCTGAAATTTATCAGCTTTTTGGCAGTCATGTTCCCGGAAGTGACCATGCTTGCTACCCTGAAAGCTAAGGAAACAACCCCGGCGTTTTTTGAAAACGTGTACACCATTCTCATTTTTGCCGATATTTTGATGGTGCTGGTGGCACAGCGCTTTCTGCCCAATTTTCAGGCGCTGTTCCGCAACTCAGGCTATGTTATTGCCACACTGCTTATGCGTATTTCTTTTGCTGCCCCTGCGTATTTCGACACCATTGTGGGGGTTATTGCCGCAGGCTATGCCCTGTTACTTACCTGGGCTGTGTCTGCCATGTTTCAACGCAATGAAGGTGAAAAAACATCACATTCTCCACCTTCTGGGTAATAGCCCCGTAGGCAGCAACACTATTTTGTCAAATCCCCTTTTTTTTATTGACTGTTGGTCAAGTTGCGCTTAATAAAGATGAAATCCATCAGGGCGCGTTTTGAGTTGCCACAAAAGCACTCAAGAGCAGCGGCCTTCACCACCAGCAATACAATTTCATGCATACAGCCAAGCCTTATCAATTTTTCTGCCACATTATTGGGCAAAAGGTGCTTTTCTTGGGTCACACCCTGGAAAGCACCTTTTCTTTTTATGGGAGGGTTTGATGAAAGCATCTGAAATTATTAAAGTTATAGAAAAAACGGCCCCCCTGGGCGGCCAGGCCCCCTGGGATGCAAGCGGCGTGCAGGTGGCTGCCCTAATGGACAATGTTACCCACGTGGGGGTGGCTTTGGACCCTTCATGGGCAACTGTGCAGGCGGCCCGCGCCGCTGGGGTGGACTTTTTGTTTACCCACCACCCGCTTTCCATGAAGCCGCGCTTTCCAAACCAGGCCGACGACTACCTGCGTATTCTTAGCCTGCTGCTTGGCGGGGCGAGCTGGCTTTACAGCGCCCATACTTCGCTGGATGTAAACCCGGAAGGCCCGGTGTGCTGGCTGGCCCAGGCCCTTGGGTTGGTGCAGCTTACAGTGCTTGAACCTACTGCCCCTGCCACAGCGGAACGCCCCACCCAGGGCTTTGGCTTTGTAGGAGAACTGCCCGCCCCGCTGGAATATGCCGTGTTTGCTGCGCAGCTAGGCACAGTGCTTGGGCGGCAGCAGTGGCAAGCCAGTGGACCACAGCCTAAAACCGTGCGCCGGGTGGCCTGTTGCCCCGGTTCAGGCAGCAGCCTTGCCCTGGAGGCAAAGCAACTTGGTGCAGATGTTTTTATTACGGGCGACATTAAATACCATGCCGCCCTGGAAGCCCCTTTGCGCATGTTGGATGTAGGGCATTTTTTGCTGGAAGAAGAAATGATGCGCCGGTTTGCCCAGCAGCTTGGCGTTGAACTTGCTGTTCCAGTAAGCTTTTTCCCCGCGGTTGACCCACTGCAACAGGAACGAGTGGCAGAGTAAGCTGCTGGCACACGAGCAGGCCGCAGCATAGCAAAGGGCAAGAGCCCAGTAAATTTTCCCACACCCTGCGTTTTTACGTTGAGTGTGGGGTGCAGGCCGCACGATGTGCGGTGTGTACAGGAACATTCCCGTGTGGAGTGTTCACCCCGCCGGGCGGTTGCCTGGCGCAGGAAACCTTTGTGGCCAGGAGGAAATCCACTTGAGCATTTATTTGAACCAAATTCGCCAGCTTATTACCTTGCAAAAGGTTGATGACGAAATTTATGTCCTTGATAAAGAACTGAAGGCTGCCCCCCAGGAATTGGAAGCCTTGCGCGCCCGCTTTGCTGAAGTGCAGGCCCGCCGTGAGCGCCAGAACGAAAAAATGGAGCACCTGCACGAGCAGGAAAAACGCCTTGGCATTGAAATTGAAGACGATTCTGCCCGTATTCGCAAAAGTAAAAGCAAGCTGATGCAGGTTGCTAATAGCAAGGAATACCACGCTATGGTGCGGGAAATGGATTCACTGGAAAAAGTGAACCGTGACCGGGAAGAAGAAAAAACCTTGTTGATTGAAGAGCTTACCCTGCAACGAGGTCTTAAGGAAGAAGTAGAAACGGAATTTGCTGCCGTGCAGGACGAACTGCAACGCTGCGAAGCTGGCCTGGAAGCGCGTGTTTCCAAATGCCAGACAGTGCGCAGCGGACTGGTGCAGCGCCGCACGGAAGTGAGCAAAGACGTGCCCATGCCTGTGTTTACCCGCTATGAATTTATTCGGGAACGCCTGGACCACCCGGTGATTGTTTCTGTGGTGAACCGCGTATGCGGTGGCTGCCACATTGCCATTCCGCCCCAGGCCTATATTGAACTGCAAAAAGGCACCCAAATTCTTTCCTGCCCCAACTGCCAGCGCCTTGTGTTTTGGCAGGAGCATTTTGAGCCGACCCAAAAGGCCGAAGAATAAACCGTAGAATAACTCTGGTTGTGCCCTTGTATTTACTGAGGGCACATAAAAGCCATTGCCAGGGGCCGTGTCCTGGCTGAAAGCGGAACGGACCATCGCCGCGGGAATGGGGGAAACCCTTGCACCGGGGAGGAAAGTCCGGGCTCCACAGGGCAAAATGCTGGGTAACGCCCAGGGGGGGAAACCCTCGGAGAGTGCCACAGAAAGTAAACCGCCCCGGAAATTTCCGGTGGTAAGGGTGAAACGGTGGGGTAAGAGCCCACCAGTTGCCGTGGCAACACGGTAAGCTAGGAAAACCCCGTTGGGAGCAAGATCAAATAGGAGAGCGCTTGAGGCCTGCCCGGCTGAAGCTCTCGGGTAGATTGCTTGAGGCTGCGGGAGACCGTAGCCCTAGAGGAATGATGGTCACCCCGCTTGCGGGAGACAAAACCCGGCTTATAGTTCCGCTTTCAGCCAGGGCACGGCCCGTGGTTGTAGAAAAAGACGTACCTTGTTATGGGGTGCGTCTTTTTTATGGGGATGGTACATCAGATTTTGAAGGGAAGGTGGCGTAAGAGGTTGTGCGGCGTGCCGCCGCGCCAGCCTGTTGTTTCTTGTTTTGTTTGCCGCTCCGCTAAGGGTTAGGGGGCCCTTGTGCGGCCCCCTAACAACCCCACACCCACGGGGTTGCACCCCGTGACCCTGCTAGGTTTCGGCCCGCGCTTTGACTATTTGTTTCCTGCCTCGCTACGCTCGGGACGCAAACAAATAGAACCGCGCGGGGAGAACACCGTGCAGGGTATGAATGAGGGGCTCTTATCTATTACGCATTATGATAAAAGTTGTACCACATAAGGTACGCGCTTTACTGACGGGAAGCGGTGTAAAAGTGTACTGAACTGCGCATGAGTGACGGGGCGCAACAAAGCGCGCTGAGGACGGGGGAGACTAAGAGAATTATCTGTAAGGTGCGGCGAAGCGCCGCGTCATTTTGTGATAGCAATGCCCCTTTGCGGCACAGCTCGTGCGTGTCTTTAGCTGCATCAGACGAGTTTACCCATAGCACCACCAGCGTATGTGCGCTTTGCTGCGCCCACTTACCCATGCGAAGTACGGTAGATTTTATCAGCACTGTTTTGCAGAGGGGCGATTACCTTTTGCGGCACAGCTTGTGCGTGTCCTTAGCTGTATTAGACGAGTTTACCCATAGCACCACCAGCGTATGTGCGCTTTGCTGCGCCCACTTACCCATGCGAAGTGCGGTATATTTTATCAGCACTGCTTTGCAGAGGGGCGATTACCTTTTGCGGCACAGCTTGTGCGTGTCCTTAGCTGCATCAGACGAGTTTACCCATAGCACCACCAGCGTATGTGCGCTTTGCTGCGCCCACTTACCCATGCGAAGTACGGTAGATTTTATCAGCACTGTTTTGCAGAGGGGCGATTACCTTTTGCGGCACAGCTTGTGCGTGTCCTTAGCTGTATTAGACGCGCTTACCCATAACTTGTACAGTGATATCCCGCGCGAATATATTTGTTCGTGTTACGAGCGTAGCGAGTAAGCAGAACAAATATACTGAGCGCGAGCCACAGGCTTAGCGGGTCTTGGGGCGCAGCCCCAAGCGCGTGGGGTTGTTAGGGGGCCGCGCGAGGGCCCCCTGACCCAAGCGGAGCGGCAAACAAAACAAGAAAAGAGGAATGGTGTGGCGCATGCGCCGCAACACCCCTCTGGCGAATCGGATGAATAATAAAAATGAGAAATGGTGTGGCGCATGCGCCGCAACCCCCCTCTGGCGAATCAGATGAATAAAGAGAAAAAATTAATGGTGTGGCGCATGCGCCGCAAAAAAAGTGAATCAGAAATACCCAAAAAAGGGGGCACACCGCAGTGCGCCCCCTTTTTAGTTCCGTAACGGAACTCCCTCACATTACATCAAAAACATATCGGTAATAATAAGAATGGTACACCCCACAGCCCAGCACAGGGTAGTGGTTACGGACCACACCCGAATTTGCTGGCGCACGTCCACCACGCCCAGGATGCGGTTTACCACCCAGTAGTAGCTGTCGTTAAAGTACGAGAAAATGAACGCCCCGGTGCAGCAGGCCAGTGCCCCAAGGGTGGGGTTCAGCCCCAACGTTGCCGCCATGGGTGCCACAATGGAAGCCGATGTGGTAATAGCCACGGTGCCAGAACCCTGTACAAGGCGCACAATGGTGGCAATGGCCAGGGGCAGTACCACGGCAGGCAAGCTCATGCCGGCAATTAGGCGTGCTACGTGGTCGCCTGCACCGCTGTCGCGCAGCACCATGCCCAGCGCACCGCCGCCGCCGGTAACCAGCAGAATAATGCCTGCCTGCTTTACAGACTGGTCCATGCTGGTAACCACTTCTTCCCGGGTCATGTTGCGGGTAAGGCCGTAAGCAGCAATAACAAGACCAAAGCCCACAGCCACCACAGGGTTGCCAAGGCCATCCACCAAGTTCATGAAGGTGGCAAAAGGCATGCCCAAAATGGTTTCCGGTTTAATTGCGCCTGCCCCGCCATACAGCGCTTTCGTGGCGGTACCCAGCAGAATGAGCACCACAGGCACCAGAATGGGAGCAAAGCTCATAAAGGCAGAAGGCAGGTTTTCGTCTTTTGAAGAGTGCAGCCAGTTGCCGCCTGCACCAATGGCGTAAGGCTGGTCCACAAAGCCTTCGCTGCCATCCGGGGCAGGCAGACGGAAGATTTTTTTGCCAATATATTTGGCATAGCCAATGGAAACAAAAGTCAGGGGAATAGCCAGCAATGCCCCGTAAAGAATCATGGAGCCAAGGGGCACCTGAAACTGGGCTGCCGCAAACACCGGGCCAGGGGTGGGGGGAATAAGGTGGTGGGTAATAACCAGGCCAGCGGCCAGGGCCACACCCAGGGTAATTAGGCTTTTGCCTGTGGCGCGTGAAATGGCCTTGGCAAGAGGGGAAAGAATAACAAAGCCAGAGTCGCAAAAAATAGGAATGGACACCAAAAAGCCTGTGGTGGCCAGGGCAATTTCTTCACGCCCCTTGCCGAATAGCCGCAAGAATACCTGGGCCATGCGTTTTGCCGCGCCAGACTGTTCAAACAGCGCACCCATCATAATACCAAAGCCAATAATAATACCAATGCTGCCAAGGGTACCACCAAAGCCTTTGGTAACAGAGGCCATGACCGCGCCAAACTGCATGCCCCCCACAACCCCGGTGGTGATGGCGGCAATAATGAGCGCCGGGAAGGCGTGAATACGGGTGTACAGAATGAGCACCACCAACAGGGTTATACCTGCCAGAAGCCCCAAAATCATTTGTGTACCTTGTTCCATACTGTCACTCCTGAAAAGTTCGTTGTGCCGTAAAGGCATTTTATACTTGCCCAGCCTTGTTGCGGGCACAGCATGCAACTATGGAAACGCTGATTTATTCCGTTTGGCGACTTTCTTCCGCTTGGGCTTCGTTGAGATGAACAGCCAGCAAAGCTGTCTGTTCCCTCCGCCCTCGCTCCACGGCTCGCTATGCTCGCGACTGCCGTCTTCCTTTCTCCACTCGGGCTTCGTTGAAATGAACAGCCAGCAAAGCTGTCTGTTCCCTCCGCCCTCGCTCCACGGCTCGCTATGCTCGCGACGGCCGTCGGCTTTAGGGAATCAACCCAAGACGGAATTGTCACTTTTGCTTCAAAAAAAGCTCGCGCACAGGGCCTGTGTCCCCGACCTTGCCAAACGAAATAACTGCGCGTTTCCCAAAGGCTATTTAATCAGTCTTCGCTATAAAAATTAGGAAGCACTGTGGCCTTTAAAATTGGGGGCATACAAAGCCGCAAGGCGAATGGCTTCCACCATGCTCACAGCGCTGGCCTTGCCTGTTCCGGCAATGTCAAACGCGGTGCCGTGGTCCACGGAAGTACGTAAAAATGGCATGCCAATGGTCAGGGAAATGGTGCGCTCAAAATCCACCATCTTGGTGGCAATGTGCCCCTGGTCGTGGTACAGGGAAAGTACTGCGTCCCAAGCGCCTTTCAGGGCAAAGTGGAACACGGAATCTGCGGGTTTTGGCCCCACAACCTTAATGCCTGCCACCTGGGCTTCCATAATGGCGGGCAAAATTTCGCGGTCTTCTTCATCACCAAACAGGCCATGTTCCCCGCAGTGGGGGTTTAACCCTGCCACGGCAAGGGAAGGATTTTCAATGCCCAGCGTTTGCAGTGCTTCATTGCACAGGGTAATGTAGCGTCCAACCCGTTCTTTGGTTATGGCCTTGCACGCGTCTATAAGGGAAAGGTGGCGGGTAAGGAAAAACACGCGCAAACCAAGCACCTGAAACATGGTAAGCGGTTCTTTGGTGCCGGAAAGGTCGCCCAGAATTTCCGTATGCCCAATGTAAGGCACGTTGGCAGCCTTGAGGGATTCCTTGTTGATGGGGGTGGTGGCAAGTGCATCCACAGTACCACTCATGGCAAGTTCCACCGACTTTTTGATGTACTCAAACGCGGCATTGCCGCACTGGGCCTGCACTTGGCCGTAAGTAAAAGTACCCATGTCCATGTTGTTCATGTCCAGCAGGTTCAGCACGCCTTCCTTAATGCCGGAAAGGTTTTCCTTTACCAGGTTCACAGGCAGGTTCACTTTGGCAATGGCTGCGGCCTTTTGCATAACGGCCTTGTTGCCCACCACCACCACGCGGGCGGCATTTTTTACTACAGGGTCTGCCAGTGCTGCTGCCAGAATTTCCGGGCCAACCCCTGCCGGGTCACCCATGGGAACACAAATTAACGGTTTCATTTTACACCTGCCCTTTACGTTTTTTTGTCGATATTTTGGTGAACAAATAGTCAACACAATGCACCAGGCTTTCTTTGTCGCCTACAAACCCGCCCTTGGTTACCATGGGCAAGTCCGGGAAATCACCATGAATCACCCTGCCGTAAACAGCAAGGGGCAACACTTCGTCACGCACGCTAAACCCCCTGGCGGAAAGGTGTTCAATGGCACTTACTGTAACTTCGCCGCCGGAAGTGTAGAGGCCCCCAATGCGTAGGGAAGGGGTGGCAAGGGCCTCTCGCACAATGGTGGAAAGCCCACTGGTTATGTCTTCGGAAATCTGACTGGGGGTTTTGCCCATTTTTTGGGCCATGCCTTCAAGGGAAAATACATCTTCTGCCTTGGCTGCCGTACACACGCCAAGCACAGCCGCATCTTGCGGGGCGTGTTGCAGTTCTTGCAGTACCCTGGCCACTTCCGCAGCCCGCTCCTGTGGGGCGGAAAGCAGGGCAGGCACATTGACGGCGCAAAAATAACACGGGTGGGTTACATGCAAATATTCCATTTGCATACGTGTTAATTGCGTTGTGCTGCCAATGGCGCAGAAAATACGGTTCTCAAATTCGTCGCGCAAGGACTTTATCTTAACAGCGGCAAGTTCCGCTGTAAAAGGCCCAGGGTCCACTGCCAGCACAGGAAAAGGCACTTCCCCCAAGGCCGCGGCAATAACGGCAATGTCGTCGTCAGTCACTGCGTCGCACACTACAATGCGGCTTCCCTTCGCCACGGTGGCTTGCACCGCAGCGCGCACGGCATCTGCCCCGGCCAGCACCGTTTCCAGGGGCACCGTGCCCATGGGCAGGGCTGTTTGGCGGCGAATAATTTTTACCACAGCCGTGTCAAACAGCGGGGTGGCAGAATCTTTGGCAATGGGGGAGCATTCCAGCGGCACACCATGCACAATAAGGTAGCCACCCACAGCAATACGCCCGGAAGATGGGTAGGAAGGCACCACCACGGCCACATGGGGGGGCTGCGCTGGGCCATTTTTTTGGGCAAATACAGCGTCCAGGGCGGCAAGGGCAGCCTCAATTTCTGCCCCCACGTTGCCACGCAAGGTGCTGTCTATACGCTTGGCCGTTACAACGGGCGCTTCCGCAGCCAGGGTGCTTACTGCGGCATACACAGCGTCATAGGCTTCCTGCTGACGCAACAGGCGGCTATCCGCGCTCATGGCAACGGCTGTATAGTCTTTAAAAAATTCTGGCGACCATGCTGCAAGGCTTAAGCACGTGGCGCTTTGAAAGCCCTTGGCGGTTAACAGGGCACCGTTTGCGTTGGCACCTGTCAGGTCGTCTGCAATAACCGCTATTTTCATATAGATTCCTTTGTTACTTTCTTCTGAAAAATCTGAAGTACAAGCCGCATGCAGCAAAAAATACATTAAGGGGGCAGTTGATTAAGTGACATTCTGGAAACGCTCAGTCTTTTGTTTGGCAGCGCTTCCTAGGCAATGCGCAGTTGCACCCCAGTTGTGAGCAACCCCTTGCGGGTGGCGGCAGGCAGGCCGCTGTCTGTAATCACCTCGGTGAAGCCTGTCAGGTCTGCCACGTGCCATGGGCTGTAGTTGGCATATTTGGTGCTGTCCACCAGCAAAATGCTGGCTTCTGCGCTATGCATCATGCGTTGCTTGAGGCTCATTTTTTCGCGCGAGCTGGTGGTTACCCCCCGTTGTGCATCCCACACGTTGGTGCCAATAAAGGCCAGGGAGGCGTGCACAGAGCCGAGCATGGTCAGGGAAGATGCGTCTATGCAGGAAAGGCTTACGGGGTCGATGGTGCCGCCAGTCACATGTACTGTGGTTTGTGGATGCGGGGCCAGCACAAGGGCAATTTGCAAATCGTTGGTAACCACCGTAAGCCGCCGCCCGGCCAAAAGGCGGGCCAGTTCCAGGGTGGTGGTGCCAGCGTCAAGTACCAGGCAGGTATCTTCCTGCACCAGTTGGGCCGCAGCACGGGCAATGGCCTGCTTGGCAGCAAGCATGTGGGTGGCTTTGTGGGAGTAGGGGATGTCGTGCGGCTGGAAGTTGCGAGGCACAGCCCCACCCCAGGTTGTTTGCAAAAAATTTTGTTGTTCCAGCACTTTCAGGTCACGTCGAATGGTCATCATGGAAGTGCCAAGGGCTTTTGCAAGCTCCCGCGTGTGTACTGCCCCGCGTTGCTGAATAAGCTGGGCCATTCTTTGCCGCCGTTGTTCAGGCAGCAAAGGGTCTTGGCATGTGGGAACAAGAGCGTGGAACGGCTCTCCTTCTCCCTTGGGGGCGGAAGCCTGTTCACCACGTACAGGATGCGATATGGCATGTGCGGGGGTGCTGGAATGTTCCATGTTGTTCACTTTTCCCGTAAAATGCGTAATTTTATGTTGCTTTATGTGCTTTGTTGTTTCAATTCCATGCAGTCATAAAAAAGTCAAGTGGTTTATTGTCCATTGTGGCGCAACAAAATTAAGCGCATAAAAGAAACCATATGATCCTAAAACAGCAAAGCCCCCGCATGTGGCGGGGGCTTTGGTTCAGCGTAAATCAGCGTTTCCCTAAGACTCGTTGCGGCGGTCAAACACCCTTTGTGCCTTCCCTTCAGAACGTTGCAAGCTGCGTGGCTGCACCAGGCGCACCTTCACCGTAATGTTCAGGAAGTCCTTGATGGCTTTTTGGAGCCTGCGTTCATATTCCAGCATAACGCGCACTTCGTCAGAAGCAAACATGCCTTCAGTAATTTCCACCCGTACTTCCATGTGGTCCAGGTTTTCCAGCCGGCTCACTTCAATTTCATAATGCGGGGCAATGCCTTCTTCCTGCACCAAAATGGCCTCAATCTGCTGCGGGTATACGTTTACCCCACGAATAATCAGCATGTCGTCGGAGCGGCCAATAATGCGGCCCATGCGCACATGGGTTCTGCCACATATGCAGGGAGTATAATCAAGGGTGGTAATATCGCGGGTACGGTAACGCAGCAGCGGAATACCTTCTTTGGTCAGGGTGGTAATAACCAGCTCGCCTGTTTCGCCGGGGGGCAGGGGGCGCCCTGTGGCAGGGTCAATAATTTCCGGCAGGAAGTGGTCTTCAAAAATATGCATGCCGCATTTTGCTTCCAGGCATTCCTGCGCCACTCCCGGCCCCATTACTTCAGAAAGGCCGTAAATATTCAGAGCGTCAATGCCCAGTTTGGTTTCAATTTCCTGGCGCATTTCTTCTGTCCAGGGTTCTGCACCAAACACGCCAACGCGCAGGGGTAAATCGCGAATGTCTATGCCTTCGTCCATGCCTACCTCATGCAAGTACATGGCATAGGAAGGGGTGCAGGTAATGCCTGTGGCACCAAAGTCGCGCATAAGCTGTACCTGGCGCTTGGAACTGCCGCCAGACATGGGAATTACCGTGGCCCCCAGGTGCTCTACCCCGTAGTGCACGCCAAGCCCGCCAGTGAACAGGCCGTAGCCGTAGGCGTTATGGATAAAGTCGGCAGGGCCGAGCCCGGCAGCGCACAGGCAGCGGGCCATGAGTTCGCCCCAGTTGTGTACGTCGCGCTTGGTGTAGCCAACCACAGTGGCGCGCCCCGTGGTTCCACTGGAAGCATGGAGGCGTACAATGGTTTCACGCGGTACCGCAAACATGCCAAAGGGGTAGCCGCTGCGTAGGTGCTGTTTTTCCGTAAAGGGCAAGCGGGCAAGGTCTTTCAAGGAGCGTACGTCCCCCGGCTTCACGCCGCATTCATCAAACGCCTGGCGGTAGTAGGGTACGTTGGCATACAGGCGCTCGCACAGGTTTTGCAGGCGCTTTAATTGCAGGGCTTCCAGTTCATCGCGGGGAAGCATTTCCTTATCTATGTCAAACATCATGGGTGTTTCTCCTCACGAAACTCTTCCACCAGGAAGGCGGGAACAAGGGGCAAAAAAGGAACCACTGCGTACAGAGCGTTCCCAAAAAATGCAGGGCCGCTTGGCTGCAATAGTGTGCCTTATGGCGGTATCAGGGTCAATAACTTTCCTTTGCAAAAATAGCCCACCCCACCTATTTCCTTCATTATCCAGCTATAATGCCTCTGCGCTTCATACTGCACCTCTAAATATACAGGTTCTGGTCTGTAAATCATCAAAACACCTCCCCCGGCATCCTTTTTTTGCCCTGCCACCGCTTGTGCCCCGGCGGCAGATGCGCTACACTGCTATGGGTGTTTTTACCAAACCGCCACAACAGCACCCGGCCATGGGCACGGGCCATGCCTTTATGCCCCCCATGGCAATGGTTGGGCCTTACATCCCATGCATTCTAGGGGCAAAAGCCCATGCCTTTATACAGGCATAACCGTTTACCTTCCGCAGCATAAGGAACGTCATGACGAGCACACAGCGTAAACCTTCCCTTTTATGGGCCATTCTTACCTTTTGCCTGCCTATTGGCATTATTTTGTACGGCACGGTTTGGATGACCATTCGCCCCCCTGTGCTGCCCCTGCTGGCAGCCATTGCTGTGGCTGGTTGCATGTGCCTGAAAAACCCCTTCTTTCCTAACGGGTATACCTGGGAAGAATTGCAGGGAGGCATGTTTGAAGCCCTTGGGCGCATTCAAATTGCCATAGCTATTTTGTTGCTGGTGGGCATGATTATTGCCGCCTGGCTTGCTTCCGGCACCATTCCTGCCATTATTTACTGGGGGCTTAAACTTATTGCTCCGCAGCATTTTTTGCTTTCAGCCCTGTTCCTTTGTTCGGTTTCTTCCCTTGCCACGGGCACTTCTTTTGGCACCATGGGTACCCTTGGTGTTGCCCTGCTGGGTGTGGGCACGGCCCTCGGCTTTTCCCCTGCCATGACAGTGGGTGCCATTGTTTCCGGTGCCTACCTGGGGGATAAAATGTCTCCCGTGTCTGATTCCACCAACATCACCGCCAGTATATGTGAAGTGCCGCTGTTCCAGCACATTGCTTCCATGATGTGGACAACCGTGCCCGCTTTTGTTGTGGCAGCGGTTTTGTATACTCTTCTTGGGGCGGGGCACGCCCCCACCGGGGCAGAACAAAGCAACCTGCTGCCCTTGCTGGAAGGTATTGAAAAATCGTTTCCCCTTTCCCCAGTGGTGTTTCTGCCACCTGTTCTTATGATTAGCCTGGCCCTTATGCGTATGCCAGTACTGCCCACCATGCTGGCCTGCCTTGTTTCCGCCATTGGTATTGCCATGTTTTATGGTGTCCCCCTGGAAAGCCTGGCAAAAAGCATGACCACAGGCTACAAGGCCTCCACCGGGTTGGCCGGGCTTGATACGCTGCTCTCCCGCGGGGGGCTTATGAGCATTATGCCCACAGTGTTGCTGCTGTGTTCCGGCGTGGCGTTTGGGGGCATTCTTGAGCGGGCCAAAATACTGGCAGTATTGTTGGACGCCATGCTGGCAGGGGCGCATTCCGCCTTGCGCCTGGTGGGTTCCACCCTGCTGGCAGCCTATATTATTCTGCTGGGTACTGGCAGCCAAATGCTGGCAGTTATTGTGCCGGGCCGTGCCTTTTTACAGCCTTTTCGCAAGGCAGGCATAAATCCGCTGGTACTTTCCCGCACGTGTGAAGACGCGGGCACTATTGGCTGCCCCCTGGTGCCCTGGAGCGTCCACGCCTTCTATATTCTGGGAGTGCTTGGGGTAAGCGCCTATGAATTTGCTCCGTACGCTTTTTTAAACATTTCGGTCCCCGTGTTTTCCCTGCTGTGTGCCGCTACTGGCATTGGCATGTGGAAAAAGCCTGTACCCAAGAAAAAGTAACTGAAGCTTGCCCTTTGGCCTTTTTGGGGGCTATAGTTTTTGGCGCGCTTTCCAAAGATTTTTGCCCCGTTGCATGAAGCAGGGCAGAAAACGGAAAAAGACCGCACAAATTGCCTGAATGAAATAATGCAGCGTTTCCATACCATATAACCCCGGTAACTTTGCCATGCAGCACCCCATACACACACCAGCCTTTTGGCAAGGTATACGTACCATTGCCATTGTTGGGGCCAAAGACAAACCGCACAGCGATGTGGACAGAGTGGGCCGTTACCTTATTGCTGCCGGGTTTACCGTTATTCCTGTTCACCCTGCCCGTAAGGAAGTGTGGGGCCTGCCCGCCTACCCAACCCTGTTGGAAGTGCAGGAGCAAGTTGACATGGTAAACCTGTTCCGCGCCCCGCAATATTGCCTTGACCACGCACAGGAAGTGTTGCGTATGTCTAACCGGCCCAAGGTATTCTGGATGCAGCTTGGCATTAGCAACAGTGCTGTGCCCCCGCTGTTAACACCGCATTCTATTGTGGTGGTGGAAAACCGTTGCTCCATGGTGGTGCATGCCGAAGCCACCGGGGGCCGTGCTGCCCCGCATGGGGCGTTTGCCATTGATGCCATGAAAAAACCGAGTTAAGGAAACGCTCATTTCACAGGACAACAAGGTGTTTGGTATAGTACCTTGTATTTACAGTATATAACGACACGCTACGCGGATGCCCGCCACGCGTCCACCGGGTAACAGCAAAATGCGTTGCCCCCCATAAGGAGTAGCATGTCTTCCCAATTTTCCTGTAAATGCTGCGGCCACTGTTGCGAAGGTAAAGGTGGCATTGTTATGAGCCGAAAAGACAGAGAACGGCTTGCCGCCCACCTGGGCCTTTCCGTGGAAGTGATGATTGCCCAATACGGCGAACACGCTAATGGAAAAGTACGGCTGCAAGTGGGCAGCAATGAAAAATGCGTGTTCTTTGTGGAGGGCACCGGGTGTGGCGTGCATGTTGCCAAGCCAGATATTTGCCGTGCCTGGCCCTTTTTTCGTGGTAACCTGCTGGACCCTGAAAGCCTTGCCCTGGCCAAAGATTTTTGCCCCGGCATTCCTGCCAGCATGGGCTTTGAAGCCTTTCAGGCAGAGGGACTTGCCTACCTGCGCAATGAAGGCCTGAGCACAACCGAACAAGACGCACCGCGGGCTTTGTTTATTGAAGATTTGGAATAGCTTGATTACATACAATATGCCGTAAAAAGGAACGTCCACATGACCTTGAAAGAGTGCTACGCAACACTCAAGCTGCCTGAAGGCACACCTCTGGATGAAGTTAAAAGCGCCTACCGTAAGTTGGCGTTTTCCTTGCATCCAGACCTGAACCCTGATGTGCCCAACGCTGGCAAGCTGTTTCAGCAGTTGAATGAAGCGTATGTGACCCTTTCTGCCAAGCTGGAACAAAAGCGCCCCATGGGTGAGCGCAAAGCCCAAAGCGCCAGCAGCCGGGCAGAGGACGATTCCGTAAAAGCCAAAGTGTGGCAAGAATTTACCAAGGCCAAGGCCAAGGCAGATGCCGCCAGGGCTAAAGCCCAGGAAGAGGCAAAACGTGCCAAAGAACGGGAAGCTGCAAAAGCCAGAGCCGCGGAACAGGCTGGCTGGAATGCCCAGGCAGGCCCCAAAACACGGGAAGAAGCCCACCGTGCCTATGTAAAGGCTGGCACCCCGCGCCATGAAGCATGGGAAAACGGGGCTGATGATTTTGCCCCGGAACAGCAGGCCCACCGGGAAGAAGTACTGCGCGATATTTTGAACGACGACTTTGCCCGGCGGGTATTTTCAGACATTTACAGCCATATTGAGCAGGAGCGGCTGCACGCCCCAAGCCAGCCTAAAACTGCGCATACAGGCGGCAGGCCTGGGGCCAAACAACCTCCCAATGGGCACACACGGGTGCAGCCCGCACAGCCCCCTAAGCCAGGCCAACGGGTGCGCAGGGTACATGCCGAAAACGGCTTTTTAGGTAAGGTTTCTGGCTGGCTGCGCAAGCAAATAGATGACCAGCAAACCATTCGGCTGCCCAAAGAGCAATTGATGCCCGGTGCCAAGGTACGGCTGCAAATTCAGCACGGCCTGCTCGGAGAGGTGGAAACAGTGGAAGTTGTGCTGCCGCCTGAATTTACCCCGGAAAAGGCCATTCGCCTGCGGGGCATGGGGCGCAGGCTGGGCAACTGGAGCGGCGACCTTTACGTTCGCATTGAGCCCATGTAATACTGTGCATCGTTGCTCTGCACGTTTTACCCCCTGTGGGCGCCAGTCACCCTGTTGTGCTGTGGGGGGGGAGGGCTTGTTATTGCTGCCTAAGCCCTTTCCTGCAACATAAGACTGAAAGAAGTAGTTTCCTGCATGGCTCCATGTTGTACAGCAGGCGGGCATTCTTCTGCTGTTGATGGACGTATGGCAGTGTATTTTTTTTGTTTGCATGAAATAATTCGTAAAAATATCATTTCTGGCTGGTAGGGGACTTAACTTTTTAGCAGACTAGCCGATTATATTGGTAAATTATTACTATCTGCTACGAGAGTAGCTTTTCATTCAATACCAGGAAGTGTGTTATGACCATCCGCTTTAAAATGCTCATGGCCTTTATTCTGACAACCGTGCTTACGGTGGCGGTTATTGGTTCACTCGTGTTTGTCAACTTCCGTACCTATGCCTTGGGGGCTTTTAGTGAAGAAGCCACCGGGCAGTTACGCCGTATTGATGACATTATCAAGGTGTATATGGATAGTGCCGCCAACACCGTGCGCCACATGGCTACTATGCCAGAACTGCGAGAAGGTTTGGGGCGCCTTACCCCTATAACTGGTGCGACAAAAGACACTTTGGTTGACAGGCCAACGTTGACCCCACAAGGCCAAAAAATATTTGATCTTTTTTCCATGTTAGCCAAGCCTAACCCCGCTTATGAACTTGTGTATGCCGGCTTTAAAGATGCAGGCCTTGTTATATTCCCAGGTGTGACGCTGCCAGCAGGCTATGACCCACGTACCCGCGAATGGTTTACCACAGGTATGCAAAGTTCCGCAGAGGTAAGCTTTACCCAGCCGTATGTTTCATCCACCAAAATGGTAGTGCTCAGCGTTATGCACCGGGTAAGGGACGCTGCGGGTGCGGCCATTGGCGTGGCTTCGGTTGATTTTAACCTGCAAACCCTTACCAAGGCCCTAAGTGATATGCGCTTTGGCAACACTGGGTACGTTATGGTGTTTGATGGAAAAGGAACCCTGCTGGTGGACAAGAATAACCAGGGTAACATTGGGAAAACCATTGCAGAATTGAATAGCCCGTTGTTACACCGTATAGGCTCCATGCAGGAAGGTCGCTTTGAAGCAGAAATAAGCGGCACAACGCATGTTGTGCAGGTGTATGTTTCTTCCACAACCGGGTGGAAGCTTGTAGTGCTGCGTGAACAAGGCGAAGTGCTTGCCGGGGCCGTTCAGTCTAGCCTTAACGTTCTGTATGCCGGGCTTGGTATGCTGTTGCTGGTAAGCGGACTTGCCTTTTTTATTGCCCGTTCCATTGCCCGGCCCATTAGCGTGTTGGTTGAAGCTTCAAGCCAGGTAGCCGGGGGGAATTTAACAGCTCTCCCTGTTGAACGGTTCACGGGCGAAGTGGGGCAGTTGCAACATAGCCTTGAAAGTATGATAGGCAGCCTTGGCGAGCTTATTAGCACTTCACAAACCAAAACTGCGGAAGCAGAAGAACAAACGCAGAAAGCCGCACAAGCCCTTGAACAGGCCCGTGAAGCAGGTGAAAAAGCCGAACATGCCCGGCGCGATGGGATGTTGCAGGCAGCAGGCCAGCTTGAGAATATTGTTCAAAAAATTGGTGAAGCCACTGTTAACCTTGAACAAAGCATAAATGTCACCAACAACGGCCTTGTGCGCCAGGTAAGCATTATTACCGAAACAGCCAGTTCCATGGATGAAATGAGCGCCTCTGTGACGGAAGTGGCAAAAAATGCTTCTGATGCTTCAGGAAATGCACAACAAGGCAGCAAAGAAGCCAGTTCCGGTAAGCAGAACATGACAATGGTGGTTAAGGGCATTAACGATGTGCAAAACAAGGCTGGGCATGTGCAGCAAAGCCTGGATGCACTTGGCGAACAGGCAAACTCCATTGGCAGGGTTATGGGTATTATTCTGGACATTGCAGACCAGACCAACCTGCTGGCGCTGAACGCAGCCATTGAAGCGGCCCGCGCTGGGGAGGCCGGACGCGGTTTTGCCGTGGTAGCCGATGAAGTGCGCAAACTGGCTGAAAAAACAACACAGGCCACGCAGGAAGTGGGGCAAACCGTAAGTGGTATTCAAACTGGTACGCAAGACAGCAGGCACCACATGCAAGAAGCTGAAAGCGCCATTGTGCGTACCATTACCAACGTAACGGAAGCAGAAGAACGCCTGGACCATATTGCAGCGGCCATTGAAAGCACTGCCGGGCAACTGCACTTCATCGCATCTGCTGCGGAAGAGCAGGCAGCAACCAGCCATAGTGTGGCCAGAAACAGCGCCACCATTCAAACCATGATTTATGAAGATACTGAGAATCTTGCCAATTGTATGAAGCTGATTGATACCATGAAGGGCAATGCCAAGGAACTTGCACAGCTCGTTGCTGATTTGAAAAAATAGATTCCCCAGGTACCCCTATTCAGGGAATCCTTCAAAAAAAACGCCATGAGTGTGCACAACTCATGGCGTTTCCTTATTTCGTCTTCTCTATTTTCTCTTTCTTCTTACCAACTTACAACCCCAGCACCTTCCGCCTGCTAACCCCTGCCACCAGTGGGCCATTGTGTTTGAACACTCTGCCGGAGTCTGCCACCATATACCCGTGGTAGTACTGCGGTGGCTGTTCACACAGGTACAGCACGCGCACGGCTTCGGAATCTGCCAGCAGGGCAGTGGGGGTGCGTTGCTGCACTTCTTGCAACCGTTGCAGGGCAAGGCGCATCATGGTATCGCGGTCGCCAAAGTGCATGGTGTCGGTAGGGCAAGTTTGCACACAGGCGGGCTGCATGCCTTGTTGCACCCTGTCTATGCACATGTTGCATTTATAGATGCGCCCTGTGGCAGCGTCCAGCCGGGGAATATCGTAAGGGCATGCCTCGCGCACCATGCGGTAATCCACCTTGGCGGTCTTTTCCGTATACAGCACGGCCCCGGTGGCTTCGTCCTGGAGTATTGCCCCTGGCAGTTGGGCGTCTGCCGCCATTTTGCAGGAAGGTACAAGGCAGTGCCTGCACTGTTCAGGAAAGAACAGCCATTTAAGCACGCCATCTACTTCCACTTCATTAAAGCGCACAAGCTTGAAGGTTTGGGCGTTAAGGTCCGGCGGGTTTTGGTAGGAACCCGTGTTGCTGGTTTCCGTGTAGCCGTTATTTTTCCACTGCTTGCAGGCTGCCTGGCAACCCCGGCAGGCTGTGCAGCGTGTTTGGTCTATGAAAAAGGTTTTTCCGTTCATGGGTATATCCTTATTCGGTATGGCGTTGAACGCGCTTTTTTCGTGCAAATCACACTACAGCTTACGCACGTTCACCATAAACGCTTTGGTTTCCGGAATGCCGGTGTTGGGGTCGCCTACAGAAGGGGTGAGTACGTTGGCGGAATCGTTGCCGCTACCGGGTTTTTGGCCCCAGGCAAACTGCCAGGGCAGGCCCACTTCATGCACTGTTTCCCCCATAATCTGCATGGGCTTTATGCGCGGGGTCACCAGGGCCACCACCTGCACGTTGCCTCGAATGGATTCCATTGCCACCCGTTCTCCGTTTTCAATGCCCAGTTCTGCGGCCAGTTCACGGCTTATTTCGCAAAAACCTTCAGGCTGCATTTCCTTCAGCCACGGGGTGTTGCGGGTCATGGTGCCAGACTGCCACTGCTCCGTTACCCTGTATGTGGTGCACACGTAAGGGAAGCGCTTGTCGCGCACGGCCTTTTCTTCCCCCTTGAAGGTAACGGCCACGGGGTTCACCCGCTGGCCGGAAAGGGGGTTGTGGTCCAGGGGGCTTTCAAAGGGTTCATAGTGCTCCGGCAGGGGGCCATCCACCCGGCCAGGGCCAAACAACTGCCCGCGGCCTTCACGCACCATAATAAAGGGCAGGCGCTCCCCTGGGGGCCATGCGCCATCGGGCACGTCGCCGCTCCATTTTTTGCCGTCCCAGGTAATAACGGGGCGGGTGGGGTCCAGGGGGTTGCCCTGGGCATCTACACTGGCGCGGTTGTAAAGAATACGGCGGTTGGCAGGCCAGGCAAACGTCCAGTTGGGATACAGGCCAATGCTTTTTTGCTGCTCTGTTTGGGTGGGGTTGCGCCGGGCCATAAGGTTGCCTGCTTCGGTAACGCTGCCGGAAAAAATCCAGCAGCCGCAGCTTGTGCTGCCGTCGTCTTTCAGGGCGGCAAAACCCGGCACTTGCTGCCCGGCCTTAAAGGTCACATCGCCTACGGTGGTGTCTTTTAAAAACTGCCCGTTAAGGCGTTTTGCCACTTTTTCGGCGCTGTAGGCCTTGTTTTCCCGGTAGTCGGTGTCCAGTTGCAAAATGGGTTCAGGGAAGGTTCCACCCTGTTCTTTATACAGGGCGCGTATGGCATCATACATGTCCAGCATAATGTCACCATCGCTGCGGGAGTCGCCCAGTGGGTCTGCCCCCTTGTGGCGCCACTGCATCCAGCGGCCGGAGTTGATGACAGAACCGTCTTTTTCCACACTCATGGCGGCAGGCAGGAAAAACACTTCGGTGTTAATGTCTGCCGGGTTCATGCCAGGGCCTTTCCAGAACTCTGTGCTTTCGTTGTGGAACAGGTTTACCGCCACCATCCAGTCCAGGGTAGCAAGGGCCTTGCGGTTTTTGTTGGCGTTGGCACCCCCGGCACAGGGGTTTTGCCCCCACACAAAAGCGCCGGTAAAACCGCCTTCCATCATGCGGTGAAACAGGTTCAGCCATTCGTAGTCGGTTATTTTGGTATCTTCCAGTTTGGGCAGGTAACTATAGGCTGTTTCTAGTTCTGCCTTGGGGTACAGCGACTTTAAGTAGGAAGCGATGTATTTGGGGGTGTTGTTCCACCAGTTGGCGCTTTTGGGGTCTTTGGTAATGGGGGTGCCCAGTTTTATGTAGTCTGCCAGGGTGGGGGCAGAAACCTTGGGTATGGGCAGGTAGCCGGGCAGGTTGTCTGCCAGCAGGGCAATGTCGGTTGTGCCTTGCACGTTGGATTCACCGCGCAGCGCGTTTACCCCGCCCCCGGCAATGCCAATGTTGCCCAACAGCAACTGCACCATGGAAAGGGCGCGAATGTTCTGCACGCCCACGGTGTGCTGGCACTGGCCCATGGCGTACATTATGGTTCCAGCCTTGTCTGGCCTGCCCGTGGCCCCAAAGGTGTTCCACAGTTGCAGCAAGGTTTCCTGGGGAATGCCTGTTACGTTGGAAGCCATTTCCGGCGTGTAGCGGCTGTAGTGGCGCTTCATTACCTGGAACACGCACTGGGGGTCTTGCAGGGTGGGGTCTTTCTGGCTAACGCCTTCGCCTTCTGTGGCAAAGCCCCACTTGGCCCTGTCGTATTTATTGGTTGCCTCGTCAAAACCGCTGAACAAGCCGTCTTCAAACCCGTACCCCGGCCCCACAATGTAGGAGGCGTTGGTGTTGGCCACCACATAGTCTTTGGAATACAGCTCGTTATCCAGAATGTGGAGAATCATGCCACCCCAGAAGGCAAGGTCGGAACCGGAGCGAATGTGGGCGTGCATGTCTGCCTTGGCAGATGTGCGGGTAAAACGTGGGTCCACGTGAATAAGCTTGGCCCCGCGTTGCATGGCCTTGGTTACCCAGCGGAAGGAAATGGGATGTGTTTCTGCGGCGTTGCTGCCCATAATAAGCACCACGTCGCTGTTTTTCAGGTCAATCCAGTGGTTCGTCATTGCACCGCGTCCGAAGGACTCTGCCAGAGCCCCTACAGTAGAACTGTGTCAGATGCGGGCATGGCTTTCAATATAGACCATGCCTAACGAGCGTAAAATTGCCTGGTACAGCCAGCCTTCTTCCGTGTCTAGCGCAGCAGAACCTACAGAGGCAATGGCGGTGGTGCGGTTTACGGTTTGGCCCTTGGCGTTTTTGGTTTCAAAGCCTTTGTCGCGGGTGTCTTTAATTTTTTGGGCAATGCGCGGCAAGGCCCAGTCCCAGCTTTTTTCTTCCCACTGGCTGCTGCCGGGGGCACGGTACAGCACGGAAGTAACCCGGCGGGGGTTTTCCGTTGTTTGCCACATGCTGGCCCCTTTGGGGCACAGGGTGCCACCGTTGGTGGGGTGGTCCGGGTCGCCTTCAATGTTTATGGCGCGTTTGGTTTGCGGGTTGGACCACACCAAAATGCCGCAGCCCACGGCACAGTAACAGCATATGGAAGTGGTAATGGTGGCTTTGTCCAGCTTGAAGGCTTCTGTCTGCTGGGCTGCCCGGGAAAGGTTTATGCCAAGGCCGCCAAAGGCGCTTACTGCCCCCCCGGCCACCATTGCTTGTATAAAGGTACGACGTTTCATAATGCCTTCCTTTGTAATTATTCTATGGAAACGCTGATTTATTCCGTTTTGCGGCGTTGCTTCACTTTTTTTGAAACAGTCGAGGACGGAAGAGTTGACTCGGCCCGTCCTGGGCCTCGGCCTTCGACTCCCGCCCTTCGGGCAGTTCCCAATTCCGCTTTCCTGAAGAATTGTCACTCCTGCTTCAAAAAAAGCTAGCGCCTTGCCAAACGAAATAACTGCGCGTTTCCATAATGCCAGTTAATAAGTGTGTCTCTATTACTTGGGGAGGCTCTGCCTCCCTAATACCCACCGCCAAGGGCATGATGCCCTTGGAACCCGCATCAACGTTTACGTTTTCGCACAGCGAAAACGCAAACGTAAATGGGGGTCAAGGGGAATCATTCCCCTTGCAGGGGGTATGGGGGACAGCGTCCCCCAACCAAACGCAAAAAATCAGTCGTTCCCTATGTGGCAGGCGCGGCACTGAATGGGGCCACTGGCTTTACCCTGGCTACGCATTTCCAGGTGGCAGGGCTGGCAGCCCCGCACGGCACCGTGGAAGGCATTGCGGAACAACAACGGGTCTTCCGGGCTTACGCCGGGGCCAGGCAGCTTGCTGTGGCATCCTTCCTGGGCACAGGCCAGGGGCTTGCCGTCTACAAAACCTGTGTGGTGGCAGCTTTTGCAATCCAGGCGGGCATGCCCGGCATGGGGGAACACGGCACGTGGCCGGGTGAACACAGCCCCCTGTGGTGCGGTAATGCTGCGGGTGGGCAGTTCCACAATGGGGTGGTGCATGGAAACGTCCATGGGGGTGTTGTGGCACACGGCACAGTTACCAAAGGCCCCAAAGGGAGCAGCCACCTGCTGGTGCTGCACGGGGGGAATGTTGCTGCGGTTGCGGCCAAAGGGATTTTCCGCTGGGTACAGGGCGTGGGGGGCACCGTGGCAGGTGCTGCACCGCAGTTGCCCGGAGTCGTCCACAGAATTGGAGAACAGGGCCTTTTCATCTTTGGTCCACTTGTTGAAGGCCGAGGCCGTTTCAGTGGAAGGCTTGGTGGTAAAGTCGTGGCAGCTTGCGCATGAGGGCATGTTCACCCGGGGAATGCGCGGAGCTATTTTATCCTGCGTGCTGGCAAGGCGCGGGGCAATGGCCCCGGCAAGGCGCTGGGCAGCGGCTTTGCCCGCACTGCTTTCGTGGTTCAGCAGGGAAATGGCGTGGTCTTCCAGAAAGCCATGGCAGCGGGTACAGTCCAGCCCTTTGGCGGCGTGCAGGTCGTTGGCAAACCAGGTAACACTTTGCGGGCCGGAAGGGTGGCAGGAGGCGCAGGCCTCAGCCCCTTGTTTGCCCATGTAGGCGGCATGCCAGCCGTGAATGGCGGCGGAAAGGTTCAGCCCGGTGTTGTTTTCCAGGCTGTGGCAGCTTGTACAGTTAATGGGGTTGCCAGCAGCCGCTTGGGCCGCAAGCTGGGTATTGTTAATGCGGTCATGCACACGCAAAATGTCGCCTGCGGTGGCGGTGTCCATGCCAGCCCGGCCTTCAACCCGCCACTCGCCCGTATGGCAGTTTTTACAGCCCATTTCGGTGGACATGGGCAACACGGTGCGGGTGGTGGCCAGCACTGTGCCTGATTTATCCACGGCTTCCACCGTTACCAGGGGGTAGGGGGTGAAGCTGCCCTTGCCACTGTAGGGCATGGCGGGAATAACCGGAGTGGTGAACACGCTCACATCCCCTTCCTTCAGGGTAAAGGTGCCCGTGCGGGGCAAGGGGTTGCCGCTTGCGTCCTGCAAGGGGCCTTGCGGGGAAATGTCCAGGCTGTAACGGAGGGTTATGTCCTTGTCCGCCACGGCAAGGTCTGGGCCACGGTGAATAAGCTGTGCTTCCAGCACGGTGCCGGGTGGCAGCAGGCTCCAGGCCGGAGTGGGGTCGATAATTTGGGTAAGGCCGTTTTTGCTCCACACCGAAAGCACATACTGGCTGCTGGCGGGGTCAAAGGGCGGAATGGTAACTGCTTCAGCATCATAGTCTTTATTTTGGTCTTGCTTTGGGGGGGCAGTGGCCTTTTGTAAGGCATTTTCTGGTACCGGGGGCACGGAGGCAGGGCCAGACCACAGCGAAGCCCCGAAAAAGACCAGGCTGAGGGTGACCCCGGCAATCCACAGGGGATAGAGATAAGAGGATTTTTTGCTCATGGCGTATCCTTGGCAGGTTATAGAAAACACTGGTTCTGTCACTATTGGAGCGCAGGGTGGGCTACCAGGGTAACCCACGTGCGATAACTCTCAGTATTGCTATTAATGGGCTGGGAACATCTGGCTTAAGTAAAAAGCCAGGGCCCTGCGTTCTTCCGGGGTGCCAAAAAAGGGAGGCATGTACAGGTTCAGCCTGCCTTGGCCAGCCAACAGGGCATCAATGCCAGCCATGCCACGCCCGGCAACACGCGGGGCAATGTTCAGCATGGGGCCACCCAGCCCGTGGCAGGAACCACATTGCTGGGCAAACAGGAAACGCCCGGCCTGCATGCTGCCTTCTGCTGTGGCAAGGTCGTGGTTGCCTGCCCAGGGTGAAAGCGCCCCTTGGCGGTTCATGCGTTCGCCTTCTTCCAGGGGAATGTCGTTGGAATAGATTTTTCCGTAAATAACATACGGCCTGCGCGCGGTTTCACGCACCCACTCAAAGGCCCCGAGCTGGGCAAGGGAAAGCCCCAATACCACCAGCACCAGCGCCATGCGGGCGGGGGCTGGCAAGCGGTGTAGTACCAGCAGTAACACCACTGCTGCCAGCAGCAGCAAGGGCGTAACCACCATGAACAGTTCCACAAAGGGACGAATGTCTGCATTGCCGCGTTGCAGGGCAGGAGGCAGGGAAAAGCCAGGGCCAAAACCCGGCAGGGCTGCTGCATACCACACAGCAGAAGCGGCCAGCACAAGGAAGGAACCCACCACCCACACTGCGCTCCAGCGCAGCATGCGTTCCCGCGTGGGGGCACCTTTAATGCCAAGTGCCGTAACCATGCCAAACAGCCCTGCAAGCATCAGGGAGTTGGCAAAGCGGTACACAAGGGCAGGCCAGAAGGTGGGGTTGAGTATGCCTGTCCAGAAATCTTCCGGCCCGGCCCATTCCCCCGGCGTAAGCATAAAGCTGACAACCCCGTTAATGGCCACCAAGGAAAGAAAGGCAAAGGCAGCATACATCCAGCCCAGGGTCATGTGGTCTTTGGGGCGCATGCGGCCTTGCAGGCACAGGGAAAAGGTGGCGGCATACAGGAGCAGGGCTACAATTTCCCCAAGAAAAAAAGCCCATTCGCTGGCCCAGGCATACATGAAGTTGCTCACCAGAAAGGACACTGCCGTGGGGGAAACCAGGGCGGTAACCATCCATATGCCCACCCCGGAAAGGCCACCAAACACCATGGTGACCAGCAGGAAAAATTTGGTGTGCTTTTGCACCCACTGTAATATTTCCGGGTTATTTTCACGGTGGCCTTTTGCTTCAGCAAACGTCAGCAAAAAGCCGCCGCCCACAGCTATTTGCGCCACAAAAATGTGCAGCACGGCAATAATGGCAATGAGCAGGCCGCCGTTAATATACGGTATTTCAAGTGCAGGAAAGTTCATGTTTATGCCTCCTTGGTATGTTGCGGTTGCGCCGCAGAAGGCGTGCTATAGGCCCTGGCACAAAGACGTAAGGCCCAAAAGATACCCGCAAAAGTGCCCAGGACGCTGACAAGGAACAGCACAAGCACACTTGGTGGCACGGCATATTCCGGGGGCATGGAACCGGCCTGAACCCCCATAAGCACAAACTGGCGTAGCAGCGCGCGCACGGCCACCATGGTGGCCACCAAAAAAGCGGCCACGCCAACGGTTTGCCATACTTTGGCCCGCAGGCTTAACCACACCCCAAGGCCCATGCCAAGCCCAAGGAAAGTATACAAGGCATGAATGGCAGGAGTTGTGAGTAAAAAATGTTGTTGCTGCGGTGTAAGGGAGAAAAAGTACCAGGTGCCCACGGCAAGTTGCCCCAGGGTGGCATGGCGGAACCAGGCAAGCCCTTGGGTAATGGCAGGTTCTTGCCCGGCAATGCCTTTATTTTGGCGCAGGGTCGCAAGCCCGGCAAGGCACAAGCCACCCACAGCCATACAGGCAAGCAAGGAGTGCAGAAAGCGCGGTACCACAGTGCCTGCCCCGGCAAGCAGCAGGGCACTGGCCCGTTCCGGCAACCAATTTGGCCACACTTGCGGGTTAAGCACCAGGGCCGCGTTGGCGGTTAAAATAAATGCGGTAAGCAGCAACAGGCAGGTAGCAATACCCAGCACAAACCTGCGGCCATTTTCCTTTGCTGCGGCAAGGTACAGGCCGTAATAGGCCATCATTACCAGCAGCATTATTCCAAGCCACCACACTGACTGGATAATGGAACCGCTATAAAAAAAACGGCCATACAGAACCTGTAAAAACAGCAGGGGCGGTACAGCAAGGTTTACCGTAAGGGCCACGCCTTTTGGCAGCATGGGCAGGCTATCTTCCAGGTTTTGGCGCACCGCAGCATGGGGGCTGCGCCAGCGCAGCACTGCCAGCAGTAATGTACCCACAAGCGCATTCATAAGAAGAAGGTGGGCGGTAAAGGTAATAAAGCTTAATACCTCTATCCAGCCAGCAGGGCCGGGTATGGGGGCAGCATAGGGCAAAAATGCCTGTATACCTTGAGTCATGGTAGTTTCCTTTATCGTGTTGCGAGAGGAAGGGACAAAAGAGGGAAAACAAAGTGCTTGGTGGGGGAATAGGGGGCTTAGACAAAATCCCATGCGCACTGGGCAAAAATTCTTATGACGACAATTCTGCCGGACAGCGGAATGAAATGGGGAACTACGCGCCCCCGCTGCAAAGCGGGGCACAGGATGTAGCAAGTCAAATCGGCTGTAGGTGAGCATTGCTCGCCGTTAAGCGACTATTTCACATGTGGTATGCTCGGAAGAGGCAACCACACAATGTGATGAGTCAGGTAACGTGGGTGTTGTTCCGCTATGGAACAAGAGGGGCGACTGCGCAGTGTGGCTATGCCAGTGCTGACAATGGGCTTCAGGACATTGTGTATAGCTGGTGGTATTTTATACCAGTATAGGTACGTGTGGTCAATGGCTGGTTTGCGTTGTTTTATATGTATGCGGTAATCTGCATACATGCACGAGGCCTGAAAATTATTGTACCCCAACGTTGTACTATAATAGGAGTAATGATCATATTGTGCTAAATAGCACAACAGCGCACAGGGTTTCAGTCACAACGTGCACTCAATTGGGAGGGAAAAACAGTAGGCAGTGTGACTTTGGTCGTTTGCTTAGGCCGACTCCGGTATACTAATTCAGGCAGTATTACCTTAGAATGGGCATAATGCGGCAGAGATAAAAAAAACCCCGGCGAACCGGGGTTTTTACTTCAAGCAGTTTGGAAGGTTTGCGCAAAACTGCGCCAGTTGCTAGTAGCGGGGCTGGCGGGGAGCTTTGGGCTGTGCTTCGTTAACTTTCAGGCTACGGCCGTCCATGGTGGAGCCGTCAAGTGCCTGAATAGCAGCAGGAGCATCGGCAGCAGCCATTTCTACAAAACCGAAGCCACGGGCGCGGCCCGTTTCACGGTCAGAAACCAGATTTACGGAATTCACAGTACCGTACTGGGAAAAGAGATTACGAACTTGATCTTCCGTTGCCGACCAGGGCAGGTTGCCCACATAAATAGACTTGCTCACAAAAAACCTCGTGAAAAAAAAGTTTTGCACATGACGTTTCGCATCCATATGCAAAACAAGTATGTACAAGAAGGTTCGTTTATATCAAGGAAGTTTTATCATGGCAAGAAAAAAATGAAAAAAATATTTAATAGTTACTTCGTTCAGGTGACCAGGTGTGTCTTGATATCAATATAACATTGCAGCCCAAGGCATATGTGAACTTTTTTTGTATTGCTGTGCCATTCGGGGCTGTTGCCGCCAGAGTAAAAAAACGAGGTGCAAAGGGATTAAGGCAGCATTCTCTTTAGAATGACCAGGCGATACCAACGGAAACAAGGTCCTGGTTGTACTTGTATATGTCACTGTTGGAATTGTTTTGTATGCGCTGATAGCTTGTTTCAATTTTCCAGGCAGCCGTAATATTATAGTTCAGGCTAACTCCCATGCGCACGCGTTCTTCTTCACGTTTTTCAAGGTCCAGGATAGTTGCGGGGCCTTTGTAGTAGTCTTTGCCATAGGCAACAAAAGGGCCGAATTCAAACCCCTTGGGAAGGCGGAACATCAGGTTTGCCGAAGCTTCCCAGCCATGGGAGGAATAATCGTTAATTTTTGCCATGCCATTGGTGTATTTGCCGCCCAGCATAAATTCGTGTTGGCTGTTACTGCCAAAAAAAAAGCGGCCATACAAACCAGCGTTACTGTACAACCCGTTTTTTGTTCTGTCGCGTGCGTAGTCGCGCTTGTCTATTCCGCCGCGGGCAATAACTTGCACTTTGGGGCTAACAGCATAGGCATACATAAGTTCCGGGCCTGTGCTCCAAATATGGGAATACAGTTCATAATCAAACGCTTCTGCCTTAACACGTATGTCCCATAGGCTACGCTGGCCAAGGCGGCGCAGCCCTGCCGCCCCCCGTGCCCAAAGGGAGCTTCTGGTGCTGCTGTGGCGCAGTTTGTTGCTTGTGTTTCCCCGTGAGAAAATTTGTAAATCGCTTACAATGTACCATGGGCTGTTTTGCCCCATGCGCCAACTGTAATCCAGCATGGCTCCTGCGTAGCCCGCAAACGACTCTATATGCTTTGCATTGGGAAATTCGATGTTCCAGTTGCCAAGCATCATTTTGTTGGAAGCAGGGCCCTGGTTGGCGTTGGAGTCGTACATGGCCCCTAAACGCACGTTGCCGTGCAGTTGGTGGCGGCTTACCTGGTTTGACCAGGCCTTGATTTTGGCCGCATCTGCTGCCGGGTCTGTTCCGGCCCGGGCCTGTTTTTGTTCCATGGCCAACAGGGCATTTGTGGTGTCGCCAAGAACAACGTACACTTGGGCAAGCTCGTCATAAAGCGTAGCTTCAGCGGGGAACACTTCCAGCACCCGTTCATAGGCCATAATGGCCTGGTTCAACCGTTGTGAACCCACAGCAGAACGGGCCAGGCCCAGGTTTACTTCCGGGTCGGCAGGGTATTGGCGCAGAAGTTGGGTATATTCTGCATACGCTTCCATAAACTTACCTTGCTGCAGCAAGCTGGCCGCTTCTGCCTTGGCTGCTTGCTCGCTAAGCCCTTGGAGGGAAGCCGCAGCATGTGCTTCAGCCATAGAGCACAGCAAAGCCGTGCACAAAATGAGACTGAAGAAGTAAGAACGGAGTACCTGTACCATGAAAACCTCTAAGCCCTTATGCATCAATCGGAATTTATGTGTAGAGGATACCAGATTAATTTGGAAAAGCAAAGCAGTACGGGGGTACTCTAAAACAGCAAAAGGCAAAATACAGTAAGTATTTTGCCTTTTGGTATAACTTGTGTGTCGTTTTGAATTTTGGTCGGTGTTCAGCCCATGCCCTGAAAAAACTTATGGGGTTATGTTTTGGGTAGATTCGAATGATCCGGAAGAACGAGTATTTCCTGTAAATGTGGCATCGTAAATACCGGTTACGGAATTTCCGTTCACTAAATCTGTCCAGGAATTATTGTTTGCCTGGAGGCGTGCCGAGCCGGGGATTAACATTTTCGTAACCCCGTTCACCAAGGCAGAACCTGTGAAGCCAGTTAAGGCAACTGAATCAGTCGGAGTGAAGCGGCCACCACTCCCCCCTGTAAGGGTCATGGACTTGCTTCCGTCATTCATGTGCATATTGCCGTTTGTCGCTGCACCCGTGCTCAAGTTGAAGTCAAAGGAGAATGTTCCCTGTGTCCCTGTGGCAAACAGGTTGCCACTTCCGGCAGTGAGTGAGCCTGATACTATGCCTTGCGTTGGCCGTGGCACCGGGATGGGTGTTGGGGGTGGTGTTGGGCCAGGGGGTGGTGTTGGGCCAGGGGGTGGTGTTGGGTCAGGGGGTGGTGTTGGGTCAGGGGTGGGTGTTGGGCCAGGGGTGGGTGTTGAATTTTGGTTGTCGTTTTTGGGCTGCAACTTTTCACTGAGGGCAGCAAAAGTGGCTGCGCTGTTGTTTTGCGTTGCCGTGGTGCTGCTTGCCAATGCACTGTTTGGGCCAGCGCCGCCGCCTGTGCTGGCAGAAGTGGATGAGCTAAGGCCACCCCCGGTGGAGGAAGCCACAGCGCCAGCGCTGCCGCCGGAATCACCGCTGCCAGAAGAAGAGTCGCCGGAGCCAGAACCAGACTGGGAGGCAGAAGATGACTTGGTGGGGGTTGCCCCGCCCACTTCGGCTTCAATGGCTTTTAGGTCTGCCGGGGTAATGACCGAAGGGGTAAGGTTGGAACTGGCAGCTTTAAAGCCACGCGGCACAACCACATCGTTCAAATATACGGTTTTCAGGGTGCTTTCCACAAAAACCGCTGTGTTGCCCTGGCGGCTGTTAATGGTAAGCACTGTGCCACGAATCCCCACGGTGGCTTCCGGCGTGGTTACCGTAAAGCCCAAGGGGTTTTGTTCCACTATTTTGCCAGTAATAACACGGGCCATGCCTTCCAGAATATGGGCCTTAAAAACTGGTTTTTTGCCGTCAGCGGCAAAGTCCTGCATTTGCAGGCGGGCATTTGGGCCAATGGTTACGGTTGTATCGTCTTCAAAAAAAATCTGCACTTTTCCGGTGGCGGCTGTTACAATGGTGTCACCACGCTCAACCCCTGCTTTCAAGGCTAACGGAACTTTACTTCCGCTACGTTCCGCAAAGGCTTCACCCTTCAAGGAAATTACTGTTCCCACGGGGCCTGCAAAGCAAGCACCCGCAGTAAACAGGAATAACGCAAGGCCCAAAATGCAGGAGTGTATGTTCTTGTACATAAATCCTTCCTTATGGCTATGTTTTGGTAAAATACCAAAAAAGCACTTCCTAAACTCTACTTGTTATATAGGCTCGCAGTGGGAAAAGGTCAACTAAAAGATGGATACAATAGGAAGGAATTAAATTTTGCCTCATGCACTGTAAGGAAAACAGCCAGTGCAGAACGGATAAGTAGCGTAAGCGGCATTGTGTTCTTCCTCAATATATTATTGCCATTATGTAGCGCTTTCCCTTGGCGGATCCTAGTTTACCTTGCTCTGTGTGGCAAGGGTTTGGCAGGCAAGTTGCTTCAGGGCAGTTCTGTCTATTTTTCCACTGGCCTGTGTGCGGGGCAAGGCAGGCACCACCACGAAATGTTTTGGTCGCATGTGCGGGTGCAGGGGGGCGGCAACGGCCTGTTGGTTCACAGGTTGTTCACTTACCAGCACCAGCACTTCCCCCAGTTGGGCGTGGGGGCAGGCGGTAACGGCAAAGGATGTGCCCAGCACCGGGTGCAGCAGGGCTTCAACTTCTTCAAGTTGCACTTTAAGCCCGCCGCACAGGGCAATGTTGTCGCTTCGCCCATGAATGGTGAAGCTGCCGTCCTCATGCAGGGTGACAATGTCGTTGGTTTCCAGTTCCTGTGGGCACACTTGTGGGGCATGCAGGGCCAGGGTGCCCCTGGCTGTTTGCCACACCCTTACCCCCGTGAGGGGGGTGTACCCTGTTTGCTGGCAAGGCCCATTGATGCGGCGCAGGGCAATGTGCGAAAGGGTTTCTGTCATGCCGTAGGTGGCCCAGGCCTGCCCCGGAAAATGGGTAAGCGCAGTAACAAGCTCATGCGGCACAGGGCCGCCCCCCACAAGTAAATGGCGCACAGCATACAGGTGTGTGCGCGCATGTGGGTTTTGCAGGCCGTTGTGTACTTGCAAGGGCACCATGGCGGCAAGGTCTATGGTGCCGTAATGTTCCAGCATGGGGGTGCCGGAAACCGGGGCAACATGCAGGTTCAGCCCGGCCTGAATGGCCCGTACAATCATCATTTTTCCGGCAATGTACTGGGGGGAAAGGCAAAGCAAGGCAGTGTGCCCTTTGTGCAGGCCAAGGTGCGCACAGGTTATGGCGGCGCTGTGCAGCATACGGCTTTTTTCTGCCACCAGCAGTTTTGGTGTACCTGTGGAACCGGAGGTGTGCAGGGTAAGGCTTGGAGCAGGGGCAAACCATTGCTGCAAGAACAGCGCAAGCTCTTTATGCTGGGCAGAGCGCCAGGCAATATCTGGCAGGGCTTTTGGGGAAAAGGCACTTGCCGGGTAGGTTGTGCCTTCAATGGTTATGCACGCGGGACTGTGGGCCAAGGGGGGGGACTCCTTTTCTTCCGCTCGAAAGTATTGCACATGAATGTATTGGTTGTAATTGGGGGACTCTGTTCCCCTGCCGACCTTCTTCCGTTCCAGCGGCGGGGTACATGCTTTGGCGGCGTAGCCGCCTGCGCCCCGCCTTGTCACTCCACGGCTCGCTACGCTCGCGACTACCGTCTACCTTTTTCCGTTCCAGCGGCGGGGTACATGCTTTGGCGGCGTAGCCGCCTGCGCCCCGCCTTGTCACTCCATGGCTCGCTACGCTCGCGACTACCGTCAGTTTTAGGGAAGGCGTATGCGTAAGATGTGAATAAAATATCTGATGCGCAGATATTTACATACTGCTGCAATAACTTTTCAAAGTTGTTGGGCAGGTGCTGTACGGGCAAAGCTGTTGCATGTGCGTAGGGGAGAACCAGAGTGTATCCTGCTGCACCGCAAGGCCAAAGGGCAGGTTGTTGGTATACAGCAAGCCAGTGCCAAGGCCCTGGGGCAGGGTGGGGGCAAGGGTTGCGCACCATTGGGCAATGGCGTTTAGGCCGATGTTGGATTCCAGGGCCGAAGTGAGCCACCAGCCCACGCCATGTTTTGCGGCAAGGTCAAGCCACTGGCGGGTGCCGTGCAGGCCGCCGTGCAAGCTGGGTTTAAGCACAAGGTATTGCGGCGCAACCGTGCGTAAAAGTTCTTCCTTTTCCGCCAGGGTTGTCAGGCCAATAAGCTCTTCATCCAGGGCAATGGGCAGGGGTGTGTTGGCGGTAAGGGCCGCAAGGGCCTCCCACTGGCCTTTGGCAATGGGCTGTTCAATGGAATGGAGGTGAAATTCAGCAAGGCGGCTGAGCTTTTCCGGCGCTTCTGCCGGGCTGAAGGCCCCGTTGGCGTCCACCCGAATGGTAATATCGCTGGGGCTGAAGGCTGCACGAATATGGCGCAACAGGGCCAGCTCGCGTGAAAAGTCAAGGGCCCCGATTTTCAGCTTGATGCACCGAAAGCCCTGGGCCAGTTTGGCTTCAATTTGTTGCAGCATGTAGGGGTAGTCGCCCATCCATACCAGCCCGTTTATGGGTATGCCTGCCTCGCTCCTGGCAAAAGCCGTGGGCCACAGGGCAAAACTGCTTGCCTGTAAATGCTGCAAGGCGGTTTCCAGCCCAAACAGGATGGAAGGTGTTTTTTCCAGGGTCGTATGGGTGAGCTGCCCTGTGCGGGCAAGGGTGGTGCAGGCCTGGTGCAGGGCTGTTTCATAATCTTTGGGGGGCAGGGCGTCGCAACTCAGGCCGGGCAGGGGGGCGCACTCCCCAATGCCGCTTTGTCCGGCAGCGTTGGTGAGTACAACATACCACACCGTGTGGGTGTGCATAACCCCGCGTGAAGTGCCCGCTGGCCTGTGAAACACCAGGGTGCGGGGAATAATGGAAAATGTGTAGTGGGAATTTTGCATAATGAATGTGATTGGTTATTATTGGGGAGGCAGAGCCTCCCCAAGTAAGTGCAACAATTTCGACTTTTGCACTTCTCTCTCTTAAGGAAACTTGGGGAAGCGGGAAAAGTCGGGCTTGCGTTTTTCCAGAAAGGCTTTTTTGCCTTCTTGTGCTTCTTCTGTGAGGTAATAGAGCAGGGTGGCATTGCCTGCCAGTTCTTGCAGGCCTGCTTGGCCATCCAGTTCCGCGTTCAGGCCAAGTTTAAGCATGCGCAGGGCCATGGGGCTGTGGCACAGCATTTCTTTGGCCCACTGCACCACTTCATCTTCAAGGCGTTCAAAGGGTACCACGGCGTTCACAAGGCCCATTTCCAGGGCTTGCTGCGCAGAATATTGGCGGCATAAAAACCATATTTCCCGTGCTTTTTTCTGGCCCACCACCCGGGCAAGGTAGGAAGAACCGAACCCGGCATCAAAGCTGCCCACTTTGGGGCCGGTTTGTCCGAAAATGGCGTTTTCAGAAGCAATGGAAAGGTCACACAAAACGTGCAGCACGTGCCCCCCGCCAATGGCAAAGCCGTTAACCATGGCAATAACAGGCTTTGGCAGTGAGCGAATTTGCTTTTGCACATCAAGAATATTCAGGCGCGGTATGCCATTGGCGTCTATATAGCCCCCGTGCCCCTTCACATTCTGGTCGCCCCCGGCGCAAAAGGCTTTGTCGCCAGCGCCAGTAAGCACCACCACTCCAATTTCCGGTGTTTCCCGGCAAATGTGCAAGGCTTCACTTATTTCACGGGAGGTGAGGGGGGTAAAGGCGTTGCGGTAGCGTGGACGGTTGATAGTTATTTTGGCAATACCTTCATAAAAGTCGAAAAAGATTTCTTCAAACGTTTTGATTTGTTTCCATTCTCGTGTGCTCATAGGGTAGTCCTTTTATGCAGGGCTTGGTTTGCTGTGCGGCACCAACACTTCAAGCAGCATGGGTGCGTTGTGGGCGCTGGTAAATTCGGGCAATTGCGCCGCAAGGGTTTCTGCGCATTGTGCGTGCATGTAGGTGCAGCCTGCGGCCATTGCCCATGGTTTGCCTTGCCGGGTGTGTTGGGCTGCAATATAGGGGTCTAACATGCTGGATTTTTCCAGCCCCGGCAAGGCATAAAAAATGCCCCCGCACCCGTTGTTCATGAGTAAAATACGCAGGTTGGCAGGCGGGGTGCACAGGGCCAGGGCGTTGATATCATACAAAAAACTAAGGTCGCCAATGAGCAGGAAGGTAAGCCCTTCATGCACGCTGGCATAGCCAATGGCGGTGGAAATGGCCCCTTCAATACCACTGGTGCCACGGTTGCACAGCACTTCCACCCCTGGGGGCAGGGCAAAACACTGGGCTTGGCGCACACTGGAACTGTTGGCAAGGTGCAGGGCGCTGCCTTGCGGTAATTGGGCCAGCATAGCCCCCACGGCATCCTTTTCTCCCCAGGTTTTAGAGTTTTGGCCCGTGCATTGGGCGGGTGCTGTGCAAAGGCTTTTAGCCTGGTTGTGCCAGTGCTGCATAAAGGGTGGCAAGGCGCTTTGGGCCGGAAGCTGGCTGGTGAGCTCTTGCCAGAAGGTGTGCAGCGGTACCTGCACCACACGGGTAAGCGCCTGGAACAGGTCAATGACGGCGCCGGAGGGGGAAATGTGCCAGTGGGCCTTGGGGGGGTGTGTGCGTAAAAACTGCTTCAGGTGCTTGGAAACAATGTGCCCGCCGCAGGTCACCAGCAGTTCCGGGGCAAGGCCCGGCAGGTCGTTTTTGGGTGTGCTTGCCAGCAGTTGGTCGAAGCTGCCAAGGGCTGTGCCCGGCAGGTTGGCAAGGTGTTCCCCCAGTAACACACTGCTTTGCCCGGCGGCATGCAGCAAGGGGGCAAGGGTGTGGTTTTGGGGCAGTTGCCCCACTACCACCATGCGCTTTTCATATTGCAGCCATTGTGCGCCTATGCCGGGCAGGGCATGCGATTGAGTGTGCACATATTCCATGGGGGCAAAGGGTGGCAGGGCCGGGGCGGAAAAGTTGAACAGCGGTTCGGAAAGAGGAATATTTACATGCACAGGGCCATTGTGGGCAAGGGCAAGCAGGGCTTCATGCAGCAGGCGGCGGCAAAACCATTCGTCTTCCGGCACGTGTACTTCTGGCAGGTGCACTGATTTATGGGTGATGCTGGCAAACAGGTTCACCTGGGGCAGTGTTTGCCCGTCCATTTGGCCTATCCAGGCGGGGGAGCGGTCAGCAGAAAGCACCAGCAGGGGGAGTTCCTGGTAAAACGCTTCGGCAATGGCTGGCCCATAATTGAGCAAGGCCGTGCCGGAAGTGCAGCAAATGGCCACAGGCTGGCGCAGTTTCTGGATAAGCCCCAAGGCAAAATAGGCGGCGCTGCGTTCATCCACCACGCTGTGGGCGCAAAAAAAGGGGTCTATGGCCAGGGTATGCACCAAGGGGGCATTGCGCGCACCAGGGGAGAGCACTACATGCCGTATGTTATAGGCTTTCAGCGCAGCAGCGGTGAGCAATACGTTTTTTTTGGTGGAATACATGGGCATGGTTCCTTACTTTTCTAGGGAAACGCTGATTTATTCCGTTTGGCAAGGCAAGTGTTTCATTGCGCGTGCAGCAGGGAAAGCAGGGTGTGTATCTTCGCTTCTGTTTCCTGCCATTCTGCGTGTAGCTGTGAAGCCGCCAGCAACCCCCCGCCAGCGAACAGGGCAATTTCTTCTGCCATAATGCGCATGCAGCGCAGGGTAACATACAGCCCGGTGGGGCCTTTGGGGTTAAGCCAGCCGGAAAAGCCGGAATAGTACAGCCTTTGGTATTGTTCGTGCTGCAAAATGAATTGGTAGGCTTCTTCTTTGGGCATGCCGCACACAGCCGGGGTGGGGTGCAGGCTGGCCAGCAGGTCGCCCAGGGGGCTTTCCGGCGGCAGGGAAAAGCGAAACGCTGTTTTTAAGTGGGCCAGTGCCCCGGCAATAACGGTGCAGGGCTCGCTTTCCTGAATATTGTGGCCATAGGCGGCAAGGCGCTGGCGCATATATTGGGTTACAAGGGCTTGTTCGTGTCTGTTCTTTTCGTCCCATTGCAGGGGGGTGGTGCTGTTTTCCATGGCAATGGTGCCTGCAAGGGCCACCGTTTCCCACTGGGGGCCCTGCTTTACCAACAGCATTTCCGGGGTGCTGGCAAGCCATGCCCCGCTGGTGGGGGTATACACCAGCATGACAAAGGCGGTGGGGTAGGCTTTGCATGCTTTTTGAAAAAACAGGCCAGGGGAAAAAGCCGCAGGGCGGGGGTGCGTTGCCGCGCGTGAAAGCACCAGTTTTTGGTACTGCCCACTGTGCACTGCCTGCAAAAACGTGGCAAAGGCCTGCTCATAGTGGGCAAAGCTGTTGGCTGTTACTTTGGGGCAGGCTACAGGGGAAGGGGCCGTGCGCGGAGGCTGGTTGGATATGGCCTGAATATGGGTTTGGGCATGGGCAATGCATGGTGCTTCCCCTTGCACCACAACATCGGGGCGCAGCAGCAACAAAGGGGTGGCAGGGGTTATGGCAAATGGGGCGAACACATAGCCTGTTTGCCCGTTAAGTTCTGCAAAGCTGTGCAGGCACTCATGCCCGCCGTTATGCTGCATAACAAGGGTGGGGTGCGCCGCTTCAGGCTGGCGGAACAGGGCAAAGCTTGTGTTGCTTGCGATGAGGCTGTCAAAAACGCGGTAATCAGCCACCATAAGGCACGGCCTTGCTGGGAATAATGGCGTTGGTCACACGTACCGAAGAAATAAGTTTGTCTGTTTGCAGGGAATATACGTCCACATTCCACACGTGGGAAGATTTTCCCTTGTGCAGCAGTGTGGCCCTTGCTTCCACCGTTTCCCCCATGCTGGCGGAATGCATGTGGCTTGCGCTTACCTGCATGCCCACGCAGCGTGCATCCTTTGCGCATAGCAACAAGGAACCGGCCCCGGCTATTGTTTCCGCCAGGGCAATGGTGGCCCCGCCATGCAGCTTGCCAAAAGGCTGGCATGTTCTGGCATCAACAGGCATGGTGGCGTGCAGGCAGTTTTCATCTGCCTTGGTAAACACAATGCCAAGGCTTTGCATAAGGGTGCCCTGTGACTGCTGGTTAAGGGCGCTGACAAACTGCTCGTGTTTCATATATAAATGGGGGGTAAGTGTTAAGGGCAGTGAAGCATTTGCCGTGGCTAAAAAGGGGGGTGCATTGCCGTTGCCTAGGAACAACTACCCGAATTTGAGCAATTTTACAATGCAATCCATTGAGCAATACAAGGGCATAGCAACGTGGCGTGTTGTGTGCTTTTTCAGGTATATTCCATTCTGCCATGCAGGGGCCAACGCTTATTCAAGCCATAGTCTTACGTATTGCGTATCCTGAATTGACAAAAGTGCGTAAGGCTCATATGTTTCATTTCGCAAACTTTTACCAAGGATATTTTATGATTAACTCAGTGGATAGTGTTCGTTACGCCTAGCAAGAGCTATTGCGTAACAGAATAGTTTTTTAGGCAATAGCTCTTGCTCGATCCTGATACAAAATTAGGAGGAGCTTAATGAGCTATAAAAAAGCAAACGATGTATTGCCGCATGATTTGTTGCATGCGGTGCAGCAGTATATAGACGGCGAATATATTTATATTCCACGCAAGGCAGACAACAAGTTGCCGTGGGGTACATATACAGAGACAAAGAAGGATATTCAGGCAAGGAACAGGGAAATTCTAGCCAAACGTCTGGCTGGTAGCTCTGTTGTTGAATTGTCCGAGCAGTATTTTTTGTCCATAAAGGCTATATACAAAATACTTAGTACCGTTAAGAGCGGCTAATCTGCAAGCGCCCTGATAGATATCTGGGCGCTTTCTTTTTTCTGAAAATAGAAGTGGAATGTATAATGCTTACAGTTCTAGTATAGTGTGCGATGCACTTATTCGTCATGGCTGAAAAAAATGACAGTGAACTCAAAGGAGCATCTATGCCACTCAATATCACTATCCGAAGCACAACAGTTGACGATCTTGTCACTATTACGGATGTGCACACCCTAGGCTTCGGCTATGAAAAGGAAGCCCGTCTTACCGCTGCGCTGCTCGCAGACGCAACCGCCACCCCCACCGTCTCATTGCTCGCTCTGCATGATGGAGCACCCGTGGGGCACATCCTCTTTACCCGTGTCCGTCTGAACGGCAGAGATGACCCACTATTGCATATTCTGGCTCCTTTGGCTGTCACGCCGGAATATCAACGGAAAGGAGTGGGCGGCGCTTTGATCCGAAATGGAATCGAAAAACTTCGCAGCATGGGCTCTAAGCTCGTTTTTGTGCTGGGACACAAAGAATATTACCCTCGCCACGGTTTTACACTGCACGCGTTACGCCATGGCTATCAGCCACCATATCCAATTCCTGAAGAGAATAGCGCTTACTGGATGTTTCAGCCTCTTACTCCCGAAGCCGTAAATATTGAAACAGGAATACTCCAATGCGCTGATGCTCTGCACCACCCCGCCCATTGGCGCGACGACGGTGGTGCAGAAATATGACTGCGCCTGTTCTTTTTCCTTACACAGGTATGCGAGTGCTTCTAGAATAGACTGGTTTTACAAGTTTCCCCAGAATATTGAGGAGCAATGAAGCCAGTGGCAAATTTATTACACAATTTAGAAAAAAGGAGTTTTCCAGTGGATATCCCACGTATTTACAACATTACCGAAAGTGCTCACCGCATCCACAACCCGTTTACGCCAGAAAAGTACGCTACGCTCGGCAGGGTATTGCGCCTGAAGCCAGAAACTCGCGTGCTTGACCTTGGCAGCGGTTCCGGCGAGATGCTATGCACCTGGGCTCGCGATTACAAAATCACTGGCACTGGCATTGATATGAGCCAATTATTCTCCGAGCAAGCGATACTTCGTGCTCAAGATCTGGGAGTTGCCGACCAGGTAAACTTTATCCATGGAGACGCTGCTGGTTATGTCGCCGTTGAAAAGGTTGGCGTAGCTGCCTGCGTTGGGGCAACATGGATTGGTGGCGGAGTGGCCGGGACCATCGAACTACTGGCAAAAAGCCTCAGCCCGGAGGGCATCATCCTCATTGGCGAGCCTTACTGGCTACAGTTGCCACCATCAGAAGACGTTGCCAAGGGATGCTGCGCCAATTCTATTTCCGATTTTCTTGTGCTTCCGGAGCTTATCGCGTCTTTCGGCGACCTCGGCTACGACGTTGTGGAAATGGTTCTGGCAGATCAGGAAGGCTGGGACAGATACGAGGCGGCCAAGTGGCTCACCATGCGTAACTGGCTCAAAGAGAATCCTGACGACGATTTTGCGAAAGAAGTTCGTGCGCAACTAACCTCAGAACCAAAACGCTACGCCACGTATACGCGTGCATACCTTGGATGGGGCGTGTTCGCGCTGATGGCGCGGTGAGAGCAAGTAGTGACAGCGGCGGAGCAAAAGAGGGGAAATACGTGCTGTATGGGGCATGAGTAATGGAGGAGTTTTTAAGGAAATGGAATTCTTAACGAATAAGTGGTGCTCACTTGACATTTGTAAGTATACTTACTATATGTACACTTACTATATGTACACTTACGTTATGGATGCTTGGCATCGGCTTCTCATTTGGTAAACACGGCGAGGTGACATGGGTTTTTCTTCAAAATATACACCAAACGCAGACGCGTCTTTAGGGTTTGCCTTTATCAGAGCATATAACCTTTGGCATGCCGAGATAAAACGCAGCTTGCTTCCCCATGGCATAACGCACCCGCAGTTTGTTTTTCTCGCGTGCACGGGCTTTTTGTTACAGAAGGAAGAGCCTGTGACCCAGGCCATGATTGCGGGTTTTTCTGACATGGATGCCATGACTGTTTCCCAAGTAGCAACTCTTCTTGAAAGAAAACACTTCATTGAAAGGAAGCCGCACCCCACAGACACAAGGGCAAAGTCGATCCGCTTGACGGAAAAAGGAAGCAAGGTGCTGCAAAAGACCCTGCCCATTGTTGAAAACGTTGATCAAACGTTTTTTTCCCCATTAGGGAAGCGCCAAAAGCTTCTCTTGCAAATGCTCCTGGAACTGACAACACTTTCTGACACAGCACAATTATAAAGGATGATATATGTTTTACTGGTCATGCGAAGCAACAGCAACGACAACTGCCACACCAGAACAAATATGGAATTTGTGGACAAACCTGGACTCCTGGCCACAATGGGACACCGACGTGGCTTGGGCGAAACTTGAAACCTCATTTGTGCAAGGTGCATACTTCCGCATGAAGCCAACAAATGGTCCGGCAATGCGCTGTTTGTTGCAGGAAGTGACCCATTTGCATTCGTTCAGCACGCTTTCCCGGCTACCACTGACAAAGGTGTCCTTTACACATGTCTTTTCAGAAGGCACCCTTTGCCATAAGGTTGAAATGCGGGGCTGGCTTACACCGCTATTCAAACAATTGTTTGGCTATAAGATAGAGAAGGAACTGTCTTCGGTTGTCAGGAGCCTGGCTGTACTGGCTGAAGGCTCATAAATGTATTTGGGTCATGACTATCATGGCGCAACTTTCTGGTATTGACAGGTAGTTTTAAGTAGTTAATAGTCCTACAGAGAGGTTTAAGCCATGCAACAACATAGAGCAACAACACCTGCTTCTGTAAAACTCCCCAACCCTTTGCGCGAGCGGATCAAAAATCTTGCCGATGCCAGGAATTAATCCGCACACGCCATTATGCTGCAAGCCATAGAAAATTATGTTGAGCGGGAAGAGAAACGTGAAGCACTTTGAGACTACAGGAGAAATCTCTCTGTCTTCTCTTTTGTCCATTGCTATGGTCCTTAACGACCTTGAGGCCTTCACTAAAATTAATGAACTGATGTGACTGCCTGGAGCGCTTTTTCCAATGCCTCCCACGATTCTGCAACCTCTCCAGCCTTGCGGCAGATGTATTTGCCGAACAACTGGACAAGTGGACGAATAAACCGGGGACGGTGAAACTGATAACATACCCGCAAAATTTCTTGACGCGAAAATGGTTCCTGCCTGCCCTTGTTGGTCACGCGCAGCAAGGACATTCCGGGAGCGACTATCTCAAAATAAGCACGCTTTATTTCGCCATTAACGGTGAATTGTTCTGCGGCTAGCAACGCCGCCACACTTTCAGCGGAAGCATGTTCAAAAAGCATGGATAGGTTTATCCAGAGATTCTGTTCTCTTTCGGTGACTCTGTTCAAAGCGGTTCTCCTTGCAATGGCCGGATTCCGGCGTTGCGTTTGTCATCAAGCGAGTGTCGGTCTTGTCGCGAAGAAAAAATCTGTATCTTTCCAAATAATGACAGCTGCGACAGCGGTGCATACCACTGTGACCAGACACTTTGTCTCATTTGTCACCATAAAAAGTTCAGACGAGAGCACGGCTGACACATGAAAGATGATGGCCAGCGGGATACTTCTGTCGTTTCTGAAATACAACCAGTTGGTGATGATCGTCAGCGGCACAACGCTGACGAAGAAATTGAATGCAAACAAAGGATTTTCGGCAAACAGGCGGTAGTGGTAGTACCCCTTGATGAAAAACAACGGCAGATGCCACAGCGACCAGAGAATGCCGAAAAGTATGGCTGAGTTGAAAATGTTGCCGCACTTGTGTTGCAGGCTGTCTATGCCGTAACTGCTCCAACCAAGTTCCTCGATTGCTGGCGCGAGAAAAATGATAATAAGACTGAAAAGTGGGCTGCCTTCCATCACTCCAATGGAAGGAGACAATCGTAACTGGCTGAGTGACTGCCCTATAAGCGGAGAGAGTAAAATGGCAACTACTATGACAGCGGGAACCAGCAAAACAGCCACCAGCCAGAAACGTAGGGGAGTGTGACAAAATCGGAACATCCTCTGCCGGATGTCCTGCCGCAATATGCCAGGACCTGAAAAGAAAAACGCAGCGACAGCAGGCCCAAACAGGCCGAGCAGCATCAAAACGCCAATCATCACTTCACCGTTTTGCCGGTGGCTATAGTAAGCGGCGCTAAACCAGAAGCACCAACTTAAGGCAAATGCACAGGTAAAAAAGCCAACTGGCCTGTATACAACATGTTTGGACATACTTTCCTTCTTGCGCGAAGCACGGGGGTTTACTTCCAAAAGCCTGTATACAACATGTTTGGACATACTTTCCTTCTTTGTGGCGTGTAATTCACCGTTATTACTAGAGAAAAAAAAGAAACACCGAATTAGTAGCTCCAGGAGAGTGATATGCCCGTGGTGCTTTGGTCGGCGGACCCTTTTTTTACCAGTGGAGAATCAGCGGCAGGCCCAGTGAGTCTTTTGTATTCATAAAAGACGCCCAGGTTGTAATACTCAAAAAAGGTATAGTTTAATGCGGGTTTGATGCTGACGTGTTTGATACCGCCGTCGGGGCTGTAACGGTCATATCCTGAACGCTGGCTTTGTTTCCCGGTAATGCCGAAAAACTGTTTGTTATACTCGGAGTCGGCAAACTGGGCCGAAGCCTGCAGTGCAAAGGAAAGGTTTGTGATAAGAGGCTGGTTGTATGTCAGGCTCACATCGGCAGTAAACCCCTTGGCATCGCCCAGGTCGTGCAGCGCTGTTACCTCTGCCCCCAGGCGTTGGTGGAATTGCCAGTTAAAAAACGCGCCAGCTTCAACGCCGCCATCGACATCGCCCAATCCTTTGAGAAGGTCACTGGCGTTCTCTTTGCGCCCAAATCGATAGGTAAGTACCGGACCCGCAGTGATCGTTGGAGTAGAGATGATGTTAACTCCAGCGCCTTTCAGCGTGGAGATGAAGAAGTATTTGTTGCTGTATTCAATCAGGGGAAAGGGCATGACCTTATAGGAATCCGCACCTTCGAACTCTGGCATGACAATGCCAGCAGCTCCTATGGAAATGTGGTGGTCAAGCCCGTCACTGGAGGAGGTGTTTTCTTGCGCGTGGACTGGTGCCGTAAACAGGAGAAATAACAAAAAAGAAGAAAAGAACGGTCGAAATAATGTAAAACACTTCACAATAGCCTCTTTAGCTGGAATATTACCTGTTGACACCTCCTTTACGCTGCAGTTGCTCTTCATACCGTGCATGAATGTAGCTGAAGCTGCCCTTTTCAACACCAAGGAGGGTTTCCGCAATTATTGAGAATGCCTTTGCTTTTTCCAGAAGTTCCTCTGGTTGCCAGGGAAATATCGTTTCATCCAGCAAGAACTCCGAAGCGGCAAGCAAAAACTCCACTTTTTCTTGTGGTTGCTCTGTTTTGAATGTTCCTTCACGTACTCCTTGCTGTACAATTTCCGTCATAATCGGTGAAAGCCGCAGCACAGAAGCTACCATGCTCTTTTGGTGCATTTCCGCATTGTTTACCTGATGCGATTCGGCAACCATCTTGTCTTTATGTGATGTATCGCGCCCTTCACCGGTGATAAGGCGGTACATTTTTTCATGCGCTGTCAAGCTTGCGTTATCAGCAATAGCTTTTGCCGATGCAATTTCCTTGTTGATTAATCTGTCAACAATGGCGTCCATAACCTCTTCTTTGGACTTGAAGTAGTGGTAGAACGTTCCCTTTGCTACGTTAACGGCCTCGATAATGTCGTTAATGGTGGTCTTGTTGTATCCTTTGCTGGCAAACAACGATTCAGCGGTATCAAGAAACTCATTCAGCCGCTCACCGTGTTCTTTAACGATACGCATACATACCTCACCACACCTCACTGACCGACGGTCAGTCAGTAATAGCGCATTACAAATTATGAGTCAAGTGACCCGTTATAAAAATGAAAGACTCAGAACACTTACTGCTCCTTGTGCATATTTCATCATAGTATGGCCCGTCTGTACATCCTGAAAAAGAGACTGCCCCGGTTATTCGGGGCAGCTAATACTATTTATTTCCTGATTTACCAGCACACTCAGGCCAGCCCGTGCAACCGCAAAAGTCATAGCCACCTGTGCCGTTTTTGCTGGAGGATTCGAGAATAAGCAGTTTTGCACATATGACATTTCCTTGTGGAGGCCGTCATGCAGCGCTGGGTTGGGGCGTAAGGCCCGCAGGAATTTGCCGTAAACCGGATTTATACTTTCATCTTGTGGGCAGTGATTATCGTATAGCTATGGGCATTCACGGTTATTCTGCAATCTCCTACCTCTGCATACCAGTTCTTCCCTTTTCTGGTGATAGAGCAATGAGGGGCACAAATGGCTTGCTTGCACCAATCAACAACATCCCATGTGTCTAAATGCAGGTTCGTTTTGATCCGCTCCATGCCCAGTTTGGTTGTGTGCAGTTTGTCTAGATGGAGAAGTAATTCATTTTTCATAAAAGCCACGCTGCTAAAATTCAATGTTTGGTTGGGTAGTATTACCATATTTATAGATGCAATGAAATCCTATTACATGGCAGACCTATTTCCCACCTTGGGAATGCAATTTTTCTCAAAAGAAAACTCCCATTTCGTTGTATGCCAAGGCATTTGAAACGAAATGGGAGTTCTTGGAATCAATTTTTGGCGGAGAGGGTGGGATTCGAAATATAAATATAATAATTTGAAATAATTAGTAAAAATATTTCATAATTTAAAAATCTTCTTTTTTGTACCCAAAAGTATACACAAAACTTTTGAGTGTGTGGTTTCGAATACCGTGGCACAACGATTTTATGACTTTTCATTGTCCAAATAAATTTGTTACTGGACAGTGACGCCCATTTTGTCTTGAGGCAAGAAGAACGCATAACTCTCTGTTCTGCAATGATAAATACAAATTTCGACTATCATGGTGCAACTTTCTGATGTTGACAGGTAGTTTTAAGTAGTTAATAGTCCTACAGAGAGGTTTAAGCCATGCAACAACATATACCAACAACACCTGCTTCTGTAAAACTTCCCAACCCTTTGCGAGAGCGGATCAAGAATCTTGCCGACGCCAGGAATCAATCCGCACACGCCATTATGCTGCAAGCCATAGAGAACTACGTCGAGCGGGAAGAGAAACGTGAAGCACTTCGCCAGGAAGCCAAGGCAGCACATGAGCATTATGTGCAAACTGGCCTGCATTTGACCAACGCAGAAGTTGTAGAATGGATGGATAAGATTATCCAGGGCGAAACGGTGCCCATGCCCAAATGCCATATCTAGTCCATTGGACAAGCGATGCATCTGCCGGGCTGGAAAAGGCTTACCTGTTCCTGGCGGACAAAAGTGAAGAGGCGGCAGTCGGCGCAATCAAGGCCATTCGAGAAAAGGTGTTGCTCTTAGAGCAGTTCCCCAATGCTGGCCGTCCTGCGGATGATATGGAACCGGAATGCCGGGAACTGCTCGTTCCCTTTGGTGGTGCCGGATACGTGCTTGTTTACGAAGTGCTGGGCAACTCGGTTTACATTCTGGCGCTGAAGCATCAGAAAGAAGCCGGGTATTACGAAGCTGGCAGTTGAGGTGACCTCCATGAGGCAGAATGCTTGCGAGAAATACTGAGCCTATGCAATAGAGCTTGATCCTACGGTTTTTGAAATACACATACAAATTTTATACAGTTGAGGTCATAAGAGAGGATTGCAATCGTCTCGTATTTTAGCTATTATGGCAAAAATTAATAATAAGAGCTCATATGCTAGACGAAAATCTTAAAACACCACAAGAAGTTCGCCGTGACATTGCTGCTAGGGCGCAAGCTCGGCGTCTCGCGCTCAATATAAGCCAAACGGAACTGGCAGCGCGGAGCGGTGTCTCCCTTGGTTCTGTGAAGCGCTTTGAGACTACGGGAGAAATCTCTCTGTCTTCTCTTTTGTCCATTGCAATGGTTCTTAACGACCTTGAGGCCTTTACGGAATTATTCAGCCCTCCACGCCGGGAGAATCTGTTCACACTGGAAGGCCCCACAACCCGCAAACGAGCCCGGAGAAAACGCCATGAATCTTGACGTTCATTTGCATTCCCATGGTGAACGCCGCTATGTGGGTAAACTTGCTGCACAAGCCCCGCAGTCCAGCCAAAGAGGGCGAATCCTTTTTCAATATGCGCCAGAATTCATTGACTCAGGTATCAGTATCTCGCCGTTCAAGCTTCCTCTCAGCCCGGAGGTCAAGGAAGACTCCAAACGTACCTTTGACGGTCTGTTCGGTGTATTTAATGACAGTCTGCCGGACGGCTGGGGGTTGCTTCTGCTGGACAGGGCTTTACGTAAAAAGGGATCGTCCATGCAGGCCTGTCTGCCCTTGCAACGCCTTGCCATGGTGGGGACGCATGGAATGGGGGCACTCGAATATACCCCCGCCCCGGAAATTATAGAGGTCAAGGCAGATGAGGCTGTTTCTGTGGCGGAATTGGATGCCCTGGCTGAAGAGTCTCTCCGAGTTTTGCGTGATGCGCCCGTGGATGCGGGACAGTTGGACAGGCTCATACAACTTAACGGCTCATCCGCCGGGGCCAGGCCAAAAATTTTGGTGAACGTCTCGGAGGAGTACCGCATTGTTCCCCAAGGAGCTGGGGAACCCTGGATTATTAAATTCCGCTCAGCGCATGAAGCACCGGACACAGGGCTGGTTGAATATGCTTACTCCATCGCAGCCAGAGAGGCCGGGCTTGATATGCCCGAGACGCATCTCTTCCCGTCCGAGGCCACAGCGGGCTACTTTGGCGTCAAGCGCTTTGACAGAGTGCAGGGCACAAAAGTGCATGTGCATACCGCCTGCGGTCTCTTGCACGCCTCGCATCGTGAACCGTCACTCACCTATGAAAGCCTGCTGCGCCTGACACTGCTGCTGACTAAAGACATGCGCGAAGTCCAAAAGATGGTGCGCCTCATGGTGTTCAACGTGCGTTCGGGAAACAAAGACGACCACTCCAAGAATTTTTCCTTCCTACTGGATAAGGACAACCAGTGGCGCATGGCTCCGGTTTACGACCTGACTCCTTCCGAGGGTATTAATGGGGAGCAGACTTGCATGGTCAACAACAAGGGCCTCAATATCACCGAAAAGGACTTGCAGGCCGCTGCTGCGACAGTAGATGTGAATGCTCGGACAGTGATCGAGATGATCCAACAGGTGGATGAGGCGTTGGCGAACGTAGAAAAGCAAGATAGTTTAGCCTCATGACTTATCAATTTTCAAACAGGAAGTCCTCCCTGTATAGCAAGGACTTCCTGTTGTTTGATTAGCTATAAAATGTCTTCAATTGCTAGCACACGAACCAAGCGCTTTTTTTGTTTTCCTTCAACAAAAGTGTAACTCGTGGCAGACGTAATAATCTTTCCTTTGTTTAATGGCTTTTGTCGGTGCACATCATAGCCAAACGGTTCTAAGACAAATTTTACATAAGAACCAACAGCCTGCCTCAGAAACATATCATTGGTAATATCAAAATTTTGCCCTGCTTTATTCTCAACTTCGTCAATAACCCCCTCAAGAGCAGGTCTTCCATGTTCTGTAGCAATGATCATTTTATCCACTGCCTCAGGGCTTTCAAGAAATTCAAAGACCTGCTCGATAGCTCTAGAGTTTCGGTACTTCTGATACTTCGCATAATCGTTTGAATTGAAAAAATCATCAAATGACATAATGTCTCCTTTGTTTTGTTGCTTTAGACATTAATAATTTACATATTTAAAAAATAATTGTCAATAGTTCGGTGTATTGTAATTGTCATAATCTTGCCTCTATGTGCCTCGGCGTCCCAACACCCGCCAATGGTTTCATTGATCTTGATATGCGCACCATCGTGCAGGCTTCCGGCATAGGGCAGCGCCGTTGTGAACGCGCCATCTCCCTGCTCAAGCAGGCGGGGTTCGTGCGAGTAAAGCAACCACGACGCCAAAAATCCCCAAGAGACAAAAATGAAAGAGCGGAACTATACCACCAAACGCATGGCAATGCGATCCGTTAAGCCACAGAGCCTTTCTTCTTCAAGAATATCCTTGAGGAATGAAGGCGTATCTGCGCTATTTATCGCTGCAAAGCCCAGCTTGGCATACAGTGGCGCATTCCAGGGCACATGAACAAATGTGGTCAAATAGAGTTCTGGCTTTTTGAGCAACCGCAAGTGTTCCACAACCTGCATGACAAGCGCTGAACCTATCCCCTTGCGCATATGGTCGGGGTGTACATCCATTTGGGCCAGTAGCGCGGCATCTGCAACCATCTGCACAAGCGCATAGCCAACAGGTTTTCCATCCCCGGCAAGAGCCACCCAGAGAAGGCCATCTTCAACAGCTTCAAGCAGGGGTTCTATTGGTGTGGAGTCTGAACGAATGTACTCTGGTATGGAGCCGGGAGGAAAAATACCCGCAGCTGCCACTTCAATTGCAGCCAGCAACGGGACATGGTCTGCTGTGGCTTGCGTTATGGTGTAGCCTTGAGGCACTTTCATATCAATCTGCCACATTGTCTGTAAGATCTTTTCGGCAAACAAATGTTTGCAGCTTTCCTCGAAAATCAGAGCCTGCTGGCCACTCCTCATCATCAAGAACTTTTACAACAGGCAGCTTCGCCGCGTGTAGCATTTCTTGATACTTTTCAAGCCAATACGCCTGCATGAATGAGGCATACTGCCGCACCGTTGCAGTGGCGGCATCCATAATAAAATACCGGGAAAGAGTGCTGGAGCCCTCAACACTCCAACTGTTTTCCTGCAAACAGAGGTGGGGATTTTCGGAGAACAGGCCACTGGCATGACGCTGCCATGTGGCGGGGGCGGAGCCGACGGCGTGGACCGCTTCAAAGGTATGCGCTTCAAGAATAAATAAACCGCCGTTGCGTAGCATTTCCGCGCAGTTTTTTAGTATTGCGTTGGCGTCCTGGTGGGTAAACACGTTGAATTCGCCAAAAGTCATGATGATACAGTCAAACTTTTGCGCAGACGTGTATGTGCGAATGTCGCACAGGGCATATTCTATCGCTAGGCCCGACTCAGTTGCTTGCTTTCTGGCGTACTCAATGGAGGCTGGAGAAAAATCCACCCCAACACAGTGGTGCCCCAATGCCGCCAGCTTTTGCGTGTAGAAACCCGGCCCGCAACCAAGGTCTAGAATGTACGATGGGTTTTGTAATTGCTTTGCAAGCCAAGCCGCTTGCCTGGAGATGAGTTCATTGCGTCTGCTGGCCCAATCGTGTTCCTGAGCCAGATGGTTCTCGAGCATTCTCTGGCTGAATCCCGGCTCATCCCAAGGAATTTTGGCTCCTTGCACGTTCTCGGAATTTTGTTTGTTCGATACGGCGAATTCTGTAAGATTCATAAATGTTCTCATATCCTAAAGGTATCTGTGGCTCCTCAATATACTGCACATCACGTCATCTGAAAAGCCTTGCAGCATGTTGCAAGAATTTGCAGCATTGTGAATGCGTTTCAAACACTCATAAAATATCTTGTCGCAATCTAAAACATAGTGAAATCACTGTTCTTACTCATATTTTTTTAAATATCGCGTGATATGCTGCAACCGCTTCAGAGGACAGGACAAAGGAAGTGTACCCACCTTTTCAAGGTAGGTACCTTCCAGTCCTGCCCTTACCCCACGTTGGGGGGGCGGGTTTGCTTATTCGCCTTTGGCTCAACGCTCTTTCAAGAGGAGAAACTCCATGAAAAAAATGGTAGCAACTATCTTGTTTCTTCTGCTTCTGCACACCTCACACGCCCTGGCCAATGAACCTCCGGCAGCATTGGTACAGGCCATTGCCCGGCAGGAATCCGGGCTGAATCCCCTGGCCATAAATGTGGCCGGAAAAAGTTATGCACCTTCCAGCAAGGAAGAGGCTACCCAGATAATTCAGGCAGCCATGCAGGCAGGCTTGTCTTTTGATGTTGGCAAGATGCAGATAAACCGCTGGTGGATTGAGCGCTTTTCCCTTGACCCTGTTTCTCTGCTTGACCCGGCAATCAATGAGGCCTGGGGCAAGCGTATTTTGGCAGCGGAAATAGCCAGGCACGGCCTGAACTGGCAGGCAGTTGGCAAATACCATTCTCCAGACACGGAGCGCGGCAGGCAGTATGCCTGGCTTGTTTACAAACATTACGCAGGCCAAGGAGCCTCCAAGCAATCTTCGGAGCCCCCTCATGCCCAGCAAAAAGATAATTCTCAGAACGTATCTGACCCCGGAAGAATACGAGCAAATCAGAGCTTCAGCCAACAAGGCGGGGCTGTCACTTTCCACCTTCAGCAAAAGAGTGTGCCTTGGGTATTTCGTCCCAAGTCTGGAACATCAGGCCGCGCGAATTGAGCTACGCAGGCTGAAAGGCGACTTGGGCAGGCTTGGCGGATTGGTGAAGCAGGCCCTGGCCAATGGAGCCGACAGGCAAACGGTTCACCGTCTTTTACAGGAACTGGACGCCCGGCAGCGGGAGGTTCAAAAAGCGGTGGTACTCATACGATGATAAGCAAAAAAGTGGGCATTGCCCCGCAAAGTGATAACTATGCCAAGCTGGCTGCCTACATTGCCGATGCCGGGCATGGAGGCGAAAAGTGTCTCATGAGTTGGAGTGCTGGCTGCCTGGGTGATGATGATTACCAGAATGGCATTGCCGAGGTGCTGGACGTGCAGGCCTTGAACCGCCGCACCCAGCAGTGCAAAACCTATCATCTTGTCATTAGTTTTCGCCCAGAGGATGAAGCCACACTCACCCCCGAACTCTTCACGACCATTGAAAGGCGCTTTGCCGCAGCCTTGGGTTATGAGGAACACCAGCGCCATTGTGGGGTGCATAAAAATACAGGCAACCTGCACATGCACATTGCCTACAACATGATCTCTATAGAGTTATCCCATGGTGTCCGGGGATGTGTGAAAAGCACGTTATTTCAAGAAATTATCAACGCAATGCAAGTAAGACAATCCACCTAAGGCCAGTGATGAACTCCATAAATAGGGGTCAATCAGGGGTATTGAAGAAATTTTTAGGGGGTTGTTCTTGAGGAGGGCTAACTCTATGGCACGACTGGTAAAACCGCTGACGGCCACTCAGGTGCAGAACGCGAAACCTAAAGAATCCATGTATAAACTCTTTGACGGCGGTGGTTTATTCTTACAAGTTACTCCGGCTGGCGGCAAGCATTGGAAGCTGAAATACCGCAGGGATGACGGCAAGGAAGGTTTGTTGTCCTTTGGTGCGTATCCGGACGTGTCATTGGAGCAGGCCCGAAAAAAACGTGATGAGGCGCGAACGCAGAAGGCGGCGGGCATTGACCCTGCCGAAGCCAAACGCCGAGAAAAGCTGGAACGCACCGACAGAGCCAAAAACACCTTTGAAGCAGTCGCCGTGGAGTGGCTGGAGGTGCATAGCTCTAAGGTCGCGGAGAAGTCGTTGCTCCGCTATAAATACCTGTTGGAAAAATACGCCTTCCCGCTGTTAGGGAAAATGCCCGTGAACAGCTTGAAATCTCCTGATTTTCTTGAAGTCATGCGCCGCGTTGAGGCCATGAATCATTTGGCGTCCGTAAGGTTTATATATTCGGCGTGCGGCATGGTCATGCGCTTTGCCGCAGCAACAGGGCGGGCAGATTTTGACCCTTTGCCCGCCTTGCGGGGAAGTATGAAAAGTCACAAACCCAAGCATCACGCGGCAACGACAAAACCGGAGGAAGTCGGGCGGATTTTGCGGATACTGTGGCAGTATCGCGGCACATATGTAATAACTGCCGCCTTGAAATTTTCCCCGTATGTATTTGTGCGGCCCGGTGAATTGCGTAAAGCGAAGTGGGAAGAGATAGATTTTGACGCCTGCGAGTGGCGTTATCATGTGACCAAAACAAACATTCCGCATATCGTTCCCCTTGCACCGCAAGTCATGTCGATATTGAAAGAACTGCATCCGCTTACCTGCCACAAGGAATATGTGTTTCCCAGCTTGCGGGAGGCGCGTAAGCCCATGAGCCATAGCGCCATTGTCTATGCGCTGCGTGGTGCGGGCATCGGTGCTGATGAACTGACCGCGCACGGATTCAGGGCTATGGCCCGTACCCTGCTTGATGAAGTTCTCGGTGAGCGATACGATCTTATAGAGCACCAGTTGGCGCACACTGTACGCGACCCTAACGGGCGGGCCTACAATCGTACGCAGCATTTACCGGAACGCCACCGCATGATGAGGCGTTGGGCTGCGTATCTCGACAATCTCCGGGAAGGCAAAAACGAGATACCGCCTTTTGAGGTGAAGGCATAGCGCATGCCCCGGCCAAAAAAGTCCAGGCTGCACGGCTGAACATGAAAAAGTTTATATTTATCTTTTGATTCAGCAAGCCACGAGCTTCTTTTGCAGAGAGCCTATGCGCTCCTTTGACCACAGTGTCCGAGGAGCGCATTTTTTTGTTCAACGTGTAGCAAAAGGAGCATTGTATGCTTACCAACATTCCTGCAACCGGTTTTCTTCGTCTGCCTCAAGTTCTGTCCATCATCCCCATCAGCAAAAGCGCATGGTGGGCTGGTTGCAAAACAGGCCGCTTCCCCAAGCCCATAAAGCTTGGCCCCCGCACTACAGTCTGGAAGGTTGAAGATATTACCGCACTCATTGAAAGTGTGAATAGCCAGCAGGCCCGCCATGACCGATAACACAATTAACCCACGCAAATTCTACACTGCCCGTGCAGAATACTTTGCCTGCCGTGAAGATGTGGAAACCATGCTCCGACAGGGCTACAGTATTCGCTTGATTTATGAGCGCATGGAAGAGAAACAACGGATTACATGCAGCTATTCAGCATTTTGCGATTATGTACGCGGGAATGGCAAGCGGCTGCACTCCAGAAAAAAGGGAGCGCCAAAAGCACCCGCAGCTATTCCCATGAGGCCAGAAAGTCCCAGAGGATTCAACCAAAACATGGGTACTTTTCCAGACCCGCGCACCATGAATGTCACAGATGCACTATAGACGGCATAGGCATACAATGTGAAAATATTGCCCATAATGAACGTAAATAATGAAAAAACATATCCAATCATATTAAATTTGGAACAATTGCCCAGATTCAACGCAACAAGCAAAACAAGCTCCATAATGGGCAAGCTGCGTTCAATATTTACGTTCGTATAACATCGTATGGTCACTTGAGAGGACAGGACAAAGGAAGTGTACCTACCTTTTTAAGGTAGGCCTCTTCCAGTCCTGCCCTCACTTGGGTTCGGGGTTGCTTATTCGCCCTGGCGGGCTCAACGCAAATAATCAAAGTTGGTCTTCTTCATCTCTTTTACGGTATTGTGCAATTTCTTTTTGGAGAGCCACCTGTGTATCCCGTGCCCAACTTACGACAACAGGATTATGATGACTTAGCCATTCTTTTAGCAACGGTAAATATTGCTTAAGGTAAGGAACTTTTGAATCAATCCATCCGGTTGGGCCAAGGCGGAGCCGCAAAGAATGGAGTGCTGCTGCTGTTATTTCTCGATTCTCAGCTATTATACGTTGGAGTAACGGGTGCCATTGTAACTTCCCATCTTGTTCTATTGCATGTGGAACCCATGACAGAATAAAGTCGAAGCGTAACTCACTATCCGCATGCTTTGCCCAGGGAACATACAGGTCTTCAGGCAAAAAGCTAAGAACACTAGGCGTTGCTCCAGAAAGCCCGTCATCTGGGGCAAAAGAGAGTTTGAGCCATGAACGATTCTTGGGATTTGCATAGGCAGTCGCAATTTCTTCCCAAACAAGTTGTGGGTATCTCTCTATTAATATTTTTACGATTGTATATTTAGCATGACGTAGGGGGTCATAAATTACAATTTTCGAGCTATCTATGTACAATAAAGAATTCAAAATATTCTTTGCGAAAATTTCATCACAATATCCTGCGGATACAATGTGTGAAAACAATGTCTCAATTTCATAGGATTTGGTTGACTGACATTCATCTATTAAGTCTTTGGACAGCAAAAGCTTCTTTAGATGCTCAGATAATATTGTTGTTTTAATGTTACTACTATGTAGATACATGATTAATATCTGTATTGACACCTCAAAACCATCAATTCCGTGCTGTTCTAGCTGTGATACAAATCTCACTATAGTGTCTTCTGAAAAATGCTCTAAACGTCTACCGCAAGATAATTGCCAACAATCAAAAGGGGTAATTACTCCAGATCCCAATGATGTGATAATCAGTTCTAGATCGTTATCTGTAAGCTCTCTTGCCATTAACATCTCAACAACATGTTTTCTTAGCAAAGGACTTTCAAGAGCTTTACTCATGCATGACTCAGCAGAATCAAACGTATTTTTGCTCACACCTGCAAGGAATGCCATTAATGCTCTAGGGTTAAACTCAATATTATTGTCATCTATACAAGTTAGGATTTCCGTAAAAAGAAATTCAGGATGAGCACACTCTTTACCCAATACTTCCATAAAAGCAAAAGGCGACTTTATATCAGGCGAGACAATACGTACTGCGGCTTCCCTAGCCATAGCCATATCATTAGAAATTTTTACAGCTAGTTCTTGTGCCATCCTATCAGAATAGTAAAAATCATTTGAAGAAGGATTGTTTGAATACACAATATCTGGGTTATGTATTTTAATATGATGTTCCTTTGAGTAAAAAACGGCTAGTTCAATCAGGTTATCAGGCATTAACCTAGCAGCAAATTTGCGTACTTTTGCAACATACTTCACACTGCTACCTTTACGGCTATCAAAATATAGCCAATCATGAATGGCATAGATGGCTTCAGGCCATGTTCGCGACTGTTGGGTAATAGAGGTAACGACAGCAGCCAGTTCATCAAATATCTGAGGGTAATCAAGTAAATGCCTTAAACGCGATGCAAGTTTCTTTTTAGCTATGTTGGAATAAGCTTCATTACTACTTAGGGCAATTTTAGCTAGCCGCTTTATGGCTTCTAAATAAAAATCATACACTTCCCCCCATGTTTTAGGACTCCAATCCTCCAAAGGAGGATTACATCCAAGTTGCTCTGCCCCACATGAGCGAGTGAAATGGGATTCAAGCATTTCGCTAAGTGCATCAATGCATACACACTGAGTAGCTACACATGAAGAAGACAATCCCTCATCAATCACTGCAAGCCGCATAGAAGGCTCAGCTTCAGTTCCACTCAGTTGTAAATGAAATAGCTGTTTAAAATATCCTGTTGCATTGTTGCTATATACAGTTTCTGTTTCCGCAGCTGCCAGCCGAAGAAGTAGCCGTGCTGCAGGAAAAAAGGTAGCTCGTGGAAAACACAATTTTTCTAATGCCCAAACAATATATTTCCGACCATGAACAAAAGCCTTGAGGTCTTCATGCGAGAGTGGCTCAAATATGCGCGATAAAGAAGTTATTGCCATTTCAGGCATGACACCAGCCAAATGATAAAAAAAGTTACTCCCACGACCTTGCGATATCGCCTCGTAATTGCCAAAGTATTCCTCAGATAAGAGTTGCGTAGTAATAACCCGCGCTGAATCAGAGTGGTTGAGCCACGCAAGCTGCTTTACAAAACGGCTTTGTAGCTCATCTGGGAGGCCATCACATAAAAACTGACGTGTTGTTGGTGCCATAAGTTCAAGAGCTTTTTCCGCAAAGTACAGGCTTAATGGCAATGGCTTCGCTTTATAATAGTCCCCTAAACGCTCAACTACTCCTCTTTGAATAAAATCACCAAGATGCCTATACATTGATTCGGGAGGAACCTCCGTAAGCGTGGAGGAAATTGCCTGGATTTCTTTAAACTTATCCCCATCACACCCAAGATGCCCAAATAAGCAAAGTGTCTCAAAAACTCTACGAGCCGCAGGCTCAATGCTACATCCACCAATCATGCGTTCTGCAAGCTCACCAACGCTGGCAATAGGATTGCCACCATCTTTCATTGCTATGCCAACAAGAATTGCCATAGCAGGTGATCCTCCTGTAAAATTAACTGCAAAAGCCTCAAGGCTACTAGCCCCCAGTTGCTTAACCAGAGTGCCTATGTCTTTGTCTTCTAACTTGTCAGCTATAACTACAATTGTTTTACTGGAATGCCTAACAGTACTATCACTATTGATAGTAATCAGGCGCACTCGTGAATCTTTACAGGAAATATGCTTAGCCAAGTTCTTATGGCTTTCATCGTCACATTCATCAACAACAAGAATAGAATCAAACGGCTGTCCACTTAAGGCAATAGCAAGCTGAAGGGCTTTTTCTTTAACGGGCGGATTCAAGTCGTAAGTGCAACACCCCCGGTGTTGGATAAAAAAGCAAGGTGCGGTAATACCTTAGCTCTCTATCCACCACAGATGAGGGAACTATGCACTACACGCACCTTGCCAAGGAAGAACGCTATTACATTTTCTGTAGTCTGAAAAGCGGTAAATCCATGAGAACCATAGCGAGTGAATTGAATCGCAGCACCGCTACAGTTAGTCGAGAGTATGCCCGCAACAAGGGGTTGCGCGGTTATCGCTACCAGCAGGCTGAAAGGAAAAGCCAAGAAAGGCAGGCCCATAAAGGAAAGACTCAGATTTCACCTGCAACATGGCTGGCAATCGAGCAAATGATTTGCCACGACTTGAGTCCAGAGCAAGTGTCAGGCGCGCTTGCGCTGCAAGGAGTAAGCGTTAGTCACGAATGGATTTACCAGCGCATTCTCGCCAACAGGAAGACCGGGGGCACGCTGTACACACATTTACGTTGTCAGCGTAAGCGTAAAAGACGATATGGCAAGCCGGACAGGCGGGGCCAGATCAAAGATCGCATCAGCATTGACCTGCGGCCGAGGGTTGTGGATGAACGCTCACGCCTTGGAGACTGGGAGGCCGACGTGGTTGAGGGCAGTAAGGGCGGCCCCGTTCTTGTTACCCTGGCAGAGAGGAAAAGCCGTTTGACGTTGGTAGGTAAAGCGCAAAATAAGTCTGCCAGTGAAGTCACAAGGGTTATCCTTGGACTTTTGAGTCCCATCAAGGAATATGTGCACACCATCACCTATGACAATGGCAAGGAATTCAGCTACCACGCTGAGATTTCCAGCAAGCTTGAGGCCAATGGTTAT